>QCCT01000006.1 GCA_003281165.1 Prochlorococcus sp. AG-347-M18
CCTCCAGGAGCTGCGGCTTCAGGTTCAGGAATGTCGGCCATTGCAACTTCTGTTGTTAGAAGCATAGCTGCAATAGATACTGAATCTTGAAGAGCTAATCTTATTACTTTGGTTGGATCTAATATTCCTGAATCTTTTAAATCCTCATATTGTCCTGAATTAGCATTAAAGCCTTTATTAAGCCTTTGAATTTCAGCTACAACTACATCACCATTAAAACCAGCATTTATTGCTATTTGTTTGGTAGGTTCCAAAAGTGCTTCTTTAACTATATTTATCCCTGTTCTTAAATCATCTGAAGATGTTTCACTTAAATTTAAAAGGTCATCAGATATTTCAATTAATGTTTGTCCTCCTCCAGAAACAACACCCTCTTCAATAGCAGCTTTCGTAGCATTAAGGGAATCTTCGATTCTTAATTTTTTATACTTCATCTCTGTTTCTGTAGCAGCTCCTACTTTGATAAGAGCAACTCCTCCTGCTAGTTTGGCTATCCTTTCATTTATTTTATCCTGATCATACTCAGATTCAGTTATGTTAACTTCTCTCTTTAATTTCTCTACTCGCGCTTTAACTAAATCTTTAGTGTCTTCGAAGGCAACAATTGTAGTTTTATCCTTTGTGATAGTTATTTTTTTTGCTTTACCTAAATCATTGATCGATACTTTATCAAGGGTCATTGATTTATCTTCGCTAATTAACTTAGCCCCTGTAAGAATTGCAATATCTTCAAGGGCAGCTTTTCTTCTCTCCCCAAATAACGGAGCTCTTACGGAAGCTACATTTAAAACCCCACTATTCTTATTCAAAACCAGAGTGGTTAAAGCCTCTCCTTCGATATCTTCAGCAAGAATTAGAAAAGGTGAGCCTGACTTCTGAATTTCTTCAAGTATTGGAACCAAATCAACTAAAGTTGAGACTTTTTGATCAGTTATTAATATTTTAGGGTTTTCTAGTTCACAAACTTGTCTTTCTTGGTCTGTTACGAAATATGGAGAACTATAACCTCTATCAAAAGACATTCCTTCAGTTATATCTAATTCTGTTTCTAGTGATTGAGATTCTTCAACAGTTATTACACCATCAGAAGTAACAATATCCATTGCTTTTGAAATTATAGATCCAATTTCTTCATCACCTCCAGCACTAACTGTTGCAACTTTTTGGATATCAGAACCACTTAATGAAATACTTTTGGAAGTTAATTTCTCTAAAACAACAGCTAGGCCAACCTCCATACCTTTTTTTAACTCCATAGGACTGGCACCAGAAGCAATGTTTTTTAATCCCTCCTGGACCATCTTCTGAGTCAAAATAGTTGCTGTTGTTGTTCCATCACCAGCACTCTCTTTTGTCTTGGATGCAACTTGTTCTATTAATTTCGCACCTAAATTAGAAATAGGGTTTTCAATCTCTATCTCTTTAGCAACTGTAGATCCATCTCTTACTATATCCGGCGAACCAAATTTCTTTTCTATTACAACGTTTTTTGCTTTTGGCCCAATAGTAACCTTTACTGCATTAGCTACAAAATTCACACCTTTTTCTAGAGCTTCTCTTGATTCATTAGAAAAACTTAACTGTTTAGCCATGTTTACGCGATCTTTATTCTTATTCTAATCTCCCATAGAATCATTTTTAAGGGATATTTAATTAAGTGGGGAAAGCCGAATTTCTTTTCATGAGAAGTACAAATTAACTCAAATAAGAGTATCTTTAAGTTATGGAAGAAACAAATAATCTTATTTTTACTCTTACCGCAATCCTCGCGATTGCTATGACATTAATATACTTTCCTTTAAGATTTTTCTTGACATTAACTGCTAGAAGTCGAAGACTTAAACTTTTACAGAAAATTAGAAGGTTAAGAGATGAATTGGGTCAGCCTTATGAAAGTACATAATTAAATACTCATACCTCCATCTATACTTATTGTTTGCCCTGTAATGTAACTTCCAGCATTACTTGAAACTAAGAATGACACTAAGTTTGCAATTTGAGTACAACTTCCTAATTTCCCTAATGGGATAACTTTAAGTATCTCTTCAGTATTAAGTTTTTCAGTCATTTCTGTTTCTATAAAGCCTGGAGCTATTGCATTTACGTTTATACCTCTTGAAGCAAATTCTTTAGCACAAGTTTTGGTGAATCCAATAACTCCTGCTTTAGCTGCAGAATAATTTGCTTGACCGGGATTACCAATTATTCCAACAACAGATGAAATATTTACGATACTACCACTTCTTTTTTTCATCATAAATTTTGAAGCGTATTTTGTACAAAGAAAAACCCCTTTTAAGTTTGTATTTAATACATCATCCCATTGTTCCGATTTCATTCTCATCAATAGTCCATCTCTAGTAATACCAGCATTGTTAATAAGAATATCAATGGAGCCATTTATTTTTATGATTTCTTCAAAAGCTGAACTGACAGAATCCTCTCTTGATACATCAAATTTTAATTTATGAGCTTTACCTCCCGAATTTTTTATTGAATTTACAACTTCTTCAGCTTTTTCATCAGAAGAAGAGTAATTAATAAAAACTTCTGCTCCTAGGCGGCTTAGTTCTAAAGCAATTTCTTTACCAATTCCTCTGCTAGCTCCAGTGATTAAAGCAACTTTGCCTGATAATGAATCTGTATTGGACATTGTGAAATTTTATAATTTTCAATCGTAGTACTATTTGTGTAAAGATATTGCTTTTATTTATAATTGTCTCGAAATTATTAAGTACTTCTATTGTGCATTTTTTAATACCAGCTGCAGGAAGTGGTAGCAGAATGAAAGCTGGAAAAAATAAATTACTTATTGATTTAGAGGGAGAGTCTTTAATTTATTGGACACTTAAATCTGTATTTTCTGCAAGCTCAACAAACTGGGTTGGAATAATTGGGCAACCGAAAGATAAAAATTTATTATTAAATTCAGCAAAGGATTTTGCCCAAAAAGTTCATTGGATTGATGGAGGTGAAACCAGACAACAGTCAGTTTTTAATGGTTTAAAAGCGTTACCAAAAGATGCTAAAAAAGTTTTAATACATGATGGTGCTAGATGTCTAATTAATCCTGAATTGATAGACCTTTGTGCCAAGCAATTAGATGAAAATGAAGCTGTAATTTTGGCTACTAAGGTAACTGACACAATAAAGATTGTTGATAATGAAGGTTTTATTAAAGAAACACCAAATAGAAATTATTTATGGGCAGCGCAAACTCCTCAGGGCTTTTTAGTAGATAGATTAAAAAAAGCACATATGATGGCAATTGATAAAAAATGGAAAGTCACAGATGATGCCTCACTATTCGAAATGCTTAATTGGAAAGTTAAGATTATTGAAGGAACTTCTTCAAATATAAAGATTACATCCCCTATAGATTTGAAAATAGCAAAACTTTTTGTGAATAACTACTAGTTAAAAAGGTTTATCGATACTAAGAGTGCCTTTATCACCATCTAAGGTTGCTTCATACCCTAATGGGATGCATGCATTCCCTGATATGTGGCCTATTGGAAGGTCAAAAAGAATAGGAAAATCAAACTCTTGGAGTCTTTCAATAATGCAGTTTTTTAGTAAATCTTTCCATTCAAGTTCGCAGGAATCATTAGAAAAACTTCCGAATCCAATACCTGCAATTTCAGTAAGTGTTTTAGTCATCCTAAGGTAAGTTAACATGCGATCAATTTTATAAATATCTTCATTAATATCTTCAAAAATTATTATTTTCCCTTTGCAATCTGGAAAGTGAGTAGTACCAATTAAAAAAGTGGCAATAGTTAAGTTAGAAACGATAATTTCTCCTTTAGCTTTACCGCCTCTTAAAGGAATTCCTCTTATGTCCTCAACATATCCCTCAAAAAGTAAATTTCTTAATCTCTCAAGACTCCAATCGGGCTCTTTGAAAAGGCCAGTAACCATAGGCCCATGAATTGAACCTGTAAATCCTTGAGAATATTTAGATAGTAATAAAGAACATGTATCTGAGAATCCAAGCATTAAACCATGCTGCCAAGAAGGTTCTTTTTCTAATAGTCTTGCTGAGCCCCAACCTCCTTTTGCAAAAATGATTAGCTTACTATTTTGTGCTTTTTCTAGTTCTTCAAATCTAGTAGAATCATCACCTGCAAAATAACCAAATTTTTTTGACAAGGAATTATTTTTATTAATTTCCAAGCCCCAGTTTTTTAAAATTTCTATCCCTTTTTGAAAATTTTCCTCTTCATCAATAAAGGAGCTAGGAGCTATTATATTTATTTGATCACCTTTTTTTAATCTGAAAATCATATTTAGAATTTATGAGGCAATAATAATTCCTAATAAAAGCACTCCTCCATAAATTGATTGATTTTTGAAGTGATTCCCAATATTTTTAATTGATTGCTTTTCCTCTGGAAATACTTTTAATATGTCTCGCTGCATTAAGATTGTCGTCGTGAGCCAAATTGGCCAAAAAATAAAATCCATTTGATTAATAAATCCGCATAATGCGAGAAAAATAGAAGTTAATAAATAACAAATTTGTATAGTTACTCTTGTATAATTCTGGAGGTTAACTGCGGAACTATTTATTCCAATTTTGATATCATATTTTTTATCTGCTAAAGCATAAATCGTGTCAAAGCCAAAAGTCCAAAAAATAGTAGCTAGCCAGCAAAACAATAAAACAATACTGTTCAAATTGCCTTCATTTGCGGCCCAAGGAATTAATACAGCAAAACCCCAACATATGGATAAGATTAATTGAGGATATTCAAACCATCTTTTTGCAGAAGGATAAATTAAAATAATAGGCAAAGCTAAAAAAGCAAGTGAAATTGAAAGAATCCTGCCAGGTTGAGGTAGTGACAAAGTCAAAAAGAAACTACATAAAATTAAAAAGAAAAGAATTGAATAAGCCGTTTTGAGACTTATTCTATTTGCGGCAAGAGGTCTATTTTTTGTCCTAATAACTTTTTGATCAATTTTTTTATCCCAAATATCATTAACTACGCAGCCTAGTCCACTTACTAATAGCCCTCCAAGTATTATTCTTAACAACATTAAAAATGTTGGATTAGCGCCGGGAGTTAAATATAAACTCCACCCAGCAGGTATAAGTAAGATCATTCTTCCAGTCGGCTTATTCCACCTTAATAATTCAAAAAAAGTACTTAATCTAATTTTTCTATTTTTGTTCTGCATATACCCTATTGTATATTTCATAACTTTAAATAATCTTACTAGGATTAAATGATTTCTATTATTTAATAATCAATCTTGGGTATATTTATTAATGGATTAAAGATATCTACATCTTATAAAAAGAAATGATAAAGAAACAAGATTTAAGATATTTTCAAGAAAAGCAAATTTTAGTAGCTTCTATAGATATTGGAACTAACTCTACACATCTCTTGGTAGCAGAAATTAATCTAGAATTAAAATCATTTTCAATAAAATTCACTGATAAATCAACCACTCGTCTTGGTGAAAGAGATGAGGAGGGTAATCTTACTGAAGAATCAATCCAAAGAGCATTAGTTACTCTTAAGCGATTTAAGGAATATTGTAAAAGTAATGGAGTAAAGCAAATAGTAACAGCAGCAACAAGTGCAGTTAGGGAAGCTCCAAATGGTCAAGATTTTATTAGAACAGTTCTTGAAGAAACTGATATTCAAATAGAAATGATAAGTGGTTCTGAGGAAGCCAGATTAATTTACCTTGGTGTTCTTTCTGGTATGGCTTTTAAAGATCAGTCTTTTGTAATCATAGATATTGGAGGAGGATCTACAGAACTAATTCTTGCAGATAAAAAAGATGCTATAGCTCTAACTAGTTCGAGAATTGGAGCGGTAAGACTTAAAAATGATTTTTTAAATAAAGAGTCTATAAATTCAGAAAGATTGAGTTTTCTAACAACTTTTATTGAAGGATCTTTAGAACCCTCTGTTCGAAAAATAAAGAGTAGATCTAAGGGAGATAAGCCTTTATCTTTGATTGCAACCAGTGGCACTGCAACCTCATTAGGAAATTTGATTTCAGATGATTTGGGAGAATCTAAACAAAAGTTGCATGGTTATAAATTTAAAAGGGAAAATTTACAAAATGTATTGGATAAACTTATTAAATTGCCAGTTTCGGAAATCAAGAAAATACCTTCATTAAGTGAAAGAAGAGCAGAAATAATTATTCCAGGAGCATTGATATTAAACACCGCAATGAAGATGTTGAACTTTAATGAATTAATAATAAGTGAGAGGGCGCTTCGAGAAGGTTTGGTTGTAGATTGGATGCTTCGTAAAGGGATAATTAAAAACGAGTTAAATATTCAAAGTAATATTAGAAAAACAACCATAGTTCATCAGGCCAGAAAGTTTGGAGTAGATAATACAAGAGCTGAGAAAGTTATTGATATTGCATTTCAAATCTATGATCAGACTAAAAATATCTTCCATAGCGATTATGACCCTAAAGCTAAAGAACTTCTTTGGGCAGCTTCTAATCTTTATAATTGCGGGAAATACGTGAATGTTGGTTCATATCACAAACACTCTTGGTACTTAATAAAAAATTGTGAGTTGTTGGGATATTCTGAAGCAGAAACAAATATTATTGCTTCAATTGCTAGGTACCATAGAAAGACTCTACCCAAGAAAAGACATGAGTCTTGGCAAAATTTAATATCCAAAGAAGATAAAACATTAGTTCTTGAAATGTCATTAATCCTGAGACTAGCAGCATCTCTTGATCAAAGACCTGATAAGGTGATCTCCTCAGTTCAAATAAAATTGCAGGAAAATATTCTTACATTTGAACTTTTACCTTTAAATAGAAACCATGATCTTCTTCTTGAAAAATGGAACTTAGGATTATGCCGTAATGTAATAAAAGAAGTAAAGAATTTGAATTTAAAAGTTATTTAGTTTTTTTAATAAGTTCTTGTTTTGGAGTTTGATTCTGAGAAGAGTCTGAAAATAAATTGAAAATTAAGGACGAAGCGATTAGTCCGAGAAAGCCTGAAATTAAAATAAATATTAGGAATCCAACTGGATTAAAATTCTTAGATTGCCTAGATTTGTAATTTTTTTTGGATACTTCTTCAACTATTTCTTCAATTTTCACTTCTTTCCTCTCTGTCTTGAATTCATCCATTAAAAATTCTGTATCAAGTTTGAGCTTCTGTGAAATCCGTCTAATCATTGCTTTGATAAATACTTTTTCAGGCAGTTTTTCTTCATTACCTTCTTCTATGGCTTCAAGTTGATGAGCTCCGATTTTTAAATCAGAAGCCAATTCTTCAATAGATTGGTTTTTACTTAACCTAGCCTCTTTAATGAAATTTCCGATTCTCTTTAAAGAGGAATCTTCTCCTTTATTGTTGATTTCTGAAACAGATTTTATTTCTTTCAAAATAAGTAAATTTTTACTAATTATAGTAATTAATATTTTTCTAACAACTTAAAGATTATTTATTCCTAAAGAGATGTCTATAAGATGGATTATAAAGATTGGATCTTTTTTGAGATTTACTAATTGCTGGACTAATTATGTAAATGGTTGTTCTGATAAGTCTTTTCTCAATAGAAAATTTTTCCATATCTTTTAATTCTATTAATGATGTCCAACCATCATCCCAAGATACTCTGAATCCAACTATCACTTTAGTCTCTGGAGGGTAGAACTCTAGTAGAGTTTCTTGAGATCTTTTCACATGCCTAGCACTTAGATAAAGACATATAGAGGAATTGTGTTTGGCAAGATCTTTCAGAGATTCTTTTTCGGGCATCCCTGTTCGCCCTCCTGCTCTAGTTAAAATTATTGTTTGCGTTACCTCAGGGATGGTTAACTCAGCTTCATGATATGCTGCAGCAACTTGAAAAGCACTTACTCCAGGAACAACCTCGGTTTTAATTTTTTCGTTTTTTAAAATTTCGATTTGCTCTCTAATTGCTCCAAAAAGGCAAGGGTCTCCATCATGCAACCTTACAACAGTTTTCCCTGCTTGGAATTTTTCTATCATAATTAGGGTAATTTGCTCTAAGTTGAGCGAACTCGTTTTTATTTTTTCAGAACCTTCTTTAGCAAAATCTAAAATTTTTTCAGGAATTAGAGAATCAGTCCAAATAATAACATCTGCAATTTTTATCTTTTTTAATGCTTTTAAAGTTAATAATTCTGGATCGCCTGGACCAACACCAATAAAGGATATTTTTTTATCCATTCTTTCTATTTTTCCCACTATATGTTCTCAATCTTAAAAAAAATATTCCAATTAATCCAGAAGAAAATAGAAAAATACTTATAAATTGAGCCATTCTTATTCCGCCATCACAGAAAGGTGGAAGTCCACCAAGGCATAGTGGGTCAGTTCTTAAACCTTCAATCCAGAATCTTCCAAAGCTATAACTTATTAAATAAAGACAGCTAATAAAGCCAGGCCTGAAAAAATCTGTTTTATTTTGTTTATTAAAGGTAATAATAAGGACGATGAAAATTAAAAGATTCCAGAATGACTCATAGAGAAATGTAGGATGAAAAAATTCATAATTCATAAATTCTAAAGGCCTATTTTGGATAGGTATAAATAATTTCCAAGGCAAATTTGTAGGAACTCCAAAAGCTTCATTATTGAAAAAATTTCCCCACCTTCCTATTGATTGTCCAAGAATAATCGAGGGTATTAATATATCTATAAAAGTTTTTAAATTGATTTTTTTCGACTTACAGAAATAGATAATTGATATTAATCCTCCAATTAGACCTCCATGGATTGCTATGCCTCCTTCCCAAACTGCAAGAAAAGAAGGTATTTGAATGATGTTATTTAATATTTCAAAAGAAGTAAAAAAGTTCTCTCCGCTATATTGCCTCCACTCAAAAATTACGTAATAAGCTCTAGCTCCAATTATTGAAGAGATTATTAATGATGGAAGTATTTCACTAATGTACTCTGGGTTAATATTTCTTGCCTTTGCTAGTTTTTTAGAGACAAATAGGCCTATTAAAACAGAAACCGAAATAAGAAGTCCGTACCATCTAATAGTTATTAATCCTAAATTTAAAAAAGTTTCTCCTGGAGATTGTATAAAAGCTTGAAGTATAAGCATTTAGAGAAAGTTAGATACCCTCTGCTGCTTGTACTTTTTCAACCTGTTTTTTCTTTAATACTAAAAGTATTTGTGTTAGGCCTACACCAATGAAGAATGCAATCAATCCAATAACTCTATAAGGGCTCTGAAGTACAACCTCGGCATCTAATTGCCCAAAGCCACCAACGTTGGGATCATTGGTAAGAGGGTCACCTACATTAATTTTGTCTTGCGCTTTTACGATAAGTTGAGGACCAACAGGTACTGCTTCAGTAGTAATTTCTCCATTATCGTTTTCTATATTGACTTGATAGCTACCATCTTCAATTGTTTCTATTGAATTTACAGTTCCTGCGGTGGAAGAAGTGAATACTACATTATTGCTCTTATCTCCAGTTGGATATACCTGACCTCTACCTCTATTGCCTCCAATATGTAAAGAGTATTTCCCATAGTGATATTCTTTATTAGTGGATGGGTCAGGGGAAAGCACAGGGAAAACGATTTCTTTATTAGTATCGCCAGGTAAAGGTCCGACAATAATGATATTATCTTTATCTTCACTGTAGTTAGTGAAATAAACCCCTTCTGTCTCTTCTTTTATTTCTTCAGTCCATCTTTCTTGTGGAGCAAGTTTAAAGCCATCAGGCAGCATTACAACAGCACCAACTTGTAATGGGACTTCCGAACCATCAGCCCCTATCTCTTTTAAATCATTTTTGTAGGGTATTTTGACTACAGCTTTGAAAACACTGTCTGCTCCAACAGATTGTGGAACCTCTGCAATTGTAGGCATCTGAGCTAGATGACAATTTGCACAGACTATCTTACCTGTGGCTTCTCTTGGGGATTCGTAGTTTTGCTGAGCCCAAAATGGATAAGCAAAACTGATCTCTGGATAAAACACAATGCTTGAAATGAAAAGCAGAGTACAGATAAATAAACTTGTTTTTTTCATGATTTGATTTTTAAGACTTTTCATTTTTTTATGACCACCATGGATTTTCATTAGTTCTAAAGTCAGTTTCTGACCATTGTTTGACCAGTACAGCATCATCTTCAATATCGACATGAGCTAGAGCTAAAGATAAAGGCGCAGGCCCTCTTACTACCTTCCCGTTAGTATCGTACTGACTGCCATGACAAGGACATATAAATTTATTGGCACCACTATCCCATGGGACAACACAACCTAAATGAGTACAAATTGCATTTAAACCAAATTCTCCTATTTCCCCGCCCTCATTAACTATTAAATAAGTTGGATCTCCCTTTAGACCCTGAACTAGACTTCTGTCACCTGCTTGATGGGTAGCTAACCAACCTGTCTTAGTTATTGGATTCCCTAATTCATCTTTAGCAGAAGTTCCACCTCCACCACCGCCTGCTCTTAAAGGCATGAAATAATTCGCTACAGGGTAAAGGGCTCCTAAAGCTACACCAGTTGCAGTACCAAATGTAAGAAGATTCATAAATTGCCTTCGACCCATAGAAGGGACATCACTGGAACTTAATTGAGTCATTCGCTACTTGGTTCTGTTATTTATTAGTTATTATGGAGCAAATTGTTCAATTTCTGTTGCAAATAGATAGGACTTTTAATAATTTAAAGTAAAAGTTTAGGAAGTCTTAATTAATTGATTTAAATGAACCCGTTGCTAGTTGATGAAGTTATACATTATTTGATTCATCGCTGGGGGAAAAAATATGATTTTAGACTCTTTAAAAGAGGAAAATTCGTTTATTTTCAAATGATGTGGGGATTTCTTGGACAGGAATCATTCCCTTTAAGTGAAGATGAATATAAAAAATCGATAGCTGATAAAATCGAGATTTTAAATAGATGTGGATATTCAGAAGAAGTAAGGGAATGGCTAAAGAAAGTCAATGCTAAGCCAAGGTTAGGTAGAGCGGTCAGCTTGCAATTAGATCTTAATGAGAAGATGAAAGAGTTTTTGACTTAAGATTTTCTGATAAGTAAGTTAATCCAGTACCCACAAAAAATAAAAACACAATCGATATAGATAGCAATGACATAGTTAATGGGTCTGTTGAAGGGGTAATTACTGCAGATAATATTGCGGAGGAAATTACAACTATCTTCCAATTCGAAATCATTTTTTCTGTTGTGATTATTCCAAGAGAACCAAGAATAAATTGTAATACTGGCAATTGAAAAGCTATTGCTGTGCTGGACATTAATAAGAGAACAAAATCAAAATATCTTTCTATAGACCAAGTTGGTTCAACAATATCAGCACCGAAACTAATGAAGAAATTTATTGCTGCAGGGACTAATATCCACCATGAAAAAATTAATCCTAAAAAAAATAGAAGACCTGAACCAAAAACTGCAGGCAAGATAAGGCTTTTTTCTTGTTTTGTTAAACCAGGAGAAATGAATAATATTATTTGATAAAAAATATAAGGCGTAGAAACTATCAATCCGCTGTAACCTGCAACTTTAATAGCGACAAATAAAAACTCTCCTGGAGCAAGTTGTAGTAAATGAATATCACCAGCTGGAATTTCTAAAAAAGATATTAATGGTTTTATGATGAGAAAACTAAAGAATATTGAAATAAGTATTGAGTAAATTGAGTTTAGTATCCTTTGACGAAGCTCCTCTAAATGATCACTAAAAGTCATCGAATCTGATAATTTTTTTTCACTTTGACCTGTACCTCTCATTATTATTTGATAAAAATTGTGTAAGAAAAAGGTTTTAAACTACTATTGTCAAAGTCCAATTTATTTTTCGATAAACTTAATTATTTGCTTAATTTAGGATTTGTTGGATCTGGTAATAAGAAAGGAGGAGCATCATTTAAGGATGATTCACCATAAGTTTCATATTCTCTATATCCACCCATTTTCCCATTTGTTTTCATTAAAGCACTTACGAAGGCAAGAAGTAAGAAAACAGTAGGAGCTCCAATTATTAATGCAGCACCAAAAAGATATCCAACAATAAATTCTGGAAAACTATGATTTCCTAGAAATTCATGAGTGCCTAAAAGAAAATCAAACATTTAGATTTAAAAATTTTTTTTATTATAAACTAAATTACTGTTTTAAGATTTTTTTTAATGTAATCTTCTCCTCTTGTAGGATTTCCCCAAATAATTTCTCCATTTTTAAACGAAACGCAACCCGGTCCTGCGTTTTTGATTTTTTGCAAATCTTTAATCTTTACTAAATTAATTGGAACTTTAATGTTTCTTTTTGCCTTACTAAATAAAGCAGCTAAATCTGCAGCTATTTGAAGATCTTGTTCAGATGCTACTTGAGATGAAGACTTCAAAACTACATGACTGCCGGGTGATTCCTGTGCATGAAACCATAAATCGCCTTTTTTTGAGAACTTAAAGCTTATTAAGTCATTTTGCCTCATATTTCGCCCTACCTGAAGCTTTAATCCTGTGGGAGTGTCAACTTGAATTGGTGAAGACTCTTTCTCATATGTATTTTTCTGATCTTCTCTTTGCTTCTTGATATTGATATTAAACTCGTTACAAATTTCTTCCATAATTTCTTTTAGTAGTTTGATTCTCATAAAAAGTTTTTCATGATTTAAAGAATTTAAATTTTCTAGAAGCGTAGTGAATTCGTCTAATCTCTCTATATTTTTTTTGTAAATATTTAGTCTTTCTTTTATTAATTCTCTAGATCTCTTTAGCTTTTTTGATTTTTTATATAATTTTTGTCCTTTTATAATATCTTGTTTTTTAATTTCATTTGAGGTGAATATATTATCAGCTTTTTCTTTATATACCTCGTAGTTTTCTGATTTTTTCAAAAGATCATATTGAATATTTAAATTCTTTTTCTCAGTATTGGTCTGTTTAAAAATTATCCCTTCAATTTTCTTTTCCAATAATTCAAGTTTTTTTTGTTTCAGATGATAATCATAATAATTCTCCAAACTGGTGCATAAATCTATTTTATTTTCGCAACTAGTTTCCTTATCAAAAAACCAAACGCAATAAAAATCATTGTTAAATGTAGAAAAGTTAAAGTTATTGTTTTTAAACCTGTTTATCCAAATCTTCCAATTTTTAAATATCTCTTTTAAGTCCGAATCGCTAATAAAATCAATATTTTTATCCATTATTTCTGAATTAACAGTTTCGCTAACAACCTCTAATTGTTTTGTGAGGATTGGGCTAACTCCTTGATAGGTATTTATTAAACAGTATTTCAAAGACTCAGGTACTATTGAAATTGAGTCTTTCCATGATTGAAAAGACTCATCTTCTCTAGGTTGTTTTTTGAGATTGGCTGGAGGGCCAGAATAAATTGATCCAGTTGAAATTGTTCTAAAACTAGATTGACTTGATTTAATTTGTTTACCAACGGTAATTATTTTGTTTTTATTATCCAAATAAAAAATATTACTATGTTTTCCCATTAATTCAAAAATTAAATACTTATTAATTTCATCTCCAGGTTTTTTCGCAAAACCAAATTTTATAACTCTCTCGAAATCATCTTGATCAATCGAAATTAAAGCCATATACTTTAATCCGTATCTTATTTGTTTAGAAAGTGTGCTTTCTCTCCCAATCTTTTCTGGCTTATTTATCTTAAGTATTCTTGGAGAGTCTCCATTCCATGAAACTTCTAACCATGTTTGAGAATCAACTCCTCTGAAACATAATTGAATTGTATTAGGCTCTGGTTGTTGGGCAGTTTCAAATTTTGTAGGTAAGATGTTCTTTGTTAAATAATGCAATACAGATCTAATAGATGTAATATCCATTATCTGTGGAACACCTTTCTGCATTATTACTTTTTAATTCACAAGATGTTTATTTTACTGTAAAAAATTTAATATGAAAAATCAAAAAAAACTTATTATCCTTACTGGACCCAGCGGGGTAGGTAAAGGAACAGTTGTTAAAGAGATATTAGGTAAAGAAAAAAATTTTTGGCTTTCAATATCTGCAACTACTAGAAAACCTAGAGAGGGAGAGAAGGACGGGGAAAATTACTATTTCTTAAATCAAGAAAAGTTTAAAGAAATGATTGAACAAAACCTGTTCCTTGAATGGGCTCAATTCGCTGGAAACTACTATGGAACGCCTTTGTCTTCTGTTAATGAGAAAATAAAAAAGGGATTTACCGTACTACTTGAAATTGAAGTAGAGGGTGCAAGGCAAATAAAAAATAAGTTTCCTAATTCACTGTCAATATTTTTACTTCCTCCAAATAAAGAAGAGTTAGAGAGAAGAATAAGAAATAGAGGTACAGAAAAAGAAGAGGCAATTAAAAAGAGACTCTCAAGGGCTAATTATGAGATTTCAGTATCAAATCAATTTGATTTTGAATTAACAAACCACAATGTGGATGAAACAGCAAAAAAAATAATCAAGTTAATAAAAACTTGATTATTTTATCTTTATCAACTCATTGGATGGAATAATAAATCTGGGAAAAACCTATTAAATTCAATAATTATTCCAGCTGTAAGGCTTAGCCAAATTGCTGCTACCACTGGAGCAGATCTGACAAATTTTGTGTTTAGAATTTTGAACATTTGTTTTATGAAAGTTTTTAAGGATGTTTATCGAGGACCATTAAGTGTAATATTTTTATCTTTCTCTCTTAAATCTCCATTTCTTCCTTGTTTATTAGCAAGAAGAGGCCATTGCGCTCCTTTTACAAGACATTTTCTGGCTAAGTCAAGGTCAATAATGATCTCAAGATCTGCTGGATTCTTAGTCTTTTTTGATTCAATGAGATACTCTCTTCCTGACCAACCTATAATTCCAGCAATGTAAATGAACAATACTCCGGGAATAAGTAAATCTCCTTCATGACCTCTATTTAAAAGGGCTCCCCATGGCTCAAGAGGAGGTCCAATTATTAAATGTGGAAGACCATCATCTCCGCATGATGCCTTTCCATATCTTTCAAATCTAGCGATGTCTTTTTGAGTAGTTGCAGAATTTGCTCTTTCAATGAATTTAGTATTCTCAGAGCATTTTGTGAGGGCTGAAGCAGTATATTCTGTGCTTGCTCTATCTGCGTTTAAGGCAGGCCCATTTGCAGCTAGAGCAATTGGAGTAATTCCGAGGAACAGAAAAACTGAGGTTATGATTGAAAAAAAGAATTTCATAAGTTGCAATCTTTAATTCCTTATAGTGTATTAAGTAAGAAATTAATATTAAAATAAAACAAGTTGAATCAAAAATGCATAAAGTTTTAGCTATTGAAACAAGTTGTGATGAGACATCTGTCTCAATAGTTTCTAATATTGGCGATACTTTCAAAATACATTCAAATATAATTGCCTCTCAAATTGAAGATCATGCAAAATGGGGCGGAGTTGTGCCTGAGCTTGCAGCTAGAAAGCATTTAGAGTTATTACCTTTTGTTTTAGATAAGGCTTTAGAAGAGTCAAAAACTAAAATTGAGGAAGTCGATTATATTGCGTCAACTGTAGCTCCTGGATTAGTTGGTTGTTTACGAATTGGCTCTATAACTGCAAGATCACTATGTATGTTACATTCAAAACCATTTTTGGGAATTCATCATTTGGAGGGGCATTTATCTTCAATTCTATTTTCAAAAAACTATCCAAAGAAATCTTTTCTTACATTACTTGTTAGCGGCGGGCATACTGAATTAATAAAGGTTGATGAAAGAAGGGAGATGCAAAGACTAGGGAAAAGTTTTGATGATGCTGCAGGAGAAGCCTTTGATAAAGTTGGCAGACTATTGGGTCTTAGTTATCCAGGAGGACCTGCAATTGAAAAGATTGCTAAAAATGGGGACCCAATGAAATTTAATTTACCAAAATGTAAGATTTCTGATAAAAAAGGTGGATTTCTTAAATATGATTTCTCTTTTAGTGGTCTAAAAACTGCCGTATTAAGATTAGTTGAAAGAATAAATTTGGATGGGAAGACCGTTCCAATTCCAGATATTGCTGCAAGTTTTGAGAGAGTAGTGGCAGAGGTCTTGGTAGAGAGAACAATAAAATGCGCAGAGGATCATAGCTTGGATAATGTTGTTGTAGTTGGGGGAGTGGCTGCTAACAATACATTAAGAAAAATGATGATTAGTGAAGCTAGTAAAAAATCTATTAAAGTTCATTTAGCTCCTCTTGATCTTTGTACAGATAATGCGGCAATGATTGGAGCAGCGGCGTTGTTCAGAATCAAATTTAAGGGTCATTTAAGTTCCTTTAAATTAGGTGTCGCAGGAAGACTATCAATTGAACAAGCAAATACCCTTTATGAAGAAAACCCTCCTTTCTAATTTCAATGAACAAACAACCTAAAATCGAGATTAAAGAGACAAAAAACTTCGTTGATAAAAAGGAACTGAATTTGTGGAAAAGAGGTTTTACCCCACAAGCTGAAATATGGAATGGAAGGATGGCAACTGTTGGTATAGGAATTATTCTTGTAATTATTGCTTTAATAAGCCAGTTTTCTTAATAGAAATAAAATTAATTTTCTTAAAAGTAGTTTTGAATGAATTTTTAAAATTACTCTTTTTCAGCTGATGAATTAAATTAAAAAGTATTGTATTTATTGGACTTGAGATAATATTATTGATTTAATCAAAATAATGAATATTTTATTATTTATAATTTTATATGACGCCTGAAAGGCTCGGATTACTTTGGGGGATAACTGTATTTGCAGGTGCTTGCGCTCGATTATTTTCTTCTTTTACAGGATTCCCAAGTGTTGTTATTTTATTGCTTTCTGGATTATTCATTGGAAGATCAGGATTAGGTCTCGTTGAGCCTTTAGATCTCGGGCAAGGGCTTGAAACTATTGTGGGCCTATTGGTCTGTTTGGTTCTTTTTGAAGGGGGATTAAATTTAAAACTGCCTGAGGGGAATATAAGAAATACTGTTTTGAAAATTTCATTGGTAAGACTTTTTATTTCATTATCAGCTGGAATTTTTATTGCTCATTGGCTGGCTGGCCTCTCATGGCAAGTGGCAGGAATATATAGTGCCATAGTTCTAGCTACTGGACCAACAGTTGTCTCTCCATTAGTGGAACAAATAAAATTAGCTTCCCCACTCTCGGAAGTTTTAAAAGCTGAGGGGTTGTTGCTTGAACCAATTGGTGCAGTCCTAGCATTACTGCTTTTAGAACTGACTTTAGGGGACCTTCGTGGGATTAACGATGTATTTATAGCATTAATGCAAAGATTAGGGGGAGGAGTTTTAATCGGCTTAAGTGCAGGATGGTTACTATCAGAAATTTTAAAAAAAATAAAAAATGAAGCCTCATTTGGTATAGAGCTTCAAGTAACCCTTGGATTTATTTTCCTTGTGTATGGAATTTGCGAATATTTTTTACCTGAATCAGGCTTGCCGGCTTCAGTCGCGGCAGGTTTTATTGTAGGCAAAAGAGAAGTTATAGATAAGGAAAGATTGGATAATCTAATAGGTGAATTAGCTCAATTAGCAATAACAGTTCTTTTCCCTCTTTTAGCCGCTGACGTTTCTTGGGGTGAATTAAGTCCGCTCGGCTGGGGAGGGGTTGTTTGCGTTTTCACGTTGATGGTAATTGTTCGCCCTATCACTATCTGGATAGCCACAATGGGAAGAGAATTAGACTTAAAAGAAAAAATATTTTTAGCCTGGTTAGCCCCAAGAGGTATTGTTACTGCAGCAGTAGCTTCTCTTTTTTCTATCAGATTAGAGCAGGCTGGTATCCTTGGGGCTGGTCGTCTCCAAGGTTTAGTTTTTCTTACTATTTTGATGACAGTAGGAATACAAGGACTTTCAGCTAAACCTTTGGCAAATAGACTTGAATTAGGCCAAAAAAATAATTTTGATTGATTAAAGACATCTTTCAATTCGAGTTCTATCAGTTTTACTCTCTGCGAAAAGCTCCCAACTTTGAATTAAATCTGGCCCACTGAGAGATCCAAAAAAGGCCACTCTTAATGATTTCATTAATATACTTTTTTTAATATTATGTTTTTTTGAGATTTCGTTTATTATTTCTTTGGCTTTTTCTTGATTTATTTTTATAGTATTTTGCTTAATTAAATAATTTAAGATTAGTTTTAGAGATAATTTACTATCCCTGTTTTTCAGAAAATCTTGACCTTCTTTTTGAATTGTAGGTATTACGAAAAATGGTTTTGATTGATCAATTGAATCTTTTAAAAGAGTCATAGCGTCTCTAATTAAAGTTGCTAATTTATAGGCCCATTCTTGTGATGGCGGCACCCAACCATTATCATCCCAGTATTTCCTCATGATCGCAGTTAACTTTATTGATTCCATATTTTTTATGTATTGAGAATTAATCCAGTTGAGTTTTTCCCAGCTGAATTTGGCTCCAGCTTTATTTATGTCTGATAAGTCAAAAATTTCAGATATATCGTCAAGTGAAAGTATTTCATTATCGGCAGATTTTGGAGACCAACCTAAAAAGGCCATATAGTTTGATAAGGCCTCAGGTAAATATCCCATATCTCTAAATTCGTCGATCGAAGTAACGCAATCTCTCTTAGATAATTTTTTCCCTTCATTATTTAGTATTAGGGGTGTATGCGAAAAAGTTGGCAAATTAAAATTTAATGCTTTATAAATCAATATTTGTTTGGCAGTGTTGGAGATATGATCTTCACCCCTCACAACATGAGTAATATTCATAAAATTATCATCGACTACAACTGCAAGATTATACAAAGGATCTCCAATCTCATATCCCTTTGACCTTCTTGATAAAACTAAATCACCACCCAAGTCCTTCCCTTGCCATTTGATTTCACCTCTTATCTGATCTACCCATTTAATTTCAATTTTTTCATCAATCTTAAACCTTATTACTGAAGTCCTCCCTTGGGAAATAAATGTTTCTATTTCTTCTTTTGAAAGACCTCTGTGTCTATTATCATGCTTTGGAGGTAATCCTCTCTTTTTTTGTTCTTGTCTTAATTCAGAAATTTCATCTTCTGTTGTAAAGCATCTATATGCAGCTCCACATTCCAATAGCTTTTTGATATAACTTTTGTGAATTGAAATTCGCTCACTTTGCTTTATCGGTTCTTCATCCCATTTAAGTCCAAGCCATGTCAATCCCTCTAATATATTTTGCATATATTCAGATTTAGATCTAAGAAAATCCGTATCTTCTATTCTGATAAGAAATTTTCCGCCTATTTTTTTTGCATACAACCAGTTGAATAGTGCTGTTCGTGCGGTCCCAATATGAAATAAACCCGTTGGACTCGGGGCTAGTCGTAAACGTTTTTCCAAATTTCTTTTAGAAAAAACGGGACCGACGGGATTCGAACCCGCAACTTCCGCCGTGACAGGGCGGTGCTCTAACCAGTTGAACTACGGTCCCAGATTTTTGTTCTAAATTAATTTAGAACTTCATTCTTAAAATTATCAGATCATAATACTTAATTTATGGTGTTGTAATAAAAAAAATTTATTAAGTTGAGGATTTACAGAAATAAATAGTTTACAGTTGCCTTAGTATAAACAACAATTTATTTTTGAGGTCTAAAACCAGCAGGTTCTATCAACCTAACTTGGTTGCCTCTAGCGGTAAATTCTCTGCCTTGGTCACTTTGTACAACAACTCTCCCACCAGACTTAACTCTGATGACTCTTGCACGAACCCATCCTAAAGCCGCTGATTCGAGGACTTTAACTACGTCCCCAGGTTGAAGATCTAACTCCATCTTATGAAAAAATGATTTACATAATGTTGATCAAACGCGTCGTGGAGGACTTGAACCCCCGACATCAGGTTTTGGAGACCTGCGTTCTACCAACTGAACTAACGACGCATTTAAATGATTATAAGCGTCTTTGTGACCAATAAGTTGATTAATTTACAACTTTATCGATCAAAGCGTTGTTTTACGCGAGTAGCTTTTCCTACTCTATCTCTCAGATAGAATAATTTAGCTCTTCTTACTTTACCTCTACGTTCAACTTTTAGAGAGGCAACCTGTGGACTATGTAGCATAAATACTCTTTCAACACCTATACCCTGAAAAATTCTTCTAACTGTAATAGTCTGGTTAATACCTCCATGCCTTTTTGCTATGACAACACCTTCATATGGTTGGACTCTTTCTTTATTACCTTCTGTAATTTTTACTCCAACCTTGACAGTGTCTCCAACATATATTTCAGGTAATTCCTTTTTTAATTGATCATCCTCAAATTCTTTAATAAGATTGGATGCGCTTAAGGTTTGCGTAGTTTCAGAAACCGTGTTTTTTTCTTTTTGTTCAACTGTTACATCAACTGATGCGTCAGCTTTAATACCGGTTTCTAATTCCTTCTCTTGTTTCTCTTTGGCCATTTTGATCTTTATTGTCCTACAAGTTCTATATCCTAACCTTTTGACTCGCCTTTAGTAACCTTTTTGGTAAATGAAATTGTTTTTGAAAACATTTGGAATCCTGTTGCGAGCATCCATAAAACTCCAAGGGAATTCAATATTACGTATATAAGTTCTCCATTATCTCCAAGCCATTCGCCTTCATGGAGAGACATTAACCAGTGAACTTGTTCTCTAGAGTAACCTAGTAAATCTTTTGAAACCCTATAAAGAAGACCAGTAATTGAAGATATAAATAATGGAAGAAAAATCCAGGGCGCCAAAGCCTTGTGAAATTGCCTAGAATTAAATAAAGTTTTCATTTTTGTTCCTTTCCCATTGTTATTGATAGATTTAAGGTAGCCAAGACCATAAAGGCTATTTTGAAGATATTTACCTATTACTATTATTTATTCCAATGAGACATTTTGCAGATCTTTTGTTAAATAAAAATAATTCCAAGGCTAATGATCAAGTTCCTTTTATTCAGAGGAGAAGAGGAATCGAAATAAAGTCTTCACGTGAAATAAATTTGATGAAAAAATCTAGCAGGATTGTAGCAACTGTTTTGAGGGAAATACATGACTTAATTAAACCTGGAATGAGTACAAAAGATTTAGATGATTTTGCAGAAAAGAGGATAAAAAGTTTTGGAGCTGTGCCAAGTTTCAAGGGCTACCATGGATTCCCTTCTAGTATTTGTTCTAGTATTAATAATGAAGTTGTCCACGGGATTCCAAATAAAAATAAAATAATTAAAAATGGTGATTTGGTAAAAATTGATACAGGGGCATATTTAGATGGTTTCCATGGAGATAGTTGTATATCAATTTGTGTAGGAGAAGTTAGTCCAAAGGCTCAAAAACTTAGTGACATAGCTTATAAAGCATTGTATGCAGGGCTTTCGAAAATCAAGGCAGGGAATACACTTCTTGATGTGGCTGGGGAAATCGAAGATATTGTTGTAAAAAATGGCTTTAGTGTTGTAGAAGACTATACGGGTCATGGAGTTGGAAGAAATCTTCATGAAGAACCATCGGTGTTTAATTTTCGGACCAAAGAATTGCCTAATGTTGTCCTTCGTGAAGGAATGACATTAGCGGTGGAGCCTATTGTTAATGAAGGGACTAAATTTTGCAGAACACTGAATGATAGATGGACCGTAATTACAAAAGATGGAAAACTATCGGCCCAATGGGAGCATACAATAGTCGTTTTAAAAGATGGGATTGAAATATTGACAGATCGAGATTTCTAGACACTAAGATTTGTATTTATAGATAATTTGGCAATACAAAAAATTAAAAAATTCTTTCAATGGGAAAAGTATATAAGTTAAAGGGTTTGGACTAATTATTACTAAATAATTTTTTGAATTGGCTAAATCATAAATTTTTTTAGAAACAAATGTGGGACTCATTATTCCGAGAGGATTTAGTTCGGATTTAAAAGGGCCTAGGATGATTTTTTTTATTATTAATTTTTTCTTTGTATTTTTGTCCATAAGATTTTTTCTGAAAGAAACTAATTGACCAATAAGGGATTTACTAATCTCATATGACGGATTTAGGGCTGGTAATATTTCTGCTTCAGACGTATTTATCCAAATCTCTTTTTTTATTTGTGAATCATTGCTTAGAGCAATATCTTCAAATAAATTTAAAAATTTAAATTTGCTTAATGCATTTATCTCTATTGAGTTTTCATAATTGGAATTTTCTCTACTCAAATTATAGATACCATGGTTCAAAATTAAAATATCTATCTTTTCTAATTGTTTTTTTAATGACGACTCCTTGCCACATTCCCATTTTATCCATTCATTTGGAGATTCTAGATTTATTTCATAATTAGTTTTACTATGAGTAAATCCAATTACTTTATGTCCGTTTTGACGAAACAACTTTGTTAATTCTTTCCCTAGCGAACCTGAGGCTCCAGTAATCCCAATAGTTTTTTTGTTTTTGGTTGAATTTATCATTTTGCTTGATTTTGATGAGATACCAAAGTATTTAAAAAAAATTTACTAAAAAATATTATTTATATTTTTATTTGATTAAAACTCATAAATAAATATTTGTTTAGTTCTGAAAAAAATATTATCTTAAATTTATTGATAAATAATTTTATTAGTTATGAGCGATATATTATTAATTGGTTCATGTGAGCCATTTAGTGGTAAGTCTGCAATGGTTCTTGGGATAGCAAAAAGACTTTTACAGGAGAAAAAAAAAGTACGCATAGGAAAACCGCTAGCAACATGTATTGAACTTACTAATCTTCCTTCAATGTCGTATGAAGGATTAATAGATGATGATGTTAAGTTTATTGGATCTACATTAAATATCGAAGAGGCAGATTTAATTTCTTCAGTAGGATTATTGGATAACATATCAGCTGAAAAAAGGATCTTCAATAAAGACTTACTCCCAGGAAAAAGTTTTGATCAGATTAAAGGATTGGTTAATGATGATTTTGAAGGCCTAAATATTTTAGAAGCAGCTGGAAATCTTCATGAAGGTATGATTTATGGCTTAAGTCTCCCACAACTAGCAAAGGATTTAGATGCAAAAGTTTTAATTGTGAATTTATGGGAAGATTGTAAAAGCGTAGATGCATTACTTGATGCAAAGAAACAATTAGGCGAGAAATTGGCTGGAGTTGTATTGAACGGAGTTTTGCCTCAAGAAGTCGAAAAAGTTAAAAATGAAATAATACCCTCTCTTAAAGATCTGGATATTGAAGTGTTTGGGGTGATGCCTAAATCACCACTTCTTAGAAGTGTCACCGTCGGTGAGCTTGTAAGAAGATTAGATGCCAAAGTAATTTGTTGTTCTGAAAAAGATCAATTACTTGTTGAAACATTAAGTATTGGTGCAATGGGGGTGAATTCTGCAATGGAATTTTTCCGAAGAAGACGAAATATGGCTGTAGTTACTGGAGCTGATAGAACTGATATTCAACTTGCTGCTCTGGAGGCTTCAACTCAATGCCTTATTTTAACTGGTTTAGGAGACCCTTTATCACAATTGATTCATAGAGCGGAAGAATTGGAGGTCCCAATTTTAAAGGTGGAATTAGATACTCTTTCCTCCGTAGAAATTATTGAACAAGCTTTTGGTCATGTCAGAATACATGAATCAATTAAAGCTTCTTATGCTATTCAATTAGTTCAAGAACATGTAAATCTAAAAAGAATTCTCGAAAAGATAGATTTTCCCTGCAATTTTCCAGATAAATGCTAATTTCAAATATAGGAACTATATTATTTTGAGTCGCTCTTTAGATCTACCAGCAACTGAAGGTGTTGATGCCTTAGCTCAAGAACTTGCAAAACTCCAAGATAATGGGAAAAGGAGAATTGCTTTTTTGGGTAGCAGGCACGTACCAGTTGTCGATATCCACTTAATTGAGTTGATAGCAAGGTCTTTAGCAGAGGAAGGACATAATATCCTCACTTCAGGATCTCAAGGTGTCAATGCAGCTGTTATTCGAGCTGTCTTAGATATTAATCCATCATTATTAACTGTTTTATTACCACAAAGTCTTGATAGACAAATACCCGAAATAAAGGATCAACTTGAAAGGGTTATGCATTTGGTTGAAAAAAGTGAAAATGATGAATTACCTTTGCCACTTGCAAGCAGTCTTTGTAATCAAGAAATTATTACTAGGTGCGATCAATTAATATGCTTTGCCTTTCACGATAGTGAAACTTTGTTAAATAGTTGTAGATGTGCGGAAGAAATGGGCAAAGTGGTTAGTTTGTTATTTTTTGATTAAATTAACCCATTTCCCCTTATTAAATGATGATTTATGCTAATAATATTTAGCGTTTAATAATTTATTATGGCAGAAAGTTTTTCATTTGATGTAGTTTCTGATTTTGATAGACAAGAATTAGTCAATACTTTGGATCAAGTTAAAAGAGAAATTTCTCAGCGTTACGATTTGAAGGGCACAGATACTTCAGTTGATTTAGAAAAAGAAAATATTTTTATAATCACCAATAGCGAACTTACTTTGAATTCTGTTAATGACATAATTAGACAAAAGGCGATAAAAAGAAACTTATCCTTAAAAATATTTGACTACGGTGAAATTGAAATTGTTAGTGGTAATAGAGTAAAACAGACAATCTTACTAAAACAAGGAATTAAACAAGAAATTGCAAAAAAAATCAGTAAAAATATTAGAGATCAAATTAAAAAAATTAATGTCAGTATCAATGGAGAAACACTCAGAGTTGCTAGTAAGAGCAAAAATGATCTTCAACTGGCAATTAAGCTTGTTAGTGATTTGGAAGAGTCTTTGAACATCCCTCTAAAAGCTAATAACTTTAGATAAAATCTTTAGTAAAGTATTTTTAAAATATGGCAGATTATTCAGAATCTCTCATTAAATCATTGATTAAGATAGTTCAAGAATATCCACGTTTCTCAAAAGAAGAAATAGAGAAATTTTGTTGGATGGCGGTACATGAGTATAAGCATGGTGTTTTACCCTCTGAATATGATATCAGGGAGATAGATGAGGACCTTTATTTAAAACTTTTGCAAGAATTTAAATCAAATATCTTTTAATAATATCTAAATCTAAATTTGCAATTATTAAAAAAATATTTTAATTAAATGCCTTATTAATGCACTAATTAGTCTATTTAAATATGATTGATTAAAAGAAAAAAATTAATGTCAACATCCTTTAAAAATGTCACACCAACAGGTCCTGGTGGGACTGCAACATTATTGATTGTATTGTCTTTCACTGGCTTTCTTTTGCTAACCCAATCTCTCTTTGTAGTTCCTTCTGGACAAGTTGCAGTCGTTACAACATTAGGGAAAGTAAGTGGCCCATCTAGAAGAGCTGGTTTAAACTTTAAACTCCCGTTTGTTCAGTCTGTATATCCATTTGATATAAAAACTCAAGTTCAACCTGAAAAATTTGAAACTTTAACTAAAGATCTTCAAGTTATTAGAGCTACAGCTACTGTTAAATATTCAGTAAAACCTAATGAAGCAGGAAGGATTTTCGCAACAATTGCAAGCAGAAATAGCGATGTTTATCAAAAAATTGTTCAGCCATCTTTGCTAAAAGCTCTTAAATCAGTCTTTTCTCAATATGAGCTAGAAACAATTGCTACTGAATTCGCAGTAATTTCTGAAAAGGTAGGTGACACTGTCGCACAAGAACTAAATTCATTCGATTATGTAGATGTTAAAAGTTTAGATCTTACTGGATTAGAGATTGCTGAAGAATATAGAGCGGCGATCGAACAAAAGCAAATAGCAGGTCAGCAATTACTTAGAGCAAAGACAGAAGTTGAAATTGCTGAACAAGAGGCACTTAGATATGAGACATTAAATAGAAGCCTCGACGATCAGGTACTTTTCAAATTATTTCTCGACAAATGGGATGGTAGTACACAAGTTGTTCCTGGTCTCCCTGGTTCAGAAGGGGGTAGTCCACCAGTAATAGTTGGTGGTAGAAGATAATTATTTAACGATAGTCTTCTTAAGAATTTAAATCGTTTACTTAATTTTTCTAAAGGAAAGATAAGTAAATGATTAATTTTTTATTGCACTAAAAGATTCGTCAAAAGCTTCGATGGTTTTATCAATTTCTTGTTCGCTGTGAGCTAGTGATGTGAAACCAGCTTCGAAAGGACTTGGCGCTAGGTAAATGCCTCGTCGAAGCATTTCTTTATGTAACTTACCAAAAAGTTCGGCATTATTTGTTTTGGCTTCATCAAAGTTCCTGACTGGCCCATCACATAAGAAAAATCCAAACATAGCGCTTACACTTCCCCCGTTAATAGCGATACCATTATTTTCTGCAGACTGAATTATCCCTTCAATTAATCTAGAAGTTGTTGATTCAAGTTTATCGTACGTACCATCTTGTTTGAGCAATTCAAGAGTTTTAATCCCAGCAGTCATTGCAAGTGGATTACCGCTCAAAGTGCCTGCTTGGTAAACCGGTCCTGCAGGAGCTACCATTGACATTATTTCTTTCTTTCCTCCATAAGCTCCGACAGGGAGGCCTCCACCAATTACTTTTCCAAGGGTTGTTAAATCAGGAGTAACACCAAACTTTTCTTGAGCGCCTCCGTAACTTATTCTGAATCCGGTCATTACTTCGTCAAAAACTAATAAGGATCCATTCTCAGTCGTTAATTCTCTTAATCCTTCCAAGAATCCAGGCTCTGGAGTAATAAATCCAGCATTACCAACAATAGGCTCAAGTATAACTCCCGAAATGGCATCAGGATTTTCAGAAAATAATTTTTTTACTGCTTCAAGGTCATTGTATGGAGCAGTAAGTGTGTTGGCAGTTGTTGTCCTTGGAACACCTGGAGAATCTGGTAAACCTAGCGTGGCTACACCTGACCCTGCTTTCACTAAAAACATATCGGCATGGCCGTGATAACAACCGTCAAATTTAATAACTTTATCCCTTCCGGTAAAAGCTCTCATAAGCCTTAAAACAGCCATACAGGCTTCAGTCCCACTATTAACGAACCTCACCATCTCAACAGATGGGACAGCATCTATTACCATCTCAGCAAGTTTGTTCTCTAAAACGCATGGAGCTCCAAAGCTGGTACCTTTCTCAATTGCTTCCTGTAATGCCGTTATAACTTCAGGGTGGGCATGGCCGCATATAGCAGGCCCCCAACTTCCAATGTAGTCAATGTATCTATTTCCATCGATGTCCCACGCGAATGGGCCTTTGACTCTATCAAAAACTATTGGCTGTCCTCCAACAGATTTAAAGGCTCTTACAGGAGAACTAACTCCTCCTGGCATTAATTCTTGGGCAGAGGAGAAAATTTCTTCAGATTTGGTGCAATTCAATATATCAGTCACAGTTTAATTAAATAAAGCTTTGAGAAAAAATTTGTCATGTCCTAACTTAGAAATAAGTAAAAATTTTGTCAATCAGATTGAAATTCTACATTATGATATTTTTATCGCGATAGTTTGGTTTGTAAATTATTAATTTTTTAGAAATCATCAAACTAATCAAAATTATTCTAGACAAACCTATTATTTAAAGGGATTTTCAGGTATTAGAGAAAAATCTATTTACTTTTTTATATTTCGAAAAAATCATCCTCATCTTCAAAAAAATCTTCATTTATTTCATTCAAGTTAAGATCAATCATTACTGGAGCATGATCACTTGGACGTAAATTTGCTCTAGGTGAGCTGTCTATGACACAACTTTTTAGTTTTGATGAAAGTTCTTTACTGATGTAAATATGGTCTATTCTCCAACCTTTATTTAATTCATATGCGTTATTACGGTAATCCCACCAACTCCAATGACCAGTGTTTTTTTCAAAAATCCTGAAAGAATCTATTAATCTTCCTTTCAGAACATTATCTAGAGCATTTCTTTCTATCCTCGTTGCCATTATTCCACCTTCATATTTCTCTGGATCATGAATATCTAAGTTAGATGGAGCAATATTAAAATCACCCATAAGACAAATTAATTCCTCTTTTTTTTCTTGCTCATTCAAAAATGAAGCTAAACAACTTAACCAGTTAATTTTATATTCGAACTTATCAGACTCTAGTGAAGATCCGTTAGGCACATAGACATTGATGATCTTAATACCATTAATCTCAGCAGAAATTAATCTTTTTTGATCTTGAAAAATGTCTATGTTTGGTTCAGAATCCTTACAACCGTAAAATCCTTTTTTTACATTATTCGCTTTTATTTTAGAAATAATAGCAACACCATTGTATGACTTCTGTCCGTAAAACTCCGCTGTATATCCTAGGTTTTCGAAAGGTTCAATTGGGAAACTACCATCCATCACTTTTGTTTCCTGCAAACATAGAATATCTGGATTGACTTTATTCATCCAATCTATTATTTGTGAAAGCCTGGTTCTAATAGAGTTAACATTCCAAGTTGCGATTAACAAATTTCTACTAAATTATGTAAAATTAAATTAGCAGAGATTTTTGGCGTTAAAGAATTTTGAAATTAAATAAAAAGAAAAATTATTTTCGCAGAAGTTTTAGTAAATCAATTTCTTTTGTAATTTTCTTTATTTCATTAACTTTTTCAGAGGGTTATCTCCTAAATGCTGAATATGTACCAAAAGAATTAGAAATCGATACCTCAACTAAACCAGAAGAGGATGGTTCAGTTATTCCGACAAATCCATTTGAAATTGTGGAAATGATTAGGAGACAAAATAGTATGAATGATGCCACAAGTCCATCTGATGCTATTGACGATGCTTTAGAGTCTTTTAATAGTTCGGAGGAAAAATAAGAAATTCATTACGAAAAATTATCTTTTAAATTTTTGAACATGTTAAAAAACCCTATCCCGCAAGTTACTAACAAATTACAGTACAGAGCAATCGGTATTATTAATGGTAAATTTACTCCTCATGATAGTGAGCAATTAAATAGAGGTTTTTTAATTGATAATAAAGGCGAAAAAATTGAAACAGTAGTCCTAGGTAAAGCATTATCACTTTTAAAAAAGCATATTGACTTAAATAAAAGTTATTATTGGGTCGTTTATCCAAAGAATAAAAATACTCAAAACTTGCATTTACAAGTGGCAGGTATCTGGGATCCTTACAAACTGAATGATTTCCCAAATAATTCTTCAAAAACTAACTTCTCTAAATTGTTAAAAGAACTAGAGTTAGAAGATAATTATTTCTCTGTTAGAGGAGAATTAGTTTTTGTCAACACCAAAAAAAAAGAATTTGTAATAAAAATATGTTCAGATTCAAAGTTAAAGAATTTAAAAAATAAAAATTTTAAATTGGTTATAAAAGGGGAGCTTTCTCTTCAACTTCTTAATTGTTTTGTAAGTTTAGATATCAATAGGGATGGAAATGCTTTGAAATTAATTAGCTATGAAGTTATTGAAAAAGATCTTTCTGAAAATAACTAGAATGAAAGATTGATTTATATCGTAATTTTACTAATCAAAAGATTTTAGATTTATGGAAGATATTTTAATTGAATGTTCTCCTGGGATCTCTGGAGATATGTTGTTAGGAGCTTTTTATGATTTAGGTGTTCCTAAAAAGGTCATTGAACAACCACTTATTGATCTTGGATTAAAGAGTTTTTATCATCTAGAGTTTAGAGAATCAAAAAGTTGTTCAATTCGAGGGATAAAGGCAAAGGTTAAGACTATTGATTCTAGTCCTGTAAAAAGGACTTGGAGAAGTATTAAAGAAGTTATTTCAAATGGGAACTTAGAAGATAAATTAAAAAAAATAATTTATGAAGTATTTGAATCTTTAGCAATTGCTGAAGGAAAAGTTCATGGTATCGAATCTGAGGATGTTCATTTTCATGAAATTGGAGCTATAGATTCATTAGTGGATATAATCGGAGTATGTGCGGCATTGAATTACTTAAATCCAAAGAAGGTTTATTGTAATGAACCAATGTTAGGAAAAGGTTTTGTTCAAACTGAACATGGAAAATTATCTGTACCATCTCCTGCTGTAATAGAGTTAATAAAACAAAAAAATATTAATGTTTTATCAAGTTTTGACTCAATAGAGGGCGAGCTATCTACACCAACTGGCATTGCTTTACTTTCTAATTTAGTTGCCTATTTACAACCCCCTTCAAAATATTCTATTAAGTCTTATGGAGTAGGTATAGGCAACCTAAAATTTCCTTTCCCTAATTTGGTAAGAGTTTATAAAATTACTTCATTTGAGGATTCTTCTACTAATGATAATGAACAAAATAATCCAAAGTGTGAAGAGATATGTGTCCAAGAAGCATGGATTGACGACCAAACACCTGAAGATATATCTAATTTTGTAGAGAAACTTAGAATTGAAGGAGCTTTTGACGTTTCTTATCAAGCTATCAATATGAAAAAAAATAGAATTGGATTTTCTATTCAAGCAATCTTACCAATAGAGAAAAAAGAACTTTTTAGACGATTATGGTTTGATTATTCCAATACTATTGGAGTTCGCGAAAGGAACCAATCAAGATGGATATTACTTAGAAGGAGAGGAGAATGTTCAACTACTTTTGGCAATATAAAAGTTAAACAAACTTTGAAACCAGATGGATCAATAACTATGAAACCAGAAAATGACGAGGTTTTGAGATTAAAAATTGAACATAAAATATCAACTGAGGAAATAAGAAAAATAATTAAAGAATCAAGTGAAAAATTTAAAGCATTTGAAAACTGGAAATGAGATTTAACTTAAGTAATCAACCATATCTTAAATTCCTAAAAAAAATTAATTTTGGTTGTTTAAAGAGTATTTTTTTTATTACAAGCTTGTCCTATTTTTGTATATATTTTTTTAATAATATTGATCAAATTTCTTTTGATGTCAATTTAGAAAGAAATGGAATTAATCTATTTTTATCATTTTTATTTTGTATTTTAAGTATCTACCTAAACGCTTATGCATGGAAATATATTGTTAGATGGTTCGGGAAAGAATTTAAAAGTAATAATCTAGTCTCTTTTTATGTTTTAACCAATATTCTTAAATACGTTCCAGGAGGGGTTTGGCATTTTGTAGAAAGATTTAATTTTATAAAAAAAATAAGTAATCCTCAGATTGCTTTGTATTCGACACTTATAGAACCTTATTTTATGTTGAGTGGATCTTTTCTCTTGGCATCGATGGGATTGATTTTTTCACCATTTTATATTTTTTTAATTGTTCCTTTGGTATTCCTAAATAGGAAATTTATTTTTCTGATATTAAAAATATTAAGGTCTCTTAAGGGAAAAGTATTTGAGGTCTTGAGACTTCCAATTTCTAAGGACCAATTTGAAGAGAGAATAAACATAATTTCATTTTTCCCTACTAAAGCTTTATTTCTTGAAATTGGATTTGTTTTATCTAAATTTATTGGTTTTTATATTTGCTTAAATACTTTTTATGCGAGTAATACTCTGAACATTATATTTTTATTGGTAATCTTTTCTTTGTCATGGTCTTTAGGCTTGGTAGTCCCAGCAGCTCCAGGAGGAGTTGGTGTTTTTGAGGCTTGCCTCCTTTTATTTGTAGGCAAAAGTATTCCACAAAATATAATTATCATTAGTTTAGTTTATTTTAGGGTTATATCTACCTCGGCAGATTTGTTCTTAAGCCTACCTTTCGTAATAAGAAAACTTTATAAAAGAATTTAGTTTTTTTTCTCTAAACTTGGTATCAAAGTTATTGAAGCAAAAAGGCCTAAAGTCATGATAATAATCGCTGGTAATATTGCCTCTACCATTCTTTCATCTCCAGCATATTGATATATCCTCACAGATAATGTATCAAAATCAAATGGTCTCAAAATAAAGGTCATGGGTAATTCTTTTATCGTGTCTACAAAAACTAAAAGTGATCCCACGAATATTGGCCCCTGAAGAAGAGGAAGATGAATTCTTTTGATGATGCCCAGCCAATTCTCTCCTAGTCCAAGTGCAGCTTCATCTAGACTAGGAGAAATTCTCTCAAGACTTGAATCAATAGAACCCTTAGAAATAGTTAGAAATCGAACAAGATAACCCCAAATTAGTAAGCAAATAGCAATGAAATTCAATTTTGGAGAAGAAATGCTTATTAATGATAAAGCTAATACAGTGCCTGGAATTGCATAACCTATTCCCGCAAGGTTTGTTATTAATCCTAGTAATAAGCTTTTATTTGGACGTCTAGCTAAGGAAATTATTAAGGAAAATAACATCGTTATTAATGCAGTAAAAAATCCTAGACTTATGGTCCTGAATGATAGGGTAAGCAATTCTCCTGATAACCCTTTTTGAATTTGATCGATATTGAGCAGAACCCAAAAACATGGAATTCCAAAAGAGAAAATTGGTGGAATTAAAGATATTGTGATTGCTAAAAGAGCTCTTGTTTTTTTTAATTCCCACCCTTGAGAATCTTTTGATGCAGGATTTTCACTCCACCGCTTTGATTTTCTTCTCGAGAATTTTTCAAAAATAATTAAAGTGAAAATTATTAATAAAGCTACCAAAGACAGTCCAATAGCACTTTTTGGATTACCCTCAATTATCCAGTTTTCCGCTATACCTGTAGAAATACTTGGAATATTTAATAATGCAAATGTTCCCAATTCATTCATTACTTCCATACACATTAAACTTATGCCTGTTATTAGTGCTGGTAACGCCATTGGAAAAGCGATTTTAAAGAAGCTCCTCCACGGCCCAACTCCTAATCCTCTACTTGCATTGATTTGATTAACTCCAAATTTATTAAAACTTTCGTTAGCAAGAATGAATACATATGGATAAGTAGAAATTGAGAGTATTAATACCCCCCACCATAAACCTGTTACTTGATACCCAAAAATACTTCCTAAATCCTGCAAAACAGCAGTTATTAGGTATGCTGGGGCGGCTAGTGGAATGAGCTGACAAATACGGAGAACTTTTCTGAACTTAAAATCACAATTTGAAAGTAACCATCCATTTAAAGTGCCTAATCCTCCCCCAAAAAAACTTGTTAGTACTAAAACTTTTAAAGTTTCTAATACCTCTTCTCCTCCAGCAATGCCTAATGAAAAATTCCCACTTACAACATATTGGACTCCTTCAAGAAGAAAATTGGAAATTGGAATGATTACTAAAAGTGCAACAATAAACGAAGTAAAATAAAAAAGTTTTAATTCGGTTAATGCTTTTTTAAATCCTTTAATAAGTATTTTCAAAAATTAATTAAATCCTAATATGTAAACACTAATCTGTACTAAATCTACATGATGAAAGTTGATTCTTAATAGTTTGATGATCTAAGTTTTTACCAATTAATACTATCTTATTAGATTTTTCTTTTGTCCATTCTTCATCATCTAGAGAAAATCGTTTTCCAGATAGGTGAAAAATGTGTTTTCTATCACTTTCCATAAACCATAATATTCCTTTCGCTCTAAATACATTTTGTGAGATTTGATTATCTAAGAAATATTGAAACTTCCTTAAGGAGAATGGTTCAAATGTCTCATAAGAAACAGATGTAAAGCCTTCTATATTATTCAAATCGTGAGAATGGGGAGAGTGTTCGTGAGAATGGGAAGAGTGATCGTGAGAATGGGAAGAGTGATCGTGAGAATGGGAAGAGTTATCGTTTGAATTTTGTTCTATATTTTTTTTATTTTTCTCGAATTCAAAAGTATCCGTCTCAAATAGACCCACGCTCATTATTGTATGTAATGCAACTTCACTATTAGTTGATCTCAAAATCCTTGGTTCTTTTTTAATTTTATTTATAAACTCCTCTATTTTCTTTAATTGTTTTTCATTTACTAAATCAGTTTTATTAAGAAGAAGGATATCTCCGTATAAAATTTGAGAATAGGCGACACTTGTATTATTAATTTCAAAATCAAAATTTTCTCCATCAATGACAGTGATGATTGAATCTAATCTTACTTTTTCCCTAAGATCTCCAGCTGCAAAAGTCATGGCTACTGGTAATGGATCTGCTAGCCCAGTAGTTTCGACAATCAAATAGTCTATTTTTTCAGATCTTTCTAAAACTTTAGATACTGTATTTAATAATTCACCATTAATAGAGCAACATATACAGCCATTATTTAATTCGATCATATCTTCTGAACCTTCTATTATTAAGTCATTATCTATTCCTATCTCCCCAAATTCATTAACCAAAACAGCTGTTTTAAGCCCAACTTGATTTTTTAAAATATGATTTAAAAGCGTAGTTTTGCCAGAACCTAAAAATCCACTAATAATCGTAACAGGTAACAACTTTTTAGACATTTTGACGAATTTTTTAAGTGAATGAATTTAAATTTGTAATTTTATTGATCGAAAACTTTATTAATTTCTGAAGCTAATCTTTGATCCAGATTTGTTATGCCCCCCAAATCATGAGTAGTTAACCTTATTATTACTTTTGAATAAACGTTTTCCCAGTAAGGATGATGGTTATATTTTTCGCAGATTAAAGCAATTTTAGTCATAAATGAGAAGGCTTCAATAAAATTAAAAAATTTAAATTCTCTCTGGATTTGTTCATTGTTAATTTCCCAGCCGGGTATTTTGACAACTAATTCTTTCAATTCTTCATCTTGTAAAAGGAAAGGTTTCATTAAATGATTAATATTAGTTCTTATTAATTACATTATAAATATTTTGCCTCTTCTCACCAATAATATGTACATTTAAAACCCTTTCTTTTTGATCAAATCTATGTTCCCATAAATAAACTGCTTGCCATGTACCAAGCATAATAATGCCCTCCTGAAAACTTAAAGATAAACAAGTGTTTGTTAAAGATGTTTTAATATGAGCTGGCATATCGTCAGCTCCTTCTTGATAATGTTGATAAGAAATTTCTTCTCTATTTTTGGATAAAGTTAAGTAGGAATTATACGGGACTATAGATTGTATATATTTTTTTAAGTCTCTTAGTACGTTTGGATCAGCATTCTCATTAATAGTTAAGCTGCAACTGGTATGAAGTGAAGTTAAATTTAAAATTCCTGAATCAAAATTATTTTTTTCAATAAATAAATTCAAATCATTGGTTATGTCAATAAAACCCTCACCATTAGTTTTAAATTCTAATTTTGAAAATATTTGTTCCATACAAATAAAAACTCAATATATTAGATATTCTATTATGGATAAACAATGTATGTTTTATGCAAACATCAAAATTTTTATCTTAAGATGAATTAAATTTATATATAAATTTTGGCGGAAATTCAATGGAATAAGCTGGGAGCTTATCTTAAAGAAACTCAAATATTAGGTTCCATCCAAAATACGCTTTATTGGGATCAGAATACTGGGATGCCCAAGAAAGGAGCTTCTTGGAGGTCTGAACAACTTACCTACATTGCAAAAAATTTGCATAAGAGAAATTCTTCTGAAGAATTTTTTAATTTAATACAATCTGCTAAAAATGAATTATTAGATACTGAACAAGATTCTGATAATCAACTCTCTATTAAAGGAAAAGAAAGAAATATTAATCTTTTAATTAAGGAATTTAATAGAGCCAAAAATTTAGATCCTAAATTAGTTGAGTCTTTAGCAAAGGCAAAATCTAAAGGATATGAAAGTTGGCAAGAAGCTAAGAAAAAATCAGATTTTAAAGTTTTTCTCCCATTCTTTGAAGAACTAGTCAAATTACGGATTGAAGAGGCGAAACAAATATCAGATCAATATTCACCATGGGAGACTCTTGCCCAACCCTTTGAGCCTGAAATAACTTTAAAGTGGTTGAATAAAATGTTTCAGCCTTTGAAAGATACTCTCCCAGAATTGATTAAAGGAATTAGCAAGTCAAAGAAATATCATTGGGATTTAAGTCCAGAATCTCAACAAAATTTATGTTCTAAATTACTTGATGAGTTTGGTAGAGATAAAGATCTAGTTGTTGTTGGCAAATCTCCCCATCCTTTTTCGATTACTTTAGGGCCTAATGATTATAGGATCACTACACGAATCGTTTTAGGTGAACCACTTTCAAGTTTTTTAGCAACTGCTCATGAGTGGGGGCATTCAATTTATGAGCAAGGTCTGCCATCTCAAAGTCATCAATGGTTTGCTTGGCCTTTAGGTCAAGCAACTTCTATGGGTATACATGAAAGTCAGTCTTTATTTTGGGAAAATAGAATAGTTAAATCCAAATCTTTTTCGAAAAGATTCTTTAAAAAATTCGTTTCAGCTGGATGTACGTTAAATAATTATTTTGAACTCTGGAAATCTATTAATCATTTGGAAGCAGGATTAAATAGGGTTGAAGCAGATGAATTGACCTATGGTTTACACATCCTGATTAGAACTGAACTTGAAATAGATTTAATTGAGGGAGGGTTACCTGCTGAGGATATTCCAACTGAGTGGAATAAAAGATATGGTGAATTGTTAGGAATAAAACCATCTAATGATTCAGAAGGTTGTCTTCAAGATGTTCATTGGAGTGAAGGTGCCTTTGGATATTTCCCCTCATATTTGTTAGGACATCTTATAAGTGCACAAATATCTAATCAAATGGAAAAAGATGTTGGTTTGATTGATAATGTAATTGAAAATGGTGAATATCAAAAAATCATCTCATGGTTAAAAAATAACATACACAAACATGGCAGATCAGTTAACTCTATGGAGTTAGTAAGAACAGTCACAAATGAAGAACTATCTCCAAATTATTTTATTAATCATTTACGATCTAAAAGAGATGATTTTTGCTGAAAAATTACTTTTAAAGAATTTGTTTGAGTGTGAGGATGTAAGATAAACAAAAATAATTTTTTGATGGCAAATCTTAATCAACCCCCAAGTAGGGTTACACCTAATTTATTGCATATACTAAATGCTTTCACTGATAGCTCAAATTCAATAGTTAATACTATTGTTGAATTGAATTCTAATACAATAAATAAATATGAATTAATTACAGAAACGGGTCATCTTAAACTTGATAGGGTGGGTTATTCATCACTTGCTTATCCATTCGCTTATGGATGTATACCAAGGACTTGGGATGAAGATGGAGATCCGCTTGATATAGAAATTGTTGGAGTAACTGAACCGTTAATACCCGGATCTATAGTAGAGGCTAGGATTATTGGGGTGATGAAATTTGATGATGGCGGAGAGGTTGACGACAAGGTGATAGCAGTTCTTGCAGATGATAAAAGAATGGATCATATCTCAAGTTTTGAAGATCTTGGGGAGCATTGGCTAAAAGAAACAAAGTATTATTGGGAACACTATAAAGATCTAAAAAAGCCAGGAACATGTACTGTCAATGGTTTTTTTGGGATAGAAGAAGCTGTTCAAGTAATTAAAGATTGTGAAGATAGATATAAAAAAGAAATTGATCCTAAATTAATAAATTAGCTAATTTTAGTTTTCTCTATATTGTTCGAATATTTCGCTGAGAATTTCGCCAGCCCCTTGGAGCTTAAGTTTTTTAGCGAGTTCTTTGCCTACTTCTTCAGGATCATTAATATGCCCAATATATTGATCTTTGATAAGCCTTTCTCCATCTAAAGAAGCAACCATACCAGTAAGGCAAAGTTGTTCATTTTGAATTTTACTATTTACACCTATTGGAACTTGGCATCCCCCTTCGAGCTCTCTTAGAAAAGCCCTTTCTGCTAAACATCTTTGACTAGTAGGTTGATCTTCCAACACATTTATAATTTCTAAAACCTTTTTATCATCAGATTTACATTCAATACCCAGAGCTCCTTGACCAACAGCATGAAGAGAAATTTCATCTGGAATAATCTGGTGAATTCTTTTTTCAAAGCCCAATCTCTTTAAACCAGCGGCAGCGAGAATTATGCAATCAAATTCACCTGCATCTAATTTTTCTATTCTTGTAATAACATTTCCCCTGATATCTTTAAACACAAGATGTGGATACTTATTTCTTAATTGAGCAAGTCTTCTAAGGGAACTTGTCCCTACAATCGAACCTTTAGGTAAAGTTTCTAATTTATAACAGTCATTTTTTTTGCTTACTACTAAAGCATCGGCAGGGTCTTCTCTTTTTGTAATACATCCAAGTTTAAGGCCACTAGGTAAATTTGTTGGTAAATCTTTCAGAGAGTGGACTGCTATATCTGCTTGCCCTACAAGCATTTGTGCTTCAAGTTCTTTAGTAAATAAGCCTTTATCACCTATTTTTGCTAACGCTACATCAAGAATTTTGTCACCTTGAGTTGCCATTGCCTCAATGGATACCTCTAAATTAGGGATACTTTTTTCTAATTGATCTTTAACCCATAAAGTTTGAACCATGGCTAGTTGACTCCTTCTACTAGCTATTTTCAGTTTAAAATTAGTCATTAAATATTATTTTGAATTTGGATTAAAGTTAATTCGAGTTTATTTTAAGCTATTCTTTTGCAACTTTTTAACGCTGAAAATTATATTTAACTATTTTTATTTTATATATTCTTTTAAAACCCCATTTCGATTTGGATGTCTTAGTTTTCTGAGGGCTTTTGCTTCTATTTGCCTAATTCTTTCTCTAGTTACATCAAATATTTGTCCAATTTCTTCAAGAGTTTTCATTCTCCCGTCATCAATTCCGTATCTTAATCTAAGAACATCTCTTTCTCTTGGACTTAAGGTTGCTAAGACCCCTTCTAAATCCTCTCTTAATAAAGTTTTAGACACATCTTGCTCTGGATTTTCTATGTCAGCCTCTATAAAGTCTCCTAATCTTGAGTCTTCTTCTTTACCTATTGGAGTTTCTAACGAAATAGGAAGCTGCGCACTTTTGGCTATAAATCTTAATTTCTCAATTGTCATTTCCATACTCTCAGCGATTTCTTCTTCACTAGGTTTCCTACCAAATTCTTGGCTAAGTACTTTTGTGGTTTTTTTAATTCTGGATATTGTCTCGTATAAGTGAACTGGCAATCTAATAGTTCTACTTTGATCCGCAATCGCTCTTGTAATTGCTTGGCGAATCCACCAAGTTGCATATGTGGAGAACTTATAACCTTTTTCATGGTCAAATTTTTCGGCTGCCCTAATTAGACCTAAACTTCCTTCTTGGATTAAATCTTGAAATGACAAACCTCTATTCATATATTTTTTAGCAATTGAAACAACTAATCTTAAATTTGATTGAACCATTTTTTCTTTAGCTCGCCTTCCTAAGAGAAGTCTTCTTCTAAATTTGGAGAGAGGCATATCTATTAACTCGGCCCATTCTCTAACAGATGGGAAATGTCCTTTTTCTGACTCATATTGAGTTGCCAGCTCTTCTAATTGAAGTAAGTCAGCAATTTTTCTTGCAAGTTCAATTTCTTCATCTGGCCTTAAAAGTCTAATTCTTCCAATCTCTTGTAGATAAACTCTTATTGAATCTTCAGTGTAGATACCTTTTGGCCCAAGCTTTATATTTCCGAGCCCTTTTTCTTCTTCTTCAGAATCACTAAATTCATTATTATTTTCAATACTGCTTTCGTTTAACTCAGAAGATGTCTGTAAATTTTGAATATTTTCATTACTATCACCTTCAACTACTGTTTCTAAATTTGTATTAATTTTTTTATTGATCTTTTTTTTGGAACTAGGCCTGGAATTCTTTGATTCTGCTGCGACTGGACACATAATTGACTCCTTTCTTAGGTGAATTTAACTAGATAAAATTTTATTTAGGGCTAATTTGAACATTTAGTAGTAAAGTCCCCTTAAATGTTTAAAAACTTTTTCATAAAATGAGAATAAGAAAAGTTTTCTAAATTGTTGAAAAATTTAAATAGTGCTATAGATTACCTAAAGTAAAAAGTCTTGGGATTTCTCAGACAGGCAGATCATTTTTTGAATTTTCAGTCAATGATCAAAGCTTCATGTCTCCCTTTAGAGCAGGATACTTACAATGTGCAAAAAACACTTTGTGGAATGTTCAACAATCCAATACTAAGAAAAAGTTTTGAAGCCGGCAAGTAATCAGTTTTTAAATATCTCCCACAAATTGGAAATTTTGCTTGATATAGGTAGTAGTAATGAAAGCTTTGACTATTTAGATGGAAATAATCTTGGGGTAGAAGTTGGAGATATTGTAAGTGTGAGACTAAGAGGGAGATTATTGAATGGGTTGGTGATCTCAAAAAAAAACTTTTCGACAATCAATAATGATGAAGCAAATAATACTGGAGGAAAAAGTATAAGATATTTGTTTGTTGAAAGTATTTTGCAGAAAAAAATAATTGATGACTCTTGGCGAGAATGGATAGAGTCCCTAGCCTCTTTTTATATGGTTAATAATTTAAAAATGTTTAAAACTGCATTTCCTCCCGGCTGGATTGGTAAATATAAGAATTTTTCTAAAGGTTTAAAAGATCAAATATGGATTGACACTAAAAAAGAATTTGATATTAAGAAAAATGGATTAACCAAAAAAGAATTTCTTTTAATGAATACTTTGCTTGAAAAAGGTAATTGGCAAAGTGAATTAATAAAGTCTGGTTTTAATTACACTCTAATTAACTCATTAGTCAGTAAAAATTACCTTATAAAATCTAAAAGAAAAAAAATTATAAATACTAAATTAAATTCCTTTTTAAATGATGGTATTGCAACGAAAAAACCAAATCTTACAAATGAGCAAAAAATTGCATTTCAAGAATTTCAAACAATGAAACAAGGAGATGTTTTACTTCTTTGGGGGGAAACAGGTTCAGGTAAAACAGAAGTTTATATGAGAATTGCTGAAGATCAATTTCTTAAGAAAAAAAGTTGTTTGATACTAGCCCCAGAAATCGGACTAATTCCTCAACTTATTGACAGGTTTAGTAGGCGATTTAATAATGCTGTTTGCGAATATCATAGTAACTGTTCTCCCAATCATAGAACTTTGGTTTGGAAGAAAATTAATAATGCTAATGAACCTTTAATAGTAATAGGAACAAGGTCCGCAGTTTTTCTTCCAATGAAAAATCTAGGATTAATAATCATGGATGAAGAACATGATGTTTCTTATAAACAAGATAGTCCTATGCCTTGTTATGACGCAAGAGAGATTGCTATTGAAATAGTAAAAAGGAATTCTGCAAAGTTAATTTTTGGGAGTGCAACCCCATCAATGAAGACTTGGAAAAAGTGTATTTTTGAAAAGAATTTTAAATTGGTAAGAATGACTCAAAGGATATCTAGTAATGAGATTCCTGAAATAAGAATTATTGATATGCGTGATGAGTTCAAGAAAGGAAATATGAAAATTTTTTCCAATGAATTATTACAATTGATTCCTCAACTACGCTTAAAAAAAGAACAGGCAATAATTTTGATCCCTAGGAGGGGGCACAGTGGGTTTTTAAGTTGTAGAAATTGCGGATATTTAATAAATTGCCCTAACTGTGACGTTCCTTTATCAGTGCATCTCGGTTCACAAGGAAAAAAATGGTTAAGCTGTCATTGGTGTGATCATAAATCGAGATTAATCAATCGTTGCCCAGACTGTCATTCAACTGCCTTTAAACCTTTTGGAATAGGGACACAAAGGGTAATAGAGTTTTTAAATGAAGAATTTCCTGACTTAAGAGTACTTCGCTTTGATAGAGATACAACTTCAGGAAAAGATGGTCATAGAGATATTCTTTCAAAGTTCTCTAAAGGAGATGCAGATATTCTTGTGGGAACTCAAATGTTGGCAAAGGGGATTGACATCCCAAATATTACTCTTTCAGTAGTTATTGCAGCAGATGGGTTGCTTCATCGCCCAGATATTTCGGCAGAAGAAAAATCATTACAATTGTTTTTGCAATTAGCTGGAAGGGCAGGCAGGGCTCAAAAAAAAGGAAAAGTAATTTTTCAAACATATAAACCTAACCACCCGGTAATTTCGTATCTTCAGAAAAGAGATTATGAAAGATTCTTAAGTGAAAACTCGAAATTAAGAAAAGATGCTAATTTATTTCCATTTTGTACGATTTGCCTTCTTAAATTATCAGGTGAAAATTATGAATTAACTGAGTCAATTGCAATAAAATTAGCAAAATTTCTACTCAATTTTTGTGAGAAAAAGAACTGGAAATTAATTGGTCCTGCTCCTAGTTTAATTGCTAAAGTCGGTAAAAAATTTAGATGGCAGATATTAATACATGGTCCTGAAGGAACAAAGGTACCTTTACCTGAAAGATCCATATTATGGAAACTTATTCCAAAAAATGTTTTTTTAACAATAGATGTTAATCCAACAGAACTATGATTAGTTTGATGGAAGTTGCGGTAAATCTGAACCTAGTTTATATCTATAGAATCTTAATAAATAAGCCAATATTATAATTATTAAAATAATAGATATTCCAATCAAAAGTTTGTTGAGGCTCCAGAAAGAAAATTCAAGACTATTTATCTGACCTTGATTTAAATTCCAAATTATTAGATTTTTTGTGATTTCTAAATTTGAATAATCTTTATTTGTAAGGATAGCTTTATTTGGGTGAATAATTTTGAAAATGAGTTCTAAATTATCAATACCTTGAATAGAATTTAGATCCAAATCTAACCTGTAAAAGTATTTTTTAAATAAAATAAAGTTTTTTTGAGTAGTATTAATTTCTATATTTGTTGATCCCCCCGCTAACTTTCCAGCTGTATTTTGGGTAATTTTAAGAACTTGCTTTGTATCTTCTAAATTGAGATTTTTATGTATCAAAGAAAAGGTTGATTCGTCTTGTTCAATTTCTGCATCAGGAAAAATATCTTTCATCTTCTCTTCAAATTTTAATTGCCAAGGAAATTTCTTTATGTATTTACTTTCTATCACTAAATTATTGGTTATTGAATCAAGTTCACTAAGATCAAGGGTATCCTCGATTTTAACGCATCCACTTAAAAGTGGAATTAATAATAATAGTATTAAAAAAATGATCAGTGAAAAGCCTTTCTGAAAGGGTTTTGTTTCACCAGTGGGTGTCTCAGTTACATTAATAAATTTTTTTTTCTTCAATACTTCTTTTTTTTTGCGTAGTGAGTTAAGAGATTTTTTATTGATTATTGGGTCGCTTTCAAACTGTAAGTTCCAATTTTCGGGCTTTTTAATGTCAGGAGAGTCTATAACTTCCATTAAATATTTTGCATTTTCTCTCGTCTTATTGTCGTAAGATTTTAGGAGTTCTTTGCAAAATCTTTTAGCCTCCTCCTTTTTATTGATACCACAAAGAGCAGTAATTAAGATTGTTCTTAAATTTACTCCCTCTTTGCTTGATAAAGGAAATGATTCGATTATGGGCAAAAGAAATTCAATGCAATAATGATACTCACCTTTAGCTAAAGCAAGTTCTACTGTTTCTAAAACTTGCTCATAAGTTTTCATGGGTTAGGCGACTATCATTGTACCTATTCCAGAATTTGTAAAAATCTCAAGAAGTAATGAATGTTCTATTCTTCCATCAATTATGTGAGCTGCTTTGACTCCTTGGGCTAAAGCTCTTATACAGCATTCCGTTTTTGGAATCATACCTTCAGTCACAATTTTTTTATCAATAAAATCTCTTGCCTCTTTGAGATTAGTTTTTTCAACAAGACTATTTTTCTTATCTTTTTCTTTTAAAATCCCTTGAGTATCAGTAAGAAGAATAAGTTTTTCTGCATTTATTGCAGCAGCAATTTCTCCAGCAACAAAATCAGCATTGATGTTATGGGAAATACCCTCCAAGGTTGATCCAATGCTAGAAATAATTGGGATATATCCTTTAGAAATAAGAGGATCTAATATTTCAGGATTAATTTTTGTAACCTCTCCCACTAACCCATGGCTCCCATCTCCTAGTTCCCTAGATTGAATTAAGTTGCCATCAAGACCTGATATTCCCACAGCTAAGGATCCAGTTTTATTAATGCCTTTTACAATTTGTTTGTTAACTCTACCCATTAGAACCATCTCGACAATTTCCATTGTTTTTTGATCAGTAATTCTTAATCCATTTTCGAATTTAGGAGATATTTCTAATTTCTTTAACCAATTATTAATCTCAGGTCCACCTCCATGAATTACTATCGGACAGACCCCAACGGTTGATAAAAGTGCTATGTCTCTAAAAAAAGCATTTTTTAAATTATCATTCTCCATAACAGAACCACCATACTTGATAACAATTTTTCTACCTGAGAAACTTTGTATATATGGAAGTGCTTCGCTTAATATTGATACTCTTTGAGAATCATTCATTATTAAAATTTATTAAAACTGAATTGAATTGAGAAATTAGGTTTTTACAAATATATCCCTATTTTCAATAAAAGAGAATAAAATCAAATTCTTTTTTATTATCGTCGATAATAAATTCTGATTCAAGACCTTTGACGAAAAACCTGTTTAATCTTTCTTGTTTTTCAATCCATTTTTCTAGAGGTACAGCGTTTAATTCGAAACGCATTCTGAGACCATTTTTTTCTTCCTTTGTAATTTCTTCTATTTCTTTTAATTGTGGGGGGTTATCCTCGTCCCACAAATTTAAAGATTCTAATGAAGATTCAAGATGAGCTTTTATCCCATACCTCCATCTTGTGACATCTTTAACTAGTGCTGTTAATTCTTTTGGTCTATTAAATTTATCTGTTGCAAAATTTGACCTGTCAAATAACTCCACAGGAGGTATTTCGGAAGTCTTTAAGCCTAATCCAATTAGAAAAATAGGTACTCCATAAAAAAAAGTAGGTACACTTAAATTCACTGAGTCTGTAAAATAAGCAGTCATCCCAATAAAAGCTAATATACCCCCAGCGGTTACGATTAAGTTTCCAGGAGATAAGTATTTCTTCATTTTGATTTAGTAGAATGAGTTTCAAATAGGCTAACAAGTATTATGCAGGATCTTAATACTGCAAATCAAGAAGATTTAATTTTTAAACTTGATCAAGAGAGAGCATGGCTTCTAGAAAATCTTGATAAGGGTAAATGGTCAGAAATCAGAAGCGAACTTGCCGCTCTTGAAAGAAAAATAAGCAAATTAATTATAAGTGTTCAAGAAAATAATGTTGATGTTTGATCTAAAAAGGTATTTCGTCAACTTCGGGAACCAAAGGTGAACTATCCCAACTAGATTTTTTTGTGGTTTCTTTGTTTTCAAATGACTCGTTATTTTCTTTTTGATCAGAATTAAGAACTTCAACTGGCGATATTTGATGAATCTTTGAAGCTGTTAGTTCTGGTTGTTTTTCTTTTGTTCCGTCTTTTCTAGTAACAGAATTCATCTTTAGACGTCCCTCAATAACAATATTTTGCCCTTCCTTGAGTTCATTTACCATTTCTTGGGCAATATTTCCCCATCCTATGATCTTGAGATCTCTGGTTGGATCTTCACTACGTAATCCTTTAAAATTAACAATCATTTCTGCTATTGGAGTTTGGTTTTCTTTGGTATACCTCATTTGGGGAGCGCTATTAATTACCGCCTGAATTAAACAATGATTCATTACTTACTATTTAATTAAAGATATACTGATGCAGAATCAAGAAAATTGCTATAAAAATGTTTGGATCCTATCAGGAACTTCTGATGGACCTGTAATAGCTAATAGGCTTCTTGAACTTAATTATTCAGTCTTTGCAAGTGTTTTAACTCATAAAGCAGGGCAAGCTTACATTGAAAATCCAAAGTTACATATCATTACGGGTAAATTAAATAATGAAGATCAAATAATTAATTTCATAAATAAAAATAAAATCACATGTGTTGTCGATGCTACTCATCCGTTTGCCGTAATAATTTCTAAAAATCTTAATAATGCATGTAAAGAGATTAATATACCTCTCTTACTATTTGAGAGGAAATCTCTAATAAATAACACTAATAATTTTTTTTATATTGACGATTTGAAGGATATAAATAACGTTGATATAGAAAATAAGAATATTCTTCTGGCAATAGGATCAAGATTCCTTAACGATACAGCTAATTATTATATGAATTGTAAAGCAAATGTATTTACAAGGGTACTTCCAACTTGTGAGAGTATAACTAAAGCTTTTGGATCATGTATTAAAAATTCAAACATAGCGATACTTGAACCGAGTAAAAATAATAAAAGCTTTTTAGAAAAAAAACTTTGTGATTTTTGGGAGATAGATTATGTTCTATGCAGAGAATCTGGAAGCTATTCTCAGAAAAACTGGGAGACTATAGTTTCTGGAAGTAAGATGAAGTTATTTTTGGTTAAAAGGCCGAAAGTTAAAAATGATTATTCTTTCTCTTTTGATAAATATCACAATTTGATAAATCACATAATTAAAAAATATTGATGTTTAATTTATTATGGAAGTATTAGTTATGATCACAACTGAATCAAGTAATGCAAATGCTTTGCGAATGGCTAAATTACTCATACAAAATAAACTTGCAGCTTGTGTTTCGATAAAGCAAATTTTTTCAATTTATAAGTGGGATGATGATATTGAAGAAACTAAAGAGTTTGAAATCACAATAAAAAGTAAACTAGAATTTAAAGATTGTTTAATTGATTTCGTAAATAAAAATTCCACATATAATGTTCCTCAAATTATTTACAAAAATTACCATGCTGAGATGAAATATTATGATTGGTTGAATAAAACTATTTGATTAAATCTATTTTATTAACTCTTTAAGATCAATATCTGATCTAGATCCTAATTGCGTAATTATTTGCCCCGCACAAATTGAAGCTATCTCTCCGCATTTTTTGAGGGAACAATTATTTATTAATCCATGGATAAATCCTCCCGCATAGATATCTCCCGCTCCTGTAGTATCAATAATCTTGCCTTTCGTTATTGACTCAATTATTTCAACATTATTTTTATTAACTATGAGAGAACCATTTCTTCCAAGAGTTACTATGACTAATTCACATAAGGAAGATAGGTCTTCTTGACAGCTTGCTAATTTATCATTTTTAAATAGACTTAACACCTCGGATTCATTACAAAAAACGATATCTACATATTCATAAATTAATTCCAAGAAACTCTCACGATGCCTATCTACACAAAATGAATCAGACAATGAAAGGATTATTTTTGTATTAGATTGTTTTGCAATTCGGGCGGCTTTAATAAAAGCTTTTTTAGCTAATTCGCTGTCCCATAAATATCCTTCTAAATATAAGTATTTACTTTCCTTAATTACAGTAAAGTCAATGTCTTTCGGCTCAAACTCTACAGATGCTCCTAGGTAAGTGCACATAGTTCTTTGTGCATCAGGTGTAACCAAAATGATTGAATGAGCTGTTGGAGCACCTGCAATAGTTGGTGGAGTATTAAATATAGTTTTACTTTTTTTTATATCTTCAGAAAAGAAATTACCAAATTGATCATTTTTAACTCTTCCTATAAACTGCACATGATTGCCTAATTCTGCCAAAGAAACAACGGTATTTGCTGAGGACCCACCTGAAGTTTGTTTGATAACTTTGCAATTTTCTAATAATCTCTGAGATTCATCAGAATTAATTAGATTCATTGATCCTTTATCCAGATTATTTATCTCAAGAAACTCATCTTCAATATTTACAATAATATCAACTATTGCGTTCCCGAGACCAATGAGATCAACTTTTTTATGTTCAAAATGTCTAAAGGATTCCATCATTAATTTGGAACTAAATTACCTTAACAGTGCTCTTTTAGGACCATGTATTGGGTCTTCAATTACTATAGTTTGATCTCTATTCGCCCCCAACGAGACAATGGCAATTGGAACCTCCATTAATTCAGCTAAAAATCTTAGATAATTCATAGCATTCTCTGGGAGATCAGATAGTTTTCTGCAATCTGCAGTTGAACATTGCCAACCTTTTAATTTTTTGAAGATTGGCTTACATTTTTTTAAGTCATCTGAATTTGTTGGAAAGTAGTCTATTTCCTCTCCATCGAGATCATATGCAATGCAAACTTGAATCTCATCTAATTCATCTAACACGTCAAGTTTTGTAACTGCTAAACAATCAAGACCATTTACAGATACAGAATATTTACCAATAACTCCATCGAACCACCCACATCTCCTCCTCCTCCCAGTAGTGGTTCCAAATTCACTACCTCTATCACAGAGTTGATCATTAATACTCCCTTGTAATTCCGTTGGGAATGGTCCCTCTCCTACTCTTGTGGTGTAAGCTTTTGCAACACCTATTACTCTATCAATAAGAGTGGGGCCAACTCCAGCACCAATGCATGCCCCTCCTGATATAGGGTTTGATGAGGTAACAAAAGGATAAGTCCCATGATCCAAGTCAAGTAGAGTACCTTGAGCACCTTCGAACAGGATATTCTTTTTGTTTTTTGAGGCTGCATGGATAGTCCTCGTACAGTCAACTACATGCTTTGATAATCTTTCTCCATAGTCAAGATATTCTTCAACAATGTCTTCTAATTTAAGTGGTTTAATGCCATAGATTTTTTCTAGTAGACCGTTTTTTTCTCTTAATGGAATTTTGATCACATCACTTAGTCTTTCTTTATTGAGCAAATCTCTTATTCTGATTCCATTTCTTTGGGATTTATCCGCATAAGTTGGGCCAATCCCACGACCTGTTGTCCCTATTTTGTTTGAACCTCTATCAGCCTCCATCGCTTCATCTAGTATTCGGTGGTAGGGCATTGTTACATGTGATGTTGATGAAATTTTTAATCCTGAGATATCAATTCCATTATCAATTAACATGTCAATTTCTTGAAGCAAGACTTTTGGATCAACAACAGTTCCTGATCCAATTAAACAAGTTTTATTTTTATAAAGAATCCCTGAGGGAATTAAATGTAATTTTAAGACTTTATCATCTACGACTATAGTATGACCTGCATTTACTCCCCCTTGATAGCGTACGACAACATCTGCCGAACGACTAAGTAAATCCGTTATTTTACCTTTTCCTTCGTCACCCCATTGGGCTCCGATTACAACAACATTGGCCAATTTTAGAAGAGCATTATTTTTGTGCGAATATTTAATATATTCAAAAATCTTGGTTTACTTTTAAAAAGTAAATGAATTGTATCAACTTTCTCTTAGAACCATTTTTTCAGCAAGAGAAAATTCTTTGGTTAAACGCTCTTTAAGTTTATCTGGTAAAGGTCTACTTGCAAAGTTTTTGTAATGACCTGCCATAGCATTTAATGCTGTTTGCATTGTGGTGAATGATTGTGTTTTATTCACCATCCCTCTATTTCTATATCTTGAAATATAGTCAGTTATGAGTGTAAGGGCCTCACTTCTAACTTCATCTTTATTTGGAGAATCTTTTGGAGTATCAACAGCTGTTTGTAATGTTTTAACAACTGAAATTGTATCCTTTGTATAGTCTCCTGTCATAGCGGTTTTTGCAGCTATGGAAGGGGAACTAAATAGTGTAAAAGCAACAATTAAGGATATTGCGAAAGATATAGCTTTGGTAAGATTATTAAAAAATAATTTTGATGTCCATTTCAGTAACATAACTTAGCTCCCAAAAAAAAATAAGCCTCAAGACTTTTTATTGTACATTATTTCAGATTCGGAAATAAATGTTTCTAACAATTTATCAGTACTAATTTTAAGCTTAGTATTATTTGTTCTGCATAAAAGTTCTACTTCTTTATTAATAGAATCTCTGCCAATAATTATCTGAAAAGGAATACCAATTAATTCCGCATCTTTAAATTTCACTCCAGCTCTATCGTTTCTATCATCAAGAAGTACATCAATTTTATTAATTAAAAAGTTGCTATAGATTTGCTCAGTAAGATCACTTTGAATAGGATCTTTTAGGTTTGTTGGGATAATAATAACTTCAAAAGGAGAAATCTGGATAGGCCAACAAATTCCTTTTTGATCATGATTCTGTTCGATAGCCGCTTGAGCTATTCTTGTCACTCCAATTCCGTAACAACCCATCCATAAATTTTTTAACTGACCGTCCTTATCAGAGAACTTTGCATTTAATTTTTCACTATATTTCTGACCTAGTTGGAAAATATGTCCAATCTCGATACCTTTTTTTTCTTTAAGTTCTTCATTACTGTCAATACTTACTTTATCTCCTTCTTTGGCATTCCTGATATCCCCAATTAGATAGTCTTTCGAATCAAAAGAAAATTCTTGAAAAACTTTATGGAAATTAACTTTATTCCCACCACTTATAAACTTTGAAAGGTCACTTGCAGAATGGTCAATCATTCTAGTCCATTTTTTTTCCCAATTAGAACTAGCTTTAATAGTTTTATCATCTAAATCTGGCCCGATAAAACCTAAGGGTAAATCAACTAGATTTTTTTCGATAGTATTTTTGTCTTCAATCTTTTTAAGGTTAAGGAGATTGAAGTGATGAAGTTTATTGATTAAGTTAAAAAGCTTTACTTCATTAATGTGTTGATCGCCTCTTATGCTTGCAAGAATTGGGACCTCAAATTTACCTTCGAACTGTGCAAGGAATATTACTACTTTAATAATCTGACTTGGGTCTAAATTATTATTATTGCAAACTTCTAGGATTGTTTTTTGATGAGGCGTTTCCAACCACTCTGGAATATTATCTTTTAGTGGAATAGGTTTAGAGGGTAGAGAAACAGCTTTTTCGATATTGGCAGCATAAGAACCGCTTTGAGTGAACAAAATGGAATCTTCCCCAGCATCAGCAGTGACCATAAATTCTTTAGAAGAAGCACCGCCAATTGCTCCACTATCAGCTTCAACCCCTACTGTCTGCAGTCCACAAGATTTAAAAATATTTTCATAAGCATTGCCCACTTTTTCATAGAAAGAAGCTAGATCGTTTTCTGAAGAATGAAAAGAATAACCATCTTTCATTATGAATTCTCTACTTCTCATCAATCCAAACCTTGGCCTTATTTCATCTCTAAATTTTGTCTGAATTTGGAAAAAACATTGAGGTAATTGCTTATAGGAGTTGATGGTCTCTGATGCAATACTCGTGATCACCTCTTCGTGCGTTGGTGCTAAACCAAATTCTTTACCTTGTCTATCTTTGAGATTAAACATTATTCCTTCGCCTGCGGTATAACCTTCCCACCTTTCACTTTTTTTCCATAAATCTGCAGGATGAAGTTGGGGCAATAGTAATTTTGTACAACCAATACTATTAAGTTCTTTCTCTATTATTGCGGATATTTTTTCAATAACTCTAAGCATTAGTGGCATGTATGCATAAATACCGCTGTTAACTCTGCGAATATACCCAGCTTTTAAGAGTAATTGATGTGAAATAATCTCAGCTTCAGAAGGTGTGTCACGAAGTGTCCCCAGAGGAAATGAGGTGGTCACGCGCATACAGAAAAATCCTTAGATAATATTTAATTTTATCAATTAAGATGAAAAAATAATTCAAAGTGTCTTGAGTCCCTCAACGCGGCTAGTCTAAGAATGTTCTTTCTGCTAACTTCTCCAGTAATGAAGTTCAAACTTTTTAAAAAATTCATTTCTACTTAATCATTTTCTTAAGTTTATGGAAAATATAGATTCCAATATTTCTAGTGAAGAGGAATTAGTAGGTATTGATGAAGTTCAAAAATTCCTTAATAGATCAAGAGCTTCTGTCTATAGGTATACAAATACAGATTTAAGAAATCTAAACCCTAGTTTTAATCCAAGAAAATTAAATCCCGAATTTCGGACTGATCAAAAAGATCCTTTAAAATTCCATCCTAATGAAGTAGCAAGATTTGCAAAGGATATTTTAAGAATAAAGGAAGTTACTGTAGAGGTCTTTAATACACCTTCGTCTGCTGCTCAAAATATACTGGCGCAAATATTAGACGAACTAAAATCTATTAGGTCTTTGTTAGAAAAAGAGTAATTAAAAAGTCACCAATCAATGTTTTGATTTATTGACATTTTGAATGTAGGATAATGATGTTTAATTATCTCCTTAATCTTTACCAATTAAGAGTTCTTGAGTTACACGAAATCAAAGCAGTTTATTCAAAGTAAATCAAGCGAAGAATCTCCTCATGGTTCTGCTCGAAATGATTTTGAAAGAGATGATGATGACCCCTTAAGTATAAGGAGTTTATCATTAACATCTTTAGGTATTATTTTTGCCTTTTTAACAATTTTTTTACCTTCAATAAGCATTTTAATTGGCAGACCTTTATCTCAAGGAAACGAGATAATTCATAATCACGATTTTAAAAAAGATGGACCTTAGTTCAATACCTCCATCTCCAATGAAGGGAATAGTAAATATTGTTGTGGAAATACCTGCAGGGAGTAGGAATAAATATGAATATTGCTCTGAAGCTGGAATAATGGCCCTAGACAGAGTATTGCATTCTTCAGTGAGGTACCCTTTCGATTATGGTTTTATCCCAAATACCCTTGCTGAAGATGGAGCTCCCCTTGATGCAATGGTGATAATGGACGAACCTACTTTTGCGGGTTGTTTAATAAAAGCTAGACCTATTGGAGTTTTGGATATGCATGATTGTGGTGCATATGATGGAAAACTTTTATGTGTGCCTATGGCTAATCCTAGGCAGGCTAACATAGTAAGTATTAATCAAATTGCTCCTAATCAGCTTGAGGATGTTGCAGAATTTTTTAGAACAAGTAAAGGACTCGATGGAAGAACAGTTCAAATTGATGGTTGGAGGGATTTTGATGTAGTCGAAAATTTATTGAAAAGTTGTATGCCTCTAAAAAAGAAAAACTTTAAAGTACTTAAGAAATCAAATATTAGTAAATTAAATTGAAAAAAATAATTTTTTATAGTTATTTAAAATGCTCTACATGCCGAAAAGCTGCAAAGTGGCTTGAAAGCAAAGATTTTGAATTTCAGTTAATTGATATTGTAAAAGAACCTCCACTTGTTAATTATTTAAATCTAGCTTTAGAACAATACTCTGATGATAAAAAAAGGATTTTTAATACAAGAGGTAAAGCCTTTAAAACTCTTGATCTTGATATTGATCGTTTGTCAACGGAAGAAATTATTCAACTTCTTTTAAGTGACGGCAAATTAATAAAAAGACCATTTTTAATTTATGAAGAAAAAAAAGTAATATTAGGATTTAACGAAATTGAATATGCCAAACAATTTATGTAAGTTTAAAAAAATCAAGCCTTAATAAATCTATGCATGCTTTTATTAAAAATTTTTTAAAAGAATGGGGTCTGCTGATTCTATTAACTTTTTTTGTTTCTTCTTGTAGATCTTTTTTGGCAGAACCTAGATATATACCCTCCGGTTCAATGCTCCCTGAATTACAAATAAACGATAGGTTGATTATTGAAAAGTTCTCTCTGAAGAACTCTTTACCAAAAAGAGGAGATATTGTAGTTTTTAAATCTCCTTACTCATTCGATGAAAAATTAATTTCTTCGAGATCTAAGCCATTGCCAAATAAAAGCTATTGTTTTTTAATGAGTTTTCCCCCAATGTCTTTTATACCTGGCTTGAGGGATCAAGCTTGCGATGCCTATATCAAGAGAGTAGTGGCTCTCCCAGGAGAAATTGTCAGTGTAAACACGAAGGGTGAATTAATAATTAATAATAAATTAATTCCTGAACCTTATGTATTTTATAAGTGTTCATTACCCACTTTTAATAGATGTGGTGAATTTCAAAATATAAAAGTTCCTAAAGATCATTTTTTAGTGTTAGGAGATAATAGGTCAAATAGCTGGGATGGAAGATATTGGCCTGGAAGCAAATTTCTTCACAAGAAGGAGATTATTGGTCGAGCTTATTTAAGATTCTGGCCTCTTAGTCAAGTTGGTTTTTTTCAATAAATAAATTTCAGACTGTGACTTTATGGAATAATTTTAAAAAGGTGTTTTAAGTTAAAGCGCCCCAGAAGCAGTTGAGTCAATTATCCCGCCTAGATGTGTTGTAATGTTTAGAGCACTAATTACGGGAGGTTTACTGGGATCCGTAAAAAGGTCAATTACTGTTATGCCACCATTACCTTGTTTTATCATCCAGATATTTGAATAATTAATCCCAAATATATTGCAAATGAGAGTTTTATTGACTGCATCATGAGCAACTAGAAGACTTAAATCATTATCTTTTTGTGATAAACAAATTTCGTTAAACGCTTCTACCGATCTCTCAGATACATCTTTTATAGATTCCCCTTCGGGCATTATTACTTCTTCAGGTTTATCATGCCATTTTTTTAGTAAAACAGGCCATTTTTCTCTTATTTCTGTTTCTAATTTACCCTCCCATAATCCGTGACTGATTTCTACAAGTGAATTTATCTTTTCTATTTTTAAATCTTTGTTGTCTTTAAGAATAATTTGTGCGGTCTCGTAAGGTCTATGCATTGAACTTGAAAATGCTTTATTGAAACAAATATCTCTCAAATATTCAGAAGTTTTTCTTGCTTGGTTTTTACCGTTTTCGTTTAAAGGGATATCAATTTGCCCTTGGAATCTGCCTTCTTTATTCCAGTTTGTTTCACCATGTCTTATTAAAAATATTCTTGAATCTCCAATTTGATTAGGAATATTTTTATTGAGATGAGAAGTTTGATTTAAGCATTCAATTTGAGTCTTAAAAGAGTTATCTTTCTTTGAAATATTGAGTATCGAGAAAGAAGCATTTTCTAATCTTATTTTTCTAAAACCTTGCTTAGGCTTTCCTAATAACAAGAGTATTAAACATCTGAGAATTGCATTATGTCCAACAACTAAAATATTTATATCATCTTTGTCGTGATAAATTTTTAAAATATCTTCTACAAAATTTGTTGCTTGAAAAAATAACTCTTGAATTGGTTTATAAGTTTTATTGTCATTTCTTTTTAAGATAAGATTTTCTGGATCATTTTTCCATATAGGGTAAATTTCTGGAAATTTCTTTTTTATTTCATCAATTTTTAGACCAGACCATTCACTAAGATCTACTTCTAGCAAATTATCGTCGAATACAATATTTTGTTCTTTATTGAAGGTCTTTTTAATTGTTTTTGCAGTCTCTGCCGCTCTAACAAGTGGGGAGGAATAGATTTTATCGAAGTTTATTTTTGATAATGCTTTTCCTGCTTTTCGGGCTTGTTCGTATCCTTCATCGGTTAATAATGAATCGTCTGTTCTTCCTTGAATTAATCCTTTTGCATTAAAACTGCTAAGTCCGTGCCTAACTAAAACTAATCTTATAGCCATTATATAAATTTAAAAATTAAGATAATTTAATCATCTCATGGCGTGATTAAAATAGATACATAAATATAAGGAAATTCAATGATAACTAACTATAGTGTTCAAGAATATAATAAGTTATGATCTTTAAAAATAGTTCTAAGACAAAACTCACTTTAGCTTTTATTTCTATCGTCATAACTTTTTTTGTATGGCGACAAGGCTTAAGAGACAGTCTAAATAGACCATCTGTTTCATTTGATATTAGTCAAAAAGAGCAAGAAATTGCTGAATTATCTGTCCAATCAATACCTGTAAATCTTAAAAAATTTTTTATCATCAATGATCCTGTTGATCAAATAAATAAATCACTCTCTGATGTCTCATTTGAAGAACTAACAGAGAGAAATAAATTAATTCGAATAATCACTTCAGAATCAAATGATTCTTTAATTTATAAAAATATATCCAAAGATTTTAAAGATAAAAAATTTAAATTTCTGATTGATGAGATAGAAAAAAAATCTAATAATAATTCATATAAAGCAAATTCTGATAAGTTTGATTTATTTAAAGGTGATAGATTTTTATATCACCTTTTAAGTAGGAAATTTGATTTTGACGATAGTGTATTAATAACAAAATCATTTTCAAGAAAAATGTTTTTTAAAATATTAACCATAAGACTAATTCCACTTTTAACAATACTTATTGGCTCTATTCTGGCTTTAAAAATATTATGGAAAACCATATCTTTGAAAAAGTTTGGTTGGAAAGAAATTAAATATTTAGATTTAGAATTAATAGATATGGTTTTATTAATTTCAGGTGGATTTGTTGTTTTAGGAGAAGTGGTATCACCTTTATTCTCTATCAGTTTGGTTGAACTTTTTTCTAAAAATATCTCAAATGAATTGTCTCAATCTTTAAAAATTTTCTTTGGATATCTTTTTATGGCTATTCCACCATTATGGATAGTTTTTTATCAAATTAAATCCTTGAATGGTGAATTTACTTTTAAAAAGGATTATTTACAATTCAATTTCTTGCCAATAAAATATGCAATTATTCAGGGAATTAAAGGTTGGTTAACAATTGTTCCTTTTGTTTTATTAATCTCTCTAATTATGAATAGTCTGATCGATAATCAGAATGGTAGCAACCCCTTGCTGGAAATTGTTCTTAATAATAATAATTACTTTTCATTTTTTCTATTATTTGTAACAACAACTCTATTAGCTCCTCTATTTGAAGAGATTATATTTCGCGGTATTTTACTGCCAACTCTTTCAAGAGATTTTGGAGTAATTTCGGGCATCATAGTTTCAGCTTTTATCTTTGCATTAGCCCATTTAAGTTTGGGAGAAATGCCGCCATTATTTGTTCTAGGGATTGGATTAGCAATTACAAGAATTGCTTCAGGGAGTTTGTTTTCCTCAGTGATTATGCATTCTTTATGGAATGGATTGACTTTCTTAAATTTGTTCCTATTGAGGACTTAAAGAATTTAATTTTTACTTGCGAATCAAACAAAAAGATGTTTATTTAATTAATAACACTTCTTTTATTTAAAAAATAAATCATTGATGAAACCTTATGGGAATCAACTTAATTTAAAAAAAAAAGTTTCATATGAAAGTAAAAAAAACTCTGAAACAATATCTATAATTAATTTCAAATTAATACATCAAATTTTAGACACTATTAATATCTCTCTTTTGGTATTAATTTTCACCTTGTTTTTCTTGTCTTTTAATAGTCAAAGAAAATGGTCAAATACATATAAAAACTTATCTAAAACAAGAGCGATCAATAATAATCTTATTGATTATATTTCCAAAATTGAGGAATTTTATATTAGTGAACTTGAGTCTATTAATACTTATACAAAAACTAAACCTAAAGATTTAATCTATCTAGATAAACTTCCAGAAAAAAAAGAAAGTTTATTTAAGAAAAATTTAAGTAGTTTCATTGAAGGTTTTGTAGATAGCAAATATCAAAGGGGATATTGATGAAAAAATACAAAAAAATTGTTCGTCTAACACCACTGGATCAAAGAAGATTTAAATTTCTCTACATTTTTAGCTTACTATTGATATTTTGTTTGTTTGGTAGGTTAGTTAAATTGCAAGTCTTTAATGCCTCTGATTTGCAAAGGAAAGCAAGAATAATACAGTCTTCTAAAACTAACGCCTTAAAAAAAAGGAGAGCCATTGTTGATAGAAATAATAGACTAATTGCTTACGATAAACCGCTCTATAAATTATGGGCCCATCCAAAATATTTTAATTTTCCTGGTGATTCAATTAACAGAGTTCGCAGTATTGAAGAAGTTACTGAAAAATTGTCACCTATCTTGGACATAAATGGTGAAATACTCTTGAGTAAATTTAATAATAAAATCAGTGGCATCAAGCTTTTGGATAAAATTTCCGAAGAAAAGGCAGAAAAGATTAAAAACCTTCAAATAAGCGGACTTGATTTGTTTAAATATTCGCAGAGATATTATCCACAAGGGGAGATTTATTCTAATCTTGTCGGTTTTGTTAATGATGAGAATATAGCTTCAGCAGGTTTAGAGCTTCATTTAGATAATCAAATTAAAGTTTTTAATAAGAGTAATTTTATAAAAATAGGAGGAGATGGAACTCCTCTTCCGGATAATTCAGCCCCAGGTGATTTTATTTCTGATTACAAAAAATTAGGCCTAACTATAGATTCAAAATTACAGAAAGCGTCATTCAATGCATTATCAAAGCAAGTCAGTAAATGGAAAGCAAAGAAGGGATTTGCAATAGTTATGGACGTTAATAATGGTCAGATTCTCTCCTTAGTTTCAGTCCCTTCGTACGATCCAAATAAATTTTGGCAGTATGATTCTGAACTTTTTAGGGGTTGGTATTCTCAAGATTTATTTGAGCCTGGTTCAACTTTTAAACCTATTAATCTTGCCTTAGCTTTAGAAGAAAAAGTAATACAGAAAGATGGAGTAGTTGAAGATATTGGAAAAATTAATGTTGGAGGATGGACACTTTCTAATTGGGATAAAAAAGGTAATGGATATATTGACTATCCAAAAGTTTTGCAGGTTTCAAGTAATGTTGGGATGGTAAAAATAATGCAAAATTTAGACCCCACAATTTATTGGGATTGGCTAAAAGATTTAGGTATAAATAAAAATTTAGAGACTGACTTATTCGAATCAACTGCTGGCCAACTTAAGAGAAAAGATTTGTTTGTAAATCAATCAATCGAGCCTGCCGTAACTTCTTTTGGTAAAGGGTTCTCAATCTCGCCACTTAAATTGCTTCAACTTCATGCGGCTCTTGCAAATGGGGGTTTTGAAGTAACTCCTCATGTAACCTCAACTTTCAAGGAAAGTTTTAATAAAAATCCAAAAAAACAATTTTTTTCACAAGAGGTTTCTCAAACTGTTCTTGAATGGATGGAGAGCGTAGTTGATAAAGGTAGTGGATCTGGAGTAAAAATCGAGGGTTATAGGATTGCGGGGAAAACGGGCACTTCTCAAAAAGCCTTAAATGGTTCGTATACAAGCAAAAAAGTTTGTAGTTTTGTCGCAACCTTACCAGTTAATGATCCAAAATATGCTGTCCTTGTAGTCGTTGATGAGCCATCTAAATCATATGCATATGGTTCAACTGTTGCTGTACCAGTTGTGAAAGAAATTATCGAGAGTTTGATAGTAATTGAAAAAATCCCTCCTAATATTAAAGATCATGGAATGATTGTTAAAAAACCCTAAAATTTTCTATTTTTATAAATTTTAGTACATTATCTGATGATTTCATCAGAAATAAAAGCTAGTTTATGTATATATGATTATCTAGATATGAAATCAATTTTAGAACAATTGTCCTCAATGACCGTTGTTGTTGCTGATACTGGAGATTTAGATTCGATAAAAAAGTTTCAACCAAGGGACGCCACCACCAACCCATCGCTAATTCTTGCTGCTGCCAAGAATCCTGATTATGTGAAATTAATTGATAAAGCTTTAGAAAGTTCAGAAAATGCGTTGCCCCAAGGATTCTCCGAAATTGAATTAATTAAAGAAACTGTTGACCAAGTTTCAGTATTTTTTGGAAAAGAAATATTGAAAATTATTTCGGGGCGTGTATCTACAGAAGTTGACGCAAGACTGAGCTTTGACACCGAAGCTACGGTAGAAAAAGCGAAAAAATTGATCAATCTTTATAAAAATTTTGGAATTGAAAAGGAAAGAATTTTGATTAAGATTGCTGCAACTTGGGAGGGAATTAAGGCAGCTGAAATTTTGGAAAAAGAGGGTATTAAGTGCAACTTAACTCTACTTTTTAACTTCTGCCAAGCGGTAGCTTGTGCCAATGCAAAGATAACTCTAATTTCTCCTTTCGTTGGTCGTATATTAGATTGGCATAAAGCAAAAACTGGTAAAACTAGTTTTGTTGGTGCTGAAGACCCTGGTGTTATTTCGGTTACGCAAATATACAAGTACTTTAAAGAAAAAGGATTCAAGACAGAAGTAATGGGAGCGAGTTTTAGAAATCTTGATGAAATAAAAGAATTAGCAGGTTGCGATCTTTTAACAATCGCACCAAAATTTCTTGAGGAACTGAAAAAAGAAAAAGGAGAGTTAGTTAGGAAATTAGATGAAAGTACCCAAATAAATAATTCTATTGATTACGAATTTGAAGAAAAAGATTTCAGATTAAGTATGTTAGATGATCAAATGGCAAGTGAAAAGCTTAGTGAAGGTATTACTGGATTCAGTAAGGCTATAGAAGAATTGGAAGAGCTGCTAATAAAGAGATATTCAGAGATTAAAAATCATAAATTGATTTCTGCTAACTAAATTTAAGTTTGAATCGAAAAAGAATTAAGCCCCACTTTTTGTTATAAGCCTTTTGATAACTCTTTTTGCAATATCTTCATAACTCATTTCTCCTGATAATATTTGAGCAATACGTTTAGGTGCTGTTTTTCTTTTGACACCTAATTGATAACCAGTTCTGGGAAACCTATAAAATACTTGGGCTATTCTCCTCCCCCAAGCCATTGATTTCCCCCAAATGTTGTTTATTTTTTTTGTATAAAGATTTAAATCATCTACTTTTCCTGCTAGGCACTGATCTATGTATTCTGCAGCATAAAAACTGCTAATTAAGGATGGTCTAATTCCTTCAGCTAAAAATGGATCACATAGGGATGCTGCATCTCCAACCGCTAAAACTTTGTCACCATTAATTGAGTGAAAGCCGTTCCATATTCTCAGTTTCTTACTAATTGTTTTATTAGGAAAATCATCAAAACCGAAGCTTCTGATTACTTGTTTATTTATAGCCTGATTTTCTAAAAGAACATTATTTATAAAAGTACCTAAACCAATATTTAGGCTTTCTCTTAGAGGGAATGCCCATGCAAAACCATATTTTATAAATCCAAACTCAAATCTAACTGCATCTCTAGGTATTTCACCTAAACCTTTCAATCTTAATGAAAGTGTGTTTGCAAATTTCGGTTTTCTTGGCCCTAAATTGAAATAACTCGCCCATTCCGATTGGGACCCATCAGCAATTACAAGAAATTCTGTAATATATTTTATTTTGTTACTGCAAGTAATTTCCCATTTATCATTTTTTTTTATGATTTTTTCTATCAATAATGGTCTCATTATCTGAGCTCCATTACTTATGGATTCATCAAGTAATAATTGATCTAGTTTTTCTCTTTTAACAATCCAAAATGGGGATTCACCAGTCAGATCAGCAGTTACATTATCTGTAGCCTTCCATCTGAATTCAACATTCTTAATTTTTGATTCTATGCAATCTTCTATATTTAAAGGAAGAAATCTTTGCATCGAAGATGCCATCCCACCAGCACATGTATTGTAATGTTGGAACTTTTCTTTTTCGATAATTAAAACTGAATATCCTTTCTTTGATAGGTTAAGAGCAGTAGAAGATCCTGATAAGCCTCCACCAATTATTACAACGTCAAATCTTATCAAACTTTTAGTATTTCCTTCTCTTTCTCAGACAATTTAGTTTCTATTAAAGCAATAAATTTATCAGTAATTTTCTGAATTTCAGATTGATTATCTCTGGATTCGTCAATAGAAATAAGGCCATCTTTTTCGTCTTTTTTTTCTTTATCAACAGCATCTCTTCTGATATTTCTCAAAGCTACTTTTCCTTCCTCTGCATATTTAGAGGCTAATTTACAAAATTCTTTTCTTCTTTCTTCTGTTAAAGGAGGAACATTTATTCTTATTACTTTCCCATCATTATTTGGAGTAATACCTAAATCACTCATAGAAATAGATTTCTCTATCGCTTGTAAACATGAAATATCGAAAGGTTGTATTGAAATTGTTTGCGAATCAACAGTGCTTATTGTGGCAAGCGATTTGATTGGTGTCTCTGCTCCGTAGTACTCAACACTTACTCTGTCTAACAAGGAAGCATTAGCTCTACCTGTCCTAATTGTATTGAAGTTTCTTTGTGTGGCTTCAATACTTTTATTCATATTTTCTTGAATTTCTTTTTCTTTCATAATTAAAAAAATTAAATGATCTTTAACTAATTAAAGAGCCTATTGGCTCGCCAGCAACAGCTTTAGAAATGTTCCCTTTTTTGAATATATCAAAAACCATAATTGGGATATTATTATCTTTGCAAAGTGCAATCGCAGTACTGTCCATTACTGCAATTTCATCACTAAGAACTTGTTGATAACTGAGAGAGGAATATTTTTTTGCATCTTTAAATTGATTTGGATCACGATCGTATACTCCATCAACTTTAGTTGCCTTCATAACAACTTCGGCGTTTATCTCTGCTGCCCTCAAGGCTGCCGTAGTATCAGTTGTAAAAAATGGATTTCCGCATCCACCTCCGAAAACAACAACTCTACCTTTTTCTAGGTGCCTCATGGCTCTTCTTCTGATGTAGGGTTCGGCAATTTCTTGCATTTCGATTGCTGTTTGCACTCTGGTTGCAACTCCTACTCTCTCAAGACCATCTTGAAGTGAAATTGCGTTCATTACTGTTGCAAGCATCCCTACATAATCAGCCGTCGCGCGATCCATTCCGTCTGCAGATCCTTTTAGCCCTCTAAAAATGTTTCCACCACCAACAACTATTGCAAGTTGTACATTATTTTCGACTACTTTTGAAACATCCTCTGCAATTGACTGAACTATAGCAGGATCAATACCATAAGGTTTTTCACCCATTAGTGCTTCACCACTAAGTTTTAAGAGAACTCTTTTGTAAGTCATTCAATAATTGTACTTTTATGACATTAGCAAGTAAATGCACCAAATTTATTTTTTGTTCAGATATTGCTTGCGTCTTTAAACATTTCTAAACCTGCCTAAAGAAAATTTAAATAATTTACATCAACTAAAATTCAACACACTTTTGTGCTTTTATTCCTTGTTCTTTAAATGGATGTCTTATTAGTTTCATTTCTGTAACGAGATCAGCGTAATTGATAATTGAATCAGATGCTCCCCTTCCAGTTAAAACAATATGACTTTTTCTATTATTTAAGCTTTTTAAAAAAGTGATTATTTCTTCTGGTGCAAGATAACCAAGTTTTGTCGCAATATTAATTTCATCAAGAATGATAAGTTTATAAGATTCGTTTTGTATGTATTTTTTGGCTAGTTGCCAAGCTCCTTGAACTAATTTTTCATCTCTTATTCTGTCTTGTGTTTCCCAAGTAAATCCCTCTCCTAATGAATGCCAAGATATGTTTGAAGACAAGTTTTTAAGTGCTTTTTCTTCTCCAGTGGTCCAGCCCCCTTTGATAAATTGAATTATTGCTACTTTATAGCCATGCCCTACTGTCCTTAAAGCCATACCTAAAGATGCAGTTGTCTTGCCTTTGCCATTTCCTGTGAAAACAATCAATAATCCTTTTTTTGTTTTTCTGATTTGTAGTCTTTTGGCTTGAATATCTTTTCTTTGCTGCATTCTTTTTTTGTATGAGCTCTCATCGATATCAGGTGATAATTTTCCTCCCATTCCAAGTTTATTTGCTTGATTATCGAGGTTAAATATTTTCTCGGAAGATGAAGGTTTTTCTTGCATATGACCCTTATTTTTATTTAATTATTATAAATCTTTAAATATTTTTAACTCTCTTAACTTTTAAAAGTGCATTATTTACTGCCTGTTGTTGATCTCTTTTAGTAATCCAGTGGTGATAAGTTTGAGTGTGTAAACTAACCGAATGTCCCATCATTCTGGCAGCAACTGTATCAGGTAAATCATAAAAAATTGTTCTAACTGCCCAAGCATGCCTTAGATCATAAGGTTTTATTTGTAAAGAGTAACGCTTAAATTGGTCTGTAATTTTTTTCCCAATATTCTGTAGGGTTGTAATTTTAAGGTCTCTATTAATATTTGGTAGAAGTTCTGGATTTTCACCAAGTTTTGATAATTCGAACTTTTCCACCCATTCAGGATGAAATGGCCAAACTTGATGTTCCCCAGTTTTAGTCGTAGGTAAAACTCTAATAATTTTGTCCCCAAAATTAGTAAGAGAACTTAAATCACAAAAAAATACTTCATGATTCCTTAATCCATAAGTAGCCATCAGACCGAAAACAAATTTCCAAGACTTGTTTGGTATGTTCTCCCACAGTTTCTCTATTAATTCGTCTTTAGGTAGATCCCTAAATCCTGCTTTGTTCAGACCATATCCTCTAGAATTTAATTTCCAATCTTCTGGTAGTTTAATTTCCAAAAACTTAGCCAAAACACTTAAAGAAGTAGCGCATTGTTTCCTACTTCTGGTACCTTCCTTATAACTTTCAAGTGTTTTTTGAAATATTTTTTCTAAAGCTTCATTCTCAAAGTCATTGTAAATATTTAGGATTCTTTTCATATATGGTTTATAAGAACTTCTCCAAGTAGTTTTTCTAGTGCTGGTTCGAAAATCACTTTTGTTTTCTTTAAAAAAAAATTCCTCAAATTGATTTAATCTTTTTGGAAATTCAAACCCATCTTTTATTTCCTTGTTGGAAGGCTTGCTTATCCAATTAATCCAATCAAATTGATTCAATTCCAATTGCAAATTTATTAATTGTAATTTTTTTTTGGCCTCCTCTAATCCAGAAATATCAGCCTTTAAACCAAGAGATATTCTTTGAATTTTAAAGTTATTGTTATCTTCTTTGGAGGGTAGTGAACCACGAATATTTAATTTCTCTCCTCTTTTCTCAATTTTAAGCTTGCTGCCTTGAGTAGCAAATTTATCATTGACATTATTAATTTCCTGAATTACGTTCATTTACTTATATAATTGACCATATAATGACGTTTTTAATCTTGATTTTCAATCTTCATAAATTTTAAATGGATAAAATAGGCGTCTTACTAATGAATTTAGGAGGGCCTGAACGCATTACTGATGTAGGCCCATTCTTATACAATCTTTTCTCTGATCCAGAAATTATCAGGACGCCTTTTCCTATTTTTCAAAAGCCCCTAGCTTGGTTAATTAGCACGCTTAGGAGTACTACTTCACAACAGGCTTACCTTTCTATAGGTGGGGGTTCACCTATTAGAAGGATAACTGAACAACAAGCAAGAGAATTACAATCTAAATTAAGGGACAAGGGATTTAATGCTACTACCTATATCGCTATGAGGTATTGGCATCCTTTTACCGAATCAGCAATTGCTGATATGAAAGCAGATGGCATAGATCAAGTAGTTGTAATACCCTTGTATCCACATTTTTCGATAAGTACAAGTGGTTCGAGCTTTAGGGAATTAAAAAAATTGCGAGATTCTGATGATGAATTTAAGAAAGTTCCTATGAGATGTGTAAGGAGCTGGTTCAGTCAAGCAGGTTACTTAAGGTCTATGGTTGAATTAATTTCTGAACAAATCTCACTTTGTGAATCACCTTCAAAGGCTCATATATTTTTTACTGCTCATGGAGTTCCTAAGAGTTATGTAGAGGAAGCTGGAGACCCTTATAAACAACAAATTGAAGATTGTTCATTATTAATAATAAATGAGCTAGAAAAATTTTTAGGGCATACTAACCCGTATACACTTTCTTATCAAAGTAGAGTTGGTCCTGTTGAATGGTTAAAGCCTTATACAGAAGAAATGTTAGCTGATCTTGGGAGGTCAAATGTTAATGACTTAATTGTGGTCCCCATAAGTTTCGTTGGAGAGCATATCGAAACATTGCAAGAAATTGATATTGAATACAAAGAAATTGCTGAACAAGCTGGTATTAAGAACTTTAGGAGAGTTAGAGCTCTAAATACTCACCCTACTTTTATTGAAGGACTTAGTGATCTAGTGATTTCCTGTTTGGAAGGACCTCTAGTTAATATAGAGGAGGCTTCTAAGTTGCCTGAAAAGGTTAAACTTTATCCCCAAGAGAAATGGCAATGGGGTTGGAATAATAGTTCAGAGGTGTGGAACGGAAGGGTTGCAATGATTATTTTTCTTATACTTTTTATTGAACTTATTTCAGGCTCTGGACCTTTACATAAGCTAGGTATTTTATAAATTACGATTGATATTTATTTGAAATATTTAAATACATTGAAAGATTTTTTCAAATATATTTCTGACATTACATTTCTAAATGAGGCAAAAGTTTTTGATTAAGTTTAATATTTATAGTAATCATTGAATTTCTTTTGTGACTCTTACTTCGAGATCCTTTTCAAAGGGTAGTTCAAAAAATGAAAACCCGGTTTGGATAACTGGTGCAGATGCACTAATGGATTCTCTAAAAATTCATGGGGTAAAGGTTATATTTGGATATCCTGGAGGGGCCATACTACCAATATATGATGCAGTTCATAAGGCAGAACAAGATGGTTGGTTAAAGCACTATATGGTGAGACATGAACAAGGAGGTTCTCATGCGGCTGATGGATATGCAAGATCTACAGGTGAAGTAGGAGTATGTTTTGGTACCTCAGGTCCGGGGGCAACAAATTTGGTTACTGGAATTGCAACTGCACAAATGGATTCAGTCCCTCTTGTGGTAGTTACAGGTCAAGTCCCAAGATCTGCTATTGGAACTGATGCTTTTCAAGAAACTGATATTTTTGGTATAACTCTTCCAATAGTTAAACACTCATGGGTAATAAGAAATCCTTCAGACATAGCGAAGGTGGTTTCAGAAGCTTTTTTTATTGCTTCCTCTGGAAGACCTGGCCCCGTTTTAATTGATATACCAAAGGATGTAGGTCAAGAATTCTTTAATTATCAAAGAGTTTTGCCCGGTGAGATTATTCCTAAGGGATTTAAAAGAAATGGAGATATTAATGATTGCGATATCAATAAAGCAATTAAATTAATTCAAGATTCTGAAAGACCCCTTCTATACGTAGGAGGTGGGGCAATATCTTCAGGAGCTCATGATGAGATAAGAACTTTGGCAAAGAATTATCAAATACCAGTTACTACAACCTTAATGGGTAAGGGAGCTTTTGATGAAAAAGACAATTTATCAGTTGGAATGTTGGGGATGCATGGAACTGCTTACGCAAACTTTGCCGTTACAGAATGCGATCTTTTAATTGCTATTGGAGCAAGGTTTGATGATCGGGTGACAGGAAAATTAGATACTTTTGCACCTAATGCAAAGGTAATTCATATAGATATTGATCCAGCAGAAGTTAATAAAAATAGACGTGTAGATGTTGCAATTGTCTCCGACGTTTCAAAAGCCGTTCGCAAAATTAATCAAAAATTTCTTGTTAACAAATTTAGTTGTCAGACGAAGAACTGGTTAGAAAAAATCGATTTTTGGAAAAATAAACACCCTTTATATGACCCGCCTAAAGAAGGAGAAATTTATCCTCAGGAAGTTCTTTTGAAAGTTAGGGAACTTTCACCAGAAGCTTATGTAACTACAGATGTAGGTCAACATCAAATGTGGGCTGCTCAATATCTAAGAAATTCTCCAAGAAAATGGATTAGTAGCTCAGGCTTAGGAACTATGGGTTTTGGATTGCCAGCAGCAATTGGAGTTAAGGCAGCTTTACCTAATTCAGATGTAATTTGCATTGCAGGAGATGCAAGCGTTTTAATGAATATTCAAGAATTAGGAACTTTGTCTCAATATGGATTAAATGTAAAGTTGATCATCATCAATAATCGCTGGCAAGGGATGGTAAGGCAATGGCAGGAAAGTTTCTATGATGAAAGATATTCCTCATCTGATATGAGTTGTGGTGAACCTGATTTTGTTAAACTTGCGGAGTCTTTTGGAGTTAAAGGATACCTAATTTCTGATAGAAAACAATTACAGAATGAATTAAAAAATGCGCTTGATCATGACGGTCCTTCTTTGATTAATATCCTTGTCAGAAGAGGTGAAAATTGTTATCCAATGGTTCCTCCTGGTAAAAGTAATGCTCAAATGGTTGGATATGTTAATTGTGAAGACTAATTTTTAAAAGTTCGTCATTTTAAAAAATTAACTTTAAGATAATTTAAAAACTTAGATATTTCTGAATTGAAAAAATTATCAAAAATTTTAATTATAGCCTGCTTGATTGTTCTTAATCCTGTAGTAGTTAACTCGGCAGAAATTCTTCAAATTAAAAGTTCAAATACTATTTTGGTGGGGGATCAAAATAGGAATTTAACGATTGGACTATTTTGTGTAGATGTAAATGAAAATGATGAGATTGAAGCAACAAATTTACTTAAGAGTGAATTCCCAAGGGGAAGCAAAGTAAAAATAAAACCTTTTGGTTATAAAGAGAATTTATTAATAGCAAAAGTTTTTAATATTAAAGGTACCAAAGAGATGACCGAATTATTAGTTGCTAAAGACTTAACTAGAGAAAATTGTCCAAATTAACTATCTCTAAGAGCAAATAAAATTCCATTGCCTCAAGATTGTTTTGTTCCTTCTCCAAGAATTAAATTCATTTTTTAATTTGTACGTGCATAAATTTGAGATGTTTATATTTGTTTTAGGAATGTTCTCATTTAAAAGTTGTCTATAGGCAGAACTTTTAAGATCAAGTTGATTTAAGTTTTGCGCTTTCAAGTATTTTGAATCTCCAAAACAAAGATCTTCTTCAGTTTTAGTCAAATTGAACGCTATTTTTTTGTTTTCTGCCTTTCTATAAAATTCTTTCAATGTTTTTTTATCAATGAGATAATGTTCCTTCGATATCGATGGTCCTATTGCAACAATTAAATCATCTCTAGATGTCCCTATGCTATCGAAAATTTTAACCAGATTTTTTATTATTTTTTTTTCTAAGCCTTTTCTTCCACAATGTAAGGCTGCTACATTTCTTGTCCTTTTATCTGCAAAAAATATTGGCATGCAATCAGCTGTGTAAACCCATAAGTTTTGGTTGCATTTATTACCAAAAAGACCGTCTGCATCAGTCTTACTTTCTTCTTGTGAATGTGATCCAAAAACTATCACGTTACTGTGAATTTGATTAGAAACACAATTTACGGAATTTTCATTAAAGTGATTTCCTAATGATTGAAGAGATTTCTCGGAGCTAGAATTCGTAAAGTACGCATGAGGGAATTCATATCTATTGAAAATTGGTGATGAATAGTACTCAAATTTTTTGCTTTGAATATAAATTTCAGATTTTGGGAAATATATTTCTTTGTAATGAATAGTTCCTGCTCCTAGAGTTAATTTATGAAATTAATTCAATATCTCTCAAGATCCAGAATCCTGCAAATTGTTCGATATATGGCGTTGACTGTATGGCAATAAATTGATAACCAAAAGAATTTTTTTTATTCTCTAAAAACTTTGTACTTAAAATGTTTGCATCTTTTTCTGGTAAATCTGTTACCAGCCAATTATCATCTTCAGAAGCTTCAAGGATGAGTTGGTTTTTACGTAGAGTTAATTTAACAGGTTCTAAACAACTAAACCATGCAGAAAGAGCTAAAGATCTATCTTTGCTAAAAAGTCTTAATCCTGGGACTAAATTTTTATCATCTAAATTTTGCTGGATTGGGAAAATATCTCCAAATTCCATAGGCCAATTTTCTGCTGATTTTAATTCGCCAATAGATATTTCAGAGATAGTTAAAGCATCACCTCTCACAGCTTCTGGTAGGGGTTCAGGGGAGTTTTCCATTTTGGAGGTAAAAGTAGGAGCTAATACCCCTCTTACATAACCTTTTTCCTTTGGATAAATTTCTTTTTCAAGAAATTCGATTCTATCGAACAAATCATAAGTTCTTCTACTGATAAGAGCCTCAATACTTACGGCCTCCAGAGATTTCTTAATGATTGATTTCATTGACGATCTCCAGAATCTAATTATTGAGGGTTTTGCCCAGCCCTCTTTCTTTGCATAATTAATTGCTTCATTTAGTGCCTTTGTAAGCCATACTGAATTAACTTCATTGGCAGGGCATTTTTTATTCCATAGAAAAATATCTTTTGTCTTATAACTTTTTGTAGAGCAAATAATTAACTCCCACCTTTTTTTTCCATTTGATTCAATAATTGGTCTTGAGTAGAAGTCTAATTCCCAATCTGAAGTTTTTAATTCAAGACTCTGTTCTATTTTATTATTAATGTTCATTTATCTTGATCTTTTTTATCGAAGAGTGCTTTAGTTTTAAGTGCTCTCTCTGGGGCTTCTTGCATAACTTTTTGCTTATCAATAATTAATTCTCCTGCTGTGTTCTCTAAGAGTGCTGTGTTAAGACCAATACGCCCTTTTTCGAGGTCAATTTCAGATATTAGAGCTTTTATGATTTCCCCTTCTCTAAAGATTTCTCTTAAAGAACGAATCGATCCATTTGTTAGTGAGGATTGATGAAGAAGTCCACTAGCGCCTCCTAAATCTATAAAGAAGCCATAAGGTTTTACTGCTAAAACCTCTCCTTCAATTAATTGACCTAATTCAAGACAAGAAAGTTTAGAGACAAGTGATGCTTTCTTTTCAGAGAGAACTAATTTTCTGGATTCTGGATTCACCTCAATAAATGCTACTTTAATAGTTTTGCCAACAAAAGCTTGATGGTTTTGACCATCTTCAAGTTGAGATCTTGGGATAAATCCTCTCAATCCATCTACATCACAAGTAAGTCCACCTCTGTTGAATCCGTTAATTAAAACATCAATTAATTCTCCGTTTTTTGCAGAACTTGAAACTTTTTCCCAACTTTGTCTGAGAATTAATGCTCGAGCGCTCACTGTTACCATCCCATCAGCATTTTGTTCCTTGATAACCAAAACTTCCATTTCAAGGCCAATAGAAAATTTTTCTTTAAAATTAGCTATAACTCCTAATCCACATTCTTTTTTTGGCATATAGCCAGGTGCTTTCCCCCCAATGTCAACATATAGTCCATCACTTTCGATTGCTATAACCTTTCCTGAAATTGTTTCTCCTGTAGCCCCAATTGGCTCATTTGCATTTAAAGCCTCCAAAAAAGCACTTTCATCAAAATCGAAGTCATCAACTGTTCTTTCTAATTGAAAATCTGTTTTTTGCTCAGAAAAATTAAAGGGTTTTTTTAAGTCTTGTTGAGAATTATCAAAAGCTTGTTTGTTTGCATTACTGTCCTCAATTTCTTTTACTGATTCATCTTTAATTATTTGAGGTTTGATTGCAATATTTTCTCTCTTGATTTCTTCTTGCGAATTGGTTTGCTCATTCTGTACTTCTTGAGATTTTTCTTGAGTATCTTTTTTGCTTATGTGAAGTACCTGAAGAGGTTTTTTAGAATCTTTTTTATTGCCCTTTGATTGGATTTTATCTTGGGGATTTTTATTACTGACTCCCATCGTAGGTAAAATAAGAATAATTAATTATTAACATACTCTAAATGTTAGTACTCAAAATTAAAATTAATGAACTTTAAACCAATACCTAATAAATTTGAATATTTAAATTGGCAAGAAATTGAGAGTATTGCAAAAGATAAAAGATCAACAGTGATTTGGCCATTCGGTGCTGTTGAGCAACATGGACCCCATTTGCCTCTTGCTACAGATAGTATTTTTGTTGATGAAATCATTGAAGAAGTTTTAAAATTATTTTCTGCCGATATTCCATTAAAAAAACTTCCAACTCAATATATTGGTTTTTCACCAGAACATAAGGGTTTTGCTGGGACAATTTCACTATCCTCAAATTTAATAACTTCAATGATTAAGGAAGTCGGAAGTCAATTATCTGAAATGGGTTTTAAAAGATTGATATTGATTAATGGACATGGAGGTCAAATCTCACTACTAAATACTGCTGCAAGAGAGCTAAGAAGTTTCGCACCTGAGATGGCAGTTTTCCCTTGTTTCTTATGGAGTGGCGTTAATGGATTAAGTGAACTGTTAACAAAAACTGAGATCGAGGATGGGCTTCACGCTTCATTAGCTGAGACAAGTTTGATGATGGCTTTGAAACCAGAATTAGTAGGTGATGAACGCCCAAATGAGGGTAATAAAGTAGAGATCCCTGAAGGTTGGAGTCTAGAGGGCAATGCGCCTACTGCTTGGCTTACTGACGACTTAAGTAAATCAGGTGTTATTGGAGATAGTAGAGGAGCAAATGAGTCTTTAGGAAAAAATTTAAAGGAATTATTGATTAATCATTGGTTCAAATTGATTATGAATCTGATGCAATCAGATTGGCCAAACAATTCTTAAATAAGTTTAAGTAAAAAATGTGACTTAACAATTGAAACTATTTTCATGATATTTAAATAAACTCTCTATAATCGTGTAATATTCATGCATAATGAACTAAAGATTACTGACATGCAAACTCTAGAAACAAATAAAAAAACTATTGAAGAATCGACTAATCCGATTTCTTCAAATTTGCCCGACTTCACTACAGATTCTTATAAGGATGCATATAGCAGAATAAATGCAATTGTTATAGAGGGAGAGCAAGAGGCTCATGATAATTACATTTCAATAGCAACTTTAATTCCAAATGAGTTAGAGGAGTTAACTAAATTGGCGAGAATGGAAATGAAGCATAAAAAAGGCTTTACTGCATGTGGAAGAAATTTAGGTGTAGTTGCTGATATGGAATTTGCTAAAAAATTCTTTTCTAAATTGCATGGTAATTTTCAAGTTGCTCTTGAAAAAGGAAATTTAACAACATGTCTTTTAATTCAAGCTATATTAATTGAAGCATTTGCAATTTCTGCTTATAACGTCTACATAGCAGTTGCGGATCCTTTTGCAAAAAAAATAACAGAAGGTGTGGTTAAAGACGAATATCTTCATTTAAATTATGGTCAAGAGTGGCTTAAAGAGAACCTATCTACTTGTAAAGATGAATTAATGGAAGCTAACAAGGTTAATCTTCCGTTAATTAAAAAGATGTTAGATGAAGTAGCAGATGACGCATCAGTTTTAGCTATGGAGAGAGAAGAATTAATGGAAGAATTTATGATTGCTTATCAAGATACATTGATGGAAATAGGTCTAGATAATAGAGAAATTGCAAGAATGGCTATGGCAGCTATCGTCTAATTACATTTCTAATTTTTTTGGATTTTAATAATTAATCAATCCTATTTAAGGAGTTACCTCTGTGCTATTGTTCATAACATTGTATAGAAACCATTTATAAATTTTAAATGTTTGGGTTAATAGGCCACTCAACCAGTTTTGAAGATGCAAAAAGAAAAGCTTCGATGTTAGGCTTTGATCATATTGCAGATGGTGACTTGGATGTTTGGTGTACTGCTCCTCCTCAGCTTGTTGAAAATGTAGAAGTTAAGAGTGCTACTGGAATATCTATTGAAGGTTCTTATATAGATTCGTGCTTTGTTCCTGAAATGCTTTCAAGGTTTAAAACGGCTAGAAGAAAAGTACTAAATGCTATGGAACTAGCTCAGAAAAAAGGTATTAACATTACCGCTTTAGGAGGATTTACTTCTATTATTTTTGAGAATTTTAATCTTCTACAGCATAAACAAATTAGAAATACTTCTTTAGAGTGGGAAAGGTTTACTACTGGCAATACTCATACCGCCTGGGTTATCTGTAAGCAACTAGAAATAAATGCGCCTCGCATTGGGATAGACCTTAAAAAAGCAACTGTTGCTGTAATTGGTGCTACAGGTGATATTGGTAGTGCTGTTTGCAGATGGCTTATCAATAAAACTGGGATTTCAGAACTTCTTATGGTGGCAAGACAACAAGAACCACTAGCGCTGTTACAAAAAGAATTAGATGGTGGCACCGTAACAAGCTTAAAAGAGGCATTGCCTCAGGCGGATATTGTTGTATGGGTTGCAAGTATGCCTAAAACTATTGAAATTGATACAGATAACTTAAAAAAACCATGTTTAATGATTGATGGCGGATACCCCAAAAATCTTGATGAGAAATTTCAGGGTGAAAATATTCATGTTTTAAAAGGAGGTATAGTAGAGTTTTTTAATGATATTGGTTGGAATATGATGGAACTTGCGGAAATGCAAAACCCTCAGCGAGAGATGTTTGCTTGCTTTGCGGAGGCTATGATTTTAGAATTTGAGAAGTGTCATACAAACTTTAGTTGGGGAAGAAATAACATTTCCCTTGAAAAGATGGAGTTTATTGGGGCAGCATCTTTAAAGCATGGTTTTTCTGCGATTGGACTTGATAAGCAGCCTAAAGTCTTAACTGTTTAAATTATGGCTAAACGTTACCTCCTTGATTTTGAAAAGCCTCTTGTTGAACTTGAGAAGCAGATAGAGCAAATTAAAGAATTAGCTCGAGATTCAGAAGTAGATGTTAGTCAACAGCTTCTGCAGCTTGAAACCTTAGCTGCTAGGAGAAGAGAAGAAATATTTAAATCTCTCACCCCTGCTCAAAAGATTCAGGTAGCTAGACATCCTCAAAGACCTAGTACTCTAGATTTTGTTCAAATGTTTTGTGATGACTGGATCGAATTACATGGGGACAGAAATGGTGGCGATGATATGGCACTAATTGGGGGGATAGGTTTGATAAATAATAGACCAGTGTTGATGTTAGGGCATCAGAAAGGAAGGGATACAAAAGAAAATGTAGTAAGAAACTTTGGGATGGCAAAACCTGGCGGTTACAGAAAAGCTCTTAGATTGATGCAGCATGCAAATAGATTTTCTTTGCCAATTCTTACATTTATTGATACTCCTGGAGCTTATGCTGGTTTAAAAGCTGAAGAACAAGGTCAAGGTGAAGCGATTGCTAGAAACCTTCGAGAGATGTTTGGATTGAAAGTTCCAATTGTGGCTACTGTCATTGGTGAAGGAGGTTCTGGAGGAGCACTTGGAATAGGTGTTGCCGATAGGTTGCTAATGTTTGAACACAGTGTTTACACAGTTGCTAGTCCTGAAGCATGTGCATCAATTTTGTGGAGAGATGCTGCGAAGGCACCAGAAGCTGCATCAGCACTTAAAATCACAGGTAAGGATTTACTTAAGTTAGGTGTAATAGATGAGGTATTACCAGAACCTTCGGGTGGGAATAATTGGGCTCCTTTAGATGCTGGTAAAACACTAAAAGAGGCTATTGAGAAACACCTTAATGCTTTACTGCAAATGCCTGAAGGCGAATTAATTGAGGAAAGATACAAAAAGTTTAGGGTTTTAGGTAAATTTATCGAAGCAAATAATATTGAAGAAATTTATAGTGAAATCCCTCAAATAACTGAATAAATTGAAACTAGCTTTTATAACGGGTGCTTCGAAAGGTATTGGTAGATCTACCGCAATTACTTTTGCCAATGCTGGCTGGGATTTAATTTTACTCTCCAGGAATATGGATTTAATGGAGAAACTAAAGAGCGAACTGTTGACCACTAAATCAAAAATTAACCTAGTAAAATGTGATTTATCTAATCCTCTAGAAATAGAGCATTGTGTTAAGGAGGCAATTAAGAAGTATGGATGCCCTTCAGTATTGATAAATAATGCTGGTTGCGCATTTAATGGCCCTTTAGTTGAAATGGAATTAAGTCAATGGGAACAAACTATTCAAATAAACCTCACAAGTGTTTTTCAAATTTGTAGTTCAATAATTCCTCAAATGAGAAAAAATGGTGGTTTAGTTATAAATGTTAGTAGTCATGCCTCTTATAATGCATTCCCCCAATGGGGAGCTTATTGTGTTTCCAAATCTGCACTAGCTATGTTTACTAAATGCTTGAGGGAGGAGGAAAGATCTAATTCAATAAGAGCGTGCACAATAACTCTGGGTTCAGTAAATACTCCTCTTTGGGACTCCGAATCAATCAAATCTGATTTTGATAAAACTTCTATGCTGTCCTCAAAAGAGGTATCAGAAACTATTCTCTACATGGCTCAAAAATCTGAATCACAATTGATCGAAGACTTGACTTTGATGCCTTCTGGCGGAGCCTTTTAAACATTCTGTTCATCTGATTAATCTTAAAACAGTGATTTTTTTTAGTGCTAATTGAACCCGATTGAACAAAAGAATGTGATATAGTATATGAGCAATTAAGCTTTTGGAAGATACAGTTAATTAAGTTGCATACAATTTTCTGTTAAAAATTTTATGACCTCTACATTACCCAACGATAATATTAGAAACTTTGACGACCAGATTACTAATAAACTAATTTCTGAAATTATTAGAGACAGAATTAAGAATTCTGGGACAAGGTTTAGTGCTAACGATAATATTTCTGATTTTATAAATCCTGGTGAATTAAAAATTTTAGAAAAAGAAGTAGCCTCAAGGATCAAGGATTTACTTAAGTCCCTCGTAATAGATGTTGAAAATGATCATAATACTCAAGAAACTGCTGAAAGAGTTTCAAAAATGTATTTAAATGAAGTTTTTAAAGGCAGATATCATGAACAACCTAAAGTTACAAGTTTCCCTAATGACAAGAATCTTGATGAAATTTATACCGTTGGCCCAATTTCTGTCAGATCTGCATGTTCACATCACTTAGTTCCAATTCTAGGGGAGTGTTGGATAGGTATTAAACCTGGCAATAAAGTCATAGGGCTTTCAAAATTTGCAAGAGTTGCTGATTGGGTTTTTTCAAGACCTCATATTCAGGAAGAAGCTGTAATGATTCTTGCAGATGAAATTGAAAAACTATGCGAACCTAAAGGTTTAGGCATTATTGTAAAGGCCCAACATTATTGTATGAAGTGGAGGGGAGTCAAAGAACCAAATACAAGTATGATTAATTCTGTGGTGAGAGGCGATTTTAGACACGATTTAAGTTTAAAGCAAGAATTTTTCGAGCTTGTAAAACAGCAGTCCGCTACTAATAATTACTAACTTCTTTTCAAAAACTTAAAAAGATCCTCTGTTTTTTTAATATCTTTTAAACCTGGAGATATTTCAATACTACTTGAAATATCTAACCCATCTGGTTTCAATTCAGTGAGGATTTCATCAATCCATTCAATCGATATTCCACCTGCTAACCACCATGGTTTGCTAAATTGCAAATTCTTTAGATATATAGAATTTATTTTTTTCCCAGAACCTCCATAAGTTTCTTTATTCCAAGAATCAAGTAGTATCGCATCTACAAAATCCTCAAAAGGTTTTATTTTATCTATATCCGTTTCTGTTTTTATTCTGAAAGCTTTCCATAGGCCAATGTTGGGAATTTTTTCCCTTATTTTTTTGCAATAATCAATATCTTCATCTCCATGTAATTGAATGATAGTTTCAGTGGGGGTTCCTAAGAAATTTTTAATAATTAAGTCTATTGGACAATTTTGTACAACTGATACCCTCTCGATTTTTGGATAAAAATTTTCGAGGGTTTTAAATATTTTTTTCTTAATTTCAGCAGATACATATCTTGGAGACTCTTCAACCGAAATAATGCCAATAGCATTCGCTCCTAATTGAGCGACTTGAAGAGCTTCTTCTTCAGAAGTTAGTCCACAAATTTTAACTAAAGGATTTGTCTTGGGCATATCATTATCATGCATGTAAAATTAATATTATTGCTAAATATAGCGGAGATTATTTTTGAGAAGTTGGCAAATTTTTAAAATATGGGGAATTCCCTTTAAAGTTCATCCCTATTGGTTTGTTATTCTCTTTTTATTCTCATGGAGTATCAGTAATCAGGTCAATTTATCTTCTGGAGATATCTACAATAATAAAGAAGCTTGGATTATAGGGTTTTTAACTTCTTTTTTCTTATTATCTTCAATTATTTTTCATGAGGTTTTTCATACTTTTGTTTCACTTAATCAGGGTGTAAAAATAAAAAAAATTACTTTTTA
>QCCT01000007.1 GCA_003281165.1 Prochlorococcus sp. AG-347-M18
TCTAAGTCGTCTACATACTTCATCCATTTACTGGTTGCCTCAGCATGAAGATAATCGCCATCTATTTCTACAATCTCAGTTCTTGGAGTGTTTTCGATAAATGTTTTAATCTCTTCAAAAGGTTTCTCAATATTATTAACCTCCCATTCTTCTCGTACACAATGAGCAATCTCTACACAAGGTTTTAGTTCTATATGTGAGGCAAATGATGAAGAAGGGAATAAAAAGCTTGTACAAATTAAAATTGTTAAAAAAAGTATTTTCATTAACAGAAGTATTTAACGAATCATAATCTAACTAATTAAATTACTAATTTGTAATGACGTATCTAATTATTTTGGAAGAAAGCATATATGTTTTTATATTCAGAATTTAATATGTATTTCTAAAAATCCACAAAAAAAAAGATCTCTCAAAGAGAGATCTTTTAAAATTGATTTATATCAAGTGTTTCCTTGTTTCCACTGAAATAAATCAATTCCTCCTACACACAAACTTAATATCACACTTAATTCCAAAATATGTAATGCCTAATAGACCTCTATCTTAACTGTCACATCGCAAAAAATATAAAAAAGTACTCAAACATTGCGGACGAGTACTTTTAAAGTTATCAGAAAAAAGTGTGTGAGGAGTTTCTGATGTATTTAATTTACTCCGTAGTTAATTTAAAAGGCTACAGTATAAATTACTAATTGTTTAAATCTTTCAGAAAAATTGGGCGTTGATGAAAAAAATAATCAAAAACATAAAAAATTCATGAAAAGCATTTACAAAAAAATCATTTTTCTTATTTCGGCAATTGCTCTTTTTTCAGTAATAGTAGGTATTGTCAAATATTCGCTTACTTATATTGAAAATAATCCCGAAAAATACTTACCTACACAAAAGTAAGACAAAATTAAGTATAAATTCACTTCAAAAAATCTATAAAGTGTCTTAAATATGTTCTACGTAGACAGCTTGAGTCATGAAAATCAAAAATACTTTAGTTCTTAATCAGAATAATATTCATTTAAGTCAATTCAAAAATAAGCATAAATATCAAATACTTGAGAATTACTGGAAGAAAAGAAAGAAAGAATGTGAAAAAAATCTTTCAAAATTTTGCTAACCGATAATTATGAATTTTATTTTTTCTTTTTTATTAGCATCTGTGATGTGGGTACAAGTTCCACAGTGGGAAGCTGACTGGTCAAAATGTGCTGTAGATGTTCCAGATTCATCATGTCACTGGTACGTAGCTGCTCCCGATAATACTTTTGGTGAAGGATTTAACTGGGAAAACGCTCCTTGGTTTGATGCTAATGGATTACAGGATGTAGCTAAAATTGAGAAAGAATCTGTAGTAGAAAAACTTCAAAATAACTAAAGTTTCTATTTCATCAATTAACTTTTAAAAGTATTTAAATCTAGTTGCTTAGTGGTTAACTTTTGATTAATTAAAAAATTTTTATGCGTTTCAAAGTAAGTCTCAAAAAAAATGGAAAGGAATTTGATGAAGTTGTTATAGCTAATAATAAAAAAGAGGCTATGGAATTAGCTTTAAAAAACAATCCAGAAGCTCAAGCATTAAACTCTGATTGGACATTTAAGATTTAATTATTTACGGAGTTTAGGAATCAAAAGAGATGCGACACAAATAACACTAATTGCAGGTCCAGGCGACAAATTAAAGACTATAGATAGAATAAAGCCCAGAAGTGAGATACATAATCCAAAAAATGAAGACCTCATCATTGCAATTCTTAAACTATGAGCCTTATTAAGCCCTAACAGTGTTGGGGTAGAAAGAAGAGCAATAACAAGAATTACTCCCACTGCTGACATTGAACTAACAATTACTAATGCCGTTGTAAAACTCAAAGCAAGATTTAATAAAGAAACGTTTATACCACTCGCGGATGCTCCTTCTGGATCCATTCCCACATAAACAACCTTTTCATATCCAAAAGTCATTAAAAGTATAAATACTAAAAAAGCAATTATTGTTCTAAGTAAATCTCCAAAATTTGCTGTCAATAAATCGCCAAATAATACTGCCTCCAAATCGATCCTTATTCCAAGTAAAGGGATTATAAGGACTCCAAACCCAAGCATTCCGGCTAATATTGTGTTCATTATTGCTTCATAGTTTTCACTCTTTTTATTAGTTAAACTTTCCGCAATTACAGAACCTAAAAGACCACTGATAACCCCACCAATTGAAGGATGAATTCCAAGCGCTAAGGCTAAAGCAAGTCCTGGCAAAACGCAGTGAGAGATTAAATTTACTTGAAGTAATCTCCTATGTGTTATTAATACAGTTCCCATAGCTGGACATAGAATTCCTGAAAAAATAGTTATTATTAAAGGAACAAGCCACCAACTGCTATTAATAAAAGACATTAATCTATTGATTCGGTATGATCAAAAATACGGGACAAAAAAAGATTTCGGAAACAATGGTAACTAAGCCTGACATTACCAAAAGACAAGAACAACTTCTTGAAGAACTTAATAAATGTGAAGATGAACTGAGCGGTCAAGAGTTGCATAGACAATTGATTGAAAGCGGAAAAGCTATGGGACTGACAACTGTATACAGGAATCTTCAAGTTCTTATAAAGCATGGTTTAATACGTTCTAGACATCTCCCAACAGGAGAGGTTCTTTACACTCCAGTAGATAGAGACATTCATCATTTGACATGTGTTCAATGTGGTGAGACTTCAAAAATGGAAGGGTGCCCAGTAAAAGATATTCATACACCCAAAACAAATCCAAAGAAATTCCAATTGTTGTTCCATACCCTGGAGTATTTCGGACTTTGCCAGAACTGCTATCAAGCACAAAGTTAAAACTAAATATTTTTTTAATCACAACAATTATTATCCTCAATAGAGCTGATATTTATATCCTCTAATTTATCTTTTATGGAATCAGGGCTTCCACAGGCCAATACAGCTTTATCCAAAACAATAACTTGATCATAACTATTTAACGAGGTACCCCAATCATGACTGCTCACCATTAAAGAAAGACCAGCATCAGCAAGTTGACGAACAATTTTTAGAAAATCCTCCTTTGCAGGTGGATCTAAAGCTGCACAAGGTTCATCAAGAAGGAAAATTTTTGCTGGAGACATTAATGTTTTGGCTAATAGAGCTCTTTGTTGTTGTCCACCAGATAAAGAATCAAGCCTTCTTTTAGCAATATTTGCAATGCCGACTCTTTGCATTGTGGCCTCCAATTCACAGCATTTATTAATCCATGCATTAGGGTTAGCAAGAAGAGCTTTTATTTGAAAAGGACTACTACTTTTTGATTTTGAGTATTTTATTTGTCCTAATGAAACTAGTTTTTCTACAGTTATTGGAAATTTCCAATTCATAGAGCTTCTTTGTGGCATGAGTGCCACCTGAGATCTTTGTCTAATTAACTTCTCCCCGTCAATTGTTATCTGGCCATTATCAGGGATACATTGTCCCTGCAATATTCTTAAAAGAGTAGATTTGCCAGCTCCGTTTGGTCCTACTAGAGCAGTTAATGTACCTGGTTCAACTGTTATGGAAACTTTACTTATAGCCGGGCTTACATTTTTTGCATACGAATAAGATAAATTTTCAGCTACTAGTAGTGACATTAATGATTGAACTTACAACCCCATAATATTTTAATTATGGAAAATAATTTACTTTAAAAACATTTTATACCTAAACTTGCATATAAAAATGAAAATGATTATCATTTTAAAATATCTATCATTTTTTTTATGTCAATTTTTAAGAGAATTTTTTCTAGCTATATATCTCATAAAAAAGTATCTATCCGAAATTCACTTATCGCTAGTGCGGCATTATTCTCAATAAATACAAACGGTGCCTTTGCTGAAAGTAAAAACTATGTAGCAGTTGAGCCTCTTACCTGCGATATCGTTAAATCTATAGCACTCCCTTCCGATGAAGTTATATGTCTAGTAGATAGAAAACAAGATGTTCATGATTTAAAAATTTCTCCAAAACAGGCAAGATTATTAAAAAAGGCAGATAAAGTTTTTACTTTAGGGACAGAAATGACACCCGCAATGAGGAATTGGGTGAAGAGAAATAGCACTGTTGTTTTAGGCGTAAGCGCAATTGATATTGACGATCATAGTGACCATGATGACCACGACGATCATGGACACTCAGCAAAGAAACATGATGACCATGATGACCACGACGATCATGGACACTCAGCAAAGAAACATGATGACCACGACCATCATGATCACGGAGGCGTGGATCCACATGTCTGGCATGATCCTCATAACATCATCAAGATGGGTGAAGTCGTATCAAAAAGTCTTAAAAAAGATGTGCCTGAAAGAAAACTACGCAAAGCTATCTCTAATAGATTCAAAACTTTTGACAAAACACTAGAAGATCTTGATAAATGGATTGTTAAACAAGTATCTACTATCCCTTCTTCAAATCGTGTAATTGTCTCAAAACACAAAGCTATGGATTACTATGGCGATGCATTTGGTTTTGAAACGATAAGTTTATTAGATTTCTTAGGTCATTCATCTAGCCTGAGGCCTCAGAACATATCAAAAGTTTTAAATGATTTAAAGGAAGAAAATGTCAAAGTCATATTTAAGGAGCAAGATCCTGCTTCAAAATTAGTCAATAATTTAAGCAAGCAAAGTTCTATCCCACTCTCTTCTAATCAAATTTTTGTCGATGGACTAATGATGGAAGGAAACACTATCACTGTGGCAGTTCATAACACGTGCACTATCGTCAATGAGCTTGGTGGCTCATGTGATGAGACAACAGGTTTTGATTTAGCAAGTAACTGGGGATCACTTAATCAATAAAATTTTATAGATAAAAATGGTTTTCATTTCGATTTTTTGATTATTATATTGATGATTAGCATTACATTTTAAAAACAGAGCGAAATGAGTATTAAGGAAAAGGTTCCTGTAACCATACTTACTGGATTCTTAGGATCAGGGAAGACTACCTTGCTTAATAGAATATTGAGTGAAGAGCACGGGAAAAGAATAGCAGTAATTGAAAATGAATACGGTGAAGTGGGTATAGATCAAGGGCTCGTAATTAATGCCGATGAAGAAGTGTTTGAGATGTCAAACGGGTGCATTTGTTGTACTGTTCGCGGCGATTTAATAAGAGTCCTTGGCAACCTTATGAAAAGAAGAGATAAGTTTGACTATGTTTTAGTAGAAACGACAGGATTAGCAGATCCAGGTCCAGTTGCTCAGACATTTTTCATGGATGAAGAGATTAGTTCTGAATTCACTCTTGATGGAATTGTGACTTTAGTTGATGCTGCCCACATTGATCAACAGTTAGGCAGGAGTGATGAAAGTTCAGAACAAGTGGCATTTGCAGATGTTCTTGTCCTTAATAAAACTGATTTAGTCTCTGATGATGCACTAAATACTCTTGAATCGAGATTGAGAGATATGAACCGAATGACCCGAATTATTAGAGCCGAGAATGCCAAAGTACCAATTGAAACAGTCTTAAATCTAAGTGCATTTGATCTTGATCAGATCCTTAAACGCAGGCCAACATTCCTTGAACCAGAATATCCTTTTGAATGGACAGGTGTTTACAATCTTGATGCAGGTAAATATGAATTAATGCTAGAAGAAGGACCCGATCCAGAAATGTCCTTAGTAGCCCTCGCTAACCAAGGAGAGAGTGAAGAGGAACTTAAAGATGGTGCTGAATCCTCCGTGAGACTTTATGCAGAAAAAGCTAATAGTTTAGATCCTGGAAATACCATCCCATATGGAGAACATATAATTCTCAAATTAGAGGATAAAGGAAATAAATCATTCATCCTGAACATAGAAAAACCAACAAAAATAGGTTTGTTTACACAGCACACTGCTGAAGAATTCAATATGAAAGTCATTAAAAGTGACGAAAATAAAGAGATTCCATTTAATACTGAAAGATTCTGGCAAGCAGAGCACGAACATGATGATGAAGTAGGCTCAATTGCTATAGAGCGTTTTGGAGATGTTGACCCAGAAAAACTAAATACTTGGATGGGAAGACTTCTATCAGAAAAAGGAGTGGATATATTCAGAACTAAAGGTTTCATAAGTTACTCAGGTAACCCAAGGAGAATAGTTTTCCAGGGAGTTCACATGTTATTTACTGCACAACCTGATAAAGAATGGGGTAACGAACCTCGTAGAAATCAACTTGTTTTTATCGGTAGAAATTTAAATGAGAAAGAGATGCAAGAAGGCTTTGATAAATGCCTGATATAGAACCATTTAGCCCAAGAGGCATGTTCCATGAAGGATGGACTGCTGAAGTTAACGATTACGCCATAGCATGTGGCTGGGCTCTTAAAGGAAAACAATTTATTGTTGGCGACGTAGCAGGAGGTCTTTTTTCGTTCGAAGGAGATACCGGAAAAATTATTTGGAAAAAAGAAAATACTCACTCTGGTGGTCTACTAGCAATGGCAATTCATCCAGAGGGTGAAATTTTTGCAACATCAGGTCAGGATGGAAATGTTCAAATTTGTAATTGCCATGAAGGTAAAGTTATTAAAACACTTGATCTTGGCAAAGGTTGGGTAGAACACCTCAAGTGGTCTAATGACGGTTTATTTCTAGCGATAGCTTCCTCAAAAAAAGTATATGTTTTTAATGAAATTGGTGAAGAGAAATGGATCTCAGAAGACCATCCAAGCACAGTAAGTGCAATAACGTGGTCAAATAAAAATGAGCTAGCAACTGCTTGCTATGGAAGAGTGACATTCTTTGACATAGTTAATAATAAAACGAATCAAAAACTCGAATGGCAAGGATCATTGGTATCTATGGAATTAAGCCCTGATGGAGATATAGTCGCCTGTGGGAGTCAAGACAATTCAGTTCATTTTTGGAGAAGATCAACAGGAATGGATGCTGAAATGACTGGATACCCTGGTAAACCAAGTCATCTTTCTTTTGATGACAGCGGAAAATTATTAGCAACTAGTGGCAGTGAAAGAATTACAGTTTGGAGCTTTAGAGGAAATGGTCCAGAAAGGACTATGCCAGGAGAGCTATGTCACCATACAGAACCAATTTCGAGCCTAGCCTTTTCAAATAAAGGTATGCTTGTAGCCTCAGGATCTAGGGATGGTTCTGTTGTCGCAAGTTTTCTCAAAAATGACGGTAATGGTGATCCCGTTGGGGCTGCATTCGCAGGAGATTTAGTAGGGGCAATATCTTGGAGACCTGATGATTGTGCACTTGCAGCAGTCAATGCAAAAGGTGTTGTAAATGTATGGAAATTTAAAGTTCGTACTAACCTTTTTTCAAAGGGATTTAAGTAAAAAGTAAAAATTTATTAATTACCAATAGTTAGCTTTTAAATGTCTTTCCATACATATAACCTCACAGTCATTATCTATCCCTTTTGGGTGAATATCGCAATATGAAAGACATTGAAAATATTCGTCTATGGGATTAGATTTATCAGTTTTACTAACTTCTTTCGAATGATTCATAAAAGATTTCCTCAATTATTTAAAATTAAGATAGACGAATTAAATATCAAAGGAAATAAGCAAAACTTACTAAAAATATCTCAAAAAAATTAGAACGATTGATTACTACTCTCGGACATTTTTAATTAAAAAGCAATGCGTATAAAAACGGATTGTCTTTAGAGAAATATTTTCCTAATTTTATATTGTTGAGTTCTAGGAGGTCTTTCAAAATGATCGATAGCCTGCCTGAAATTTCGGAATAAACCGAACTAATTTAATTAACTGCTCCAATTATTTTTTATTAATGTCTAAGCTTCCTTCTTCTGCATCGTTTAGGTGCCCTTTAAGAAACAAGCTTAATTCTAGAGTTTTTGCCCCAGTTAAAGACAATTAGTTAATTTTGGTGAGCATTAGCTTAATAGAAGTTAGCAACAAGGATCCATGATTTAGGTACGTTATTAACTTCAGTAAAAAATATAAGTAAGAGATAAAAGAGGGCTTAAATAAGCCCTCTTTTTTTATAAGATGACTTTATTCTAGTTTTATAGATAATGATTAAAGCAATAAAATTTTAAAATGGTTAGATATTATTGCCCATATTGCAATCCTAAATATCAATTTCAAAAACAATCCTCAAAAGGTAATTTGATTTGTGGCTTGTGCGGAGAGGATCTTGTAAAAAAACCATTTATTAGGTTGAACCAGATAATTGCTTTAGTTGCAGCGTCATCATTACTTCTACCGTTGATATATACTTTTATTTTTTTAATTAAAAATCAAATAAATCCTCCTAATAAAAATTATCAAGCAAATGGTAATTTGATGATAATTATCTAAGAACAAACTTCATAAAACAATTAAAAAAATCTCAAGAGGTCAACCTCTACAAAGTGATTTATTTAAACAAGAATTTTTACTTTCAATATTTATTTGATCATTAATATTTTTTAATTTGTTTTTATTACTTATTACTTTAACTTTTTGCCCACAATGTTCCTTGCAACCACCATTAAATAAATTATGTGCATACAAATTAGAAATATTCGTAAGTAATAAAAGAAAAATTATTTTATAAATTTGATAAAAATAAGACTTAATTGTTAATATCATTTTTCAGAATTAGTAAATAAATAATATCAGTTAATTCCAAGGAGTGTTAATAAGTCCCCAGATATCGAAGAAGAAAAATAAAACTGCAATAACAACAAGATCCCATGCTCTTTCCCTAAAAGCCCAAGGCGCAATAAAAACCTCCCCAAGTCCATGAAGTGCCGCCCCTACTGGTAGATGATCAAGAACCAGCAAACTGTGAGAGAGGATAAAAAGAAAGCTTGCGAAATATCTAAAAAAAACAAATTGCCAATTACTAGAACTCATGCCTTTTAGATTTTTAAGAAATATACTTCAATGATCAAAATAATGATATAGAACGAGTCAAGAGATATTATTTTTGGTAGCCATAAATACGAATAAAGATATAAACCTAAAGTAAAAGTTACTAAACGATGAAATATATGTTTTCAAGTTATCAGCCTAAAAATAGTTTTGATGAATACTTTAAGGATAATGTTAACTCTGCTAGAGAAATATTGATTCCACTTCTTTCATCTTTAGATAATATGGGACTTGAGGAATTAAACAGGAATCATTCTGCCGCAAAAAAATTATTACTAAGACATGGTGCAACTTTTAGATTAAATGATACTGGTTTAAAAGGAACTGAGAGAATATTACCTTTTGATCCACTTCCTAGAATAATTAGTAAAGATGATTGGGTAACTTTAGAAAAAGGACTAAAACAAAGACTTGAGGCAATTGATTTATTCCTAGATGATATTTATAATTCTCAAAAAATAATTAATGATGGAATAATTCCAAGAGAATTAATAGAGAGTTCAGAAGGTTGGAGACCTCAGATGATAGGTTTCAAACCTCCACTAAATAAATGGTGTCAAATTTCAGGACTTGATTTAATAAGGGATAGAAAAGGAGATTGGCATGTTTTAGAAGATAATTTAAGGTGCCCTTCTGGGGTTGCTTATTTTTTAGAAAATAGATTAGTTATGAAGAATATTTTCCCTAATCTTTTCTCAGGAAGAATAGTAAAACCAATTGATGAATATCCATCATATCTTTTAAAAACTCTTCAAGAACTAGCTGTTTGGACTGACACTCCTAAGATAGTTCTATTAACTCCAGGAATCTTTAATAGTGCTTATTTTGAACATAGTTATTTAGCTCAAGAAATGGGCATCCAACTAGTTCAGGGTCATGACTTAGTTTGTAATGATGATTATGTATATTTAAAAACTACCTCTGGATTAAAAAGAGTAGATGTAATTTACAGACGAATTGATGATGATTTCTTAGATCCACTTAATTTCAGAAAAGATTCCTGCCTTGGTGTTAGCGGATTACTTGATGTTTTTAAGGCAGGTCATGTTGCTTTAGCAAATGCACCTGGGACCGGAATAGCAGATGACAAAATGATTTATTCTTTTGTTCCAAAAATGATTAAATATTATCTTGATGAAGAAATTATTATTAAAAATGTAGAAACTTATATTTGTCATTATCAAAAAGATCGAGAATATGTTCTAGAAAATTTATCAAAACTTGTTGTTAAGTCTGTCGCAGAGGCTGGTGGTTATGGAATGTTAATTGGCCCTCACTCAACAACGAGTGAGTTAGAGGAATTCGCTAATAAAATTAAAAATAATCCTAGAAATTTCATAGCACAACCAACATTAGAATTATCTACTGTGCCATCGTTATGTGATGGAGAACTATATCCATGTCATGTTGATTTAAGACCCTATATATTAAGAGGAAAAGATTCATGGGTTAGCCCAGGCGGGCTTACGAGAGTAGCATTAAAAAAAGGATCATTAGTCGTCAATTCTTCTCAAGGTGGAGGATGCAAAGATACATGGGTTGTAGGTAAATAATATGCTTTTAAGTCGTGTAGCAGAATCTCTTTATTGGATCAATCGTTATTTAGAACGTGCGGAAAACATATCTCGTTTCGTGGAAGTAAGCGAAGCAATGTCATTAGATTGTCCACCAGGAAGTGCAGAACCTTGGCTCCCTTTAATTGATGCTTCGAGTGACAGAGAATCTTTTGATAAGAGATTCCCAGAAAAAAAACCAGATGACGTTATTAATTTTTTAATAAGAGATCGTTTAAACCCAAATAGCATAATTTCTTGCATTCAAATGGCAAGAGAAAATGCAAGACAAATAAGAGATGTCATGACCACAGAAATGTGGGAACAGATTAATATTTTATATTGGAATATGCAAGAAGGAGAGGCAATATGGAATAAACCAAGACAAGAACAATTAAGTGAAATAAGGAGGGAATGTCAGCTTTTTTATGGAATTACAGATGCGACTCTAAGCAAAGATCTTGCCTGGAGATTTAGCATTCTTGGAAGATTAATCGAAAGAGCTGACAAAACATCAAGAATTTTAGATGTTAAATATTATTTACTCCTACCCAGCTTAGATGAACTTGGAGGAGTTCTTGATGAGCTGCAATGGATAGCACTTTTACGTTCAGCTGGAGCTTATCAAATGTTTAGGAAAGCAGTGCAAAATTCTATAAAGCCTAATTCAGTTGCGAGATTTCTTTTACTTGATCCAATTTTCCCTAGATCAGTAAGATACTGTCTTGATGGGATAAGCAATACTCTTAAAACAATAGATACCTCTCCTTCAACTGAAAATCCTTCAGAATTAGAATGTATGAGAGGTTTGCTTAAAGCAAAGTGGAGTTATATCAGAATTGAAGATATAATCAATGATGGTTTGCATGAGGCAATCGATTCATTGCAAATGGATTTAAATAAATTAAATGATCTCATTCAAGAAAAATATTTTATTAATTAATAAGTTTATTAATGAGAATTAAATACCTTCACAAACTTGAATATAAATACGAAGATCCTGTTCAATTAGGCGAGCATAGATTATGTATAAAGCCAAGGTCAAATGGCTTCCAAAAACTAAAGAATTTTGAATTAAAAATAACCCCAGAACCAGAAATTATTTATCCATTACTTGCTGCCAGCGGAGAAGAGATTAATAGAATCAGATTCAATGGATTAACAGATAATTTAATTATTGAATCAATCAGCGAAGTTGAAACTATTAAACATCCAAATATTATTGACGGTGTTAAAAATAGAGATTTAACATTACCTTTTTGTAGAAGCATTATTAATAGAGATTTGCAGGGAGCATTAGAGGGCTGGATGCCAAATGGACAACACGATCCCTCTGCCGTAGAACTTGCCCAAGAAGCCTTAGCAGGTAGCATTAATAACGCATTATCATTTACCTACCAGCTAATAGAGATTATTCAAGATCGGGTAAAATATACCAAGAGACATACAGGTCCAGCATGGCCGGCCAGCAGAACACTTAAAGAACGTATAGGTTCATGCAGAGATTTAGCAATGCTGATGGTTGAAGCTTGTAGGTCTATAGGTATCCCAAGTAGATTTGTAAGTGGTTATCATTTCGAAGATCCGTTACCCTCTGAGTTGGATTTACACGCTTGGGCTGAATTATATATTCCAGGTGCTGGTTGGAGAGGTTTTGATCCAAGCGGAAAAGGATTAATAGATGATAGATATTTAACATTGGTATCTTCTTCAAAATCTAATTTAACTTCTGTAATTACAGGAAACTTTATAGGAAAAAATAATTTAGAAAATACTTTATCCTGGGAAATCAAACCACTTGAAATTAAATAAACACTAAATTCTTAATCTTTTTAATAACAAAAAAACATAAATAATAATATGTTTCTTTTTTAGTGTTAATTGATACGTTCTTGGATATATATATCTGTTTTCATTTGTTTAATCTTTAAAGAAAATTGAACTCAAGTTTAGAAATTCCAGTTATCAAATCAAACAAATCGAAAATGTTTGAATTGATAAGTTATGAAAAATTTCGCGATACAAAAGATGTAAGATTTTTTGATATTAGTGTTAATGAATCCAACTATAGAGATCTAGTTATTCACAGTGGTCCTGCAGTTAGTCCGCCAAATGATGAAGAATTTAATAATTGGCAATTTTACATACATCACAATCAAGAAGATAATCTACTTGCTATCTCTGGGGGAAGAACATTTTTTCTTGTCAATTTTGGCTGGGATTATCCTTTTTATAAAGTTAGATTAGAATCTTGTGGATATATTCTAAGAATACCTAGAGGAACTTTTCATCGATCAGTATCTGACCAAAACGGTTCAATAGTTTTAAATCAAGCTATAAGAGATAAAGAAGGTACAGTAGAATCTGAATTCAAGGTAACGAATAGCAAAGATAATAAAAAACTTCTAGATTGTATAACTAATCTAGAACCTAGATTTAAAATTTATAGTGTTAAATAATCTTAAAAAGGTTTTCCAAATTTATATATCAATTTTAAAAATTATCTAATTGTTATAAAATAATAATATTCAGATTTTCTAGTATGAAATTTTTTAGTTTTTTAAAATATCTTTTATGCATAACTTTTTCTTTCTTAGTTTTTTCCTCTCCAGTTTTTGCTGGCGCGAATGTTGCTGTTAAAGGAGAAGGAGATGAAGTTCCAAGTTATGTAAGATCTAATATTACAGGATATAATTTCCATGGAGAAGATCTTCATTTGTCATCTATAGCTGGAGCAGTTGCAAGAGACGCAGATTTTAGTGATGTTGATTTACATGGGACAACCTTAACCCTATCTGATTTAAAAGGTTCTAATTTAAATGGAATCGACCTGACCGATACTCTTTCTGATCGAGTTAATTTCCAAAAAACAGATCTTAGAAATGCTGTTTTAATAAATATGATCGCCTCAGGTAGCAGTTTTGCGGGAGCTCAAATAGAAGGAGCAGATTTTTCTTACGCTATTCTTGACAGCGAGGACCAAAGAAATCTTTGTGAAATTGCTGATGGTATCAATCCAAAAACAGGCGTTTCAACAAGAGAGAGTCTTGAATGTAATTAGAATTTAAAACTATAAGTAAACTTTTTTACCATTATTAAATTTATAAATTCTTTGTTCATTGTCTTGAAATATCATCTCACCATTTAATTTGGATTTCTTAAATTTTGAAAGTCTTGCTCTGTGTATATTGGATTTTCTATTAATATTTTCTTCATTTTCATAAATTCCAATATAAATATTTATATTAGGGTTTGAAAAGGTTTTTTCTTCCTCCCTCAAAAAAATCCTATCAATATTTGTTTGCGTGCTCTGTAGTTTATTTTTAAATTTATCTAATTTTAAGTTCTTTGTTTTTTTAGAATTAATTTTTTTGTAGCCCAAAAAAATAACTCCTAAAATTAGAAAAAATATAAATATATTCATTACTTAATTTTTATTTTTATATCTACGCCTAAGTTACTTTTAGTAGTTAATATTTCTTTTTTTATGATTCCATAGGTAAAAATTTTAGATAAAGTTTTTAAAGATTTAAAAAATAAAAAAACAGTAAATAAAAAGAAAACAATAATGTTTTCTACAAGTAGATTTTTATTTTTATTATCTAGATTGCTCATATAAGTCTTAATTCAATTATTTTTCATCACTATTTGCATATGGGCCGAAAAATTCACTGGCGTCTCTTCCCATTACTTTAGCAAGATTTAAACTTTTATCTATATCCCATTTAGATGCCATCCCATAAAGAATCCCAGCAGCAAAAGAATCGCCACATCCATAAGAATCAACCTTTAATTTTTTGTTTTTAAGAGCCTTATATCTTCCTCCTGGGAATATTATGCCTCCCTTCTCGCCCTCAGTTTTAATAGTATATTTGGGTTTTAACGATAATTCAGAAAAAGAAAAAACTTCTCCAGGATCAAAATTACTGCCTATTAATCCATCTAAAAGAACATTTGATTTATTAATTGTATTTAATCCTACCCTTGGTGTTGTACAAAGTATTGAAGCTGATCTAGCCATTTTAAAAATCTCTGAATCAGATGCCGTAATAAAAATTCCATCCATTTTTTTTAAAATATTCCATTCCAAATTGTCTTTATGAGTTGGAGCTAACCTTTCACCAATAACTGTTATTGCTCTTTCGCCTTTGGAGTCAATTAAACTAAATCCTCTTCTAGTCGGTTTATCACGCCAAGCTACATGCATCTTAATTCCCATATTTGAGAGAATCTTGAAACACTTATCTCCATATTCATCATTACCTAATGACGTAAAAAAATGAATTTGGTTTAAAGTTAAATCAGAAAGTTTTTTCGCGATAATAGAGCCACCACCAGCTGGATACTCAAGAGATTTTTCAGAATGAGAAATGACGCCTGGTTTTGGTAATTGATCGACCTTTAAGAAATTTATCCACTCAACATGACCAACAACAGCAAAATTTAAATTTCCTTTTTTAGATTTATAGTCTTCAACTTTATTATTCTTTTCAACAACCATAAGCTTTTAAATACTATTATTAAAAGAAATATTTTTGACAAGTGAATTCATTTAACATTTTAAAAGATAATAAACAGATACTATCTTATCTTTACCTTTTTCTATCAATTTTGGGTGCTGTCCTGCCAATGATGGCAAATTTCGAATTTGCTAGGGAATATGGAAACAGCTTTGATATAAATAACTTCATTTCTTTAGCAAATGCAAACCCTGCAGCTCAGTCAATTTCTAGAGACTTACTAGTAGGTGCAAGCGCTATTTTTATATGGATAGTAAATGAATCAAAAAAACTAAACATGAAGAATATGTGGGTTGTATACATTGGAACTTTTCTTATAGCCTTCGCATTCTCTGCACCTTTTTTCTTATTTCTAAGAGAGAGAAGAATTATTGAATTAGAAAAGATTAATTAAAATAATCTCTTAAATAGAATTGTAAAGGCAATAAAGCAACAACAAGAAATTGAAAGCCAGATTATTGAAGCATAACCAAATAGATCTAATATGCGTCCTGAAATAAATGGTCCAAAAAAATAACCCATAGCGAAACATTGTGATAGTAGAGCGAGTGCAAAACCTTTTTTATTTGAAGGAGCTATTCTGAAAACGATATCTGTTGATGTAGGAAGAAATGAAGCAGTCCCTAAACTTACTAAAATTAATGCCAAAGAAATTAAATAAAACGCTGGGATATTTAAATAACTAGAAATAAATAATAAAAATGAAGCGAAAGTGAAATTTATTAAACTAAATTTCAAGCCAAATAATCTTTCTTTCTTAGATATCCAAGAACCAACAGGCCATTGTAAAAATAACAATAAAATTAACTGAATAGAAATTATAAGACTAATAATTTCTTTGCTTAATGCATTACGATATACTCCACCTTTAACAAGATCCAGAGGCAAAGTTACTTGTATCAAGGCTAAAGAGGTAGTTATCAATAAAATAGATAAAATTATTATTGTTGAATTTTTATTCCATTTCAATTGTCCCTGATTAATTGGATCTACTAATTTTTTTTGAAAAATTTCTAAGTTTCTTTTTATAGAGGAACTATTTCTAGATATTAAATACGTGATAACTAACATGCAAAATATATCATTTATAAATATTGATTTGGAATACAAAAAATTCGTCATATAACCCCCTAAGAATACCCCTAGAAATATTCCTAAAGCTTCCGAACTTCTAACAAGGGCATAAGCTTTACGTGTTTCAATGGGATGACAAAAATAGGGCACCCCAAACTCGGCAGCAGGCCAATATATTCCTGCAGCAGCACCAACAAGTGATTGTCCAATTATGTACAAAAAAGTATCTCTTGAAAAAATAAGGCAAAAGCTAGCGGCAATACTTAGTATTGAAGAAGTAATTATCGGAAATTGTATTTTTCCCGTTTTATTAAGATAATTACCTGTAAAGAGTCTTGTTACTGTTCCAATTATTGCTGAAATGGTAAATCCAAGGCCAATATCTGTCGCCGATAATCCTAGGTTATTAAAAATAAGTGATGTTAAATAAATAACACCTCCTGCTCCAAATGCAGCAAAAAATCTTATCTTGGTTATTAACCTCAAATGATAAGGAAATTGAATCCACCAATTTTTGCAAATTTGTAAACTATTTGGACTAATCACTAGTGAAATACATTTTTATAATTTTTTTTAGTTTTTGTGGTTTATTTTTTAATAATGGTTTAAAGGCTGCTGAAAAGATAAATATTAAGTTTGAAGAGATGGAAATCCCTCTTACTATAGAACAATTATCAAAATTAGAAAAATACAAAGATGATTCAACAGAATTAATAGATTGGTTAAAAAAAAATGGATTTATAAGAGTTTTTGAATTATCAAAATTTTTAAAATTTCCCGTTTTCAAGGAAGAGGGATTAAATAGAGAAATATTAAGAAGTTGGATAGGGCGTAAAATTCTTACAGAATTAAGCAAAAGCATTAAAGTTCCAAATGACAATAATGGAACAGAAATTTATAACACCATAGAAAATTTATTAGATCAAAAAAGAGAAGTTTCAACTTTAGAAATCATAAAGGCATTACCATCAGAAGAAATTTCACTTGATATTGATAATTTAATTTTAATAATTTCATCTTGGAAAAATGAATTATCAATGCAACAAGAACTTTTATCGAAATTAAATAAACTTGAAAAGACTAACCAAAATGCCTACAAAAATACTGAAAAAAAATCAACTAAAGATCTAATAAAAATTGATAAAAAAATTTATGCTCCTCACCGAGTGAAACCTTTTGAAATTGAAATATGGAAAAGTAATAAAACTAATAAAAATAAAGAACTGATAATTTTTATGCCAGGACTTGGAGGCGAAATTAATAATTTCAAATGGATAGGCAACGAATTGGCCAAAAGAGGTTGGCCAATATTATTCATAGATCATAGAGGAAGTAATTTGGATTCATTTATAGAAGTTCTCGAAGGTAAGGAAACAATCCCAGGAAGTGCAGACTTTTTCTTATATAGAATTAAAGATTTAGATGCTGTATTAAAAGCTCATGAAAATGGAGAATTTGGTTTACCTAATGATTCTTATATTTTAATGGGGCATTCACTTGGTGCTTTAATAGCACTTTTATATGAAGGCAATAAACCTATTGATCAACTTGAGGAAAAATGTGATTCGGCATTAAAAGACTTTGCGGTAACAAATTTATCTAAATTACTTCAATGTCAGTTGAGCGAAATACCATTCACTAAGAAAAATAACTCTAATAAGGCCAGTGCGATTATAGGTTTTAATTCATTTGGCAGTTTAGTATGGCCAAAAGAAAATAGTACAGGCATTAAAACACCAACTCTTCTAATAGGTGGTACTTATGACCTTATTACACCATTAATGAATGAACAATTTAGAGTTTTTTCTGCTTTAAATAATCCATCAAATAGATTTCTAATTATTGAAGGGGCAAGTCATTTCTCTCCAATAAGAATTAATAAAAACTATGGAGAAAATAATGACGTTTTCAAAATAAATGAAACTTTTATTGGTTCAGAGCCAATATTAGTACAAGACTTATCTACTAAATTTATAGTTGAATTTTTAAAAAATATTAAAGACGAAAAGATCCCTTATGTGATTAAAAACCAAAGAGATTTTGGACTTGATTTCCATCTTTTAGATCTTGAAACAATAAAAGAAATTTCCAAAAATTAGTACTCTATTCGTGGATCTAAATATGCGATTAAAATATCCACGAAGAGATTTAAAGAGACTATGAGCATAGAGGTAAAAATTACAATTCCTTGAACCAAGGTATAGTCTCTTTGAGAAATAGCTTCATGTAATCTTAAAGCAATACCTGGCCATGAAAAAGTTACCTCGAACAATAAAGCACCTCCTGCTAATGAGGCCATAGTCAAGCCAGAAATAGTGACAATTGGCAATAGAGCATTAGGCAATGCATGATTTAAAAATATTTTTTTCCTTGATATTCCTCTGCATATGGCAGCATTTACATAATCACTTTTTAATGTCTTATCCAAATTTACTCTTAATGAGCGGCTGAATATACCACTTAATAAAAAGCCAAGGGTAATAGAAGGAAGTGCGAGATGATAAAGACTATCTTTCAAGGCAATAATATTATTTGAAAGAATACTATCTAAAACTAGAAAACCTGTAATTTGGGGTTGTTGCTGAAATATTGGAAATCTACCTCCAATTGGGGAAATATTAAAGAATACCGAAAATAATAATTGCGCTAACATCGCACCCCAAAAAGGAGGGATCGCATATGTAGCAATTCCTAATATTCTCGCAATATAATCAGTCTTTTTCCCTCTATTTCTTAAACCAATTAATCCCAATGGGAAACCTATAAGTGTTGCAATTAATATTGAAAAGAACCCAAGCTCAATACTTGCAGGCAATGACTTAATAATAATTTTTAGGACTGGCTCCTGGGTACTAAGAGATTGGCCAAAATCTAAGTGCAATATATTTTTAATATATGAAAAATATTGATTTATTAAAGGTTCATTTAGCCCCAATTTATTTCTTAGAAATTCCCTAGAAACCTCATCTGCACCAGATCCAAGTATGGCATCGACAGGATCGCCAGGAGCAACTCTTAATAAAATAAAAACTAATGAAGAAATTATCCATAACATTATCGGTATTAATGAAATTTTTAATAAGGAATAATTTAGTAATTTATTTAAATTTCTACTCATTAATTAATTCAAGATCACTCAATGAAATTATTCCTGCACCATTAAAAATAGGTTTTGATATTTTATTTTGAGACCATGCTTTTTGGGAGGATATCAAAATAGGAATATAAGGTATTGAACTTGCAGCTATTTTTTCAATTTCAATAAGTTTTTCTAATCTTTCAATTCCACTTATTTTTTCACTCTCAAGAAATAAACTTTCCACTTTATTAGATCCCCAAAAACTACCGCTGTAAACTGATTCTCCTTTTTTACATATTTCATCAACTATTTCATTACAACTTAAAAGAGGAGTGAGATAGGCCTCTGGATCTGAATAAGCCCCAGTCCAATCGAGAAGAACTGCCGTATAAATTCCTAAACTTAGATTCTTATAAACTGTTGTAGATTCAACCCCATTGATTTCAATATCAATACAATCTCTCAAAGAACTTTTAATTTCTTCTTGCCATGTAAGAGCAATAAGCTTGTCAGCTGGTACATTCGATCTATAAGTAAGGGGTATTTTTAAAATATTTCCGTTACAATAATTTTCTTTTTGCAATAACCTTCTCGCTTCTAAATAATCATATTTAGGCCACAGTTCTTGATTATCTTTTTTTAATATCGGAGGAATTATTGATCTAGATGGCTTCCTTAATCCATAACTTACTTTCTCAGTAATCAATTTTCTATTAAGACTTTTTGCCAAAGCAAGTCTTAAATTAAGATTACTTAAGGGATAAGAACTTGTTTTTAGGCTTAAAAAACTTAATTCAGTGAAAGGACTATTACCTTCATTAAACTCTTTATTTTTGCTTAAATTATTTAAACTTTTTCTCTGACTATCATCAATTGAATTTGATAAAAGAACGTCAATTTGTTTACTTTTTAAAGCTCCAAAAAGAGAAGATGAATTTGAATATCCCACAAAATTAACGCCCTCATTTAAGGGCTTTTCACCCCAATAATTCAAATATGGATCAATTGATTGAACTTCATTAGAAAAACTGGTCAGCACATACTTGCCAGTACCAACGAATTTTTCATTTAGAAACTTATCAGAATATTGTTTGTAAAAGGTAGGAGATATAGGAGTTAAATTTACTGATGTAAGTAAACCATTTAAAGAACTTGACGGTTTATTCAAATTTATAATAACTGAATATTCACTTGGCGTTTCTATTGATTTAATCTTATTTCCTAAAATATAATTCATAGTTCCAATTCTTTTGAATCTATCAAAGGTAAACTTTATAGCATTGGAGTTAAATAAAGTTCCATCGTGAAAAAAAACATTCTTTCTTAAATTGATAGTTATTTGAAGTCTATCCTTTGAAATAATTGGCATCCCCGATGCTAATTCAGGGATTAATTCACCATCAGAATTTAATTCATATAATGTATCTCCTAGAGAACTGATTAATTGAATTGCTTTAAGAGTATTTGCTCTAGCAGGATCTAAAGATTCAATTTTTCCAGAACTCGCTACTATGATTTTTTTAGATATTCTTTTTGAGCCGCAAGAATTCTGTAGAAAAGAAATTAAAATAATAAATATTAATAAAACAACTTTTTTTTTCATATTTCACAATTACTTAATTTTTCTGAAGAATTATTTGAACAAAAAATTTGTAAGGTTATTTGACTAATTTCTAAAGCAAACGTTTTTTTTGAATTACAGGCAAAAGGCCACTCTCTCACCCAACAGATTTCTTTACCTATATTTAGACCAATTACTTGAAAAGTCTTATTGCTATTTTTAATTTTTACACAAGCACCTTTATAAAGGTTTTCAGAAAAAATTAAATTATTATTTTCATTATTTTTATCTAATAGTTTTGAATGAATCATTAAGATGCTAAAACCAAAAACTTACTTTCTTCGGTTTACCAAGCTATAAAGAAATTTGCAAACTATTTTTCTAAATACAACTTAATTGACTTGCAATGATTTTCACTTCATTGAGCGAATTTATTTCATCTTTCGATCTCTCAAAATCTCCATTATTTACCTGATGAGTAATAACGACAATTTCAGCTTTGTCCTCACTTGCATCAAGTTGAACAATTGACTCTATTGATACATTATTTTTTCCAAAAATATCTCCAATCTTTCCTATCACACCTGGACTATCAAGACAAATTATTCTAAGGTAATTTTTTTTATTTATTTGTGAAGATTCAATGATATGGCAGTTTCTCCAGAAATTAAAAGATAATAATGAATCGATTGAATTATTATTTTTCACTGAGGTGGCATGCAGATTTAGTATATCTGATACTACTGATGCAGCAGTTGGGCCACTCCCTGCCCCTGGACCATATAACATTATCTCTCCAAGAGGATCAGCCTCAATCAATAAGGCATTATTAACTCCCTTAACTGTTGCCAATGGATGAGATTTTGGAATCAAAGAAGGTCCCACCCAAATATTCAAAGCTAGTGAATCATTACTGTTAATTCGTACCCTTTCGGAGAGCGCTAAAAGTTTTATTTCAAAACCTAATTTATTGGCATATTCGATATCCTTTAGATTAATTTTACTAATGCCCTCAGAATGAATCTCCTCTCTTTTGATTTTCCCTCCAAATGCAAGTTCACTAAGAATTGAAATCTTATCAGCAGCATCATGGCCTTCAACATCTGCAGTTGGATCAAATTCTGCATACCCAAGGCTTTGGGCCAATTTTAAAGTATCCTTGTAATCAGCTTTTTCGTTGGTCATCTTTGAAAGAATAAAATTTGTTGTGCCGTTTATTATCCCAACCATTTTTTTTATGCTGTTACTTTTTAATGATCTTTTTAAGGGTTCAATTATAGGGATCCCACCGCAAACTGCCGCCTCTGTCAATACATAAACTCCTTCTTTAGATGCAGTTTTATATATTTCTTCTCCATATTTTGCAATAACTGCTTTATTTGCTGTAACAACAGATTTACCTAATTTTAATGATTGCAGAATAATATCTTTAGCCAAATCAACCCCACCCATTACTTCAACAATTACATCTATGGAGGGGTCATTAATTAGTTTAAATGGATCATCAGTTAATAAATTATTATCTAGCTCAATATCCCTTTTTTTATTAAGATCTTTAACTGCTATTTTTACAATTTCTATTTCTTTTAGAATTGGATGTGAATCATTTTCAGAACTTAATATTTTATAAATCCCTGAACCTACAGTTCCAAAACCTACAATCCCAATTTTGCATTTTCTCATTTTTTATTTCTTTTAACTTTGAGTTTAATTTTATATTATTAGGCCTACAAAAATTCATTTGCTTGAGACTGCATTTTCAATAAAATGTTTAAAAAACCATTTGATCGTGAAGGGGTTAAGCTTGCCTTCAAACCAGTATCTTCAATAAATTTCTTATCTATTTCAACAACTTCATTTGGCGTTAATTCATTTAACCCAGTAATTAAAAATGCCAATAAACCCTTTGTTATTAGGGCATCAGAATATCCTTCCCAAAATAATTTACCAGCTTTAATATTTGCCTTAACAAAAACTTCTGAAACGCAACCCCTAACCTTATTCTCTTCAACAAGGATTTCATTATCGGGTTCTTTCAATTTTTTGCCTAACCACAAAATGTACTCATATTTTCTTTTTGGATCTTCTGATTTCTTCAATTTTTCGACTAATTTTGATAAATTATCGTATCTTTCTTGATTTTCCATTTTTAAAACTATTAATAAACCACTTTTAGATCTTTCATTATACAAATATTTCTTTTTCTGTGATAAAGCCCGATAAAGGAATATCCCAATCAGCTTTGGTTAATGGAATCTTACTTACACAATTAGAAGTTAAAACTCCAATGCATGGAACATTTCTCCAATCATTATCTTTCCTTAATTTATCAAAATAACCTCCTCCATAACCTAATCTTGTTAAATTTTTGTCAACGGAAAGACATGGTACAAATATCATGCTTATCTGTAAATGACTTAATGGGGAAGAATTATTTGGACTTAGTATCCCCTCAGAATCTTTGATAAGAGGCTTTTCGTCCCATGGATAAAATAACAACTCTTTTTTATCATTACATCTAGGCAAAGCTAAAGTAAATTTTTTCTTGAGACTTCTTATATCAACTTCATTTTTTAGAGGCCAATATATGGCTATATAATCAATATTTCTACATCCCTTATCAAAGGAATCAATATATAATCTTACATTCTTTTCTACAGTTTCTTTTTGATTAAGAGAAATCCCATCTCTTAATTTTCTAAACGTATCCCTTTCCAATTTCTTATTTTCAAAGATCTTCATATTAAATTTTTTAGTTAAAGCCATCCTCATTTAGTTTTGTGAGTGCTATAGCCAAAGCATCTGCTGAATCATCAGGTTTTGGAGGTTTTTTAAGATCTAAGTTATTCATAACAGCCTCAAGAATATCTTTCTTAGATGCCTTTCCAGACCCAGCAATTGTTAATTTTATCTGAGCAGGTGAATACTCACTAACATGAATTCTTTTAGAGGCCAACACCATCATAATCACGCCTCTGGCCTGCACCACACTAATGGTAGTACTTGACCTGTAAAAGAAAAATTTTTCTACTGCCGCTGCAGTTGGGTTCCAATGATTTATTATTTCATTAAGATCTTGGAATATCTCGTAAAGTCTATCTTCTTCTTTTTTATCTTTACCTGTCTCGATAACGCCGCAATCTAATAATATCTTTCTTTCATTTTCTATTTCAATTATTCCATAACCAACTCTAGCTAATCCAGGGTCAATCCCAATTATTCGCACTGTTATTAAGCTTCAGCAGACAATTGAAATTTTGAAAGATTTTCTTTTTCATCTAAATCAAATACTTTACAAAAAGCTTGAATAACTTTTTCACCTGAATCAACTTGTTCTAAGGGATCTTTTCTAAGTCTATGTCTTAAAGAACAAGAAATAACCCTTGCTATGTCATCTTCTTGAACTTCAGTTCTGCCCTCAAATGCTGCAATTGCCCTTGCTGACCTATTTGTAACAATATCTCCACGTAAACCATCCACATCTAGTTCTCCGCAGATTGCAGAAATATTCAATCTTAAGTCATCGTCCATTTGAACAGAATTTAATATTTCTTGTGCTTTAATAACTTTTTGTTGAAGTTCATCCTGTTGTTTCTCAACACTCAATGAAAACTCATCAGGATTATCATCAAAAGAAGTTCTTTGATCAACTACTTGAACTCTTAATTCAGCATCTCTAACTGTCTTAACTTCAACACTCATTCCAAACCTGTCCAATAATTGTGGCCTTAATTCACCTTCTTCTGGATTTCCCGAACCAATAAGGACAAACCTCGCAGGATGTCGAACTGAGACTCCCTCCCTTTCAACTGTATTCCATCCGGAAGCGGCCGAATCTAAAAGTACATCAACTAAATGATCATCTAGTAAATTCACTTCATCAACGTATAGTAATCCCCTATTAGCTTTTGCTAATAGACCTGGTTCAAATGCTTTAACACCTTCGCTCAAAGCCTTCTCTATATCAATGGTTCCACAAAGTCTGTCTTCAGTAGCCCCTAAAGGCAAGTCAACCATAGGTACTTGTTTTTGAATACTCTCTAGATTTTCTCCTTGAGTAATTTTTTCTAAAACTTCTTTACTTTGTAAGTCAGGATCGACTAGTGAACTATTATATGGATCGTCTTTAACAACATCGATTGCAGGCAACAAATCAGCTAAGGCTCTGATTGTAGTAGACTTTCCAGTCCCTCTATCACCCATTATCATCACTCCTCCAATTCTTGGATCAATAACATTTAACAAGAGAGCCAATTTCATTTCTTCTTGACCAATTACTGCTGTAAAAGGAAAAACTCTTCTTTTCTTTGTTGTAAGCACAGTTTTAGTTTTCTTAAATATTCAAATAATCAATAGATGCTACTTCAGAAAATGTTTTTAGTAAATATCTCTATCAAATTAAAACAAGAAATGAATAGTAACTAATAAAATTTATACTTACTTATTTTTTTTTGAATTATTCAAAAACCAGTTTATTTGATGCACAATTCCTCTTAAAACATTTATTTCGTGCATTGATGTATTTGCCCTCAAAATAAAATTCTTAAATTTACTTATTTTTGCCTTGGAGGTATGTTTTAAGAGATATCCAACTCGCAAAAGCATTTCCTCTATATCGACAAATGTATCATGTACTTCTTTCGATGATGCCAAGTTAAAAACTTTTAATTCATTATTTAAATTCTTCTTAGAAGACTTATTTAATTCATACAAAACAATTGAAACAGCATGAGAAAGATTTAATGAAGGATTATTCGGAGAAGTTGGAATATTAAAAGTTTTATTTGCTAGAAGCAATTCATTGTTAGTTAATCCTCTATCTTCTCTCCCAAATATAATTGCTAAATTATTTATCTTTTTAAAGGATAAAGTCCAATCAAATATGTCTTCAGAAGATACAAAAAATGAATCTTTATTTACATCAATCCTTCCACAAGATGCTAGAACTAAATCACAATCAAAAATTGCTTTTTGAAGATCATCAAAAACCGTACAATGTTTAAGAAATTTTTGACCTTTTACAGCCATTTTTTTTGCTTCTAAAGAAAATATATCGCATCTAGGAGAAACAATTCTTAATTCATCAACTTCAAAATTACTGCATAATCTAGCAACGCTTCCTACATTTAAAGAGCCATTTGGTTCAACTAAAATTACCTTTAAATTAGAAAAATTTTTTTCCAAAATCATTCAAGGCTATGAAGAAATTTTAATAAATTGGACATATTTACAGGATCAATTTCAAAACTTGGCATAGGAGGAGTCAGTCCTCCAGTAACTTGTTTTATTATCTCTTTATCATTCAAACGTTGAGTTATTGAGTGTAAGTCCGGTCCCACTAATCCTCTTGCTGTAATTCCATGACATCCAACACAATTTATCTTAAAAAGAGCATCTCCTTCCTCAGCAGAGCCCTCATGGCCAAGAGTTTCAATAATATATTTGTTATTTTCATGATGATTAAAGAAAAATATTGAAAAACAAATTAATAAAACTCCAAATACCACAAAAACAATTTTTAAGAAATATCTCTTAAGATCTATTTCTGCTGCAGTTGATGAAGATGTTGACACAAAAAATAGTCTCTATGTAACAATTGTGAGTGAGAAATTCAAAAAAGGCAAAAAAATGATCGAGCCTCTTCTATGTGGAATTGTTTTAGGTTTAGTTCCAATAACTCTTCTTGGATTATTTGTAAGTGCATGGAATCAATACAGAAGAGGTTCAGGGATGCTGGACATTGATTAAAAATGTTAATCTTGACTGCCCATAATTTCTTACATCTATAGTTTCCCACAAAGTACTTTTTTTAATAAAAAGGTTTGGAGAATGTTCACAAATAACTGTTGAATCTTTTTTTAAAAAATTACAATTAAATATTTGATTTAAAACTAATTCATGGAACTCCACATCGTACGGAGGATCTAGATAAACAAAATCAAATTTTAATTTGTTTAAATCCATATTTCTAGATGATAATTTTCTCTCATAATTGGGTTTTGTCCATTTCAATACGTCTTTACAAATAACTTCGATATCATTTCTCCTATTCTCTACATTCTCCAACGAGAGTAAATTTTCTAAGCAAATTTTTGAGTTGATTTTATTTTTTTCAATTGCAATTATTTTGCTTGCCCCGTGATTATAGGCTTCACAAGATATTGCCCCAGTTCCACTAAATAAATCTAACCAGTTACTATTTTCAACTCTTTTGTTCAATATATTAAATATGGCCTCTCTCACTCTCAAAGTTGTAGGTCTGGTATAAGAACTTTTTGGACTTTGGAGTTTTTTTCCACCTATTAATCTTAAGTTAGTCTTCATCCCTAAGAATCTGTTATTGAATATTACTCAGCCATCTTCGCAAAAGTTTTTCACCTGTTTTTCCAGATTTTTCCGGATGAAATTGACAGGCTAATAAATTATCATTCTCAATCATTGCAGTTAATTTTTCAGAGCCATAATCAACCTGAGCTGCAATAATATTTAAATCATCTGGTATTGCATGATAGGAATGTACAAAATAAACCCAATTATTTAATTCTTTAATCCCAAATAAAGTATTTTTTTTTGTAGGTAAAAGTTGGCACCAACCCATGTGTGGGATTCTTTGGTTAACAACATTGGGTATTTTTTGTATTTTTCCTTTTAAAATTCCTAGCCCTTGAACTTTTCCTTCATCACTAGATTCGAAGAGGAGTTGGAGACCTAAACATATCCCAAAAAAGGATTTCCCACTTTTAATCCAATTTTTTAAATCAGTTATCAAATCTGTATTTATGAGATTATTCATCGCTGGATCAAATGCTCCAACTCCAGGAAGTATTATCGCCTTACAAAGCTTGGAATCATTAAAGTTTTTAATTAATATAATTTCTTCTCCAAGACTTTCTAGAGATTTTGTTACAGAATGAATATTACCCATTCCATAGTCTATTAGTCCAATTTTATGCAAAGCTTTTAAATTTACAAATGCTTAGTTAAAGTGCTCGAAAGAGTAGCTTTTGGCACAGCACCAACAACGGTATCAACCTTTTGGCCCCCTTTAAAGATCATTAATGTAGGAATACTTCTGATTCCGTATTGACTGGCTACATTTGGATTCTCATCTGTGTTTAATTTAAAAACTTTAATTTTCCCTTCAAAGTCTTTTGAGATTTCTTCTACAACTGGAGCGACCATCCTACATGGACCGCACCATGGTGCCCAAAAATCAACCAATACTGGTAGATCACTTTGCAGTACATCCTTGTCAAATGAAGAGTCAGTTACGGCTGGAGCTGATGACATAATTTAAGTATTCCTTTTTGAAAATTTAGCAGGCAATTCTTTTAAGTGATGATTTCATTACAGATTAAATAATATAAGTAACAAAATATCTAAAAAAGCCCGATTAATCGGGCGATTTAGTGTGTGAGGAGTATGGGGTTTCCCCCATCATTTTATAATAACTCCTAATTAGAAAATTTTTCAAATTAATACTTAATTCACTAAGGATTTAAAATTTTGCTCTAAGTGAACTACTTACCCATCCCAAGCTGCTGAGCTTTTTGATAAACCTTACCTTCTGTAAGAAGCGATGGTGCGATAACTATTTCAACTTCTTGCATTTCTTTAATATTTTGTGCCCCAAGAGTACTCATTGAGGTTCTAATGGCTCCTAATAAGTTATGTGTCCCATCATCAAGTAAAGCAGGGCCTTTAATAATTCTTTCTAGGGATCCTGTAGAACCAACTTCAATTCTTGTCCCTCTTGGCAAAACTGGACTTGGAGTAGCCATACCCCAGTGAAATCCTTTACCTGGAGCGTTTGAGGATTTAGCTATTGGGGATCCAATCATTACAGCATCTGCTCCACATGCTAAACATTTACAGATATCTCCGCCAGTAACAATTCCTCCATCACCAATAATAGGAATGTAACGACCACTTTCATTAAAGTAATCATTTCTTGCAGCACTACAATCAGCAATTGCAGTTGCTTGAGGGATTCCAATTCCCAATACTCCTCTTGATGTACATGCCGCTCCAGGTCCTATTCCAACCATCAATCCTGCAACTCCAGCATCCATGAGAAGTTTTGCAACTTCGTAAGTAACACAATTCCCTGCTACTACTGGGACATTCATAGATTGACAGAGATCTTTAATACTTAAGGTTTCCTTACCTTCCATACCAAGATGTTCAGTGGATACAACTGTTCCTTGAAGAAAAAACAAATCTATTTTGGAATTATCAAGTGTTTCTTTAAACTTAATGGCAGCTTGAGGAGTCCCACTAAAAGCTGCTATACCTCCTCTTTCTTTCACCTCATTTATTCTTTGTACAATCAATCCCTCCTTGACCGGTTCACTGTATATTTTCTGCATTAATGGAACAAAATCATTCTTCCCGACTGATGCTATTTGGTTCAATATTTCATCAGGGTTTTCATATCGTGTTTGTATACCCTCCATATTAATGACCCCAAGGGAACCTAATTTTGTGAGCTCTACAGCCGTATTGACATCGACAACACTATCCATGGCACTAGCGACGATCGGGACTTCTCTTTTGAAATCACCTATTGACCAAGAAGGATCAGTCAAATCATAATCAAGTGTTCTATTGCCAGGGACTAAAGCTATTTCATCGATGCCATAAGCCCGTCTGACTTTTTTATTCAAACCAAGTTCAATATTCACGATAGTTTTCTTTTATTCTGATTAAATTAACAACTAAAGGGGTAATAAGCCAAGGTTTATTCAAAAACAACAGGTTTTATTTTGATTTGTGTGTAAATGTGAGTATTTGGGAATTAAATAAATCTTTTTTTTTATTCATTATGACAATCAGCGATTATTATTAAAGAAAGGATTTTTGTATGTCTGATATTTTAGATTCCGATAACTCAGGATTAAGCGAAGATAACGATCGAATTATTCAGACTGACCTAAGAAATGAGATGTCTCGTTCATACCTTGAGTATGCAATGAGCGTTATAGTTGGTCGTGCTCTTCCAGATGCAAGAGATGGATTAAAACCTGTTCACAGAAGAATTCTTTATGCAATGTATGAACTTGGTTTAACTAGCGGTAGACCATACAGAAAATGTGCAAGAGTTGTTGGAGAAGTACTTGGTAAATATCACCCTCATGGCGATACTGCTGTTTATGATGCTTTGGTTAGGATGGCTCAGGATTTCTCTATGAGGATGCCACTCATTGATGGCCATGGAAACTTTGGTTCTGTTGATAACGACCCTCCAGCAGCGATGAGATATACAGAATCTCGCTTACAGTCTCTTACGGATGAAAGTTTATTAGAGGATATTGAATCTGAAACTGTAGATTTCGCCGATAATTTTGACGGTTCTCAGCAAGAGCCAACAGTTTTACCTGCTAGGATCCCTCAACTTCTTTTAAATGGTTCATCTGGAATAGCAGTAGGTATGGCAACTAATATTCCACCTCATAACTTAGGAGAATTAATTAATGGTCTTAAATCAATAATCAAAAACCCTTCATTAAAAGATAGTGAACTTTTTGAAATAATTAAGGGTCCTGATTTTCCCACAGGTGGCCAAATCTTAGGCAGAGACGGTATTAGAGAAACTTTCAAAACAGGAAGGGGGTCAATAACCATGAGAGGGGTAGCAAATATTGAGCAAATTAAATCCATTGGTAGAGCAGAGAAAGATGCAGTAATAATTACAGAGCTTCCATTTCAAACCAATAAGGCTGCATTGATAGAAAGAATTGCTGACCTAGTTAATGAAAAAAAATTAGAAGGTATTTCTGATATTAGAGATGAAAGCGATCGAGATGGGATGAGGATTGTTATTGAACTAAAAAGGGATGCCTACCCACAAGTAGTTTTAAATAATTTATTTAAGTTAACACCTCTACAGAATAACTTTAGTGCAAACATCCTTGCATTAGTAAAAGGAGAGCCCACAACCCTTTCACTCAGAAAAATGTTAGACGTTTTTCTAGATTTTAGGGTTGAGACAATAAGGCGAAGAACAGCATTTTTATTAAAAAAGGCAGAAGAAAGAGATCATATTGTAAAGGGTCTTCTATTGGCCTTAGATGCTATGGATAAAATTATAAATCTAATTAGATCAGCGAAAGATTCAATATCAGCTCGAGATAAATTACAAAACGACCATCAATTATCTTCCATACAGGCAGATGCAATTCTACAAATGCAATTAAGAAGATTAACAGCACTTGAAGCAGATAAAATCAAAGGGGAACATAATGAGTTAACCGAAAAAATCAACCTATATCAGCAAATATTAAATAGTAAAGAAAGAATTTTTGAAATTATTCTTGAAGAAATTAATAGAATCGATGAAAGATTCTCTTCTCCTAGGAAAACAGAAATATTAGATTTAGGCGGCGGATTAGATGATATTGATCTCATAGCTAATGACAGATCCGTAGTTCTATTAACTGAAGCAGGTTATTTAAAAAGAATGCCTGTTAATGATTTTGAATCTACCAGTCGTGGTTCAAGGGGTAAAGCTGGCACAAAAACCAAAGAAGATGATGATGTGAAATTATTTATAAGTTGTAACGATCATGATACTCTTTTGCTTTTCAGTGATAGAGGAGTAGCTTATGCTCTCCCAGCATATAGAGTTCCGATGAGTAGCAGAACAGCAAAAGGGACTCCATCAGTTCAACTTCTCCCAATTCCAAGAGAAGAAAAAATAACTTCACTAGTTGCTGTGGATTCATTTGTTGACGATAGTTATTTATTAATGCTAACCAAAGCTGGCTTTATAAAAAGAACTGCGCTTTCCGCTTTCTCAAAAATTCGCTCAAATGGACTAATAGCAATTAATCTTGAGGATGGAGATGCCCTAACTTGGGTCAGATTATCAAAAGAAGGTGATAGTGTTTTGATTGGATCTAAAACAGGAATGGCGATTCATTTCAGACTAGATATCAATGAATTAAGACCACTTGGTAGAACAGCAAGAGGAGTTAAATCAATGAACTTGAGAGAAGGCGACAATTTAGTTTCTATGGATGTTTTAACATCTAATTTGGTTGATCAATTGGCTAAAATTGAGGGTCTCACAGAAGATCTTGATGATAATGTTGAGGAAAACTCTTCAAATGGTCCATGGGTATTAATTGCCAGTGCATTTGGACTAGGAAAGAGAGTACCTGTAGCTCAGTTTAGATTACAAAAAAGAGCAGGCATGGGGTTGAGAGCAATAAAATTTAGAATTAAAGATGATCAGCTAGTTTGTTTGAAGGTCCTTGGCGAAGGAGAAGAATTACTACTTGTGACCGAAAAAGGCGTAATAGTAAGAACAAACGCAGATAAAATCTCTCAGCAATCTAGGGCAGCTACAGGAGTAAAATTACAAAGATTAGATGACGGTGATCATTTATCTGAAGTGGTATTGGTACCTCGTGAACAAATAGAGGGAAAAGACCAACCCAGCTCAGTTGAACAAAATTAAAAGCCTTATGGTTAGCTAAATAATATGGAAATACTTGATATTTTAATTTTAGGTTCAGGTCCTGCCGCATTATGTTTAGCTTCAGAATTAGCCAAGCAAAATCTAAATATTAAGGGAATATCAACAAAATCTCCAAATGAAAAATGGGAGAATACATATGGTATCTGGGCATCTGAATTAGAAGAATTAGGGTTAGAGTCCTTGTTATCTCACCGATGGTGTAAAACAGTTAGTTTTTTTGGAGATGGGGAAAATAAAAAAGGGGATACTCCGACAAAACACAACTACGACTATGGTTTAATAAATCAGGAAGCCTTTCAAAATGAGCTTTTAAAAAAGTGTAAAGGGATTAAATGGTTGAATGAAACAGCAAAAGAAATTAAAGAAAAAAATAAACTATCTGAGGTAATTTGCTCTTCAGGTCTCAAAATAAAGGCGAGATTAGTTATTGACGCAAGTGGTCATAAAAGTAATTTTGTAAAAAGACCAGTTCAAAATGAAATCGCTCAACAAGCCGCTTACGGAATTGTAGGTAAATTTACATCACCACCTGTTAATAAAGAACAATTTGTTCTAATGGATTTTCGTCCAAATCATTTAAACAAAGAAGAAAAGTTATCATCTCCTTCATTTCTTTATGCAATGGATCTTGGCAACGACACTTTTTTTGTTGAAGAAACTTCATTAGCTAGTTATCCTGCATTATCCCAAGAAAATCTTAGAAAAAGACTTTATAAAAGACTTAATAGTAAGGGTATTGAGGTAAGTGAAATTTTTCATGAAGAGAATTGCCTTTTCCCTATGAATCTACCCCTCCCATTTAAAAAACAATTTGTACTTGGTTTCGGTGGGGCTGCAAGTATGGTTCATCCTGCATCGGGATACATGGTTGGATCTTTATTAAGAAGGGCTCCACTCCTTGCACAAAAATTAGCAATCTTTTTAAAAGAACCCCATCTAAGTTCGCTAGATTTAGCTTCAAAAGGTTGGGAAATCCTATGGCCTTACGAATTAACACAAAGGCATAAGCTTTACCAATACGGTCTAAGAAGATTAATGAGTTTTGACGAAAGTAGATTAAGAAGCTTTTTCTCAAATTTCTTTAGATTATCAACCAATGAATGGGTTGGTTTTCTTACTAATACACTTCCACTCCCAAAACTAATTTACGTGATGAGTAAGATGTTTATAAATTCACCTCTAAAAGTAAAACTAGGAATGCTCAAGTTAAATTAGTATTTTTATTTTCGCCAATCATCAATATTTATATTTGGGAAGACTTTATCCTCTTCCTCAATATCTTCAAGAAATCTTAAATTAATATTAGAATGATTTTTAATCATTTCAACCAATTTCCAGAACCTGAATAAGTGTCTTTTTATTCTCTCTTTTGCTAGCTCAGTTGTGGTTCCAGCTCTTAGAATAAAACTCCAATCAGAGGACTCAGAAAGAAGTAGTTCTCTTGCAGCTTGCTTGAAGAGCCTTGGAGATAAATCATTATTAAAATTTTCCAAGCACAAATCTACAAATGTTGAGCCTGCCTTTGTGATTTCTGGAACGATCCATGCATTTGCATCATTTATCCAGTAATTATGGTAGCCACCTTGCCCCCAGCTTGATGGCGATGGATCACAAATCTGAAGATTTGGTTTTTGCATTAAGAATTCTTTTAAATTTGTAAGCTTAATTGAATATTTACTAGAGTTCTTTAGTATATTTTCAATAAAAAAAGGGCCCTCATACCACCAATGACCAAATAACTCTGCATCAAATGGAGCTACCAATAGAGGCTTAAAAGAAGAGGATAAAGTCAATTTTTCTAGTTGTTTGGATCTCGCTAGAAGATAGGCATCAGCATGTTCTGCCGCCTTATTTTTGGCTTCATTTTCAAGGTAAAACTCTTTTTTCCCTAAAGAAATATTTTCATCTGTAATCTTATGAAACTTTAAACCCAAAGGTCTTTTTGTTGAAATACCCTTCTTTTGGAGCTTTGAGAGAGGTAATTCCCACCCCAAATCTTTATGAAATTCCCTATAGACTTTGTCACCAGGGAATCCATCCTTAGCAGACCAAACGGGCAAGGTTGACTCACTATCTCTCCCGAAAAATGCCACTCCTTTTTTCGAGCATATTGGAGCATATACACCATACCGAGGCCTTGGTTTTGAATTTAAAATCCCGTGTCCGTCTAAGATTGTATATCTAATTCCAGAATTAAATAGTATTTCATCTAAACCCTCATAATATGCGCATTCAGGTAACCAAATACCTAAAGGCTTTGTTCCAAAAATATTTTCATGGCTCCTAATGGCTGTATTAATTTGTCCTTTAATAGTTTCAGGATTCTCTCTTAGAATTGGTAAATATCCATGAGTAGCAGCACAAGTGAGAATATCCAAATTTCCAGAGTTATTTAATACCCTAAACTTCTCGATTAAATTTCCAGAACAATTTTGCCAATATAGGTATTTATCATTAAGATTTTTCGTTAAAAATGTAGAGGCATTTTTTTCTTCTAGTGGCAGTTCGTTTAGGAAATCATTCCTTGTTTTAATCCAGCTTGGGAAAGTTTCTTGAATTTGTTTATTATTAAGAAGTGATAATAATGTTGGAGACAAACTAATAGTAAGTTTTGTATTTTCAGGATTTTCATTTTTGGAAAATTCTATTGATTGAAGTAGTGGTATATAACATTCAAGAATCGCCTGAAATAACCAATCCTCTTCTAAGGAGTTTTTTTCATTTTTTCTAACATAAGGTAGATGAGCATGTAAAACTATCGCTAACTGACCTAAAACATTTTTTGGGGGGTATCGCCCATTCATACTTTCTTATAATTTATGCCTGAAATTCTATAAAAAATTAAACCTAACCTTTTATAAAAGGAGGCTTTGATCCTAAAAGAATACTTTAATAATTTAAGTATTTCATTTTTTTTTTCAGAAATTTAACTAATATTGTTTAAATTTTGAATTTGCAGCAAAAATTTTTTCAACTAAATCTAGTCAATTTTTTTTAATTAGCTTAATATAAAACTAGATTATCCCGTCTTATGTCAAAAGATCCTGGAAGAATTTTGATATTTGATACAACTCTTCGAGACGGAGAGCAATCTCCTGGTGCCAGTTTAAATCTTGAAGAAAAACTTGCTATCGCTCATCAATTAGCAAGATTAGGAGTAGATGTTATTGAGGCTGGATTCCCTTTCGCAAGTCCAGGAGATTTTAAAGCTGTTAATAAAATTGCCAATGCCGTAGGGAAAGAAAATGGCCCTATAATTTGTGGTTTAGCTAGAGCATCTAAAGGAGATATAAAAGCATGTTACGAAGCAGTAAATCCAGCTCCCAAGAAAAGAATTCATACTTTTATTGCTACAAGTGATATTCATCTTAAACATAAACTCAAAAAATCCAGAAAAGATGTTCTTCAAATAGTTCCAGAAATGGTTAATTTTGCAAAATCATTGGTAGATGATATTGAGTTTTCTTGTGAAGATGCCTCAAGGAGTGATCCTGATTTTTTATACGAAGTGATTCAATTAGCAATCTCTGCAGGAGCGACAACAATAAATATCCCTGATACTGTTGGATTCACAACTCCTAGTGAATTCGGTAAATTAATTTATGATATAAATAAAAATGTTCCAAATATTGATGAGGCAGTAATATCTGTTCATGGTCATAATGATCTGGGTTTGGCTGTAGCCAATTTTTTAGAAGCAGTAAAAAATGGAGCAAGACAACTAGAATGTACGATTAATGGAATTGGGGAAAGAGCTGGGAATGCCTCTCTAGAAGAATTAGTAATGGCTTTGCATGTTAGGAAAAGTTTTTTTAATACTTTTTTCAAAAGAAATCCAGACTCGCCAACTCCTCTTACAGCTATAAGAACAGAAGAAATAACAAAAACCTCTAGACTTGTTTCAAACCTAACTGGAATGACTGTTCAACCTAATAAAGCAATTGTGGGAGCCAACGCTTTTGCACATGAGTCTGGAATTCATCAGGATGGGGTTTTAAAAAATAGACTAACTTACGAAATTATCGATGCAAAAACTGTTGGTTTGAGTGACAACAAAATATCTTTGGGGAAACTTAGTGGAAGAAGTGCGGTAAGAGCAAGATTAGAAGAGATGGGATATGATTTGAGCCGAGAAGATTTAAATGATGCTTTCGCTCGTTTTAAGGAATTAGCTGACAGGAAAAGAGAAATTACTGATAGAGACTTAGAAGCAATTGTTAGTGAACAAGTACAGCTGCCAGAAGCTAAATTCCAATTAAGTCTTGTACAAGTAAGTTGCGGTAACGCATCTAAACCTACGGCCACCATATCGCTTATAGACACGGAAGATAATACTGAGAATACTGCCGTATCAATAGGGACTGGACCAGTTGATGCTGTATGCGAGGCTTTAAATAAATTAGCTAAAGTTCCTAATGAATTAATTGAATTTTCAGTTAAGTCGGTTACAGAAGGAATAGATGCTTTGGGTGAAGTAACAATTAGAATAAGAAGGGATAGTAAAATATATTCTGGTCATTCAGCTGATACGGATGTTGTAGTTGCTGCAGCGAATGCTTACGTTAATGCTTTAAACAGGCTAGTCTTTTCTGAGAAAAAAAATTCAATTCACCCACAATTTGATAATTTAGAAAATACAAACAAAACAATCCTACCTAATCACTTAAATTAAAGTATTTCTTAGGAATATTAAATATCATAAAAAATAGTCTCTTAATATTGTAGATTGATTAAATATTTAAAGTAGTAAATAATGAGAGAAAGGTTACTTGGATATTGGGCACTTTCATGGGTCGGGTTAATCAGTAATATTATTGCACTTCCAATAATCGCATTAATAATAAGTTATGGGCCCCCACTAAAAGTTGCAAATATAACTCTTGCCATAAGTCTTGGTTGGCCTGCTGCAATTGTTGGAATAGTTTCTTCAGCAGCTCTTTTAGCCGAGAGAAAATGGGGAGTAACTTTAACTCTAGTATCTCTATCAATGGTAATTTCTGGGACAGGACCTTATTCAGTGGTAAGACTCATAACTCTTAAGGACATTTTTGGAATTGGAGGGTTTACTTTATTAACAACATTATTAAGTACCTTAGCCCTTATATATTGGTGTAATCCAAAACATCGAAGAAGTATAAGGCTATAAAATTAAAAATTAAGAAAAAGTATTATTCTTACTTGTTGGATACTGAATTCTTCTATGTCTAATTCTTTTCCAAACATTCAAGAATGCTCTTTTTATTAGGAAAATTTCTCCTTTAGATAAATTACTATCATCTAATTGGCCATCTTTCTGACGCGAGTAGATAATATTAGATATTGTTTCCAAAGCTTCTTTATCAGATGCGTTTATATTCATAGCTCTTAGTGCCGCTTCACATCCATCCGCAAGCATTAAAATAGCAGTTTCTTTTGACTGAGGAATAGGACCTTTGTATCTAAAATAATTTTCATCAATGTCGAGATTTTTTTCTTTAGCCTTTTGAAAAAAATATCCCATTTTTAGGGTACCTTGATGTTCTGGGATAAAATTGGCTATCATTTTAGGTAGTCTATTTTTTCTTGCAAATTTTAATCCTTCATCAACATGTGCCTGTAATACTTCTGCACTTTTAATGGGATCATCTAATTCGTCATGCGGATTTTTTGAACCATCCTGATTTTCGATAAACCAATTAGGTGCATGTAGTTTTCCAACATCATGATATAACGCTCCAGTTTTAATAAGATCGATATCACCGCCAATCATTCTTGTTGCTTCCTCTGCTAAACCACATATAAGTAAAGTATGTTCAAAAGTACCGGGAGCTTCAAGAGACAATCTTCTAATTAGAGGTTTCTCCTTATCAGCTAATTCGAGTAATCTTGCTTTAGTTAATAATCCAAATATCGATTCAAAAATAGGAATAAATAAAATAGTAAAAAGCATTACTATTGCCAATAGCAAGGAATCAGAAAATATATCGCCATTAGCTAAAACAAATTCTTGATTGTTAATAAGGGGATTACTGCCTTTACCTATTAATATCCATTGACTCAAGAACGATCCTATGGGAACAAAAATTGATAGTTGAAGTAACTGAGCTCTACTTCTAATTCTTGCTCCAAGTAGAGATACTACTGAAGCGCAAACTAATAAAATAAAAAATAAATTATTATTTATAAAAACTGCTGGGTCTGGCCAACTAAAACTTGCTATTGAAACAAAAGCTAAAGCAGTTATGCTCCCCATTCCTTGAGATATAACTAACGCCGGTGGAATTATCATAGATAATGGACTTATGTTTGAAGCTATGGCTAATTTCGTGGCTTGTACTGCTAAAAGAAGAGTGATGATCAAGATGATCTGTCTTGAAGAAATTGTGGGATTCTCTTTTTTTGAAACTAATATCAAAATTCCAGAACTAATAAGTATTTCAGTAAAGGTCAAAAGCCAAGAAAAAATGTCTGTGATCTGTAAAGGCGAAACAAGAAGGTATTTGTAAGAAGAAATTATTGAAATTAAAATGCATACTAAAAAAATTATGAGATTATCTATTCTTGAAATTTTAATTAGTTGTTTTACTGGGACTTGACTTCTCCTCCACAGATAAAGCATTTTTTTTAAGGTGGTTGTAATGTTTTGCACAGAATATAAATAAATCTATTTGAATAATTTAAAATTATAGGCATGCTAGGTGTAAAAAGGAGATGTTTTTCTAAATGTCATTAAAATTAGATGGTAAAAAATTGTCCCTTGAAATTGAAGAAAGATTAAATGAGTATATCTCTAGTAATAAAAAAATTGCAAAAAGAGCACCTGGTCTAGCTGTAATAAGAATAGGTGAAGACCCTGCGAGTGGTGTTTACGTAAACAACAAGGAGAAAGCGTGTTCAAGGATTGGGATAAAGAGCTTTATCTTTCATCTAAATGATAGTGTAGACCAAAAAGAAGTTGAACAATTAATAATCAAACTTAATTCTGATAAGAATATTGATGGAATGTTGCTCCAACTACCCATCCCAAAGAAGTTTGATGAGCAAAAACTTATAAGTAATATTAATCCAAATAAAGATGTAGATGGATTAAATGAGATAAATATCGGCAAATTAGTAAAAAATGAGCCTGCGATGAGATCATGTACTCCAGCAGGAATTATTAATTTATTAAGAGCCCAAAATATTGCAATTGAAGGTAAGAAAATTGTTGTTATTGGAAGAAGTTTGCTTGTTGGGAAACCACTATCGCTTATGTTGTTGAATCTAAATGGCACAGTAACGATGACTCATTCAAAAACATTAAATTTAAATAAAATCTGTAGAGAAGCAGACATATTAATTGCTGCTGCAGGAAAACCTAATCTTGTGGATTCTAGTTTTGTGAAAGAAGGAGCGGTAATTATTGATGTTGGAATACATAGATTAAAAAGTTCCGATAAAAATCAAACCCGATTATGTGGCGATGTATTATTAGAAGATGTTATTTCTAAAGTATTTGCTTATACACCTGTACCAGGAGGTGTTGGACCAATGACAGTAACAATGTTACTTGTAAATACTATTTTTAGCTGGCAAAAACAATTTAGCTTATCATCAACTCTTAATGACCTTTTGCCATAAACTCCAAGATGAAAAAAATTTTACTAAAGGTATAAAATGACTGAAGTTATAAATAGTATTTCTGATTTTGAAAAATATCTTAAAAATACAAAAAAGATTGTAGAAGAAGCACTGGATTTTTCCTTGGGCCCTGAGAATCCAGAAATATTAAGAGAATCAATGAGATATTCACTTTTGGCTGGAGGAAAAAGAATACGTCCAATTTTATGTTTAGCATCTTGCTCATTGGCTGGGGGAGAACCTTCTCTTGCTGTCCCTACTGCAGTGGCAATAGAAATGATCCATACAATGTCCTTAATTCATGATGATCTTCCCGCTATGGATAATGATGACTTGAGGAGAGGTAGGCCTACAAACCATAAAGTATATGGGGATGCAATAGCTATTCTTGCTGGCGATGCTTTATTAACCAGGGCCTTTGAAATGGTCTCTTTGAGAAGCCCGGGAGTTGATCCAACTAGGTTATTAAATGTAATTGGCGAATTATCCTTGGTTGCAGGTGCACCAGGCCTAGTTGGGGGGCAAGTTGTTGATTTAGAATGTGAAGGAAAAGAAGTCGATCTTGAAACTCTCGAATACATTCATCTTCATAAGACTGGGGCTTTATTAAAGGCTTGCGTAAGAACAGGCGCGATGATTGCAGGCGCTAACGAAAAACTATTACAAGCTCTAACAAAATATGCAGAGGGAATTGGTTTGGCCTTTCAAATAATTGATGATATTCTTGATTTAACTTCCAGCAGTGAAAAGCTTGGTAAAACAGCAGGTAAAGATCTTTTAGCCGATAAAACTACATACCCTAAATTACTTGGAATGGAGGAGTCAAAGAAAAGAGCAATTGATTTAGTTGAAAAATCAAAAAAAGCAATTGAACCTTGGGGTACGGATGCAAAGTATTTAATATCATTAGCCGACTTCATTACAAGTCGAGACAGGTAAATAGCTTAATCTATGTCTGAGTTTTTTACCATTTTTAATAATTCAGTTCTATTCTGGAGCTTATTATCTTGTTTACTAGCTCAATTTTTTAAAATTGTATTCAATTTCTTTTCAAATGGAGAGATAAGATTTGCAATTATGTTTGAAACTGGTGGTATGCCTTCAAGCCATTCGGCCTTAATAACTGGTGCTGCATCTGGTATTGGTTACGAATTAGGATTTGATAGCTCAATATTCGCTTTATCAGTTGCTATAGCACTAATAGTTTTGTATGACGCTAGTGGTGTTAGAAAATCAGCTGGAATTCAAGCTGCAGAAATCAACAAACTATCAAAAAAACTAGACCCTAAATCTGAATTATTTTTAAAAGAAACCTTGGGCCATACAAAAATTGAGGTAATGGTGGGGAGTTTTTTAGGACCGTTAATTACCTTGCCTGGAATGTTTTTTTTAGGTTCTCCTCTCAAAATATTTGATTTGATAATAAATTAAGAATCCTTTGAAAAACTAATTTGGGTAGCATCTATAAAGTTTTTTGCGACTTCTGGAGAGCTTGGCAAATGTAAGTGAATCCAACTTGCATGTAATTTTTCGTCAAAATAGCCTTCATTTTTGTATTCAGTTTCCCAAGATCTAATTTCCCATGGAGCAGATAATTTCTTCTGATACTCAGCTTTTATTAAATCATGTTCAGATAAATAATTTTCAATTTCCCAATAATGAAATTCATGTCCTCTAGTTGATTGTTTTTGTTTAATAATCGGAGTATCTTTTAAACCGTTAATGTATCTGTAACCGACTGTAAGCTTACTTTTTTTTGATCTAAAAGGCAGAATACCACTCATCTTATGATTATTCCCATTTTCATCTTTTATAAAGTCTCCTAAAATCATCATCCCTCCGCACTCTGCATATATAAATCCATTTTTACGGAATTTCCTCAAAGAATTTAAGCTTTTTGTAGAGTTACTTATATGATCGGCATATTTTTCAGGGAACCCCCCAGGAATAATTAAAGAAGAAGCCTCATTTGGTATTTCTTCATCATCATAAATACTCCATGAAATCAATGGTATTCCAATTTCACTCAAAAACTCCTTAGTTTCAGGATATTGAAAATGAAAGATTTTATCTTCTGCAATTGCGATAGGTTTACTTTTGTCAATTTTAAAATCTTTAAAATTGAGTGAATTAAATATTTTCTTTTGCGGAGATTTCAGAAATTTAATAAGAGAAAATACATCAAGATTTCTTTCGGCGAAATTTGCAAAATATTCAACATCAATTTCTTTTCCATTATCCATTGGAGATATCAAACCTAAATTAGCTTTGTTTAAAGTTATTTTTGAATCAGATGGCAAAAAACCGAGAATTTCGATGTCTTCATTTTTAAAAACTTCTTTGATTAATTTTTTATGTCTATCTGAATTAACGTTGTTAAATATAATTCCTGCTATTGACAATCCACTATCGAAATCTCTAAAACCACGAATAGTCGCCAAAAGAGAAGCTACTTGACCTCTAGCATTAACAATAAAAATTATTGGAGCATTCAGAAGTTTAGAGATATTTGCTGTACTGGAATAGGTTGTTGACCCTAATCCATCAAATAGACCCATTGCTCCTTCAATTAATGAGAATTCATATTTCAAAGAATGTTTTAAAAAACTTTCTTGAACCCATTTCTCACCACTCAAAAAAATATCTAAATTCCTACAAATAGGTTGGCCAATTGAACTAAGTTGTTGTTGATCAAGATAATCCGGGCCAACCTTGAAAGTTTGTATCTTTATACCTTTTGAGAACGCCCAACAAGATAGCAAAAGTGATAATGTAGTTTTCCCACTATCAGTTGAAGGAGAAGATATTACACAAGGCATCTATTAGTTATTAAAACCATTAAATATTTGAAGGGCTATCTTAATAGAATTTTCAAAAAGAGGACTGGTATTACCTCTACTACTTCCCAATAATTTACTAACATCGTACTCTGATGTAGAAAAAGAATTTGGAACAACTTGTTCTATTAATTCCATATTAGCCATTCCCCCTGCTTCAAGTCTCATACATTCCACTGATTCACAGCCAAGTATTACACAAGTGTTATTTTTTTGAACCTCACTAATTTTTGAAATCAGCCTCAATCCAATAACTTGTCCTAAATGAATACTTGGATTTCCCAATGATAAGGGATTAATTGACGCAGAAATTATTTCGCCATTAATTCTTTCAAACTCTATTTTTGTTGATTCTGTATTACTTTCAACTCTTAGAAAAGACCAACCAAGTTTATCGCTAATCCATGAAATCAAAAACAAAGCTTGAATCATATGATCTCCTGCAATATCAATGTCAATATCAGTAATATGATCTAAAATTGGTCTCCTCGAAGGGGGATCAAAAATCATTGCTAATGATTCCCTCCAATTTTTCAATCTAACCCAATTCAAATCATTAATAGCTTTATTTGAATTATTTAATTGATCTAAAACTTTTAAACATCTTTGAGGCGATCCAAGAGCAGTATCAATAATTAACCTTAGACCATAATCAGCAAAATATTCGAATATTTCAGGCGATTCATCCAAGCTTCCATTCCACCACAACCATGAAGGTAATTCATCAATAGATAATTCATCAATTATTTTTAATCCTTTACTAAATAATGAGGCCGAGTCCCCCCTAATAACAACCAAATCCCCACATATAGGTTGCATAGCTGGAGTATCACTTAATGGACAGTAAGCGGATACAAAAGTTTTGATATCTGAATTTTTATTTAATGTTGGCGCTAGAGTTATTAATCTTCTTGGATTCAATGTACTTATTGATGATTCAAAAAATTGTCCTCTAAAATCTTCAAAGTCTTCATTAGATAAATTTTCCTTCAACAAATTCAATAATTCTTCACTATTAAAGGAAGTAGTGATAGGAAGTCCTTGATCTAATATAAATTTTTTAGCAACTTCAATTATTTCTGGACTTAAATTTCCAGTAATTGGTCCATTAACTAATCCTTTTTGAACCAAACATTGTTCTAGCCAAGCAGGCTGCCAGACCATTAATGTAAAAGTATTAGCTCCACTGTTATCTTTATCTTCTGAAATCCATAATTTATTAAGATAACTAGAAATTTCCTGATAAGGCAGCTCTAGAGGGGTTTGGAGTGTTAGTTGAGGTTTCATTTTTAAGGTCTACGCCAGAAAATATTATCTTTTGAAATTAATTGATCAGACTCAGGAGGTCCCCACGTCATAGATTCATAATTATAAATAGGTAACTTCCAAGGAGAATTATCCATCAATTCTATTAATGGCGTATAAAGTTTCCAGGCTGCCTCTACTTCATCACTACGAGTAAATAAGGTTGGGTCAGAAAGCATCGCATCAGCTAATAATCTTACATACCCTTCATCTGAAGGTTCTCCAAATGATTCATCATAAGAAAATTCCATCTCAACAGGTCTTGATTTCATTCCAGAACCAGGAGATTTTACCTCAAATTTGAAAGTAGCACCTTCATTTGGTTGAATTCTAAGGATAAGTTGATTTGGGGCAGGATTTATTATTGTTGATTCAAATAAATGAACAGGAACGTCTTTAAAAGTTAAAACTATTTCTCCAAGTCTTTTAGGTAGTCTTTTACCTGTTCTCAAATAAAAAGGAACCCCTTGCCAACGCCAGTTATCAACGAAAACTTTTGTCGCAATATAAGTTTCTGTTGTGCTATTACAATTAACACCATCTTCCTGCCTATATCCTTTGAGTCGATTTGTAATATTTCCTCCCTCTCCATATTGACCTCTTATGCAACAATTCCAAGGTTCATTTTCGTCAGCAAGCTTTGAAGCTTGAAGAACCTTAGCTTTTTCATTTCTTATTGCTTCTGGTTCAAACTTTCCAGGAGGTTCCATAGCAGTAACAGCAAGCATTTGAGTCATATGATTTTGAAGCATATCCCTTAAAGCACCAGAACTTTCGTAATAACCTGCTCTATCTTCAACACCCACTGTTTCAGACGAAGTAATTTGAACACTTGATATATAATTTCTATTCCAGATTGGTTCAAAAATAGTATTAGCAAACCTCAAAACAAGAATATTTTGAACTGTCTCTTTTCCTAAATAATGATCAATCCTATAAATCTGAGTTTCTTCAGCGCAACTTTGAACAATCTTATTCAATTTTTTTGCACTTGAATAATCTCTTCCAAATGGTTTTTCAATCACTAAACGACTTTTCTTAGGATCATCTAAAAGGCCAGCTGCTTTAAGAGCTTTACATCCACTAGCATAGAAATTCGGGGATACTGATAAATAAAATGTTCTATTACCATGAGTAGCTTGTGTTTTATCAATTTCATTTAATCTTCTAGAAAGCCTTACTACATGATCACTTTGTTGTAAGTCAACTGGTTCATAGAAAAGATAATTAGAAAATTGTTCCCACTCCCTTTCTTTACCAGATATTTGATTTGATAGCTTTACTTTCATCTTTTCTCTAAACTCATTATCAGTCCAAGGTCTTCTGGCACAACCAACGATTCCAAATTCACTAGGAATTCTTCTTTGCAAATAGAGTTCAAATAAGGCTGGTATTAATTTTCTATGAGTAAGGTCTCCACTAGCACCAAATATTACTAAGCATTGTGGAGGTATGACTCTTTCCTGCCGTAAGCCTAATCTTAGAGGATTACTTAAAGTTGAAGGCATATTTTTAGTATTCTTTATTTAAAATCCTCTTTATTTCAAATATTAGCTACATATTGTGTCTAAACCAAAAAGTATTATGTAGATGAAACTTAAATCTAAATATCAATCATTTAGTAAGTTTCTACGTGCCATCTTCCTGCTTTTTTTAGTTGAGGTCTTAATTCTGACCAGTTCAAGCCTTTTTCTTCTGCTGCCTTAGTCATCGCTTCATCTATACCAGGTTCCATACCCTTTAATCCACAAAGATATATGTGTGTCTTTTCATCTTCAATCATATTGAAAAGTTCATTGGCTGATTCTAAAACTCTGTCTTGAATGTACATTCTTCCACCTTTTGTATTTTGCTGCTCACGGCTAATAGCTTTTGTATATTTAAAATTATCTGGATTATCAGTAAGGTATCTTTGAAGATCTTCCTCGTATAACAAATTTGCTGATTTTGGCGCTCCCATAAATAGCCAAGCTTTACCCTTGAAATTCCATTTATTTTTTTCTTTTTCAGTTGGCTCGAACATTCTTCTTAAATAAGCCCTCATTGGTGCTATTCCAGTTCCAGTGGCCAACATAACAACGTTTGCGTCCTCTTCGTCAGGGAGAAGCATTTCTTTACCAACAGGACCAGTTATTTTTACTTTATCTCCAGGCTTAATATCGCATAAGTAAGTGGAGCAGACACCATTAATTGTTTCTCCATCTTTTTCGTACTGAAGTTGTCTTACACATAATGAGACAGTATTACCCTCAAAATTATCTCCATGCCTGGTGCTTGCAATTGAATATAGTCTTAACTTATGGGGCTTACCATTGGCATCTTCACCAGCAGGCATAATACCTATACTTTGGCCTTCAACGTAATTTAAGAAAGGATCACTATCTTTTAAATCAAAAGTAATATGATTTACTCTACCAATAGCTCCCTCTTTTAGAAGACTATAATTTTCTATTACTGTTCCTTCATAAGGTGTCTTTGGTCTATAAATATTAACTGGAACATCAGCGTGCTTTTTCTTCATAGGTTTTTTCTCAATATTAGTAATTTCATTATTTTTTGGTGATTCTGTTTTTATTTCGGAACTATCTGAAGTGGTTTTTTGAACCTCTACTTTTGATTCAACTTTAGTCGGCGCTGAACTTTTTGCTTTTATTTCTGGTTTTTCAACTTTTTTTTCAACCTTCTTTGGCTTATTTGCCTCAGCATATTCTATAGCTCTTTTATTAAAGAAAGTCATGATGAAGTAAAAAATACCGATCACGATAGGGATATGAGCTAATCCACCAGCGATAACTTTTGCTTGAGAGTAAACCATTTTGTAAACTTATTTATATATGAGATTATCAATTTGTAGTTTAATTTGTAGTGATTTCACAAAAATGGTTACGTTTTGAGATCGGAATATATTTAAGAAATTATTTTTATTTTTCAGTATTTGTTGTTTTTATTTGTATAGTTACACAGAAATAAATTTTTTATCTATTTAAAAAATTCATTTATGGTTAATCCTCAAGAATCACTAGATCATTCAAGAAAAGATGACTACAGGACAATTGAGCAGACTATGGAAAAGCTTTCTGGCGGAACAAGACGACTGGCAGCTCAACTTACAACTTCTGCAAGTTTCGATTCTTTGTGGAGTGTTCTAACAGATTATGATCGACTAAATCTATACATACCAAATCTTTTATCGAGCAAAAAAATATTTCAGAATGAAAATAATGTCCATCTTAAACAAGTTGGGGCTCAGGATTTCCTTGGTATGAAATTTTCAGCTGAAGTAACTATCGACTTATTTGAAGAAAAAGACCTCGGCTTATTAAAATTCAATTTAATAAAAGGGGATTTCAGAAAATTTGAGGGTAGTTGGAAAATTCAAAGCATTAAAAATACTTCAAAAAATTCACTTATTTATGATCTTACTGTTCAAGGTTGTCAGTGGATGCCAATAGGGATGATAGAAAAAAGACTAAAAAAAGACCTTTCAGAAAATTTACTTGCCGTAGATAGGCAAGCAAAATCAACAATAATTTAATTTAAAATCTAAAAGAATAGCCCCAAGGGGATTCGAACCCCTGTCGCCTCCGTGAAAGGGAGGTGTCCTAGGCCTCTAGACGATGGGGCCAGGAAATCAGAATTACTGCTTATTAAAAATTAAGAGTAAGGCTAACCTTTCGTCAAGTATTGTTGCTCTTTGTTTTGTCCTTGCCATACAGGAACAGTAAAATGGAAGCACGAACCTTCTCCAATTTCAGATACAACCCATATTCTTCCTCCATGGACTTGTACGATCCTTCTGCATACAGACAAACCTATCCCAAATCCTGAAGTTCCTTCAGAAGTCTGTGGTAGCCTTACTCTATCCAGAAAAATTCTTTTTTGTTCGCTTAAAGGAATACCTGCGCCTTTGTCACAAATTGTTATTTCTACCCATTGATTTGTCTTGTGAATCATTGTTATTTTTATTGATCCAGAGTCTTCAGAAAATTTAATGGCATTTTCAATTAAATTTAAAAATACTTGTCTCATTCTCCTTTGATCTGCAAATACACTTGGAAGATCAGAAGGAATATCAGTATCAATTTCAATATTCCTCAATCGCCAGAATTTTTCCAACTCGAGTATAACTTCAGCACTAATGTTACCTAAGTCAATTTTCTGAGGATTAAATAAAGCTTCCCATTTTGTTGTTCCAACCTCTAAAAGATCCTGAGATAAAAGTTCAATCTCCTCAAGACGTCTTTTAATAACCTCTTGCAATTTTGAAATATCTATCTGACCAAGTTTTTGACTTTGAACCGCCAAGGTAGCAGCAGTTAAGGGGGTTCTTAATTCATGTGCGACCATTCTTAATAATCTTTCCTGAGATTCTATTCTTTTTGTTAAAGTCTCATTTTCTTGCCTTAAAACAAGAAGTTCGTCTTCTAGAAGAAATTCTTTTTGAGTTCTTATGGAATCAATTTTGGATGGTTGTAACTTAATTCCTAAATTTTTTGTTAAGCCTTCTTGATTCCACCTTGGCAACCATTTCTGTAATTGTGAGAAAATATTACTTCCAGCAAAAATTTGCTTTGGACCTGGAGAAATCTTTATAAGAGCTGGAATAGCTACTAATCTATGTAATTCAAGTAATTCCGGCTGTTCTGCTGGTTCAGAAATCTGAAGGGATATCTCAAATTCACAATCATCTGAATCTAGATAAGCTATGAGAGATTTAATATCATTACTAGAAAGTTGATTCCTAGCTGCTACAAGTATTAATTTTAGTTCTTTTTTATCATTCAAGTGATTTCCCCTGAAGTGTTGAAAAGCTGTTAATCCTTATGAACACATTAAGATATTTATTTTTATTCTACAAATAAGCTATGAAATAGTTAGGGCTAATTTATAAATGGTTGCTATTAATCAAAGTAAAAATCTAAATTTTGGCGAAAACAATCGGCCAGAAATAAGCTTAAACATTAATCTCAAGAGATGGTTTTCGAGAAATATCGGATTGTGGAAATCTAATAGAACATATTTCCTTGATGAGGTACAAAAAACTTATAATTTATGTATGTTCATAAATATACAAGCTCTTGAAAGTAAATCTGAATGGGAGTCGCACTATAAATTTACCTGGTATCCAGAAAAAAAATATAATTTTTTTGAAGAAAATCCACAATACAAAGAAAGAGGGGAAATGAATGCTCTCTTAAAGGGGCATCAACTTTTCAGGGAAAATTTTTATTTGAGTAACGAACAAGGGATTTCAAATATTAAACAAGTCGATGAACACGAAATGATTTTCGAATCTTCTTATAAAGATTGGTATATTCTTGAACATACAAGGCTAGTAGATATAGACAATTATAGATTTAGGGTAATATATTCATGGAACAAAAATAAGCTAAAAATAGTAGAAAATCATCACGAAATAAAAATTATTAAATAAGTTCTTTTTATCAATAAATATTAAAAATAAAAATGTTATGTTGTAGTAAATATTATTAATTAATGAGTATTAATTTTAATTCAAATAGATTTCTCAAATTTTTAAGTATTGGTTTTATAATTTCCTTTTCTATTTCTGAGATTAATACATTACATAAACATATATATGCTGAAAAGAATTTAATTGCTGCCACTGAAGAAGATCTTTTCCTATATCGACAAATGGGAGCATCTTATCTTTGCATAGCTTCAAAAGCTGAAGTAGATTTTAATAAAGGTCTCGGAATAGCTAGTGCTACTTTTGCAAATGTAATAATAGGCAAGCATGGTGGAGCTATTAGAGAGTTAGGAAATGAAAAGCTTGACGATAAAAAGCTATATAACGCAGGGACCTTTCAAATAGTTGGAAGTGCTCTAAATATTTGTCCTGAAAGCATTCCAAAAAATATCAAAAATGATTATGAAAAAAGGCTAAAGCAACTTTTAAAGAAGAACAAAAAATAATTTTATTAATTACCTGAACATTGAACTAACAGAACTTTCTTCGTGGATTCTCCAAATAGCCTCACCCAGCATATTTGCAACAGAAAGTACTTTTAACTGATGGAAATCGTCTTTACCAATAACTGGTATACTATTGGTCACAATAACTTGTTCGAATAAATCTTTTGTACTTAATCTTTCATAAGAAGGAGGAGAAAATACTGCATGTGATGCACATGCAAATATTCTGTTAGCCCCTTCTTTTTTTAATAAATGAGCTCCAGAACATATTGTGCCTCCGGTATCTATCATATCGTCAATTAGAATAGCCGTTTTACCTTTTACTTCACCAATAACTGTTAAGCTTTCAGCAATATTATGAGCTGACCTCCTTTTATCAATTATTGCCAACGGAGCATCTTTCATTAATTTTGCGAATGCTCTTGCTCTAGCTACCCCACCTACATCTGGAGAAACAACTACTACATCCTCTAAATTTAAACTTTCTAAATAATCAATTAATACCGGGGAACCATAAATATGGTCGCATGGAATATCAAAATATCCTTGTATTTGTGCAGAATGTAAATCCATTGCAAGAACCCTATCTACCCCTGATTTCTCTAGCAAATTAGCAGTGAGTTTTGCAGTAATAGATTCTCTTCCCGAAGTCTTTCTATCTGCCCTTGCATATCCAAAATATGGGATCACGGCCGTTATTTGCCTTGCAGATGCCCTCTTACATGCATCAACCATTATCATGAGTTCTATTAAACTATCATTTACAGGAGCGGAAGTAGGTTGAATTAGGAATACATCGCAACCTCTAATAGATTGCTGAATTTGGACATAAAGTTCTCCATCAGCAAATCTTTTAGATATTAAAGGTACGTTTTCAATACCTAAGTATGATGCAATTTCTTCCGCTAATTTAGGATTAGTCGTTCCACTTATTAGCCTTAATCTACTATTAGTTAGATTAAAATTCGATTCTTTATTCTGCACTGCCGTGATAAAACTTGTCACGAAATAAGCAACATAAAACTCTTTCCTTATCGTAGTCGTTTATGTGAATTTCGCAAAAAATAATCACTACATCTTTTCAAAAATCATATCTTTTAAGCAAAATGTGAAACTAAGTCTATAAAAATAGATTTTTTTTAATTAAAGAAAAAAAATATTTAGGTTATTATTTGTCAATAATATGAAATTTGTATATCGTTGAATTTAGAGAATTAATAACAATCTAATTGTAAATAATCAAAAATAGAAATAAAAATGTCTATTCAAAAAGTTCTTACAAAAAAGTCATTAGGCATACTTATGCATCCTTCATGTATACCGGGAGGAAGAGTGTGTGGAACTTTTGGGCAAGGGGCTAAAGAATGGATCAAAAAACTTCACGATAATGGTATCGAATACTGGCAATTTTTGCCTCTTACACCCACTGATTCTACTGGGTCTCCATATAGTTCACCATCAAGCTTTGCACTAAATCCATGGTTTCTTGATATAGATAATTTAATCGAAGAAAATTTTATCTTCATTTCTAGTCCAAAAGAATTAGGACCGACAAATCAGAATAATAGTCATTTTGATTTTGATACTGCAGATAATTTAACAAAAAAATTAGGTCATCTTCTTTTGCAATCTTGGAGTTCCCAAGCTGAAGATAGAAAACTTGCTTTTAATAAATGGATTAGTAAGAATTCTTGGATTGAAGATTATGCAACATTTATTGTTATCAGGGAAGAATTTAATAAGTTGCCTTGGTGGAAATGGCCTAAGGATTTTAAAATAAAAAATAATAAGTTTTTAAAATCGTGGATCAAAGCAAAAAGTGACAAGATACTTATTGAAAAATTAATACAGTGGCATTTAGATGAGCAATGGAGAGCTATTAAAAAATTTGCGAAAATATATAACGTTAAATTAATTGGAGATTTACCTTTTTATGTTTCTAGGGACAGTGCCGAAGTATGGAGTAATAAATCACTATTTTCTATTTTAAAAAATGGAGATTTAATCTTTCAAAGTGGAGTACCGCCTGATTATTTTTCATCAAAAGGGCAATTATGGGGGACTCCAACTTACTTTTGGTCAAAACATAAGCGTACTAATTTCGCTTGGTGGAGGAAAAGATTTAAAAGGCAATTTGAGCTTGTTGACTTGTTGAGATTAGATCATTTCAGAGGATTGGCTGGTTACTGGAGAGTAAATGGCAACTCAAAAACAGCAATTTGTGGTAAGTGGATAAATTCGCCAGGTAAAACACTATTAAATAAACTAAAAATTGATTTAGGTACTGACTACCTACCCATCATTGCTGAGGATTTGGGAGTAATAACACCTGATGTAGAAAAATTAAGGAGAAATTTTGAACTGCCTGGCATGAAAATATTGCAATTCGCTTTTGATGGGAATGAAGATAACCCATATTTACCTAAGAATATTGAAGGAGAAAATTGGGTGGTTTATACAGGTACCCATGACAACTCTACTTCAGTATCATGGTGGGAAAGCTTAGAAAATAATTCAAAAAAAAGAATACATGATGAGTATAAATTTTCGGAAAATCCTTCATGGAGTTTAATAAAAATAGGAATGGAGACAAATGCTAATCTTTTTATCGCTCCAATCCAAGATATATTGTCTTTAAATGACTCAAGTAGATTAAACATACCAGGTACTACAAAAAATAATTGGAAATGGAAGATAAATCGACCTTTAGAAGAAATAGAACAAGATATCAGAAGATATAGTGAGCTAGGAAATAATTTTGGGAGGACTAGATTTTAGGGACATATTGAATATTATTTATCAATGATTTTATTCTCAATATTTTGAATCTCTATTAAGTTTACATTCAAAATAAAGTATCTTTTTAATAAAAATATAGTTAGAACTAATATAAAAAAATAGAGTAGACTTCCATGCCAAGTATTTATAAGATCGAACTTACGAATGAGAAAATCCTTTTTTTCTTTCTTAAAAGTTTCTAATTCTCTAATTGGCAATTTTATTAATGTATTTTTTTTTAATAGTAAGCATTCCTCCAATTTAATTAATATAGACCTTATAAAAGGATACTTTGGCCTAATATTTGTAATATTATTTTCAATAGAATTAATTGTTTGTTCAGGAATTTTTGATATTTTTGATAATTCTTTTATTGATAAGTTTTGTTGGATTCTTGCTTCTTTTACTATCTTCGCAATTTCTTCATAATGATCTACAACTTTAATACTTAAGTTTCTATTATTTTCAGGATTTTTATTAAATAAAAAAAGGTTTTTCAAAATTTTCATTTCATATAACCAAATTCATAAATTATTAGACTATTTAATTTTCATAAATAATCACTTGAATTAATTTTAATCAATAAAAATCATAAGTAAATTTATAAAATATGAATATAAACCTAAACTGGAGAAATTATATTTTGAACAGCGCTTTTTGCAATATTCATAGGGCTAAAAGTATCTATGATTAATCTTATGAGTTTTTTTGCATCTGATAATTCTAATTTATCATCTTTTATAAGGCTTAAAAGAAGGTTCCTCCTAACTTCCGATCCTTTTTTACTCACAAATAATTTCAACCCTGCATTAGCAACTGGTATAAGGTCTGAATTAATATTTTCAGAATCTTTAAATAAAATATTCAACAAACTTTCAACTTTTTCTATTTGGATTTGACCTTTATTATCAAAAACTACTTCTAAGAGAATATCTAAAATCTCTTCGGAATTATCAGTAAGTAGTTTTTTAGCAATGTAGGGATATGCTATTTTTAAAATTTTAAAATCAGGATCAAGTTTTAGTGCCAAACCCTCTTGACTTACAACAGCTCTTATTATTAAGGCAAACCTGCTGGGGACTCTAAATGGATAAGAATACATTAGTTTTGAGAATTTATCCGTTACATTTTTAAGATTAAAATTTCCAACTTCAGCACTTAAAGATCCACTTAGAACTTCTTCTAATGGTTTAACAAGTTTTTGCAGATCTTGCTCTTTGCTTAAAAAACCTAGTTTCTGAAAATCTTTTGCAAGAAGATAATATTCATCATTTATTATGTGAACTATGGCCTTAATCAATGTAAGTCTATCTGAATTTGTAATTGTATCCATCATTCCAAAATCTACATAAGCTAAATTTCCACAATCTGCATTTCCCCCTTTGAGAGCAAACATATTTCCTGGATGTGGGTCGGCATGAAAATATCCATATTCAAATAATTGCTGAAGACCACTTATTACACAAGTTTTTATAAAAGATGAAGGGATTAAGTTATTTTCTTCCAATAAAGTTCGGTCTCTTAACTTAACTCCATCAATCCAAGATGTTGTAATAATCCTTTTAGATGAAAACTGTTTTTCCAATTTAGGTATAAAAACATTTGGATTATCTTTGAACAAATCTGCAAACTTTAAAGCATTTTCCCCTTCTTTTTCATAGTCAATTTCATCAAAAAGTGCTTTTCCAAATTCATCTATTATTTCTCCTATTCCAACACCAATATTTAATGGTAAAAATGGCGATAAAACAGTTCCAAGAAACCTCAAAATTACAATATCTCTTCTTATCAAAAAGTACAAATTTGGTCTCTGTACTTTAACAGCTACATAATTATTATTCTTTGTTTTTGTTTTATAAACTTGACCTAAGCTTGCTGAAGCAATCGGGCTTTCAGGAAACTCATCAAATAATTCATTAGGGGACGATCCAAGTTCCTCTTCAATAATTTTTAAAGCAATTTTATGATCAAATGCTGGTAGATTATCCTGCAAATTTGTAAGTTCTGTAAGCCAATCTTGTCTTACAAGATCTGGTCTAGTAGAAAGTGCTTGGCCTAATTTTATAAAACAAGGTCCTAAATCTGTTATTACATCGAAAAGATATTTTGAGAGATTTTTTTGTACATTTTTATTTTTACTGTTACCTTGAAAAAGTATTCTTAAAAAAAGAAAAATAAAAGTTAAAAGGATATATAAAACTCTTGGTATAAAAATCCATGGTCTCAACATCAACCAAATTAAGTCTCTTCTTGCTGAATATTTCGGATAAGAGCTTGTCATTAAAGTTAAAAAATATCAAAGAAAGATTTCATTTGATTCATTCTATCTGTGTAAATAATACTTTATGAGCATTTCATCTTTTCTAAATAAAAAGTTTTTAAAGTCACTTTTCTTTCCAGCTCACAACAGAGGGGCAGCATTACCCAAGAAATTAGTAAAATTATTAAAAAGTCAACCTGGGTATTGGGATTTACCGGAACTACCAGAGATAGGCTCTCCACTATCAAAGAGCGGACTGATCTCTAAATCTCAAAGAGAATTCTCTAAAAAATTTAATTCGAAAGGATGTTTTTTTGGAGTTAATGGAGCCTCTGGATTAATACAATCAGCGTTAATTGCGATGGCAAATCCTGGCGAAACTATTCTTATGCCTAGAAATGTTCATATAAGCGTTATTAAAACCTGTGCGATGCAGAACATACTTCCAATATTCTTTGACCTAGAATTTTCATCAGACACTGGTCATTACAAACCAATATCAAAAAACTGGTTGAAAAATGTATTTAAAAAAATAAATTTTAATGAAAAAAAAATTGTAGGGGTAATTCTTGTAAGTCCTTCTTATCATGGTTACGCAGGCGATTTAGAGCCTTTAATAGATCTTTGTCATCAAAAAAATTTACCTGTTTTGGTAGATGAAGCCCATGGCTCTTATTTCCTTTTTTGTGAAAACATTAATTTACCAAAATCAGCGTTATTATCAAATGCTGATTTAGTCGTTCACTCATTACACAAGTCTCTTAATGGTTTAACTCAAACGGCGGCACTTTGGTATAAAGGCAATCTTATAAATGAGCATAATTTAATCAAAAGTATTAATTTATTGCAAACTACGAGCCCTAGTTCCTTATTACTTTCTTCTTGTGAAGAGTCTATTAAAGATTGGCTTAATAAAAAAAGTTTATCAAAATATCAAAAAAGAATTTTAGAGGCAAAAAGTATCTACAAAAAATTAATCCAAAAAAATATTCCTCTGATAGAAACCCAAGACCCCTTAAAAATAGTATTAAATACATCTAAGTTCGGAATTGATGGTTTTACTGCTGATAGATTTTTCTATAGAAATGGTCTTATTGCTGAATTACCAGAAATGATGACGCTCACTTTTTGCCTAGGATTTGCGAATCAAAAAGATTTTCCAATTTTATTTGAAAAGTTGTGGAATAAATTAATATTAAATTCTAAAAAATCAAAAAGTTTAGAAATAATCCAATCACCTTTTAAATTAGTTCAAGCACCAGAAACTGAAATTGGAATTGCTTGGAGAAGTGAAACTCGCAGTATTCCCTTTTCAGAATCATTAAATAAAATATCTGGAGATATTATTTGCCCTTATCCTCCTGGGATACCTCTACTAGTTCCTGGAGAAAAAATTGACATCGATAGGTTTAATTGGATAAATAATCAAAGTTTATACAATAAAGATCTGGTAAATTTTAATATAAATGTCATATAAACATAGAAATTTGATATGAGATTAAGAAGCGGATTACTTATAGGAATTTTTGGTTTAATTGTTGTTTTGTTAGGGGGTTGGTTTTTTACTTTAGCAATAGCAATGCTTACTTATTTAGCGTTATTAGAATTTTTTAGAATGGCAGAATTTAAAGGAATAAAACCAGCTACAAAAACCACGTTATTTTCTTCATTAGTTATTATTATTTCTACTTATCTTGAGACAATAGGTTTGCTTGAAGGAGAACTATCAAGCTCATTTTTACCTATCTGTTCAGTTGGAATATGCACTTGGTTACTTTTGCAACCAAAACCTGGAACAATTTCAGATATTGCAGCATCTATTTTTGGTTTATTCTATTTAGGTTTTTTACCTAGTTACTGGATAAAGTTAAGAGGCTTAGAGTCAGTGATACTAAATTCAAATAAAGGTTTTATTTCGTTTGAGAGCTTATCAAATACTTCAGGTCTTCATTTGACTTTAACTTCTTGTTTTTTAATTGTTGCAAGTGATATTGGTTCCTACTTCATTGGGAAGTCATTTGGTAAAAAATCTCTTTCTCCAATATCTCCAAGTAAAACTATAGAGGGTTTAATAGGAGGAATGTCCTGTTCAATTTTACTAGCAATATTTTTCGCATTTTTACTAAATTGGAAAAATCCATTATTAGTTGGAATTTTATATGGAATTTTAATTTCGCTCATGGCATTAGTTGGAGATTTAATTGAATCAATGATGAAGAGAGATGCAAAAATAAAAGATTCTGGAACTTTCTTACCTGGACATGGAGGTATTCTTGACAGGATTGATAGCTACATTTTTACTCCGTCTGTTATATATTATATTTTTATAATTCTAAAGTATCTAAATTAGTCATAAAATCATTTATTCCAAAAAATAATCTTGGATAATTTTACTAGATAATGATGGTTGATCTACATGAGGAAGATGACCACAATTTTGCAAACCTACAAAATTTAATTTTTCAATTTTTCTTATATTTTTAATTTCTTTTTTACCAAGAATACGATCATTTTCTCCACAAATTGTTTTAATTGGAATATTTTGGATATATTTATGTGTTCCAGCAAATCCTCCACTTTTTGCGAAAGATGCAAGTGAGTTCCTCCATCCTTTACAACCTAAATGAATTGAAGCAATTTGCTCTTCCATTTCACCAACACATTCATCCGGGAAAGCAAATGCTTGCCTACAAAGACTTTTTCTAACCTGCGGCAATCCAAGAAATGAGGCCCCAATTTGGTTAAAAGGGAAGGGAATACTCTTAGGTTCTCCGAACAATCCCGCGGGAGATAAAAGAATAATCTTATCAACAGAATTAGGGATTTCAAAAGCAAGTTTTAAAGCTGTTGCCCCCCCCATAGAGGCACCAATAATTTTTAGATTTTTTGTTATCTTTAAGGTCTTAAGGAGATCAACCAAAAATGTAATTATTTTAGAGGGATTGTATTCATTTGCTGCGCACCTAGGACTAAAACCAAAACCTAAAAGATCAGGAACTATAACTTGGAAATTTCTTTTTAATGATTGATATATTCTTCTAAACTCTAAAAAACTACTATCAAAACCATGAAGGAGAAGTATAGTCTGTCCCTTTCCACCAACAACCACAGGAAATTTCAAGGAGTTCCAGTTTTGATTGATTTTTATCCACTTAACATCATTCGCTAAATAAAGACCTAATGGATCTAATAGAGATAATTTGGCACGCTCAAAAAAATCAACATTCAAATCACTAAATTGTTCGAAATAAGTTTTAGTCAAAAAATTTATACTTTGATTTTTTGTTGTTCAAAATTTGCAATAACCTCAATGATGTCCCTTTTATGAATTTCAAAAGGCAAGAAGTGAATCTCAGATTTATCTCGACAAGTAAAATTAGCAATTTTCTCTAAATTATTATTTTCAAAAACATTTATTCCAAGTTGTGCAATAGTAGTTGGCAAATTCAATTTTTTCATAAATACCAATAATTGCTTAATTGATTGTTCAGCTAATTTATTATTATTTTTTATTTCTTCTAGTCTTAATTGCAATATTAATCCAACACCAACAATCTCACCATGTAAGAATTTATTAGGGGTAATTATCTGAGTAATAGCGTTATGAATAGCATGTGCAGCAGCAGTCCTACACTTTTCTCCCCCAATACCACCAACTAATCCTGCCGTAAGTCCACACGCTTCAATAGTATTACGCCAAGAAGGATTATTTTCAAATTCACTATTAAATGCCTTTTGACCATCTATTAGTAATTGATCTCTTAAAACTCTTGATATCTGAATCGCTTGTTGCACAAGACCATCATCAATTGTTGAACTTGTAATTGAGGACTCATACCATTTTGCCAAAGCATCGGCTATGCCACTTGCCAGAGTTCTTAATGGAGCTGTTTTAATAAATTTATGATCATACACTAGGATTTTCGGACAAGATCTTAATGCAAAATCCTCTATGAATTGGCCGTTCTTTGTATAAATATTAGATAAGGCTGTCCAACCTGCACAGGTAGAGGCGCTAAGAGGCACTGTAATACAGGGGATATTGAGACATTCTGCTATGTATTTACCAGCATCTAAAACTTTGCCACCTCCAGCTGCTATGACAGAATCATTTTTATTCTTTGAAATGATTTTCTTTACTCTTGAAATATCTTCATAACAACAATCAAATTGTAAATTAGCCGAATTAACAATGAGATTTTGATTTTTTAAATCAAAAATTATTTTATTTCTCAGGTTATTCGTCTTAGTACCTCTACCTAAAATTAATGGAGTTTTAGTTAATCTAGTAATTTGAGGTAAAGATTTTTCCCAAGCATAATTCCCCCTATATATAGTTTCTGGAGAGATTGATTGCATATTTATATTGAATATCTAGAAGTTAGCACTTGCTAACTCTTGAGAAGATTCTTCAGAAGAAATATTAATCGTAACTTTTTTATTATCATCTATATCAACTAAAGCTTTATCTCCATTTTTTATTCTTCCTGAAAGAACTTCCTCAGCCAAACTATCCTCTAATAGTCGCATAACCGCTCTTCTTAAGGGTCTTGCTCCATAAGAAGGATTATAGCCTTCTTCAACAAGTCTTTCTTTAAAAGCATCTGTTACGTCTAATTTAATGCCTTTATCTTGTAATCTTGCAAAAACCTCTTGCAGCATTATTTCAGCAATTTCTTTGACTTCATTTTTAGAAAGTTGCCTAAATACAATAATTTCATCAAGTCTATTTAAAAATTCAGGTCTAAAGTATTGCTTTAGTTCTTCATTAACTAAAGATTTTATTCTGTTGTATTGGCTATCTTCAACAGAATCACCTGAAAACTCAAATCCTAATCCACCTCCACCTTTCTCAATTACTTTTGAGCCAATATTGGAGGTCATTATTAATAAAGTGTTTTTAAAGTCCACTGTTCTACCTTTAGAATCTGTTAATCTACCGTCCTCAAGAAGTTGCAATAATAAATTAAATACATCAGGATGAGCTTTTTCTACTTCATCAAATAAGACAACTGTGTAAGGTCTTCTTCTGACCGCCTCAGTAAGTTGACCACCTTCATTAAAACCAACATATCCTGGGGGGGAACCTATAAGTTTACTAACTGTATGTCTTTCCATGAATTCTGACATATCCAATCTGATCATTGCTTCTTCACTACCAAAGAAATATGAAGCTAATGATTTAGTTAATTCAGTTTTGCCGACACCAGTTGGGCCTGAAAAAATAAAACTTGCAATAGGTCTATTGGGGTTTTTTAACCCGACTCTTGCTCTTCTAATAGCTCTAGAAACAGCTTTTACAGCTTCATCTTGTCCAATTAATCTTTGGTGAAGAGTTTCCTCCATATTGAGAAGCTTGACTGATTCAGTTTCAGTTAATTTTTGAACAGGTACGCCGGTCCAAGATGCAACTATATGAGCCACATCCTCTTCACAAACCATAGGGTTTTGTATAAGTTTAGAATTATTTTTAACTGTATTTGAATCAATTGAAGATTCGTTCTCGGTTGAAGATTCTTTTTTCTTTTCGAGTACATCTTTAATTTTTGCTGACAATTCCATCTCCTTTTCTCTTAATTGGCCAGCTTGATCAAAGTTTTGGTCCCTTACAGATTCTTCCTTTTGTTTTTGAATTTGCCTTAGTTCTTTATCTATTTGTTTCGCCTCAGGCGGAAGCTTAGAATTTATTAAACGAACTCTACTTCCAGCTTCGTCAATAAGGTCTATAGCTTTATCGGGCAAAAATCTATCAGATATATATCGATCTCCTAAATGAGCTGCAGCTTCTAGAGCATCATCAGTAATTTTAAGACGATGATGTTGTTCATAACGTTCTCGAAGACCTTTTAAGATTTCGATTGTATCTTCGATAGATGGTTCCCCAACCATTACGGGTTGGAACCTTCTTTCTAAAGCCGCATCTCTTTCAATATGTTTTCTATATTCATCTAATGTTGTAGCTCCAATACATTGGAGTTCTCCTCGAGCTAAAGCTGGCTTCAGTATATTTGCTGCATCTATAGCTCCTTCTGCTGCTCCAGCACCAATTAAAGTATGCACTTCATCTATGACAAGGATTACGTTCCCTGCAGATTTGATTTCTTCCATTATCTTTTTTAATCTTTCTTCGAATTCACCCCTATATTTTGTGCCCGCGACTAAAAGTCCTATATCAAGAGTTAATACTCTTTTATCTTCGAGTATATCGGGGATATCTCCTAGCTGAATTCTCTGCGCCAGACCTTCTGCAATAGCTGTTTTACCTACACCAGGCTCTCCAATGAGAACCGGATTATTTTTAGTTCTTCTACCTAATATTTGAACTACCCGGTCTATTTCTGCATAACGGCCAACTACAGGATCGAGTTTTGACTCACTTGCTAACTTTGTTAAATTTGTACCAAATTCGTCGAGAGTCGCAGTTTTTAAATTACCTTTACTTGAGTTAGAGCCGCTACCAACTTCTGCTGTTTCACCTAGCATCCTTATAACTTGAGTTCTTACTTTAGTAAGATCAATACTTAGGTTTTCTAGGACCCTTGCAGCAACGCCCTCACCCTCTCTTATCAAACCTAACAGAAGATGTTCAGTTCCTATATAGTTGTGACCTAACTGACGAGCTTCTTCTAGGGATAATTCTAAAACTCTTTTTGCCCTTGGAGTAAAAGGTATTTCTACAGCTACAAAACCTGATCCTCTACCTATTATCTTTTCAACTTCTATTCTTGAATCTTTTAAGTTAACGCCTAATGACTTAAGAACCTTTGCTGCGACACCTGTACCCTCTCCAATTAAACCTAATAAAATTTGTTCTGTTCCAACGAAATTATGACCAAGTCTCCTAGCTTCCTCTTGAGCAAGCATGATGACTTTTATAGCCTTTTCTGTAAATCTTTCAAACATCAGAAGATTAAATCCTATTAATAACCTACCAGTAATATGTCAAATTTGTGTTCAGAATGAGCTTTTGTGAATACCCAAAAATATATTTTATTGAATTAAATTTAACTTTTTTAGTGATATAGCAACAAATTATAGTAATTTCAAGCATTCTGGTTATCCGAACAATTAAATTCTTTAATTATTTAGTTGTTAATTTTTTTTCTTTTAAGAGAGCATCCGAACCATCTTTATAGTAGTTTGTTCTTTTTCCCACAGTATAAAAATCAAAGTGATTATAAAATTTCTCAGCTGTGGTATTCGTAAAAGAGACTTCTAAAAGTAATTTATTTATATTTAAAGTCTGACATTGTTTTATTAGATAGTTCATAAGATAAGTTCCATAACCTTTTTTCCTATATTTCTGATTTACTACAAAAAAATTTATTTGAGCTTCATCAAGAACCACATGAAAAACACATATCCCTATTACTACATTTGAAATAAATAATCCTACTACTTTAATACCTTCTTTCTTGAATTCGCTAGCCCATTGCTTTTTGGTCCAAAACGAAATCGTACTTGAATCTAATTCATAACATAAATCAATATCTTTCTCATTTATGTGTTTAATAGATATCATTTTATATGAATACTCACAAAATAAATTAAAAAGTCATTATAAAATATGACACTTCACAGCATAACCCTATTATGAATTCCAAATGGAAGAAAAAAAATCATTTTTAAAAGAAAAGATTGACCTCAAAAGTCCTAATAAAAATATCGTACCCATTACTACATCAATAGAAAATGATGGGAAATTAGCCATCGGAGGATGTTCTATTCAAGAATTAGTTAAAAAATATGATTCTCCTCTTTATATATTGGATGAAAAAACTTTAAGAGAATCTTGTAGAGCTTATAAAAAAGCACTAGAAAAATATTATCCAGGGAAATCATTACCAATATATGCGTCCAAGGCAAATAGTTCTATCTTCATGAGTAATCTTGTTTCCTCAGAAGGTTTAGGACTTGATGCAGTTTCAGAAGGAGAACTCTTAACTGCCCTTAAAGGTGGGGTCCCAAATGAGAAAATTGTTTTTCACGGAAATAATAAATCAGATAAAGAAATAGAGTTTGCCGTTAGAAATAATATAAAAGTAATTGTTGATAATGATTACGACTTTGAAAGATTAGAAAATCTATCAAACTCATTAAATCGTGACCTAGAAATAATGATTCGCTTTACTCCGGGGATAGAATGCCATACTCATGAATACATAAGGACTGGATCATTTGATAGCAAATTTGGTTTTGGGATTGAATATTTGAATAACTTATTTGCAAATATACGCGATACTAAACATCTAAAATTAACAGGGATACATGCTCATATTGGTTCACAGATTTTTGAACTAGACCCTCATCATGATCTTGGGGAAATAATGGTAAATGTCATTTTAGACGCCAAAAAGTTTGATCATAATATCGTGGAACTTAATGTTGGAGGAGGATTAGGTATTAAATACACAGAAAGTGATGATCCCCCTTCAATTGATGAATGGGTAAAAACAATTTCTGACTCAGTTGTTAAAGCTTGTAAGAAAAACAACTTAGATTTTCCTACTTTGATGTGTGAGCCTGGAAGATCTATCGTATCTACAGCAGGTGTAACAATCTACAAGATTGGGGCCTTTAAAGAAATTCCAGGTATAAGAACATACTTATCTGTTGATGGTGGGATGAGTGATAATCCAAGACCGATAACATACCAATCAAATTATTCTGCATGTCTGGTAAATAATCCACTTAACAATAATTCCGATAACAAATATACTATTGCTGGCAAACACTGCGAATCAGGAGATGTCCTTTTTAAAGAAATAGATTTAGCAGAATGCAAAACAGGAGACTTAATATGCGTTTTTGGTACTGGTGCCTACAATAATTCAATGAGTTCTAATTACAATAGAATTCCGAGACCTGCGGCTCTCTTAGTTTGTGATGGTGATGCTGAGATCATTCAAAAAAGAGAAAATCCATCTGATCTTTTAAAATATGATGTCTTACCTGATCGCTTTATCAAACAAAATTAGGTACATTTAAATTAATTTTGTTCTTAATGTGAATTTCTGGGGGATTATAAATTTAAAGCTTTTATTAGATGTATTATTTGCAGTTGGTTTTGGACTTTTATTATTTTCTAGAGTAAAAGAACAAAGAACCCTATGGCTTTTAAGGGGATATTTATTTTTAGTTTCATCCGCATGGTTTATACAAAGATATGCCTCCCTTCCATTAACATCAAAATTAATTGATGCAGTGGTTCTCGCTTGCTCTCTCTCATTGGCAATTCTTTGGCAAGGAGAGCTAAGAAGATTAATGGAATTATTGGGCACTGGGAGGCTAGCTGTATTACTTGGAAATCCACCAAAGGAATTTAGAGCTACATCCACTACTATTACTCAGTTAGTTGATACTGCGGGTAAACTCTCTCAGAATAGAAGAGGTGCTTTAATCGTTGTTGATTTAGGGAGTGATTTAAGGCCTGAAGATTTTTTATATTCAGGTACCAATATTGAGGCACAATTATCAACTGACCTATTAATAAATCTTTTTGCAACTGATACGCCTTTACATGATGGTGCAGTTCTTGTGAAAGGAAATAAAATAATCTCTGCTGGAGTAATACTCCCTTTATCGAGGCAAGGAATAAGCAGATACGGAACAAGACATCTTGCTGCACTAGGAATTACAGAAAGATTTGATAGGTGTATTTGCATTGTTGTCTCGGAAGAGACAGGTACATTATCATTAGCAAACCAAGGGAAACTTGAAAGACCAATTACCAGCAGCAGGTTACAAGAACTTCTTGTAAATTTGATTGGAAATCAAAACTCAATGGGGACAAATAAATCAACTTTAGGTAAAAGTTCTTTATCCCAAAATACAAATTTAAATGATAATGTTAAAAGTGATATAAATGAAAAAGAGATCGAAAAGCCTGCAACCTTAAATAACAAAAATGATTAACTTATGAGTTTAGGCCAAATAGCTGACAAGAAAAATAATGACTTATCCAAGAGAATAGATAAGCAAAAAGTCCCAGAACATGTTGCGATAATTATGGATGGGAATGGGAGATGGGCCACTAAAAAAGGTTTACCTCGTTCATATGGACATAAAAGAGGAGTTAATGTTTTAAAAGAAATTCTTAAAGCATCGAAAAAATTAGGTTGTAAAGTACTAACTGTTTATGCTTTTTCAACTGAGAATTGGACAAGGCCAACGAAAGAGGTTGATTTTCTCATAAATCTTTTTAGCGAAGTTTTGAGAAACGAGATTGATGAAATACATGAAGAATCAACAAAAATAAAATTTATTGGAGATTTATCTCCTTTTCCAGAAACTTTAAAAAAAATAATCTCTAATTCAGAATCTCTAACTAAAAACAACAATAAATTTTTATTGAATGTTTGTGTCAATTACGGAGGCAGACAAGAAATAGTAAAAGTTGCAAAAGTATTAGCATTAAAATCTTCTTCAGGTGAAATAAAACCAAGTGAAGTGAATGAAGAATTATTTAATTCAGAGCTATTAACAAGTGGAATTAAAGATCCAGAATTACTAATAAGAACTAGTGGAGAAAAAAGGATCAGTAATTTTCTTTTATGGCAGTTAGCTTATTCAGAAATTTATATATCCGACGTACTTTGGCCAGACTTCAATGAGTTTGAATTCCTAAAAGCAATAATTGATTACCAATCAAGGAATAGACGTTTTGGCGGTATAGAATCATTACCAGATGAATCTTTTGAAGATTCTCAGTATTCTTCCTAACAAAAATGGCTAATTTGGATAATCTGATATTAAAAGAAATTAGGTTCGATTGGAATAAAGAGGAAATATTGAAAATACTTAATATGCCTCTGATTGATTTAATGTGGGAATCGCAAACCGTTCACAGGAAATTCAACAAATACAACATTCAATTAGCATCATTATTCAGTGTAAAAACTGGAGGATGTGAGGAAAATTGTTCGTACTGTAGCCAATCAATTTATAGTGCTAGCGAAATCAAAAGTCATCCACAATTCCAAGTTAAAGAGGTTTTAGCAAGAGCTCAAATAGCAAAAAAAGAGGGTGCAGATAGGTTTTGTATGGGTTGGGCATGGAGAGAAATTAGAGATGGAAAATCTTTCAATGCAATGTTAGAGATGGTTAGTGGAGTAAGAGATTTAGGAATGGAAGCATGCGTTACTGCTGGGATGCTTACAGAAGAACAAGCTTCCAGACTTGCTGAGGCAGGTTTGACCGCGTATAACCACAATCTTGATACTAGTCCTGAGCATTATAAAAATATTATTACGACAAGAACTTATCAAGACAGACTAGATACTATCAAAAGAGTAAGAGATGCAGGAATAAATGTTTGTTGTGGAGGGATAATAGGTTTGGGGGAAACTAATGGCGATAGAGCGTCTCTTTTAAAAGTGCTTTCAAATATGAATCCGCACCCTGAAAGTGTGCCTATAAATTCATTAGTAGCTATTGAAGGTACTGGTTTAGAAGATAATCAAGAAATTGATTCGATTGAAATGATAAGGATGATAGCTACAGCCAGAATTCTTATGCCTAAAAGTAAAATAAGATTAAGTGCAGGGCGAGAAAAGCTTTCAAAAGAAGCTCAAATTTTATGTTTTCAATGTGGGGCAAATTCAATTTTTTATGGAGATGAGTTACTAACAACTTCAAATCCATCTTTTCAATCAGATAGAAAGCTTCTTAAAGAGGTTGGCGTATCATTTAACAAAGATTTCGAAACTTGTGAAAAAACATTATCTTCTTTATGAAAGGCAAAAATTATAAAATAGTTTCTCTTTATTCTTTCTTCCTATTTCAAGAAAACTTAATTCTTGATCTCAAAAATAAATTATTAGAAATCGAAAATGAAAACGATCTTTCAGGTTTATTAATTTTTGCAAGTGAGGGTATTAATGGAACTATTTGTGCTGAGAAAAATGTAATTGATATTGTTATCAATTTACTCAACAAATTTACAGATAATAGAAATTTAAATATGAAAGTAAATTTTTCAAAAAAGAAAATCTTCAAAAAATTAAAAATAAAAATCAAGAAAGAAATAGTTACCATGGGCATTAATGGAATAAACCCTTCACAAGATAATGGGACTTATATTGATTCAGCTGATTGGAATAAGTTAATTAAAAATCAAAATACTATAGTCATTGATACTAGAAATCATTATGAGGTTTCTATAGGGACATTTCAGAATTCTATAAACCCAAATACGAGAAACTTTAGCGAATTCCCCAGTTGGGTAGATGATCATCTAGATAATCATCTAGAAAATAAGGAATCTAAAAATATAGCAATGTTTTGTACCGGCGGTATCAGATGTGAAAAAGCCACCAGTTTGCTTAAAAAGAAAGGTTATAAAAATATTTATCACCTAAAAGGGGGCATCCTTCAATATCTTAATGATATACCAAAAGAAGAAAACTTATTTGAAGGTGAATGTTATGTTTTTGATAAAAGAGTTGCTTTAGATCAAGAATTAGAAAAAGGCTCCTACTCGATTTGTCATGCATGTGGAATGCCAGTTTCAATTGAAGATCAAAAAAGAAAAGAATATAGAAAGGGTATCCAATGTCATTTCTGCATAGATCAATTCAGTGATGATGATAGGAAAAGGTTTGAAGAAAGACAAAAACAGATCGATAGATTAAAGGTGGAAAATCATAAAATTTATAAGGTCTAATTTTCAAGATCATGAAAGTTGAAGAATTAGAAAAATTAGCAGATACAATTGGATTATTAATTAAAATTCAAGTTAGAGAAACTCTCGGATTATGTTTCTTTAGAATCGTCATAGCAGAACAGAAAGATAACATTATTAAGATTTGGGCCGAAATGAAAGGTTGGACTTACTTAAATAAACAAGGTATTCAGCTTGATACATTAAGAATCCTTAGTAAAGCACCTGCTTTTGTTTCGGAATTTATATGGGCAACAACGATGGCTTGGGCAATTGAAAAAAAATCAAGCAAAAAAGCGAGACTTTTAGCTATTTTTGATAGTGAAGGATATAGTAAAAAACTTGTAAGATATTTCAAGTTAATAGGCTTCAAAATTGTTAAAGAAGTTGGTTCTAGCCCAGTAGATCTTTTATTAAGATTAGTCTGGGGAGGTGCAGGTACACTCATGAACGGAGAATGTATCTCCATATTGAAAAAACTTGAAAAGAAACTCTCTTTAATTGAAGAGAGTTAACCTGCATGATAACTACTTCTAACTAAGGGGCCAGAAGATACTTTCTTGAATCCTAATTCCTTAGAGAAGCGATATAAATATTCAAACTCAGATGGATCCCAATATTTCCTAACTGCTAAATGATTGAATGAGGGCCTTAAATATTGGCCAATTGTAATTTGATCACAATCTATTTTTTTAAGATCATAAATTGTATTTTTTATTTCATCCAATGTTTCCCCAAGACCTAACATAATGCCTGATTTAGTTTGAATATGAGGAGCAATATCTTTTGACTTTTTTAGTAAACTGAGGGATTTTTTATAATTTGCACCTCTCCTAACTTCTTTTTGCAGTCTTTCAACAG
>QCCT01000008.1 GCA_003281165.1 Prochlorococcus sp. AG-347-M18
TGATAATAATCCTGAAAAGGAATTAATAATAGAAAAGTCAATTTCAGACGATAAAACCAAACAAACAAGTAAGAAAAATACAACGCAAAATAAAAAAATTGCACTAAAAAATAACAACCCAACTAAATCTTTTGATGAAATTTCTAATGAAATTTTTAGAGATCTCGTTTCAAAAAAAGACTCTTTAGTTAAAGAAATAAAAGAGTTGGAAACAAAAAAAGATGAATTAGAAAAAGAAATTGATTCAAATTTTAAAGGACAGTCAGATAATATTGCTAAAAGAGTTAAAGGCTTCCAAGAGTACTTAACTGGAGCTTTGCAGAATCTTTCACAAAACGTAGAGAAACTTGAATTAGTTTCTCAACCAATAATAGTAAAGCCATCTCCCCTTGATGAGAAAAAGCAAAACAATAGTACAAATAATATAGTTAATGTTCCTGCTCTTTCTGAAACATTTAAGCCAGATGAAGAGATTATAAAAAGTTGCTTTTCAAGTTTTATAGAACAACCTGATTTTTATGCCGAACCTTGGAAATTAAGACGGAGTCTTGATTCATCAGATATAGAAATTATGGATGATTGGTTCTTTAACATGGGCGGTAGAGGTTCTCTTGAAAGTAGAGGATCTCGACAAAAAAATGCCTTATTATCAGCGGGTTTAATATCAATTCTTGGAGAATTATATGGAGATCAGTTTCAGACTCTTATTTTAGCTTCGCAGCCTGAACGATTAGGGGAATGGAGAAGAATTCTTCAAGATTCACTTGGTCTCTCGAGGGATGACTTTGGACCTAACAGTGGGGTTGTTCTTTTTGAAAGGCCTGAAGGTGTCATCGAAAGAGCTGATAGATTAGAAGCTAATGAAGAATTGCCATTTATTATCATTGATGCAGCAGAAACCTCTGTTGAAATTCCAATACTTCAATTCCCATTATGGGTTGCATTTGCTGGTTCAGATAATGAAATTTACGATGATCTTGAACTAAACTAATCTGTATGAATATCTTAATAATTTTTACAAGTTATCTTTTAGGATCACTTCCGACAGGTTTTTTAATTGGAAAATATCTCAAAAATATAGATCTAAGAACTTTAGGTTCTGGGTCTACAGGTGCCACAAATGTTTTAAGAAATGTTGGGAAATGGCCAGCACTTTTTGTATTTATCATTGACGTTGGGAAAGGCCTTATTGCAGTAAAAATTGCTCAATATTTTACAGATCAAGGATTAATAGAAGTTTTAGCAGGCATATCCGCTATCTCAGGACATATTTGGCCAATATGGCTCAAAGGTAAAGGAGGAAAAGCTGTTGCGACTGGATTAGGAATGTTTTTGGCTCTTTCTTGGAAAGTTGGACTAGCGTCACTTGGCATTTTTATAATAGTTCTAACAAAAACTAAATTTGTTTCTTTATCCAGTATTTCAGCTGCAATCTTGCTTCCTATTTTTATGTTTTTTTACCTCGGTAATTTTATGCACTCATACTTTTTTATAAGTTTAATTGTGGGATTATTAGTAATCTGGAAACATAGAACAAACATAAAAAGATTACTCAAGGGAGAAGAATCCAAAATTAACCAGAATTAATAGATTTAAATATTTCTATTAGAGCTTTATTAGGATCCATAGCTTTTGATATTGATCTACCTATGACTAATTTAGAAGCGCCATTATCTATAGCTTCATGGGGTGTCATAATTCTATTTTGATCATCTTTATTTTCAATCTTTAACCTGATACCTGGTGTAATTAGTTCAAAATTATCTTTATAAATAGATCTCAACATTTTTACCTCCAAAGGGGAACAGACACATCCATCTAATCCAGCATCAAAAGACAACTTTGCAAGTCGCAATACATTTTCTTCAATTGAATTATTTCTATCAAGATCAGTTTGAAAATCTTTAAGAGAAAAGCTTGTTAAAACAGTTATTCCTACAACAAATGGAGGTTTTACACTGACTGATGTGGCTCCTTCTAAAGATGCTTGTTTAGAATCTCTAAGAGCTTTTAAACCTGCTGAAGCATGAATAGAAATTATATCAACCCCTAGTTTTGCAACTTGGAAACATGCTGCACTCATAGTATTTGGAATATCATGAAATTTTAAGTCTAAAAAAATTTTTTTATTTAAACTTTTTAATATTTCAATAACTCTTGGACCTTCCCTAACAAAAAGCTCTAAACCAACTTTCACCCACTTAATATTTGGACATTTTTCTAGAAGTAATTTTGCTTGACTTACATCTAGTCCATCAATTGCCAATATTATTTTATCTTCTGAATTAAATCTGTTATTCATAAATTTTAAGTTTTAAACCTCTTAATTATTTTTTTCCCAATCTGCAAAATTTTCCCTTCCAAATCATTTTTTTGAATCAAAAACTAAATCGGGATTTATTACTTTCTGACTATCAATTTTTACACCCCCACCTTTAATAGATCTTTTGGATTCGCTGCTCGATTTGAAAAGTTTTAACGCACTTAGCAAGTAAAAAAACTTAACCGGAAAAACTACTTCTTTTAATGAAATCTCCGGAATTTCTCCAACTTTTTCTTTTTTGTCCAAGGAATAATTTTCCGCAGTTTGATTGTGCCTTTAATGCTTCTTCAACCCCATGGAATAAAGTAGTAACCTCTAAAGCCATTCTTCTCTGTAATTCACGAGGATTCGCGTTTTCAAGAAAACTTAAATCTAACTCAGTAAGTAATTCAAAATAGGAAGATATTATATTATCAGGCACTTTTTCTAACTTTGAATACATTGAAAGAGGATCTTCTGTCAAACCTACGGTATTAAATTCAGATTTACTCATCTTCTTAATTCCATCCAAGCCTGTTAATATTGGCAACAGAACGCCAAATTGAGGTTCTTGTTTAAAATGCCTTTGAAGATCTCTTCCTATTGCAATATTAAATTTCTGATCTGTACCTCCAAGTTCAATATCTGATTGAACAACTACTGAATCGTAACCTTGTAATAGTGGATATAAGAATTCATGCAAAGCAATTGGAACTTGCGAAGTGAACCTTTTATTAAATTCCTCCTTAGCTAACATTTGACTAACTGTTGCACTACCCATTAAATCAATTATCGAATTGAGATTTAATCCTTTTAACCATTCACTGTTATATCTAATTTCTATTCTATCTTTTGAATCAAAATCTAAAATAGATTCATTAGCTGGCTTTCCCATCCCTAGTTGGGTTAAGTATGTTTTTGCATTATCCTTTACTTGTTTTTCCGATAACTGTACTCTTGTTTTGTTTTTTCCGGTTGGGTCTCCAATTTGAGCAGTAAAATCTCCAATAATTAAAACTGCGACATGTCCATTATCTTGGAATGCCCTTAGTTTTTTAAACAATATGCTGTGCCCAAGATGAATATCTGTTCCAGTTGGATCGATCCCTAGTTTAACCCTTAATTTTTTATTATTTTTTTTCGCATGATCAATTATCTCCGAGAAGGTTTGGTCTGTTCCCTTAATTGGAAAATATTCTTCTATTCCTCTTGACAGCCATGATGGCAATATTAAATTATCTGACATGAAGCTTTAACAGTTTAATTTAAGAAGTTTTATCAAGTTCATCCTTCATTCTTATTAAGGTTTTATTCATTTGATCAAACATTTGATCAGGAGTAATCCCAAATTGACTTAACTGTGTCTTTAATTGTTCTACCGTCATTTTTGCTTGAAAATCCTCAGACAATTCGAATCTCTTCATAAAAACCTTATAACGATCCATAAGAGATTCCATTTTTTTTATAAACATTTTTTTCCCTTCTCTGTCAAATTTTCCATAATCAGAACCAAGTTTCATAAGTTCTTGGTAATCTGTAAAAAGCTTTTTAGCTTCTTCTTGAACGATGTCTGACTCAAAGAATCCCATTTCTATTTTTTTTCTTCGCAAGATTAAGGCTCAATTACAAGATAACAAGAATCTTTTAAATTGATTAGAACATTAATAAATTTTAGTTTATAAATAATTCTTTGATTTATATTTTTTCAGACTTAAATTTAGTAGACATGTTTCATAAATATTGGAAAAATTTAACCTAAATAATAGTTCAAACCAACATAGACAATTTGAATTATTTGGTTCAAATATAAATACATCAATTAATTTTCAACACTCAAATAATCTAAAAATCAAAGGAGAAAACCTAATTGAATGGAGAAATAGAATATATAATCACCAATTCAAAATTTCAAAAGATACTCACAATAAAATTTTGAACCAAACAAGTCTTCCTTTAAATACAATTGCTAATGAAAGAAAAATTGATCCTTTTTCCCTGCAGCCATTATCATTGAACTTTTGGAGAACCAATCAATATATACACAATGGGCCAGCAATGTATTTTGTAATTGACTCGATGGAGAGTTCGAAAATAATTCTATATATAGGAGAAACAAATTCAGCAAATAAGAGATGGAAGGGAGAACATGACTGCAAAAATTACCTCATGAACTATAAAGAAGCCCTTGCTCATAACAAACTCTCAAGTCACCAAGATATCCGTTTCTTCTTAGATGTACCTAAAGAAGTAAAATTAAGACGTAAATTAGAACAGCAACTGATATATTTATGGTTACCACCTTTTAATAAAGAAACTCGAGATAGGTGGTCAACTACTTTCACAAACTACTAAAAGTTAATTAAATCCATTTTAAAAATGCAATTTTCCACATTCCATGAAAATCTAGATAACTGGCAAGGTTCTTCATTAATTTTTGGAGTTTTAGAGGAAGAAATTGCAAGCCAACTTGAAACCATAGAATTTGTTATTGACCCAAAATTATTACTAAAAAAAATTACTCAAAAAAAATTCAAAGGAGAAAAAGGAAAAACTTTAAGCTTTGAATTTTTAGATCAAAAATTAGAAACTTTAATCGTAGTTGGTCTTGGAAAATCAAAAGACCTAAATAAAAGTGATATAGAAAACTCTATAGGAAATCTAATTAGGAATACTGTTGATAAAAATGAAAAAATCACCATATTGCTACCTTGGGAATTAATAAATTCACAACTAGAAATAAATCAATTAGCAGAGTCAGTCAGATTATCTGCCTATAAAGACAATAGATTCAATAAGAAAAAAGATGAAAAGAAAGTTCTTAAAGAAATAGAGTTTTTAAATTTAAAAAAATCTGAGAATATTAGCTTTGAAGAGACAGCACAAATATGTGAAGGTGTAGAACTAGCTAGAAGACTTGTAGCCGCCCCTCCAAATAGTCTTACACCTCTGGAAATGTCCATACAAGCCTCTCAAATAGCTAAAGATCATGGTTTGGAAGTAAAAATTTTAGAGGCAAAAGATTGTGAAGATTTAGGAATGGGTGCATATTTAGCTGTTGCAAAAGGTTCTGATCTAGATCCTAAATTTATACATCTTACTTTAAAGTCAGAGGGTCCTATAAAAGAAAAGATTGCGCTTGTTGGGAAGGGTTTAACCTTTGACTCAGGAGGATACAACTTGAAAGTAGGAGCATCTCAAATTGAAATGATGAAATATGATATGGGTGGAAGCGCTGCAGTTTTAGGAGCAGCAAAAGCACTTGGAGCAATAAAACCAAAGGGATTAGAAATTCATTTTATTGTGGCATCTTGCGAAAACATGATAAATGGATCTGCAGTACATCCTGGAGATGTAGTTAAAGCATCTAATGGTAAGACAATTGAAATAAATAACACTGATGCAGAGGGTAGACTCACATTAGCTGATGCTTTAACTTACGCATCAAATTTAAAACCGGATTCAATAATAGATCTTGCAACTTTAACAGGAGCTATTGTTGTTGCACTAGGGAATGATGTAGCTGGATTCTGGAGCAATAATGATAATCTAGCGAATGACCTAAAAGCTGCATCAGGCCAGTGCGGAGAAGAATTATGGCAAATGCCTTTACAAAAATCTTATAAAGAAGGTTTAAAGTCTCATATAGCTGATATGAAAAATACAGGTCCTAGAGCAGGTGGGTCAATAACTGCTGCTTTGTTTTTAGAAGAATTCTTTGATAAAGAGATTAAATGGGCTCATATTGATATTGCTGGGACTTGTTGGACTGATAAGAATAAGGGGATTAACCCATCAGGCGCAACCGGTTTTGGAGTTAAGACTCTTGTTCAATGGATTAAAAATAAATAACTATATTTAAATCATTCATTCCAAAGATTTGTTGATCTAGCGTTATCGCCCCATAATTTATCCAACCTCTGATCTCTCCCACATGAGAATCTATAGAACTTATATTTTAATTCATTTCTCTCAGCAAAATCCTGATGATATTCTTCAGCCAACCAAAATTGACCTTTTGATTTTAGTTCTACAGATATTTTTTCTAATGGCACGTTCAATTCATTAGAGGCCGAAACAATTGAATTTATTGCATCACTTTCCTCAGTTGCATCTTTGAAAAAAATCACTGGCCTGTAAGAATTTCCACGATCACAAAATTGACCCTCGCCGTCCAGAGGATCAATATTTCTAAAATAGAGCCTAAGTATCTCGGGTAAAGTTACCAATTTGGAATCATAGTTTACCAAAACAACTTCCTGATGTCCTTCATGATTTTCGTATGTCGGATTTTGTAAATCTCCACCTGAATAGCCACTTTGTACAAAATTTACCCCCTTTAATGACTCTAAATCATGTTCCAAACACCAAAAACAACCTCCTGCAAGAATCAATTCCTCTGCAAAAGCGTTTACAGGATTAATAAATATTGAAAGAGCAATTATTAGAGGTAAGAAATATTTCATTTTTTTATTATAAAGTTCAAATAATAGAATTAATAATCTCTTTAGCAGCTCTCTGGACCACGCCCTCTTCACCTAATTCTTTTTTTAAAAAAGCATAACCTTTTTTAATTTTTATTTTTTCTGACTTCCTATCAAGAATCTTACAAGATTTGTAAAAAATTTTCTTTTCGTCAAACTCTTTCTGTACAAACTCAGGGATTATTAATTTATTAACTAACAAATTTACAGGAGAAATAAATTTTACTTTAAAATTTAGAATTTTTTTAGCAATAAAAGCAGTTAACCTACTTACTCTATAACCAACAATCTGTGGGATTCCATATAAAGCTAATTCCATATTAACTGTCCCAGATTTACAAAGAGCAATTTTAGTGAGGGAATAAATATAAGGCTTTAATTTTGCACTATCTTTTTGAGAGATAACAAGTCCTTTGACTTGATATTTTCTAAATGCTTTTTTGAATGTTTGATCAAAAGACCTTCGACAGGAGGGAATATAGACAACCAAACTTGGATATTTTTGTTGTAATTTTCTAGCCGCCAGCATAAAAGTAGGTAATATATATCGCAATTCTTGAGGTCTTGATGCGGGCATTAAAAGTAGAATATTTTGATCTGGGCGCAGGCTTAGAATATTTCGAGCATCTTTCTTTAGCGGAAGTTTTTTTGTTAAATCAATCATTGGATGCCCAACCCACAAAACATTTCCACCTCTCTTTTTATAAAAAGCTGCTTCTTTCTTAAAAATCGCGAATATTCTATCAGAAAAATTTATTAAATTTGTCGTGCTATTATTCCCAATCCTCCAAGCCCATTCTTGAGGTGCAATATAGTAAAAAATTGGAATTTTAGTCTTCGATTTTTTTAATTTTACTCCAATTTTTATATTTGGGCCCATATAGTCAATCAAAATTAAGCAATCTGGAGGATATTTTTTTAATAATTTATAAAATCTTCTTTGAATTATTATTGTTGGAATAATAAGAGGTAGAGCCTCCCAAATTCCTATTGCACTAATTGATGTTGTATCTTGAAGAATTTTTACACCCTCTTTCCTCATCCTTTCCCCGCCTAGTCCGCAAATTTCTAAATCTATATATTTTTTTTTAGCTTCATCTAATAATGCTTTTGATAACAAACTTCCGTGCAAATCTCCAGAGACTTCTCCAGTACTTATAAAGATCTTTTTATTCATACATTCACTACAGGCATTGGTCCCCTTCTTTCTTTAGATATTGATTCTTTTAAAAAACTACATAATCTTGAAGATGAAAGATCTAATTCTCCTTTCATTACTTTTTCTAAAGAACTTGAAATAGCATCATTAGATTTAAAAAGTAGATTCCAAGTACTTTGAAGTAATTTTAAGTCAAAATCTTTATTTTCCATTAAACCACTTCTCTTAATTCCAATCCTATTTAAACCTCTTAATCTTCCTGGATGCCCTTCTGCCAAGCAAAAAGGAGGTACATCTCTATCTACTCTAGTCATCCCTCCAATCATTGCTAAATATCCAATATGTACAAACTGATGAATACCTAAACAACCGCCAATAATAGCTTTATCTTCAATTTTTACATGGCCTGCGACTTGAACACTATTTGATAAAACTATCCTGTTGCCAAGTTCACAATTATGGCCGATATGAGTGTAAGCCATCAACAAATTATTATTTCCAATAATTGTTTTTTCTCCTTCATCAGTTGCCTTATTAATAGTTACACATTCTCTGAAAGTATTATTATCTCCAATAATTACTTCAGTATTGGCCCCTTTGTATTTAAGATCTTGGGGATCGAGACCTATAAAAACACTTGGGAAAACTTTATTGTTAGTACCAATTTGAGTTCTTCCTGAAATAACAGCATTCGGTCCTATTTCGGTTCCTTTCCCGATAGTCACATCAGGACCGATAATAGCTCCTTGAGAGACAATAACTCCATCATGTAATTCGGCACTTGGATCAACAAAAGCATTTGGGTGCAATTTTACGCCACTAAAGCTTGAGTTCAATTCATTATTTTTATAATCCATATCCCTAATCAACTAGTGAAAACATTAATTCTCCAGCACAAACCAACTTCCCATCAACGTGCGCCTCACCTTTAACCTTCCCAAATCTTTTTCTTTTAATAGACAATAACTCACAAGAAATTATCAATTGATCTCCTGGCACAACTGGTTTTCTGAATTTAACATTATTGATTCCAGCAAAGACAAAAAGTCCTTTAGGAAGATCAGACATTTGCGTTACAATTATTCCACCAACTTGAGCCATTGATTCAACAATTAGAACCCCAGGCATCAAGGGTCTCTCAGGAAAATGTCCCTGAAATTGAGGCTCATTTATAGTTACATTTTTTACTGCAACCGCTTTCTCCCCAGGAATATGCTCTATGACTTTGTCCACAAGTGCGAAAGGATATCTGTGAGGTAACAAACCTAGTATGTGCTCAGAAGAAAGTTGATTATTTTCACTGGATAATTTATTTTCCAAAACAATTAAAGATAAGGTTAATTTTTTAGCGATGAGGCCAATAAAGCATTTAAAGAATGTGATCCTTTATAAACTAAAATTTGAGCCTTAGGTAACCCTACCAAAGCCAAGTCCCCAATTAGGTCTAAAATTTTATGTCTTATTGGTTCATTATCAAATCTTAATGGAGGATTAACCCATTTATCACCGTCACAAACAAGGGCATTTTCCAAACTTCCACCTTTTATTAATCCAAGTTCACTTAACTCTTGAAATTGATCCTTAAAACCAAAAGTCCTTGCTGGAGCAATCATTTCAACGAAATTTTTTGGATTTAAATCAATCACAAAAGTTTGATTTCCAATAGCTTTATAGGGAAAACTTATAGTGGATATAATTGTAGTTTTTTCAGATGGAGTTGCTGCTATTACTGAGCCTTCTTTATTTAAAATTATGGATTTATTAATCTCTTGAAAAAAATTATCCGGTTTAGGAGCCTTTTTTATACCAACTTCTTCGAAATCTTTAACCCACTGAATTGCTGATCCATCTAAAAGTGGAATCTCTTTACCATCAACCTCGATATGAATATAACTTAACCCACACCCAGCCATTGATGATAATAGATGCTCAATAGTATATAAATTTCGTCCTCCCAATTTAACTGCCGTACAAAGCATGGTACTTCCTATTAAATCTTGAGTAAGCTTAAAAATCTCGCCAGGTTTGTCCCTGAAAGAAACATAATATCCTTCTTTGTCATAAGGTGAAATTTTAACACTTGTTTTTTCTCCACTATGCAGCCCTATACCCTCTCTGAAGATAACACCCCCTAAGGTATAGCAAGATTCATAATTAGTAGGCCAAGAAAACACTTAAAACTTCCATCCAACTCCAAGTGTATATCTCCAATCTCCGCTTAGATCCTTACTAGCTATATCTAGTCTTAAAGGACCAATTGGGGTTTTCACACCGACTCCCCCACCAAGCGAATATCCAGAACCTGATTTCTGCAATAATTTACCAGGTTTTCCTGGAACAGCTTTTTGAGATCCTAAATCACTTCCTGCGTCAACAAAAAAAGCTCCTGTTATCATTCGCCACACAGGGAACCTATACTCTACTGTGCCTTCAACAAAACTTTTACTTACAGCTAGATCACAAGATCCCCAACCTCTTACAGATGATGTTCCTCCCATACAAAATGATTCATAAGGAGGCAATTCTCCAAGAATAGTTCCAGCCTTAAATTGAACCCCAATAGCTTGTGGACAATCTTCACTAGTAGAGTCATTAGACCTACATTCTTTGGTTAAATTTATCAATTTTGTTGGTATAAAGAATTCGTATGAGGCTCTCATTCTATTAAAAGTTGGAGAGTTTTCTCCTATAGAAACAAACTGTTCAGTACCAAATCTTAATTTATTTCCAGAAGTTGGATTTACAGAATTATTCAAATTATTTCTGGATGTACTTGCAATAAAACTAACCAAAGTATTTTCTTCAGGGCATGAACCATCATTTGGAGTGAATCCAATACAGATAATATCTGTTAAGTTGTCTCTCGTTGTAGTTGGCGTCCTATCACCATAAGGTTTTTTATTTCCACTACCATCAATCATCTTTACTTTCTTAAAATTCATCCCTGCAAGAACTCTCCATTTGGCGGGTTTAAATGGATCTCCACCATTAAGAGGTCTTGAGAAAGAAAATCCACCGCCTGTTTTTTCTAAAACTATTGATGAAAGAGTATCCGAACTAGATGGTGTTTTATCATCTACAGCGTATAACTTCCCATTATTTTCACTTTTAAATTCTTGTGGATAATCTCTGCTCAGGAAAATATTTGTTCTAAAAGAAGTTTTATGTTTATCTCCTTTAATCCATGGGTCAGTTATAGAAAAATTATATGTTGTTGAATATTCTCCAAAATTTAAATTGAGATTAGTAGACCATGCTCTACCCAGTGCATTAGTTTCCTGCAAGCCAATTGAAGCAAAAATACCAGAACTATTGCTATAACCAAGGCCACCTGTTAAGGATCCCGTTCTTTGTTCACTTAAATCCAAAAATATTATGACTTGGCCAGGATTTGAGTTATCAGGGCCAAGAGAAACCTTTACATCATCAAAAAGTGATGTAGCGTATAGTCTTTTAATATCTGCTTCTAAAATTCTTCTATTAAAAATTGTACCAGGTTGAGTTTTCAACTCTCTTTTAATAACCCATTCTTTTGTTTTACCTTTTCTGGGTTTTCCATCAATTAAAGATTCCCCATCAGCACCGGGGAATCTCAACTCAATATCAGATATGATGCCTTCAGAAACATTTAAAATTATTACACCGTCATCTGAGATTCTATCTGGACTATTAATTCTTAGTAAGGAATAGCCCTCATCTTCATAACGTTTTTTTATTATTTCTATCTTATTTTGAAATTCATTAAGATTAAGTGTTGTTCCATAATAATTATTAAAAATATTATCTATGTAGGCACTAGAGATTACTGAGTTTCTTGGTTTCAGTTCAACTTTCTTCAAAATTGGATTAGGTACTACATCTACAATTAATCTCACTCCTAATGGTCCATCTTGAGACTTTATTTTTACGCCAGAGAACCAACCACTAGCATAGATTGAATTGAGGTCTTTATTTAAAATTCGATTATCAACAATACTTCCTGGCTTGATACTCATCGAATCATATGCCGCCAATTCAAGTTTTCTGCCCTCAGGATGATTTTCCCATCCTTCTATTATTATTTCTGAGATAAGAACACTTTCTTGATTAATATTTTCTTTATTTTCTGCGAAAAATAAATTTTTTTCTTGTTTAGTATCAACCTCTTGAAATAAACCATTTTTAATATTTTTTATTTCTAAAGTTGTCATTGATTGCTCTACTTCATTTGGCAGAAATTTAGCAGCCAGTTCTGAATTATTTGATATCAAAATCAAAGGGGAACAAGCAATATTTGTGAAAACCTTTCTAAATTTTAAAAGATGTTTTTGCATAGTATGTTTAATTATGGAATGTGAAGCATTAATTATTGAATTGAGTTAAATGAAATCGTTTATTCTTCGGTTTATTTCACTATAAGCTTCAATTAGACCACCTAAATCATTTCTAAATCTATCTTTGTCTAGGCTTACAATTGTACCATTTTTCTGATTAAGATCCCACAATCTACAATTATCAGGACTTATTTCATCACAAAGGAGTATTTTGTTCTCGAAATCATATCCAAATTCCAACTTGAAATCTACAAGTTTGAGCTGAATACTTTTAAAAAAACTTTTAAGAATTACATTTATTTTCAAAGTTAAGTCTATTATCAAATCTAAATCACAAGAGCTGACTATATTCATCAATGCGATTCTATCTTTTGTAATTAGCGGATCATTAAGTTCATCATTTTTCAGATAAATATCAAGTAATGGTTTTGAAAGGAGAGTACCAGGTTTGATAGTAGTTTGTTTACATAATGAGCCGTAAGCAGTATTTCTAATAACAATTTCCAATGGGATAACCTTTATTTTTTGTGCAATCATTGTATGTTCATTTTTTAGTTCAAGAAAATGAGTTGGAATATTATTCTTTTTGAGAAGTTCAAAAATTCTCGCACTTATTAGACAATTAAGCCTGCCCTTCCCTTCAAATTGAGCTTTTTTTAAAGCATTAAATGCTGTAGCATCATCCTTAAATTCAATTAAGACTTTATCTTTATCATCATGAGAAAAAACCTTTTTTGCTTTACCCTCATAAATCAATTCGTATTTATTATTCATTAATTTAAGGCCTAATTTGATTACTAAAAATAAGATTTGTAATTAACATATTTATTAGAGAACAACTTTTAAACAGTTAATTATATTTTAACTGATTATTCATCGAAACCTCATAACCTCCAAAAACAAATTTTATGAGTATTAATTCAACAAGTTTTAAGGGCAACAGTAAATTAGAAAATGTTTTAATAATAGGGAATGGCGGAAGAGAAAATTCTCTTGCTTGGGCTATTCAAAAAAATGAATTAGTCAAAAAGGTTTATTTAATCCCTGGTAACGCTGGATCAGAAAGAATAAATAAATGTGAAAGAATAAGTATTGATATAAACAATAAGAATGAATTAATCAAAAAACTTGATCTTTTAAAAATAAATTTAATTGTAATAGGACCAGAAGTTCCTTTAGCAAATGGATTAGCCGATTTTCTTCGAAAAAAAGATTATAAAGTATTTGGTCCTGGTAAAGATGGGGCAAGATTGGAATATAGTAAATCTTGGGCAAAGGAATTTATGCGAGACGCAAATATTCCAACTGCAAAATTTTGGAAAGTCAATTCTTTAGAAGAAGCCACAAAAATTATCTATTCATTATCTATACCACTGGTAGTCAAAGCAGATGGTCTAGCATCAGGAAAAGGAGTTTTTATTCCCAATTCAAAAGATGAATGTTTAAAAGCAGCAGAATCAATCTTCAATGGTAAGTTTGGCAACTCTGGAAATGTAGTAGTTTTAGAAGAAAAAATTCAGGGTCCAGAAGTGTCAGTTTTTGCTCTCTGTGATGGGGAAAAATATATATTGCTGCCAACTGCCCAAGATCATAAACGTCTCAATGATAAAGATAGAGGTCCAAACACAGGAGGGATGGGAGCTTATTCTCCTACCCCACTGTTAACTCAAGATTCCCTTGACACAATTGTCAAAGAGATAATTGAACCAACAATAAATGAACTAAAGAAAAGAAATATTGATTATAGAGGCGTAATTTATTTTGGATTAATGATCACAGATGTTGGGGCCAAAGTTATAGAATACAACTGCAGGTTTGGAGATCCAGAATGCCAAACCATGATGCCTTTAATGGATCAAAGCTTTGTATCTCTGTTAGAAAAATGCTCAATGGGAAAACTGACAGGTAAAGAAAAAATAAATACTTCTGATAAGGTTAGTGGCTGTGTAATAGCCACTTCAAAGGGTTATCCCAACGAATACAATACCGGTTTCCCTATTAAAATAGGCAAAATCGATACAACTGATTGCCAAATTTTCGACTCAGGCACATCTTTAAACGAAGATGGGGAATTATTAACTGATGGGGGAAGAGTTTTAAGTATTGTCTGTCAAGATAAAGACTTCGATATGGCTTTCGAAAAAGCATACAAAAATTTAAAAGAAATAAATTTTGATGGTATTTACTTCAGAAACGATATTGGTCATCAAGTGAGAGAAAACTTCTCACAGGAGAATTAAAATTATGCTAGAAACCAATAATAAAGAGAATAGAAAATATAATATTTTCAATAATGAAGATATTAATAAATACTATTGGATAAATAGACTTCTAGCTTGGTGGAGTGGATTTAGTTTAAGGACAAAGTTGTTAGCAATAGCGACTCTCGTAGTAAGTCTCTTAATGACAGGAATAACGTTTTTTGCATTAAATAGTATTCAAAGAGATGCAGGAATGAACGATACTAGATATGCTCGAGATCTTGGGTTATTATTGTCTGGTAATGTCACAGAACTAGTTGCAAATAACCAAAAGAAAGAAATATCAAATGTAGCTGAAAAATTTTGGAGATCTAGTAGAAACCTACGTTATATATTTTTCACTGATGCCGAAGACATCGTTCAACTTGGTATTCCGATTAGTGCCACACCAACAAGTTCAAACAGTCAGTTTCAGCTAACTAGAAGATTAAAACTACCATCAGAATTAAAGAAAAGGCCACAATTTCCTTTAGTTAGGCAACATGCTACACCTCAGGGACAAGTAACAGATGTATTTGTCCCTATGTTGTGGAAAGGTAAATATCTTGGAACTTTAGCTTTGGGAGTTACACCTAATAAAAAAGCCTTAGCAAGTGCTGCACTTACAAGGGAAGTAACCATAGCAGTATTTATCTCTATTTGGGTTTTAGTAATACTTGGCGCTGTATTCAATGCACTTACAATCACTAGACCTGTAAGGGAATTAGTAAGAGGTGTCAGAGAAATTTCAAAAGGAAACTTTAAATCCAGAATTTCCTTACCTATGACAGGAGATTTAGGAGAACTTTTAAATGGATTTAATCGAATGGCAACTCAATTAGAAAATTATGACGAGGCAAATATTGAAGAACTTAAAGCCGCTCAAATAAAACAGCAATCACTCATAGCTACTATGGCTGATGGTGCAATATTATTAGATTCGGAAGGAAAGATAGTACTTACTAATCCAACAGCAAAGAGATTATTTCGTTGGGAAGGAAGATTCTTAGAAGGAAAATATTTTTTAAATGAGATTCCCGAAATTTTATCTAATGACTTACATACAAATATAGAATCCATCCTAAACAGAGAAAAGGAGAAAGATGATTTAAGGTTTAGCTTAGGAGAACCGGCCAGAACTTTAAGAATTGTCTTACAGTCAGTATTAGATACCAACAAAGTTGAATTAAAAGGTATTGCTGTCACTATTCAAGATCTAACAAGAGAGGTAGAACTAAATGCGGCACAAAACAGATTTATTAGTAATGTTTCTCATGAATTAAGGACACCTCTTTTTAATATTAAAAGTTACGTAGAGACCCTACATGACTTAAAAGATCAACTCTCTAATGAAGAACAACTTGAATTTCTAGGTATTGCAAATTCAGAGACTGATCGTCTAACACGACTTGTAAATGATGTATTAGATTTATCAAGATTAGAGTCAGGTAAAATAATCCAGCTAGAGGAAATGGATATAAAACCTGCAATAGAACAGACTCTACGAAACTACAGACTCAATGCTACAGAAAAAAATGTTTCATTAGCACATGACATAGAAGAAACTATTCCTTCGATTCTTGGAAATTTTGATTTACTATTACAAGTTTTTGATAATTTACTGGGTAATGGATTGAAATTCAGTCCCAAAAACAGCAACCTAATAATCAGAGCTTATACTTGGCCTGATTCTTGCCCAGCTTTTCCTCCAAGCATTAACAATGATGTAGCACCGCAATGCGAATTAGTTTCACCATTACCGAAAGTAAGAATTGAGATTGCTGATACAGGCTCAGGAATATCTCAAGCAGATCAAGAAAAGATATTTGACCGTTTTTATAGAGTTGAGAATGCTGTTCATACTGAACAAGGGACAGGTTTAGGTTTATCTATAGTGCGAGGGATAATTGAAAAGCATGGGGGAGAAATTCGTATGGCAAGTGAAGTAGGAGTAGGAACAACGTTCTGGTTTGATTTAGCCTTAGCCCAATCTGATAAGGATGAATTATTGACAAGCGCTATGAATAATAAAGATGTTTTTTCAGGTTCTGAAATTAGTGAAATGATCTAATTATTATCTAATCCTTTAAAAACATTTTGAACATTTTGATCTGGAACAATTCTATGAGGAGCACCACTAAAAATTTGTTCAAAATTAGAAAAGGAATCTTTTATTTCTGGCCCTTTATTCGTAATAATAAATTCTCTTATTCGTTTATCATGCCATGATCCTCGCATTTTAAAAACATTTAAAGCTCTAGCCATTTCGCCTTTTATTTCTACATATTGAAGCAAAAGTATAGTATCTGTAATTGTTGATATGTGAGAATCAGTTATTGAATGGCTTCCCATAAACTCTTCTGCAGTATTAGTAAAGAAGCCTGCTATTTCCTCTTGCTTTGTATAACCAGTAACTGCAATTACAAACTGTCTAAATGCATTCAAACTTACGCCTCTAGCTAATGCTGAGAGAGAATCAATTGCCATTCTTTTCGGTTTAAATTGATTAATCTGAGTTTTTATTATTTGCAAGTGATCTTCTAAACCAGTTGATTCAGGATATGCACAAATAATTTTTAATAACCCATCACTTTCCATTTTTTCAAAATCTATTCCCCAACTAGTTGCATTTCTAAGCAATTGAGCCCTAGATTCTTCATATGCAAAAAGTATTGCTCTTTCATTATTGTTATATGCATCTTCAACAAATTTCGATACGAGCATTGTCTTACCTGTACCAGTAGCTCCTGTGGCTAAGATGATGGAATCTTGAAAATATCCTCCACCGCACATATCATCAAGATCTTTAACTCCAGAGCTAATCCTAATATTTGATGATCTCTGCGTTAATCTCATTGCTCCAAGGGCAAAAACACTAATACCGTCCATTCCCATCGTGAATGGATATTCACCTTTCATATGTACAGTGCCTCTTAACTTCAGTACTTCTAAAGTTCTCCTTCTCTTCTCTGATTCAAGGACATTTCTTAATAAGACAACATTATCTGACACAAACTCTTCTACTCCATATCTAGCAATTGGTCCGTAATCATCAACCCTTTCAGTAGTCATAACAGTCGTCACACCTATTTCCTTTAATCTTGCTATTAGTCTGAAAATTTCTCTTCTAACAACGTAAATAGCATCATACTGTTGAAAGACAGCAGTTATTGAATCTATCGCAACTCTTTTGGCTTTATATTTTCTAATTGCATAACTTATTCTCTCAATAAGACCGGACAAGTCAAAGTTTCCAGCAACATCCTGACCATCAGGGTCGGGAGAAGCATCCAATATAAAAAGTTTATTTTGATCAATTAATTCTTGCAAATCCCAACCAAAACTTGCAGCATTTCGAATGATATCTAAGGGCGACTCCTCAAATGTTACGAAGATCCCAGGTTCATCAAAATTGCAAATTCCATGGTGTAAATACTGAAGGGAAAAAACAGTTTTACCAGTACCTGATGTGCCACTAACAAGCGTACTTCGGGATACAGGCAACCCTCCTCTGCAAACATCATCAAAACCTTCTATGCCAGTAGGTAATTTTTGAACTTGCATTTTATCTGATTTGCCAAATTTCTTATCTTTCATAGTTTTGAATTAAAGAAACTTAAATCAAAATAAACATTAGGTTTATTATTATTATAAAAGTTTCTATGTATTATTTATCTCCACTATATTCAGTTTCAGTTAATTCATCAAAAAGTAGATCTAATCCTATTAAAACTTTCTCTCTATCTGAAAGATCACCAATTATTCTTCTAACCGGTGGAGGTAAAATTTTAGCTAATGTTGGGGTAGCCAAAATCTTATCTTCCTCTGCAAGTTGTGGTTGCTTGAGTACATCGATAACCTTCAAGGCATAAACTCCTTTAAATTCATTTTCTAAAATTTCTCTTAAAGTATTCAAAGCTCTCATTGAATTAGGAGTATTTCCAGCAACATAGAGTTTTAAAATATATGTTTTTCTTGCTGCCATTATTTTGGTACCTAGATTTGATATAAAAGATTTAAAATAAACCCTTGACTTATTACACTACAAAATAAGAAAATAGACAAACTATTATGATTGCTTATTGGGTTTAATCAAATTTAAAATTTTGAGCCTAATAGCGTCTTTAAGATATGACAAATTCTAAAAACAGTGCAAACAATTCTAAAAGTAATGAATTGTATGCAATAGCAGAAACTTCAGGGCAACAATTTTGGTTCGAAGAGAACAAATACTATGATATTGACAGGTTAAATGCCAAAGAGAAAGATAAAATAACACTTGAAAAAGTTTTACTTTTAAAGGACAAGGACTCAATAAGTGTTGGTAAACCTTACGTTAAAGATGCAAAAATTGAATTAGAAGTAATCTCTCATAGAAGAGACAAGAAAATTCTTGTATACAAGATGCGTCCGAAAAAAAAGACAAGAAGAAAGATGGGTCACAGACAAGAACTTACAAGAGTTATGGTAAAATCTATAACAATTGGTAAAAGTGCTCCCAAGTCTTCTGTAAAAAAGGAAACTGTTAAAAAAGAGACTAAGCCAAAATCTGAAAAATCTACAAATTAAAAAACAATTCTAATGGCACATAAAAAAGGAACAGGTTCTACTAGAAACGGAAGAGATTCAAATTCCAAAAGATTGGGTGTTAAAGCTTATGGAGGAGAAAAAGTAACTGCTGGATCAATTTTAATTCGTCAAAGAGGTACTTCTTTCCTTCCAGGAAATAATGTTGGGAAAGGCAAAGATGACACACTTTTTGCGCTCAAAGAAGGAACAGTAAGTTTCGAAAGCATTAAAAGAAATTTAAGAAATAGAAAAAGAGTTAATATAGTTATCTAATTTTCTTATAAGCTCTTGTAGTTATAAGAATAGGATGAAATACTTCTAAAAAATTTGATTGAAGAGTCTCAAAAAATTTTTCAACAATTTGTATGTCGTCGATATGAAACGGATATTCATTTTTTTCTCCTTTGAAAAAATACCAATTAAATAAAGCAATAGAATTATGATCCATAAATTCATTGAAAATCTCAATTTGTGAAGCTGGATCAGCAAGATGCTCCAAAACATCAAGGCAAACGATCGTATCAAATTTAGATATTTGTGTATCTTGAATTGTCTTGCAATAAGTAAGTTTTTCTTCGACTCCTAATTTCTTGGCCCTGTATGCAACAAAGTTTCTATTTGTCTCATTAATATCTACAAAAAAAACATGCTCAACTTTTGAAGACATAGCGTTAGCTAAGGCATGCGTTCCAATACCTCCTCCAAAATCTAAAACCAAATCTCTAGAAAATCTCTGCTGAAGTTTTAAAGTATCAGCTATGTAGTCCTTGCTTGTGATATGCCAAGCAGCTAAATCAGCTACATGCCGATCTCCAACTATTTCAGTATAAAAATCCGAAACATCATTCAAAGCATCTCCAGGATGTGAATTTGCCAAATTCATCTTTGCATTTGCAAGGAATCCATCTAAATCACATTCTCTAATAGATAAGTATTCCATTAAATGTGATTTCAAATTAAAAGCATTGTCTAAAAACTCTTTTACAATAATATTATTGTTCTTCAATTTCTTACTCTAAATTTCCGATAACAAAATCATAGGATGGTTATAAATCTTTCTCAAAGTATTCTTAATATTAAAAATGGAAACTAAAGATGGATTCTTAGTAATTAATAAAGATAAAGGATGTACCTCTCATGATTGTGTTAGGCAAATAAGGAAGTTACTTAATACGAAAAAGGTCGGTCACACAGGAACTCTTGACCCAGAGGTTACAGGAATATTACCAATCGCGATAGGCAGTGCAACAAGATTTATTCAATATCTCCCACAGGGTAAAACATACATAGGACAAATTAAATTAGGGATAAGAACTAACACTGATGATATTCACGGAGAAATAATTAATCAAAAAAGTTGGCCTAAAATCAGTGATGAAAAATTAGATCAATACTTAAATAGATTTAGAGGAATTATTAAACAAATTCCGCCAAAAGTATCTAGTGTGCACGTCAATGGTGAGAGAGCTTATAAGAAATCTTTCAGGAATGAAGTTTTTGAATTACCACCAAGAGAAGTAAAAATAGACGAACTTACTTTAATGAAATGGGACCAAATAAACGGAATCATAGAAATAAAAATCGAATGTTCAGCTGGCACATATATAAGAGCAATTGCAAGAGATTTAGGAGAAATTCTTAATTCCGAGGGTTGCCTTCTACAACTAAAAAGAATTTCAGCTTGCGGCTTTGATAAACAAAACTCAATAAAAATATCTGAGATTGAGAAAGAACAGGGAGAGGAAAGCTCGAAAAATTTTATTATTCCAATAATTTCTGCTCTTAACCACATTTCAACATTTGTCTTAAATAATGAAGAAGAAATCAATTTTTGGCAAACGGGAAGAGCAATTAAAGTTGATATTAATTGCTTCCATGAAAGCAAATCTTTTGACTACAAAAAACCCATAAAAGTAATAGATAAAAAAGAAACACTACTAGGGATAGGCTTCTTAAATAAAGATCAAACTACTATAAATCCAAAATTAGTCCTGAATGCTAAATAATTTCTACAGGTAATCTTTTCTAAATGGTTTAATCTGAACACCCCTATAAAAATGCTTTAGTATTCTCTCAGCTTTTTGACCTCTAGACGCCAGATATTTAGCGCCCCATTGACTCATTCCTACTCCATGACCTGATCCCTGACCAAAAACTATCAAACCTTTTTTTATGGGGAATTTGTTGTTTAATTCTTCCTCAAAAAATTTAAATCTCACAAAATTACTTTTGAGGCCTAATCTTTTTCTTAAAGCTACACCGGATATTTGATCAGAACCAGAGGCCCCAATAAGTTTTACATTTTTTACTCTCCCGGTACTAGTAATTTCTAGAATCTCTATTTTTTTTAAACCTCCAATCTTGGGAAACAAATCTATTAATTCATTACTTGAAATTTTTTTTTGCCATCTAAATTTTGGATTATTTTTATCAAAATCTTTCACACTTGATAAATATGGATATTCATTCTTCCATACATCTTGACTATTTTCAGTCATTCCACCTGAGCTACTATGAAACAATGCATTAATTAATTTATCTTTATATGTCAAAACCAAAGATCTGGTACTTTTAACGGCTCTTGTAGTTTTATGAGTTCTTGACTCCAACCCGTTATAGACTTGATTTTTCTGGGTTGAATCTATATCAAATAAATTATTTCCCTTTTGCTTTAAAGCATAAGTTCTTGAGGCAATTGCTTGTGCTTTTAATGCTTCAATAGGCCATTTTGTTGGCATCTCTGAGCCCACTACACTACTTAAGTATTTCTCTATTCCTAAAACATTTACTACCAATATTTCAGAATCAAGTACGAAGAGATTAAGCTTACCAGAAAATCTTTTCTGACCTACCCATATACCTCTTCCATCAAAGGATCTAATTTGTAATTGTTGATTACTTTTTAAGTTATATTTCTTTTGTTTGTTTTTATCAAAATATAAAATTTTTCTATTTTTCTCATTTTTCAAAGTTAAGCCTTTTATTTTTTTACTTGAAAAAAATTCCCCCTCTATTATTAAAGGAATTGATCTATCTGATCTAATCCTTAAATTGTTATTTTTTGATATCAAAACTCTAATTCTTGGCTCTCTAGATGCAAAAACACTTTGACTATGAAAAACACAAATAAATAAAATAGTAATCAGGCAAAATTTACTATAATTATCTTTAAATTTAAGTATCACTTTGTTTAAAAACAAATGCTTAATTTGCCTAAGTTTGACTAAAAGTCTAGATTTAATCCATATATAAAAATAAAAATATCATAAATAAGTGAATATCACCTTCTTAGGAACAAGCTCAGGAGTCCCATCCTTAACGAGAAATGTTTCTTCCCTAGCACTTAAATTATCACAATCATCAGAAGTTTGGCTTTTTGATTGTGGAGAGGGAACGCAACATCAAATAATGAAAAGCAATATTAAATCTTCACAAATCAAGAAAATATTTATTACACATATGCATGGAGATCATATTTATGGCTTACCTGGACTTTTGGCTACTTTAGGTTTATCAGGAAATAGTGAGGGTATTGAAATTTACGGCCCTTCAGAGTTGAGAAGTTTTATAAATTCTGCACTTAAAAGTAGTTTTTGCAAATTATCGTTCCCATTACATTTTGTGGAAGTTGAAAATTTTGCATCAGGAAATAAAATCTTATTTGAAAACAGCAAAATAAAAGTAAACTGCGCTTGTCTTAAACATAAAATACCTGCTTATGGTTATCGAGTTAGTGAAAAAGATAAACCAGGTATATTTGATATCAAAAAAGCAGAGTCTCTAAAAATAGCACCTGGACCAATTTATTCAGAACTCCAACAAGGTAAAAAAGTAGTATTAGCAGATGGTAGGACATTTGATGGGAAAGACTTTTGTGGACCCCCTAGAGAGGGTGAAAGTTTTGTTTATTGCACAGATACAGTCTTTAGTGAATCAGCTGTTTCACTATCAAAAAATGCCGATTTACTCGTACATGAATCGACTTTTTCAGAGGAGGATGAAAACATGGCCTACGAAAAATTACATTCCACGACAATCATGGCTGCCAAAACAGCATTATTATCTAACACAAAAAAATTAATTATTACGCATTTAAGTCCAAGATATACCAATAAAAACGCAATTACTCCAAGCGATTTGCTTAAAGAGGCTCAAAAAGTTTTCCCAAATACTCAGCTTGCAAAAGATTTTTTAACGGCAGAAATAAAATAAACTGCAACAGTTCGTTAGCAGGAGCGTTGTAAATGACCAACCCATGAAATAATAGTCTTAGGTTTTTCTATTTGATGTCGATCGAAATGGTCTCTATTTTTTCATCACTACATAAGTCTTGTAAAAGACTATTTATTTTTCTTCCATTAATTATTGGGTTACTTATTAATCCAATATCTGCAAATGCACTTTATCCTAGTGATCCTTCATCAGTTGACGTTCTAAAAGATGATCTTCACGGTGCTGACCTTCATAATACTGAATATGTTAAATATGATTTATCTAATCAAGATTTAGGAGAAGCTAATCTACAAGGCGCATATATGAGTGTAACTACGGCAAAAAACTCTAGTTTTAAAGGAGCCAATATGACAGACCTCATTGCATATGCAACACGCTTCGATAATGCTGACTTTACTGATGCAAATCTTACTAATGGTGAGCTAATGAAAAGTGTTTTTGATGGAGCTATTATTGATGGGGCAGACTTTACAGATGCAAATCTTGATCTTTCTCAGAGAAAATCATTATGTGAGAGAGCTAGTGGAACTAACTCACAAACTGGAGTTAATACAATTGATAGTCTTGAATGCACTGGCTTAAAAGGTTACATGCCTCCAAAGCCAAAAGCATAATATTTAAAGCTAACCAATTTCAGAAGGGAAGATATTACCAGGCTCTTTTGAGCCTGGTTTTTTGCTATACCACCATTCTTGTATATCAGAAGAAAATTTCTTTGAAAAAAGAGTTATAACTGTCTCAACAGGTTTTGATCCAGGCTCCAAAATCTGAACTGAGTAAGATGGGCATTTTCTTGAAGCCATATCAGCAACGAACCTAGACCCTATTCTTCTCCAACTAGGCTCCTTACTTCTCCAAGCAAGTCTTGAGCAGGGCCAAGGTAACTCTTCCCTATCATAAAGTCTGCAACAGGGGCCAATTACCTTATAACTGTATTGACCTCCATAACTTGATTGAACACTGCCAGTCTTGAAAAATTCAAATTTATCCATTTACAAAAAAAAGCCACCTTCATAGAGGGTGGCAGAGAAATAATCAATAATCAACTTAGAAAAGTTAAATTTTTATAATTAGTACAATTCTTCCTCAGCATGAGTTGTAATTGTTACATCAGATGTTGGATAAGCCACACAAGTAAGAACAAAACCAGCTTCTAGTTGGTCGTCATCCAAGAAACTTTGATCAGACTGATCAACACTACCTGAAGTAACTTTTCCAGCACATGTTGAACATGCTCCAGCTCTGCAGGAATAAGGAAGGTCGATACCTTGTTCTTCAGCCGCATCTAGGATGTATTGGTCATCAGGTACTTCAATAGTTGAATTGAGACCTTCACCTTCGCTGATGAGTGTAACTTTGTAAGAAGCCATTTAAAAAAAAAATTGTTGGTAATTAATACCTATCAAATACATTTTTAACATCGATTAGGTCGATATGTGAGATTTTGAAGTAAAAAATGACACAATAAAATGTATGAAAGAATATCTATAAGAAAAACTTATACTTAGGTTGGATTGCTGGCTTTTTGCGCAGAAATGCATGCCCAATCTTTTCTAGTTGATACATCCAATAATTTCAAGTTATTTTGATTTAATATTTTAATAATTTCATCTTTTTGTGAATTCAGAATTCCACTGAAAATGACTTCCCCATTGTCTCTCAAAGACTTATAAATATTTGGAATCATTCCTTTTATTACTTCAGCAAGAATATTGCAAAAAACATAATCAAATTTTTTAAGTTGATTTTTTACAATTACATCATTAAAAGATCCCAAATATGTATTTAAGTTTTTCAAATCACCGAAATTTAGTTGGAAATTAGATTTTGTTGAATTTATAGCTAAATAATCATTATCCACGGCATAAACCTTTTTAGCGCCAAGCAATCTTGCGGCGACACTCAAAATCCCGCTACCACTCCCAATATCTAATATCTTTTTATCAGAAAAAAAAATATTCTCCATTTTTTCCAAGCAAAGATAAGTCGAAGGATGACTTCCTGTACCAAAGGCTGCTCCAGGATCAATTTTTATGATTTTTTTATCTTTAAACTTTTCATTTAGATTCATCCAACAAGGCAATATTAAAAGATTATTTCCTACTAATTCAGGTGCCCAATATTTCTTCCAGCTTGTCAACCAATCCTCCTCTTTAATAATACTCCAATCAAAAAATTGATTCTTAGGGGCATTAATATTTAGAAGTTTGCTAATTATTTTTTCAAAATCACACCTAGAACTCTCCCCCCAATCATCTACTGGAAGCCATATATTCACCTCTTTTTTATTTTCATTTTTAATTAAATATTCAAATGAAAAGCTAAATATTCCCAGCTCATTTAATTTCCAAATAATCATTTCTTCTGAATCACTTTCTATCAGAAAAGTTAGTTTATACCAATCTTTAATTGCCATGAATAAAGCTGGCCTCTTTATAGAGTAACTGGATTAGCGTTGGTAATTCCCTCTACTTCAATAATGGTGTCAAGCAACTTATTAGGAATTGGATCATCAATACTTAGAACCATAACAGCTTCCCCTCTAACAATTTTGCGCCCAACTTGCATCGAGGCAATATTTACATTATTGCTACCTAATAAAGAACCAAGCTTGCCAATAATACCAGGCATATCCCTGTGCCTAGTAACCAGCATGTATCTACTTGGCGATACATTAACAGGATATTGATCAATACTAATAATTCTTAATTCCCCATCAGCAAAAATGCTTCCTGCTACGCTATGGTCGCCATTATCTCCATAAGTGGTTAACTGAAGCGACCCACTAGCAAATTCAGGCCTTGCCTCATCTTTATTCTCTACTACTGAAATACCTCTTGAATCTGCTTCTAGCGAAGCATTAACATAATTAATCCGATCTCCCAAAGCTTTACTTAGAAGACCTTTTAAACTAGCTATTATTAATGGCTGAGAAGGATGTTGAACAAATTCACCTTGAAGCTTTACTTCTAGTTTCTGTATCTGCCCACCTGAAAGCTGGCTTATAAGCAAACCCATTGTTTCAGCCAACTGCAAATGAGGTTTTAGACTATCCATAATATCAGGGCTCAAACCTGGAATATTTACTGCCGTTCTAGCAGACAAACCAAGCAAGACATCTCTTATTTGTTCTGCAACATCAACAGCTACATTTTCTTGTGCTTCCCGAGTAGATGCTCCTAAGTGTGGGGTAAGGATAAGATTCTTTTCAACCTTCAAAAGTGGTGAATTAGATTCCAAAGGTTCTTTTGAAAAGACATCTATTGCAGCACCTGCAATCAATGATTTATTCAAAGCTTCTGCTAATGCCTCTTCATCAATTAAGCCTCCTCGAGCACAATTAATTAATTTTGCACTACTTTTCATACTTTTAAGGACGTCTATATTTACTAAATTCTCTGTCTCTGGTGTGCGAGGCAAATGCAAAGTTACATAATCAGATTGTTTGAATAAATTCTCTAGTTCAGATAGTTTAACTTGTATTTGTTGAGCTCTTTCAGTTGAAACAAAAGGATCATATCCGTAAACTTCCATTCCTAATGCATTAGCAACTTTCGCTACATGAGCACCAATTTTTCCTAAACCTACTACACCTAATTTCTTCTTATAAAGCTCATTACCAACAAATTTCTTTCTTTCCCATTTACCTGATAAAGTACTAATATTAGCAATTGGAATATGTCTAGATAAAGCCAACATCATAGCTATAGTATGTTCAGCAGCAGCTATTGTGTTACCCCCTGGGGAATTAACAACAAGAACTCCTTTTTGTGTAGCAGCCTTAACATCTACATTATCAACTCCAACTCCTGCTCTTCCAATAATTCTCAGTTTACTTGAAGAGTTAATAATCTCTTCAGTCACTTGAGTACCAGAGCGAATCATTAAAGCATCATAATCTTTAATAATGGAAGCTAACTCAGAGTCTGAGATACCTATCTTCTGATCAACCTGAGCAACTTGTGAAAGAATATCGATTCCTGTTTGATCAATTGGATCTGTAATGAGAACTTTTGTCATTTAAGATTGGTTCTTTAATCTTTTACTTTAACTTAATCTATAGTGTATGTATCTTATTTTATTAATTTGAATAACACACAAACATATGAGGATTGAAATTTGACTAAAAGTATTGTGATATTTGAAGACATTGATAAATGTATCGAGCTATTTGATGTTTTCAAAGAAAAATCAGTAATGCTCTCTGAAGCTATTTTGATCCCACCAATAAGTGAGAAAATATCATCAGACGAAACAGAATTGCTCAATGCGAAAGCAAATATTTTATTCAAATCTCAAAATTTTGAAGATATAAGAATCTTAAATCCTAAACTTGATAGAAAGATCAGACAACAAGATATGAGTAGATGGTTAATGCCATTTGGGTTTATAGCTGGAATAGCTTTTTCTAATATGACAAATTTATCTACCTTCAGCTTTCTTGGTTTAAATAACATCGGGGAATCATTAATTGGAGGTCTTTTAGGAATGGGTTCAGGATATTTAGGAAGCATTGTTTCTTCTGCAAGTATCAACATTAATAGAAATAAAGAGTTAAGATCGATCATTAATTTTAATAAAGAGGGTAAATGGCTTGTTCTACTTGAAAATCAAATTGGAACTGAATTACCATGGGCTTTGATAAAACAATCAGAAGCAAAAGATATAATTTTTTTAGAAGGCTAAATGATTGACTTAAAAGAGATCTTAATAAATTCAAACTACAAAAAAGAAACTGAGGAATTAATAAATATTGCTAACTTAGCCTACAAACACTGGGAAACTTATTGGACTGGGTTTAATTCAACTTATGTTTGCGAAGAGATTTTAAAAAATTTTGAAAATTTAAATGATTTCAAATTTTTTATTTATGGAGGATTCTCCTCTTCTCAAAGATCTAGGATAGCTTGCTTTAGAGGAGATAATATTCCTGAAGAGGATGCGCTAAAAAGTAATTTTCCAGCTCAAGGAATAAAAATTAATGGAAATTTTTTATTTGATAGTGCTACACAAGACGACTTTAGATCCCTCTTAATTGAAAATGGGGTTAATCAAATAAAAGTTGGAGATATATGGACTATTGGCGATAGGGGGGCACAAGGGATAATTGATAATTCAAATATTAAGCATCTAGATGAAGAGATTTTTTATTTAAGAGACGTAAAAGTAAAAGTTAATGTAGTAGGTATAGATGAATTACAAATACCTTCTGGAAGATCAAAAAAACTTGTCAATACAGTAGAAGCTTCAACAAGATTAGATGCCATAGCTTCAGCTGGCTTTAGGGTATCACGAACCAAAATCATTGAAAGGATAGAAAATGGAATGCTCAGATTAAATGGAAGCAAAGTTAATAAGCCAACAATAAATCTAAAAATTGGTGACAAACTAGAACTTGAAAATAAAGGATTTATCGAAATTCTAAATTTAGAAATAACCAAAAGAGAACGATGGAAAGTTAAATTACTTAGAAAATGAAACGCAACCTGCTATTTTCTTATAAGGGGGATTAAAAATTCCTCAATTGGGGCGATTAGCTCAGTGGTAGAGCACTACCTCGACACGGTAGTGGCCACTGGTTCGAATCCAGTATCGCCCATTAAAACTATTGACGAACTAGGTTACATCCACAGAAAATAATTTCATTTTTTAGATTATTAAAAAAGATGAAACTAAATCAAATAATTAATCTACATAAGGGGCTCACTGGATTTGTGGTGATAGGTCTTATGATTTTTTTTGATAATTTTACAATTGCTCCTTACGTTTATTTAGCTCTGCATGGTACTTATGGATTACTTTGGCTTCTAAAAGAAAAGATATTCCCAGATCCTTATTTTAAAGAAAAAATCAATTTTTTAACTTCAGTTACTGGTTTTATTTTCCTTGGAAGTTACTGGATAGCTCCCTACATTCTTATCTCATCTCAGAAATCTGTTCCAAATATCGTAATAGCTGCATCTGTATCTATAAATATAATTGGTGTGTTTCTACACTTTGCTAGTGATGCCCAAAAATATTTTTCTCTTAAATTAAAAAAAGATCTAATTAAAGAAGGATTTTTCAAAAAAATAAGGAATACAAATTATCTAGGAGAAATACTAATTTATCTATCATTCGCCATACTTTCAATGAGTTTCATACCATTAGTAATTCTTGCAATATTTTTCTCTATAGTCTTTCTACCAAGAATGATAAAAAAAGATAAATCGCTCTCAAAATATGATTCTTTCGAAGAATATAAAAAGAAAAGTGGTCTTATATTGCCTAAATTAAATGCCTGATAACAACTTACCCAGTTGGAGGCAAGATTTAAAATCTTCTAGAAAAAAAGAGGGCAAATCACCCTCTAATAGATGGATACAGCTTGCAACAGTCAGCGAAGAAAATGAGCCAAGATTAAGAACAGTTGTTTTCAGGGGATGGCATAAAGATAGTTCAATGATTATTTTTACAGATAGAAGAAGTGAAAAAATTGGGCATTTAAAATTCAACCCTAATGCAGAAATATTATGGTTCTTTTTGAAAACCAAATCACAATATAGATTCAAAGGAAAAATACATGAATTAAGTGATAACAAAAATTATTGGGATTTATTATCAGAAAAATCAAAATATTCTTGGTTTTGGGGATCTCCTGGAGAGAAAATAAACCCAAAAGTCCAATCTGCTTATGAAATATTATCCAATTTTCCCAAGTCGGAAAATTTTGTAGTTCTAAATTTTGAAATCGATTCGGTAGATCTTCTTAAATTAGAACAGCCTGTTCATAAAAGATATCTTTGGGAAAAGAGTAAGAATTGGGAAAAAGTTGAAATTAATCCCTAAATATTTCTAAATTGTATATTTAGGTTGAAAAACATACAGTGATCAGTCAGTTTAAAAAAAGAAGTATTATCTATATGAATTTCTCAGAAATTCCAGAAAACCCTTTTATTTTTTTATCTTGGGTGACAGCTATAGGGCTATTTATTAGTCTTTCTGAAGCAACAATTAAGATTAAACTTGAGAAGAGAAACAGTTATAGAAAAAGGTTAGAACTTATCAATAACCTTTATCCTAAAAAATTAGCTTGAAGTATCTGAAAGTATGTTCGCTTGCAGAAATTGAAATAAGCCACCTTTACTTGTTTCTTCTTTAACTTCGACTTGCTTAGAGTTTTTTGATTTTGTTGAAGAAACGATTTCTTCTTCATCTTCTGATTTCAAAATTCTGATGATGACTTCATCTAAGGAGAAATTACCAGGCCCTGTTAATGCTATTGAAGTTGCTGAAGCGAAATACAGAAGTAAAAGCTCTAATAAGAAAATATTAAAACCTGAAGTAACAAGTGCATGATATATAGCAACAGAAATTGTTCCCACAATTGCCAAAGCCCCGAATCTTGTAGCTAAGCCGATAATCAGTAGCCAACTTCCACCTATTTCAGAAAATGCCGCTATGTATGATAAAAATATTGGGAATGGAAGATGGAGAGGTCTGACAAAAGCATCAGCAAAATTTTCTATATTTGCTAATTTCTCATAACCGTGATGAATAAGAACAGTTCCAGTTATAACTCTAAGAATTAATAAAGCAGTATCTTTGCTAAACGACTTGGTAAGAATTGTTGAAAGCACTATAAAAAAATTATCCTTAAGTAAAAATAACTAGTCACAGTATCCATCGTGGATTAAACCCCAAAAGTCGCATCTAAATAAGTATTTATACTTACTTGCCAAGAGGTTTTTTCTGATTGGGAATTCAGCTAAGTTAAAAATTACTTTTTGAAAAATTTTCTAATATTCTCTGATTTATTTTTGGAATATTTTCTTTAAATTTAAAAAACCCTCTTTTAGCAAATTTCCAAGCGAATAAATCTTCATCCCTCACAAGATTAAAAATTTTTTTATGGTATAAATTTTTAAACTCAGTTATGAAATCATAATTTTCCCCCACTCCAGGATAAATAATGTCTATTTCGTTGGTATTTTTAAAAGTATTTTCCAGTGAATAAGGATCAATCTGTTCAACATTATCAAATTGCTCTACAAATTCAGAGACCAAATCTTGTTTAAATTTCAAAACAGATTCAGACAATTTAATTTGTCTTTGTTCATTTTTTAAAAGGATAATAAATACTTTTTTATAGCTTGGAAGTAAGTTTTTAAGGGTTGCAAGGTGCAGATCATTTTCAAACATAATCAGATAATCTGATTTAGGATCCATATTATTTTTATAAATCTCATCTTCAAATGGTATTTGATTAGATTCTTCAAGAAAAATTTGTTTATTACTTATTTTTTCTACATTAAATCTATTATTTGAAAACTTTCTGAGGTTTGATGATGAAAAAAGATATTGTTTTCCCTTCGTTTGCAATCCTCCGACCCATCTCCAGCTAAGGAGATTAGATGCAGCATCACCATCAATAAGATATTTAAAGAAAAACTTTGCTCCCAATTGCCATGGAAGGCCTAAATTAAATATCCAAGTGCTCGCAAACCACATTCTTGTATGGTTATGCAAATAGTTATACTGCTTTAATTCATGGACCCAAGAATTAAAAAAATCTAATTCTGTATTGCCATCAATTGCACTTTCATATAGCTCATAATCAAAATTTAGATTGTTTTCTGAAATAAAATTTCTCCAAACTTTAGGTCTATTTTCCATCCACCCTTTCCAGTAAACTCTCCAAAATATTTCTTCAACAAATTTAGTTGAGTTTTTGATTTTGTACTTACTTTTAATATCATGAATCAGATCATATTCCGATAAAATTCTATGAGTAATGAAAGGCGATAATTTTGAAACTGAATTTTCGTTATTTGGCCCAAAATCAAAATTTCTTAATTTTGCATAATCATTAATTTTGTATTTCGCAAAATTTTCCCAGGTATTTTGAGCTTTTAATAAAAATGACATTTTCTCATAACTTTAAAAAATTTTTTTTTGTATTGATAGAAATCTCAAAAATTTACCTGCAAAATAATCCTTAAAATTTTCTATTTCACTTTTAAGTAAATATGTTTGATTGAAGTATTTAATTTAAACACTTAATCAGTACATTTTATACGCTTAGATCGCTCTCTGCGTAGGAAGATATTTACTGGTCAATTACTTTTGATCTAATTTTAATTTTCAAATCTTTGTTTAAATAATTTTTTCTAAAAGATTTTTAAATATTTATCAAAATTAGTATGAATAATTTATTAGTGAAAGATGTTAAGTTTCTTGATGAACAATACAGAATAGGTGAAGGCATAATTTCGGATGATGCATTTAAGCAACTTGAAAAGCTCTTTATTCCTGTTGATCCAGAGCCTGACTTCTTTAATCAAAAAAATAATAAACTTTTGCCAAAATTAGCCAAAGAAAACTATAAAGAATTTTTGAAAAGTTTATTAACAAAAACAAGATTAAGCATTCAACCAAAAATTGATGGCTGTGCTATTGCAATTAGATATATAGATGGCAAGTTTAATAAAGCTATTACAAAAAAAGGGTTTGATGTCTCAAGCAAAATTAAACAAATTAAAAATGTCCCCGATTGTATTCCTATCAAACGAGATTTTCAAATTAGAGGTGAACTATACGCTACAAACCAAGTTGCCGGCATTTCCAAAAGAATTACGAGAAAATACCTCAATGATAAGAAAGGGATTGGAGAAAGTCTCCGCTTTTGCTGTTTCCAAATACTTAATGGAAGACTTAATCAATACGAAACCCTTAACTATCTTAAAAAATGTGGCTTCAGCACCCCTGACAGTTACTTCACAAATCATACAAGCGAAATCCAAATATATAAAAAAAATTGGTTAGAGAAAAAAATATTTGCGAAATATCCAACTAATGGGATAGTAATAAAAATAAATAGTAGGAAATTACAGTTACTGAGAGAGAAAAGTTTATCTCAAAATAACGAATGGCAATATGCAATTGAAAAATAATATTAAATAGTACCTTCAAAAAAAGCTCACGATACTGACTTCCAGTATTTACAGTGGGAATGTAATTAAATTTTGGTTAAATTCCAAAGCAATTTGCAGAATTACTAAATGACTGCCACTATTTCTAGACCTAAAATCTCTAACTGGGAAACATCTAATATTCCAAACCTTACAGGCAAAACAGCGCTAATTACTGGTGCGAATAGTGGTCTTGGATACTACACTGCAAAGGCCTTTGCAGAAAAAAATGCTCATGTTGTTATAGCTTGTAGATCGCTTGAAAAAGCTAATCAAACTATCGAAAAACTCAAAGGTCTTAATCCTGAAGGATTATTTACACCTTTAGAATTAGATTTGTCAGATTTAAACAATATTAATGAAGTTCAGTCCAAGATTTTTGATAATTTTGAAAATTTGGATTTACTAATCAATAATGCAGGCATTATGCATCCGCCTAAAACTCTTAGTGCCCAGGGATATGAAATACAATTTGCAGTTAATCATCTAGCTCACATGCTTTTGACCCTAAAGCTACTTCCAATTATTGAAAAAAAAGAAGAATCTAGAATAGTGACAGTTACTTCTGGAGCACAATTTTTTGGCAAAGTTGGTTGGAAAAATCTTAAAGCTGAGAACTATTACAACAAATGGGAATCTTACTCCAACAGCAAATTAGCAAATGTAATGTTTGCTTTGGAACTAAATGAAAACTTAAAGCACAAAAATATACTTTCTTTAGCTGCTCACCCAGGAATTGCAAAAACAAATCTCTTTACTGCTCAAAAACCTAACCCTAGTCCATTAGAAATTTTCTCCTTGGAATTATTCAGCCCTATATTTCAAACTGCTGAGATGGGTGCTTTACCTCAACTTTTTGCAGCTACTTCACCAGATGCAAAAGGCGGTGATCATTATGGTCCTAGATTTAATTTCAGAGGTCATCCAAAACTATCCCCTACTTCTCCTTTCGCTATGAATAAAAAAGAAAGAAAAAATTTATGGGAAAAAAGCCTTGAAATACTTAGTAACTTCTTATAAATTTTTCATTTTTACTAACTTTAGAAAATACTTCAAGATATGTAATTCACTCTCTGAGAGTTTCATAAATTCTGTTAAGGCATCATAATTTTTTTCATCAATTTTTTTTGACAATTCAATAAAACTATCATGGTTTTCATTAACAAAGCGCTCAGCAATCTGAGACGGGGTTAAACCCTGTTCAATTAATTCACCTGGAGCATTTTTCTCCCACTTTTCATAAAACCATGAGAACCAATATTTTGAAGTATTTTCTTCCATTAATTAACTTTTCTTTGGCAAATTCTATAAATACTTAAGAAAGATCTCATGATTGAATTACCTCTTAAACACAATTAATATAAATGCAATTATTAATTTAATGATAGATAATCATTCTAGTAAAGGAAATATTAATCTTGTAATTGGATTAGGTAAATCTGGATTTTGGGCTGCCAAGTATTTGAGAAGCATCAACAAGAAAGTAATTGTTTGGGATAGTAAAGATGGGATAGAACTCTTAGAAAGAAAAACAGAATTAGAAGAGCTTAATATACTAGTTTCTCTAAATAAAGAATTTGTATTTGAAGAAATTCGACCTTTTGTGAAAGAGATCGAATCTGTTGTTGTAAGTCCATCAATACCTTATGACCACATAACTATTATTGAACTAAAAAAAAAGGGAATTAAAGTAATTGGAGAAATTAATGTTGCATGGGAAATTTTAAAAGACACAAATTGGATAGGTATTACTGGCACTAATGGCAAGACTACTGTTACTCATCTATTAAGCCATATACTCTGTGATACTGGATTATATGCTCCTTTTGCTGGAAATATTGGTACACCTTTATGTAAATATGCTCACTCCAAAAAACATGAAAAAATTGATTGGGTTGTAGCTGAATTAAGCAGTTATCAAATAGAAATATCTCCAGAAGTAAAACCTAATATTGGAATATGGACAACCTTCACAGAAGATCATCTTGAAAGACATAAAACACTTGAAAACTATTTCAACATAAAAAAAAGCTTGCTAGAAAAATCTGATTTTAGAATTTATAATTATGACGATAAAAACCTGAGGAATCACTACAGCACGCTATCAAATGGGGTTTGGATAACAACTAGTTTCGATAAATCAAATTTTATTCAATGCGATTATTGGATAGATGATCAAGCGTACATTGTCGAGAAAGGAAAAAAATTATTCAAACTTGAACATTTTTCTTTAAAAGGAATGCATAATCTTCAAAATCTTTTATTGGTAATTGCAGCAGCTAGAAAAGTTGGATTATCTGGGAAGAAGATTAAAGATTCTTTATCTAATTACAAACAATTACCCCATAGGATGGAAACAATTTATAAAAATAATGATCTGGAAATAATTAATGATAGTAAAGCTACAAATTTTGACTCATCTATTGCAGGAATAAATTCAATTGAAGGTCAAATAATAATCATTGCTGGGGGTAGATTAAAAGGGAATGAATATAGTGAGTGGATAAAAGTTTTAAAGAAAAAAGTTAAATGTGTTTTCCTTTATGGAGAAAGCTCAAAAGTCCTAAGAATGGCGCTTATTAATGAAGGATTTAAAAAAAATATTTTTGAATTTTCAGAACTAAAAGAGCTTTTAAATTTTGTTTTTCATTATTTACAAAATAATAGGTTTGGAACATTATTATTCTCACCTTCATGCTCTAGTTTTGATCAATTTAAAAATTATGAAGAGCGTGGAGATTATTTCAAGAAACTGATATGTGAAAAATTAAAGGTTAATAAATCCATTTTTTGTTAGAGTATCATTTCGTAATTTTCAGGTCGGTCATCACAACCGTCTCCCCTCTAGCAAATATTCACTTAATTAGTTAGATTTTGACTATAAATAAATTACTAGTAATGAGTGAATCTAACAATTTACCTCAAGCAATAAGTCATAAAAAATTAAGTTACTTGATGCTTAAGGCACAAAAGGATTCTCATTTTTCTGATGAATTAGCAGAAATAGAAAGTCCCGAAAAAAGAGAATTTGAAGAGTTAATAAACACTTGGGAAGCTTCAACTAAGAAAGTAGTTAATGAGTTATCAAAAAGAAAAGAGAATCTACTAAAGGATAAATCACCGAATTCTTTAATTGCTCTTGGTGCTATGGAAGTTCACCTTAATATGGCTTTGCAAGCCTTAAATGCATTTAATAAAGGAATTGATGGGTAAAAGTAACGTTTAAATTACAAGGAAGGCATCGAAAATAAGAGAAAATCTAGGTCTTTTTCAGTATCTATAGAAACATCATCATAATAATTAACTTCAAAACCCAAGCCATCTCCAGATTCAAGACATATATTTGAATTAGAGTTTTTATTTTTTAATAAAAGATTACCTTCTATTATTTGTATCCAATTATATTTATCGATTTTTAATGGCAATTTTTTTTCTTTAATTGGCTTATATTTACAACGCCATAAAGAGATACTTTGATTTAGAAAAAGCTTATTATTATTTATGTCTTTGTAATTAAAAATAAGATTATCCCACAACTTTTCATCTAATGAAATTTGATCATATCGGGGTTTGATATTTTCTTTTTGAGGGTATATCCAAATCTGGAACAACTTACAGGTCTCATTTTCTTCATTCTTCTCGCTATGAGAGATTCCAGTACCTGCAGACATAACTTGTACTTCATCTTTGTGAATTTTTCCAAGATTATTTAACGAGTCTCTATGAGTTATTGCTCCTTTTATTACGACAGTAATTATCTCCATATTTGCATGTGAATGTGTATTAAATCCTGAATTAGGAGAAATAATATCTTCGTTGATAACTCTAATCTTCCCAAAATTATCCCATTTTGGATCTCTATGCTCTGCGAAAGAAAATGAATGCATCGAATTTAGCCATTCTCTAGTCGATCTAAATCTTTCGTGAGATTTCCTTATTTTAATTATTTTCAAAGACATAAATACTAAGAAATAAGTATGGTTTATTTGTTTAAATTAAATATTTTGAAAATTATAAATTATGAATGAGTGAAATTACTTTTTATTTATTTGTTAATTTTACTTTGTGCTTTATTTGCTTTATTAATTATTTTTTTTGCTTCTTCTCTCGTAGAACATTTTTCTGCCTCAACATTCAAGTTTTTTAGTTTATTTAGTTGCTTTGAAATTTTCATATAATTTTAGCTTAACAGTTAGAAATTAACACATATTTAATGGAATAGCTAAAAATACTGGTTTGCATTTGAGCCTTACTACCTAAAAATAAGATTGGAGGATAGAATTATCAGAACAGTATAGAGGATGTATTGGATTATCTTTGATTGTTTTCCTAATTAAAAGCGGCCCCAGAAGATTATCAAAATTATTTTTCCTAATTGAGTTATATTGCATTATTTTTTTTGATATTTTTTTATTTCTATTCAGAAATTTCCCTTTGTTACCCCAACCTAACCATAAATCACAATTTTTATTTTCAGACCAGTGTTTTAAGTTTTTATTAATATGATTGTTGTTTAGGGGACCCACAGGATTTTTGTGATTAAAAAGTTTTTCTGGTTTGCTTGAAATAAGAGCAAATAGATTGATTAATTTTACTTTGCCATAATTATTGTTTTTCGAAATTTTGATTATCTTTTTTGTTGTATTATCTAAGAAAACTTCATCCGATAATGAGGGATTTAAACCAATAAAAATAATTTCCTTTGTAGATTTAGAAATCCTATAACTTAAACTCCATCTATATAGTTTGTTAGCACTTATTAAACAATTTCTTTCTAGAAATAAATTTTTCAACCTAAACCTACACCTCTAGCCATAAGAGTGGCAAACAACGGTATTGTTGCAAAGCCAACTAATTCAGTAGTAATGATGAGTCTGAACCTCTTAACTAGATTCTCAGATATTTCAGGTAATTTATTCTTACTTAATGGAATAGCCCACAAGATATATGTTGTTGTTGGGTATAAAGAAAGTAATCCCACCAGAATGTAAAGAGAAACTTTTATCCAAAACACAGGGTTACCTGTATAGAAATCACCTCCTTGACCAAAATACTTAACACGCAAAATCCCAGTAACTAATATTGCAACTCCTGCCAAACCATAAACTACATCTGCAATTATCATTGAGATCGTCTCATTTCTATTAAGACCTACTTTGAGAGTCAATCTTTCAAACAAAAGAGAACCGAAACACAAAATAATTCCTAAATAATGAACATATGCTACTAATGCACTTTTAGCAATTTCACCTGTTAATAAAGTTCCCAATAACATGTTCGAGTCAAAATTTATACAATCCTAACCACCAAATGAAAAATTTGTTTAGAAATAAATTAATAACTTAAAAGCAAGGTATTAAATCTAAGACTCTAAATACCTTTTCTGGCCATCTTCAAAAAAATCCTTTTTATTCCATACTTCGATTACATCTGGGAAATGTTTTTCCATACAATTATCACAAACCCCATGACTGAATCTAATATCACTAATTTTCGAAAGATATTTTTCTAAATGCATCCAATCGCCCTCCTTATTTTTCACTTCTCTACAATATGAACAGACAGATAAAATACCTTCCTGTTTATGCAAGTTAGACAATGCATCTAGCAGGTTCAATGACTTTTTTCTAAGCTCTAAAAATGAAACTATTTGCTTGGATAATAATTCCATAATATTGAATTGTTGTGTAGTTAAATTTCCTGGCTTTCTATCTATTACACAAAGAGTTCCAAGTTTATTACCATCACTATTTCTAAGGGGAAAACCTGCATAAAAACGAATCTTGGGGTCTCCTGTTACCAATGGATTATTTATAAATCTTTCATCTTGGAAAGCATCATGAATAATTAATGGACTATTTTCTTTTATTGCATGGGTACAAAAAGACCAATCTCTTCTAGTTTCTGATATTTGAAGTCCTATTTTGGATTTAAACCATTGTTTATCTTTGTCTACCAAAGTCATTAAAGAAATAGGCACATTACAGGTTGTAGCAGCTATTTTTGTAATATCGTCATAACATGATTCTGGCTTGGTTCCCAAAATCCTATATTCTGCTAAAGCTTTTAATCTTCTTTCCTCTTCTTCTTTTTTTGATACAAGATTCTGCATTAATCTTCACCAATAATTAAAACTTTAAAATTAAAGTTTCTTCAAAAAACTTTTTCTGTCTAATACTTAATAAAAAAAAGATAAACTTATTGATTTGTTACTTACTGATTTACCACTTATTAATTTATTATTTAATGATTTAACTTTGAGACTGCCATCCCAGCGATCCATCCACTTGTCCAACAATGTTGAAAATTAAATCCACCTGTGATCCCATCAACATCCAAAACTTCTCCAGAAAAAAATAACCCTGGACAAATTAAGCTCTCCATACTTTTAAAATTAACCTCATTAATTTTTACGCCTCCGGAAGTAACAAATTCCTCTCCAAATGGACCTTTGCCCGAAATTATATATTTATCCCTCATTAGAATATTTATCATTTTCTCCCTCTCATCCGCCAGTAAATCAGCCCACTTTTTCTCTTTATCAATACCTATTTTCTTTAATAAAAAAATCCATAATCTTTTTGTTAATAGTGGAACAGGTCTACTGTTAATTAGATTTACCTTGCCTTTATTTAATTTTAAATAATTAACTTTTTCTTTTAAGTCCTTATAACTTAAAGAAGACCATTTAATGTTTAGGTTAAATTTATATTTTTGGCTATAAAGTTCCCTTGCTGCAATGGATGAAAGTTTTAATACTGCTGGCCCACTAAAACCCCAATGAGTTATAAGTAAATCGCCTCTATTTTGAAAATTCTTATTGTTTAATTTAATTTCTATATCTATGCCCTTTATCGATACCCCACTACATTCATCCAAATTTGGTTCTTGTGTTGAAAAAGTAAAAAGCGATGGTACGGGTTTAACAATGTTATGTCCAAGATTTTGAGCTAATTTATATCCGCTTGGATTACCTCCAGTTGAAAGAACAATATTTTTTGAAATTACCTTTGCTTTTTTAAGACTAAAAATATTGAATATATTATCTGGAGTTTTTAAAATTTCTTTTACAAAAAATTTTGTTAATATCTCCACGTTTTTTGATAAAGCACTTTTTCTCAAACAATCAATAACATCTGAAGAAGAATTAGACACTGGGAATACTCTTAGATCTTCCTCAATTTTTAATTTTAACCCTTTTTTCTCAAACCAATCATATATATCTCCAGCTGCAAAACGATTAAATGATTCCAAGAGCTGAATTCCACCTCTAGGGTAATTATCAACTAGTTCATTCGGTATCCATGTCGCATTAGTGACGTTACATCTTCCACCTCCACTAATCCTTACTTTCTCCATAAGTTTTGAAGTGCCTTCAAGAATTATTATTCTTTTTACTCCATGTTCAGCAGCAGTAATTGCTGTCATAAAACCAGCTGCACCGCCTCCAACAACTGCCAAATCAAAAGGTTCCAAAAACTTATTATTTAATATGCTTCAATCTGATAATAGCAAGGAGTTACAAAGAAAAATTACTCCAAAAACTATAAAACTACATAATAATATAGCTGAAATTAACTAATTTTTAAATTTCTAAAATAAATCAACGCAGTCGTTATTTTTATGCTTTAACTTGATTAAATGAGTCTAATATTTTCTTACGTTAAATATTCTGAGGCCAGTTTTCCTATGACTGGTCAATATACTGCTCTTCTTTTAATAACTTCTGTTATTTGGGTTCTACTTTGGTTTGGATATAGACAAAATAAGATAAATGATGAGATCAAGAAAAAAGAAAAAGAAGAAAGAATTAATGCGAAAGTTCAAAGAAGAAAGAAGTTAGAGAGTTTGTACCCTACTAATAAAAAAACTGTTTAAAGTAAATCTTGAAAATATGAAAAAAATTAATTTCAAATCACTAATTCAGTACTTACCGGGGATTTTGATTCTTATTTATGTATTCTTTTTAGCATTTACTCAATTTATAAAATAAAATTTTTAAAAATTATTCGTTTTGATTGGAATCCTTTCTGCTCTTGGAGCTGCTACATCTTGGACTTATGCGTGCTTTATTTGGCGCGCGCAAACTCAAAAATATAAATCAATAGATATTAATTTAATAAAAAATATAATAGCTTTTTTTATTTTTATACCTGCTTTTATCAATCTAAGTTCTACAACTGCATTAAAAAACATATTCATACTATTAATTAGTGGAATAATAGGTATTGGTTTAGGTGACACTTTCTATTTAAAGTCACTACAAACAATTGGCACAAGAAAAACTTTATCTATAGAAACTCTTTCTCCGTTAATAGCAGCTTTGTCAGGGGAATTTTTTATTAATGAAAATTTAACAACTAAATCATGGGTTGGAATAATTATAGTAACGATTTCGCTATTCATAATTCTCAGAAAAGGTAACAATTTTAAAGATGAAAACTCCTCTTTCTCAGAAAAAAATAACTTTAAGATTTTTGCTTTTCCTTTTTTATCAGTTATATGTGCTGTTCTTGGAGGTCTTTTATCAAGGATGGTTTTCCTTCAAAGCAATTTATCTCCTTTCCTTACAACTGAAATAAGATTATTAGGTGCAATAATTTTTTTGGTTAGTCTAAAAGGATTTAAGATTAATTTTTTCTTAAAAAATATAGACCAAAAACAACAAAAAAGATTTTTTATTTCAATACTTCTTGGAACAAATATAGGAATATTTCTACAACAAGTTGTGTTTAAAACCCTTCCCATAGGAGTAGGATGGGCTTTATTAAGCACATCTCCAGTAATTTCCTTATTTTTTGCTAAGAATGAGGAAAGAGAAATTAACAAAAAAATAATATTTTTTACTTGTTTTTTATTTTTTGGCTTGACATTAATAATTCTTTAATCTCTGAGTTAATGTAAAAAATACTCATGTTAAAAAAAATCAAATTAAATAAAATTACCCTATAAACACTCAAAACAATGAAAACATTAAAGAAAAAAAGACTCGGTACATTGGAAGTTTATGTTATTTTTTTAAGCTGCATTTATGCAGGCTTTATAGGTTATAAATCTCTATTAAATGTTTTATTTACTTGGAATTAATTAATTCTTTCTAATGATTTAATCAACTTACCTCCATCTTGGTCATCATCATCATTTGAAGCGAAAAATAAAAAAAATATTCCTAGAGAAGCTATAGATAGAGAAATTGACAATACAGAAAGCTCATCCATAAATTAGAAATTTTTTTTATAATAAACAAAAAAAACTAAAATACAGTAAACAATTACACATTCTCGAGAATAAAAAAATTTTTTTTCTGTAAAATACTAAAAATTTATATCCGAACTATTTCGTGAAAGTTCTAATCACCTCCCCTTGTAATGCAAGCACAATAATTCAGTATGGAATAAAAAGTTGGCCTATTTGGGAATGTGAGCCAAGCAAATTTAAATGGAATTACGATGATAAGGAAATTTGCTTAATTATTGAAGGCCAAGCGAAAATAAGTACGAAAAACGGTGACATTTATTTTATTAAAGCTGGAGACCTAGTTGAATTTCCTGCTGGACTTTACTGCGAATGGGAAGTAACCAAAAGTATTAAAAAACATTATCGATTGGGTAGCTAGATTTAAGAAAAAAGATTTTTTCTATCTTTACTGTTAAGTCAATGCAGATAAAATATGGTTAATAAATAATTTTCAAAAGGGAAACTAATATCATGCCTTTTACTGATCAAGAATATTTTGAAGTTATCGAAAAAAACGAAATAGTAAAAAAGGCCTTTGAAAATATTAAGCAAATTTGCATTGATTTACAAAAACAAACAAATTGTCCTGAAGAGGATCTAAAAGATTTTCTTGAATTTATTTCTAAACAATGGAATAAACATTAATTAACAAGCCTTTTAAAATACTAAATTTAAAATTTAAATTTAGTTTTCTGGCAGAATAAGTCCTAATCTAATTCTTTTTTGGGTTTTGTATTGATGCTGGAAGTTCCCTTAGCAGCAGAAACGAAGAAAAAGAAGCCTACAATTCCTGATATACCAAATATCGCAGCCAAAGGATCAAAAGTGAAAGAAAACATAGAATTTTTAAAATCAAGATAAATAATAGTTTTTGAATCAGAATTGTACAATTATTGTTAAGTATAAAAAATAACAATTGCGCGATTCATTATGTCATTATTAGTTTTTCAGTAGGTTTACGAAAATTATTATTCAAATTGATATGGAAAAATAAAAATATCAATATGTACCAAAGATCTATTCATACTACAGATAAAAGTTTTTAAAGAATATTTATAGAAATATTGAATAACACTACCCAAAGGATCCACAATTTTTGTTTCTTTAGATTAATATCGAATCATGACAGAATTGTACACATCTTCTTCTTCAGTTAGTCCTTTTACAGCTATACTTTGGTGTCTATATCCAATAGCAGTTCTTGTAATTATAGAGTTAATTCTGGGAGGAGGATTTGATGATGATAATAATGACGATCAAGATGGTGGAATGCTAATACCTGCTTACTCTAGATCTAATATTTAAAACAGATTGGATCTTAATTAAAAACCCTGAAATTATTTCAGTAAATTGACTAACAATTTTAATACAAGCCTTATCTCCCTAATTACACTCTCAATAATCATTATCTCCTCTCTCTGTTGGCTTGTATTAAGAACCCTTAAAGAAGGTAGAAAAGCTTTGACAGAAACAAACAAGGATAAATTCTAAATATCAAAAAACATTCAGAAATATAGAATTTTTGTTAGATTTTTTAAACTATTTGATTTATAAATTTTACTAACTAAATAGAGTTATCCTTAATTTTTAATACTTTTTCCTTTTTAAAGTTCGAGATAATCATAAAAAACTTAAATAAATACTAGAATTTGTTCCATTATTAATTTAAACAACTACCAATCAATTGTTAATATCCCTTATTTTTATGAAAGCCTTCTATTATTAATAACTTTAATAAATAAAAATGCATCTAAATTCTTTACTTTATCTTTGCTCTATATTTTTATTCATTTACATAATGGCGCTATTTTGGAGAGACTTGCCAAATCAAAAGAAGTAAATAAATAATTAATATTAATTTTGTTGCTTATCAAAATAAATTGAGTTATTAATTTAATATTGAATTTAATTTTTTTATATAAATGCTGAAAAAATCTTCAAATAACAATAATAAAAATATATTCTCAGAGACTACAAGTATTGCAAAAGAAAAAATGATTTGCAAAGACGGATTCTGTTCATTACCAAATCAAGATGAGATACCAAAACAGGATTCAAATGATATGAATTTATTTGATCCTATTTTGTAAATAAATAATATTTTGACAAAATGAAGATTAAATTAATAATGATAAATTCTTTGAATTATTAATTTATGCTTAATAACTTTTTAAATGCATATAAAGAGTTTTGGATTAAAGCTACAGACTTCAAAGGATTCACATCTCGATCAGACTGGTGGCTAGTTCAATTAGCGAATCTTATAATTTCTTTCCTAACTATCCCAATATTTTTAAGAACATTTGGTTTCAATGTTTATGGAATAGTTTGTATCATTCCTCAAATAGCTATTGATATAAGAAGAATCAGAGATTATGGAAAAGATTGGAAATGGATCTTTATTAATTTAATACCTATCATCGGATGGATCTTGTGGTTCATCTGGTTAGGCTTTGGTAAAACCGATAATGGAAAAAATAAACTTATACAGTAATTAACTCTTTATTTTTTTTTCTTTTTTGAAGTCTACAAATCTTACCTTTTTTCTTAGCTCTATTTGTTTTTCAAGAATTCTAAACACATGCATCTCGCATTCGGTTAATTTAAGAAATTGATCGAGTGTATCTTTATCTTCTTCATCAAAATTCTCGAAAACTTCTGAAATAGCATTGCTATTACTAGAAACAAAATCCTCTGCAACATCTTCTGGATTTTTCCCTAAGTCGAAATCCTGAAAAGCTTCATAAGAATTAAGTTCTCTCGTTAACCATTCAAACCATGGTTCATTTTTATTATGTTTTTTATTTATGATTTTCTTCATGAAAAAAATTTTTACTAATTTAATCATTATTAGTTATTTATTCTTTGACAGCTGTACAATTACTTATTTTTAAAATTTAATTAAAGTTAAACCTTATTTATTTTTTACAAAATAAATAACATAATTACCCATAAAGCTTCATGAGGAATAAGTATTTATTACTCATTTTTTTTTTAATTAGATAGCTAGAATTTGTTTTTAATAAAGTAAATTGTCAATTCCATTTTATGACTTTCCTTCGTCTCCAATTTTAATAATTGGTGCTCTTGGCATTGCAGTAGCAATAGCAGTTTTTTTTGTCTCTTACAAAAAATATTTCGATTCTCCTTTGAACAAAGAGCGTGCAGAAAAGAAAAAATCCTTAATTAAGGAACAAAAAGAATTAAATGAAAGATTAGAAAAAATAGAACAAGATTTAAAAAATTTATAAAAATTTCTCTTAACAGAGATAAGTTAATGATCTCGAATTCAAGACCTTAATTTTTTAAACAGGAATTTTGGTCTATAAGAAGTTATGGATAAAGATCATCTTATTGAGTTAATTTCTAATAGTCTTCTTTGCGAGAGCAAAAATTCTGACTCTACCAGGAATCTTAGTGACTTTAAAAATTACTTAGAAAGATTAAATCTAGAACAATTGAGAACTATGTCTAAAGAATTTATTCTTTAGAATGATTTATAAATATTTTATTGTTTATTAAATAATGAACACTTTTTAAATTTGTTAATATCAAAAAAATTAGTAAAAATGCTCACAGTCAATAGAAGTGATTTTTTAATAAAGCCATTTTTAAAAAGAAATAATATTAGAGCTTCTTATCAAATTATTTCTACCATCCTCCCAATAATTTCTATTTGGTTAATCGTCCACCAAATAATAAATCAACCTTTTTCATTACTGTTTAAAGGAATTCTATTAGTACCTTTTATAGTTCTTTTAACTCTGTTCTCTTCTAGAACATTCTCATTAATGCACGATTGCGGCCATAATTCTCTTTTTACAAAACGGAAATTAAACCGCTTTTTTGGATTTTTACTTGGCTTAGTTAATGGTATTCCCCAAAAGTCATGGTCAATTGATCATGCATTTCATCATAGAAATAATGGAAATTGGGAAACTTACAAAGGGCCAATAGATGTCTTAAGTCTTGAAGATTATAATTCCCTTACAAAAAGAGAGCAAATATTTTATAAAGTAAGTCGAAACTGGATGATGCTTTTTCCAGGCGGTTTTTTTTACTTAGTTTTAAAACCCAGATTAGGATTGATTATTATTATTTTTAATTTTACTAAAGATATATTGGAAGAGACTTTTAACAAAATAAAAAATAGAGAATTTTCTAAACTTTTAGCTATAAATTCAAGAGTCAAACCACCTTTTTCTGATTATGGGGATAATTTTAGTGAACTATGTGAATTAATAATCAATAACATAGTAGTAATAATAGGATGGTTATTTATGTGCAAATGGATGGGTTCAGTTTTTTTCTTATCATTTTATTCAGTTGTATTAACCCTATCAGCAGCAGTTTTAATATGTGTTTTTTTCGTACAACATAACTATGAAAATGCATATGCTAAAAATACAAAAAATTGGGATATCGTCGATGGAGCGATTTTGGGTAGTAGTAATTTAGATATTCCTAATTGGCTAAATTGGTTTTTAGCAGACATATCCTTCCACAGCATTCATCATCTTTCTGAAAGAATCCCGAATTATAACTTAAGAGCTTGTCACACAGCAAACTTTCATTTGCTTCATCATTCAAAATTCTTAAAATTAAGCGATTTTCCAAACTGCTTCAAATATATTATTTGGGATAATAAAAATGAAAAATTAATACCCATAAATTAATACCTAATTCAACCTTCTTCTCAATTTTCTTTTTATAGGAATACTGCTATAAGCATGGGTGCCGATAGAAGGAGGTAAGTCATTCTTTAAAGGATGAATAAAAGCATTTGCCATACTCTCTAACATTTTCGAAAGCCAATTAATTACTGATTTCATTTGAAAATCTAAAAGTGTACATTTTTATCATCTAACTAAACCACTGAAAAGTAAATCAGTCTTTATGCTGATTTTTTTCGAAAGATTGCCTCATAAAAATAATATTAAATAATTGAAATTATTTCTTTTTTTTCTTTTGAAAGAAGCTTATTACTACATTTTCAAAGGTAAACCAGCCGTAATGAAAATTTAGTAAATATACTTATTTTCTCTAATTCACTTAATAAATTAAATTTTTGAACATAAATTCGTGCTATATCTCTATTCCAAATAAATATAACAATACTATGAATGATTCATTTTTTTCTACCAACCAGAATAGAGAAATAGATTCTATTAATTCATATTTTGAGTGTATTACTGAATGTAGTATTGTGGATGGTCATCAAGAATGTATTACTCGTTGTTTAGAAATTCATTTAAAGGGAGGGGATCAAAATGAATAAAAAAAATTCCTCACAAAGGAAAACAACTTTAAAATGGAATGCGAATGGAGAGCTTTCCGAAATTGATATGTTAAGAATTTTAGAAAAGATATCATCACATAACCTTAATCAATGTGAATTAACATGCGATTCTGATACAAAATAAGTTATGTTTTTCAATATATTTACCAAAACTGCTGATAAAAAAGCAGCTTATTTGATTTTTGTAAGATATCAATTTTAATTAACCAAATTTCAATCAAGATTTAGAACATTTTCAAAATATCTTAGTTTTATTTTAAAAATTAATTTTAGAACTCCTAGTTTTTTTAGAGAATGTTTTACTAATTTCTTTTTTTGTTAGTTGAATGGGTTTTACAAAACCTGAATCACCATGGGTTGGGCAATAATAAGTCATAAGCATCCACTTTTTATCTTCTTCCATAAGTAATTTATAAAACAATAGTTATGTTAATAAGACGAATTATGAAAAAACTGTTGTTTTTTAATCTTTTTTTCTTTTTTACTTAATAATTTATAAAAATTTTGAATATATTCTCATTAAATAGATATAAATACGCATGACTTCTAAAATAAAACCTGCTAAATATTAATAAGTTCAAAATTATTCATGTCTCTTGAATCTATATTAATGGTAGTTGCTCCAATCTGTCTTTTTACGGTAGGGGTTATTGTTTTGCCTATTCTAGTAAAGCCACGTAAACAACCTGGTTTGCCTAAGAGGTATATACGCGGACTTTAAATTAATTAAGTTTTAAAGAAGATCAAAGACAATTAGTATAAAAGAAAATTAAGTAGATAAATTAAAAGATTGCGATAAAGAATAAATCAATAAATGTTCAGTGGAAGGTATTTTATTTGAAGATCAAATTAAAGTCGTAAAAAATTTGTCGAAAAATTAAATATTAATTCTTTTCATTATTAGATGCTGTGGTAGATAATAAAATATATAAATTCATTTTTACATAACAAAATTCTTAACTAAAAAATTTGAGTAATATAAAATTTTCAGGTCTTAAAGGCCAAGCGCTTGTAATAGAGGATAAAGATATTCCAAGCTTAAAAGAATTTCAGGATGTAATTCCTGATCACTACTTTAAATGCAATACCAAAACTTCTTTGAAGTATCTTTTACAATCAGCTTTAATTCAATCATTAGTAGTTGCGATAGGGTTATCTATTCCATTTACCCCAAACATGATCCCAATTTGGATTATTTATGCATTACTATCAGGTACCACTGCAATGGGATTCTGGGTAATTGCCCATGAATGTGGGCATGGAGCATTCTCTAAAAACAAGACATTGGAATCTATAACTGGTTATTTACTACATTCATTACTTCTAGTGCCTTATTTTTCTTGGCAGCGCTCTCATGCAATTCATCATCGATTCACAAATAACATAACCAATGGAGAAACTCACGTACCTTTAGTCATTAAAGGGAATGGAGTTACAGAAAAAGTTGGCGGAGAAAAAGAATTATACTTTTCAAATTCTTTAGGTAAGAAAAATTATGGAATTCTTCAACTTGTTTTACATCTAATATTTGGCTGGCCTGCTTATTTACTTACGGGAAGTACAGGGGGAGTTAAATATGGTAATTCAAATCATTTTTGGCCAACGAAACCATTTTCTAGAGAATTATGGCCATCAATATGGGCCAAGAAAGTTTGGATATCAGATATTGGCGTAGGTTTGACATTAGTGGGCATTGTTTATTTAGTTTTCAAGAATGGATTATTTCCAGTAATTTCTTTGTATTTTGGCCCTTTATTAGTGGTTAATTGTTGGCTAGTAGTGTATACATGGCTTCATCATACAGATTCAGATGTACCTCATCTTTCAAATACGGAATTTTCCTTTATGAGAGGCGCATTTCTATCTATTGACAGGCCTTACGGTAGAGTACTTAATTTTCTTCACCATAATATAGGTTCTAGCCATGTCGTTCATCATGTATGTCCAACGATCCCTCATTATCATGCAAAAAAGGCAACTGTCTTAATTAAAAAAGCCTTTAAAAAAGCATATCTTTTTAATCCTGATCCAATACACAAAGCTCTATGGAATATTGCTTGCAATTGCGTTGCTGTTGAGTCAGACAACAAGAAAGGAAGATATATATGGCAATCTTCATACAAAATGATGGATTAACAACACAATAAGCATCAATTCTTTATCACATTAACTTACGCAAATCTGAAAAGAATATAAAAGAATTACCCATAACAAATTTTTCATCTTAGATAATACTTACCAACTTGGAAATTCTATGAGTGGCGACAATTTGCATGGTAAGCAGCCTATTAAATTTTATTCGGAAAAAATAACGCTTACAAAAGTTGAATTATTAGAAAGACAGTTGAGTTTAGGCGAAAAAATTTCAGATTTAGATCAAAAGCATAAAGAGTGGAGCAAAAAACTATCAGGATGATCATCTAATAAGATTAATTTTGATAATTTGTTGATATTTGTATTTGCCTTATCAAGAAACTTTTCTGTAAATTATGGAAAAATTATTTGCAGGCATCCTAATAATATCCTCTTGAGAAAAACCATTTTTCTTACTTTCATCACAAACTTCCTCAATATTCTTAATACCCCAAAGATCATTTTGCATTTTTAATGAATTATCAAAAAAATAATTACTTTCACTTGTATGCTTATTACATATTTTAAATGGTCCATACAAAATCAAAAATTGTCCCTTATTGAGTAATTTTCCTGACTCTCTAAAGAGTGCTACAGTACAAGACCACTCCGCAACATGAATCATATTTATAGAGACTATTCCTTGCAAAGAATGAGCTAATCTCAATGGAATTTTCCAAGGAATTTTTTCTACATCAATCTCAAGAGGCTGGGGCATTTTCTTAGTTAAGTCTTCATACTTAATCCATGAACTTATACTTTTTCTATGCACTAAATCTGGATCACTTGTTTGCCAGATTATTTCAGGAAAGCGTTTTTGAAAAAACACTCCATGTTCACCGCTGCCACTACCGATTTCCAATACTGAACCCTTTTTTATAATCTTGGATAGTACATCACCAATACAGTTTCTATTTCTTTGAGTAGCCGGAAAAAAAAGTCTCTTATCCAAAATTAAAAAAATTGGGCGCTCCAGTAAAAAGAATAATTCTAAAATCTTGGATTATTTAATCTTTCTCAATTTAGGAGTCTTGAAAAACATAATTTTAAGGCTAAAAAATAATATTGAAATTGTAAGAGCAGGCAAGATATAAAGTATTAAATCAGAACTCATAAGGGAAGGAATCCTTCCAAAAATTAAATGCATGTAGTAAGTCGCGAATGACATGAATTCATATATATCTAATTTATTAATAGCAATTATTTAAATTCAAAAACTTTTTTTAGTCAAAATCCAAAAATTCTCATAAAAAGAGTCAGCCTGTATCCCTACTAGCTGACTCTCGTAATATATTAATTTAAATTACTTCTAAATGAGGATATACCTCTAAAAAAACAAAGTAAAAAGCTTATATTTTTTTTTCAAATTAAAAAAAATCAGAGCGAAAACAAGAAAGCAGTTAGGGTGTAATTCGATACATATATGTAGCACTTTTTGAATTTAGCTGACAAAAAAAAGGAATAATTGATGATTTTCTTTACATTATTAAATAAATATGTTATATTAGTTAACAATTATTCAAAGAAAAATGACTCCAGAAGCAGAACGTTTTAACGGCTTGGCAGCAATGTTAGGATTCGTTGCAGCAGTTGGCGCTTATGTCACAACAGGCCAGATTATTCCAGGTTGGTTCTAATGACAAATAACGAGCCAAAAATAGTCGAAAAAGAGAAAATCGTTGCTGAAAAGCTAAACGGTAGATTTGCAATGTTAGGTTTTGTTGCTTTAGTTGGAGCGTACTTAACCACGGGTCAAATTATCCCTGGTTTTATCTAATATAAATTTTTAGTTTTTTTGAAAAGCCTAATTTAGTTTTAAATTAGGTTTTTTTATTGATAAATAATTGTCTGTATTAATTGAGGTTTGAATAAAAATCCTATTTCGAAAAAACAATATGCTAAAACTCAGTTTAAAACAACCTCATTTCTAAGAATTAGATTCAAAGTTTTTTTTTGCTAAATTTATAATCTAAATTTCCTGGAAAAAACTCAAGCTGAGGAAGGGAAATGATAAATATTAAAATAAAATTTTAAAAAGAAATATTAATTTAAGTACTCTTGCTCTTTAAAACTTAAATTTACTTTTAAATAATGCTATCTTTATTCAGATAATTCGAGGATTTAATGAGAGTAAAGCTTGAACCAGAGACAGCATTTATTGGCAAAAAGTTTGCTTATATATTTCTTGGAATAATATTCAGCTTAAATGCTATTACTTTTATTTGGTTTTTCTTATTTTCAAATTTAAAATAATTAATTCCTGAAATTAGGAAATTAATTAATTTAAAATAAAATCTAGATTTTTTGTAAAAATTTAATTTCAATAATAAAGATAAACTTAAAAAAATTTTTACAAAAACAATTGTTATATATTAAAAAATTCCTGGAATGATCTGGCCTGTTGTTACATAGGCACCTAACAGTGCAACGAAACCAACCATAGCCCATCTCCCATTTACTTTTTCTGCATTTTGAGGATATCCATCGTAAGACACAGTTTCATCGATATAAGGCCTAGTTTCTGATGGGAACATATTCTGCCTTCCACCTGATTCTGTAGTCAATCCTGTTTTTGTCATTTAAAGATAATAATTGTTAACTAAAGTAACACAAATATTAACTTATGTAAACCATAATCTCCAACGATCTTCCTCAGATTGGTTATTTTATAGGTCAATATGTGACATATCTGTTAAAAAAATTAAAAAGAGATGCTATTTAAACAAATCACTTTTATTGTCAAATTCGCAGATCAATAAAAATAAGCATTTATACTCACAGTAAGTAATTTTACTTAGTACAATAGTCATAGCATTTAGGAAGTGCTTAGCTGGTTAAATCAGAACATCTGAATTAACTTGGTCGTCATGAGCTTGCCGGTGGGATACTTGCAGGCTCTTTCAATTTGAATAGCAAGCAAAAATATACTTTGCAGAAATATAATTCTTTAAATTTATTGAATAAATTCTTGAATAGATGAAACTAATGACAAAGATTTTTTTATTTGCTAAATAGAAAATAGACTAAAAAAATGTATGTCTTTGGATTTTATTCTTATACCTTGTTGTATTTTTATAATTATTTTTCTTTTAAATAGGGAAAATAAAATCTACAAAAGAAATCAGAAAGCTAAGTAATTCTATACTCGTAGTTTATTTAGTATTTAATTAAAAATAAAAAACCTAAGTTAATTATCTAAAAAATTATTTAATATAATTACTATTTGGATTTGTTTACGAATTCTAGAAGGTGAAAACCTAGTTAGGAGTTTTACTTAAAGTTAATTTGCTCCAATATAAACGTGAATTTTTAATTTGATCTATTTTTTGTAGACAATGTATACACTTACATTGGTTTAATAAAGTTTTATTTTTCATTAATTTATCCGTTTTTTTAAAGTAACCAAATTATTTGTTTATATGCAAGTATTGATGAAATACACTTTGATTTATTTAGAAGATTAGTAGTATAAAATATTTTATTCAACGACAAATCTTATATTGTTTTCTAAATGATTGGTATTTTATAATGCAAGAAAAGACAGAACAAATTAAATAAAATCCTTTTGAAACTTTCAAATCAATCACTGGTAAAAAAAACCATTAACAAAATAATTGCTCCTTGGCATTCAATAGCATTAATAGATAGATGGTTGTTAGGGCAAATAATACCTCCTATGTTATTTGCAATTTCTGCTTTTACTGTGATTTCTCTCTCAGTAGGTGTAATGTTTGATTTGATAAGAAAAATAGTTGAGTATGGCTTACCTTTATTAAAAGCTTTACAAGCCTTAATTTATAGCCTTCCTAGCTTTTTAGTTTTATCATTTCCAATGGCTGTATTACTGTCAACACTATTATCTTATGGAAAACTATCGGCTAATTCTGAATTATTAGCTTTGAGATCATTAGGGATTTCAACCTCTCGAATTATTGCTCCAGCCATTGCAGTTTCAATATTTATGACAGGATTAACTTTTTATTTCAATGATAATTTAGTTCCCAATAGTAATAAATTTGCTGAAGCTACATTAAGATCTGGAGTAGGCAGCTCTTTTAATAAGGAAAAAGTAAAATATAACATTATTTTTTCTAGAAAAGGTTCTAGAATAGATCTTAATAATAAGCCAACGAAAACAAATACATTTCTAACTCATATTTTCTACGCTTCTAAGTTTGAAAAGAACACTATGAGGGAAGTTACAGTTTTAGACTTTTCAAGAGTGAATATTAAGCAAATTCTTACTGCAAAAAGTGCCATCTTCGATAAAGACAATTCTTCTTGGATATTTACTGATGGGAGTATTGTTTCAACTGACTCTATTGGTAAAACAACGAGTATTAATTTCAAAAACTATTTATATCCTTTCGTTGAAGGCCCATTAGATCTTGCCAAGGTTCCAAAGGATGCAAGCGATATGTCTTTAAAAGAAGCTTTGGAGGCTGAAAGAATATATAAAAAGTTAGGTGATCTTAAGCAGATTAGGAAGATCCAAGTACGAATTCAAGAAAAATTTACTTTTCCTTGTGCATGTTTAGTTTTTGGACTAATAGGTAGTATTTTAGGATCTAAATCTAATTTAAGATCTTCAAAAAGTCAGGGCTTTGGGTTAAGTGTATTACTGATATTAGTATATTATGTGATGTCATTTATATGCAGTTCTTTTGGAGTAACAGGGTTACTTCCTCCAATAATTGCCGCTTGGTTTCCAGTGGTAATTTCTCTTGGTGGTGGATTTTATTTCTTAAGGCAATCAAGTTATATATAAAATTTTATTTAGAACATCAGACTATTTTATTAAGTAGAAGAACTATTAAGATTTTTATTGATTAAAAGATTCCATATTTTTTAAATCTTATCTATTCTTTTATAACCATACCAATCAGGATTATTAGTTTCTTTAATTAAACTATTTTCCAAAGCTAATTCTATTTCCCAGTTACCTATACTTTGTATTAATTTACAATCATCGCATCCAATTAATTTTTTTAGAGAAGCGATATCATCTTTATGCTTTTTTTTACAGCCCATAAGCCATTTAGATTTTGCTTTATTTTTTGCCTCTAATTTACTTGAAGCAACAACTAAACCAAATTCATGTTTCTCTTGCATAGAATTCGGATCATAGCCTCCAATATTTACAAACCATAAATTATTTTTGGAAGAATTTCCATTTAAAAAATTTTTATTTTTCAATTTCTTACTTTCAATATTTTTCAAATTTATCTTATACCCATCTACATGTTTAATTTTTTTATAGCTATCAATATGTAATCCCTCAAAATTTCCAAACCAATCATTTCTCAGTACGTCAAATGTATCCTCAATTTTTGAGCCCACAACCCATCTAACATCATGCAATTCTACATTAGCTTTTTTAGCTCTTCCCCCAAGGACGACCAAAAAAAGGTAAATTTCTTCTAGTATTTCCACTACAAAAAAAATTCTTTACTTTTAATATAAAATTTATATTTAATAAGATCTTTCTTGCAAGAAATCATTAATAAACTCCAATGGAACTTTAACTAAACCAACTCTTTTTCTTTACCTGAACTTTAGGAGAGGACTGAATTTTTGGAGACTCATCTGTTCTTCCTTTTATAACCATTAAGGGGACTATTGCCCATAAAGCTAAAAATAATATCCAAAATAAGTAAATGTTCATAGTAATTAATTCCTTTAAAAATATATTAAAGTCGAATAAAGAAAATCTGTGAGTTTCTTTTTAAAGTCCTAATTTAGATGTATAATCGAATATTTTCTTATTAATTAACGCTAAATAAAATCATTGAAAAATTTTACATAAATAATAGGTTTACAATCAAAATTTTAAAAAATTGATATTAGATATTTTTTATTAATCTATTAAAAATATTTGCACTCAACAAACCACTGCTTTGCTTCATGATATGTGGAGCGCATATTCATTTTGACACGATAAAAAATTTTTCGTGAATATTTAAATCAAGCTTATTTTAATCTAAAATTTATTTATCAAAATTCCATATGAATGAAAAAATGTAATTTATGTAATAAGCCAAATAAAATTCATTACAGAGTTAAATCTATAATTCATACGGACTGGATTTTTTGTTGTAAAGAATGTTGGATTCTAATTTCTAAACATAAAAATTATTCCTATGGTGGCACTAGAAAGTCAAAATAATTAATTTGCCATTGAACTACTAACTTGCAAAAAACGATTAAATAATAAGAAGCTGGTTAACTTACAAAATTAGGTTAAATAAGGAGTTGACAATTAATGATGATTTAGAAACATAATTAATGAAATTTGCCAACAAAAATAAATTTCTTTTTTTATTTATCTTATGTTTTTAATGTACTTTTTTTGTAATAGAATTTTGTCTTATTTTGCAAAGCCCAACTTCATTATCTATGACGAATGGTTTGATGATAATTTAGAAAAAACTAAACTTTATGTAAAAAATAAAAAAATAAAAACCAATTCAAATATACATGATTTTTTTTATGAGCAATCAAATTACAAAGTTGGTGCTTCTGAAAACTACTTGCAATTAGATATCAAAGTAAAGAAAAAAGAACTATCTAACAAAAACTATCTTAAAAATACTTCAGACAAAAATACTCAATTATCTATTAAAAAATTTCGTTTTTTTGAAAAGCTGAAAAAAAGAAAGCTTAAATTTAATCTCAAAAATAAAATTATTTATTCTTTTTCACTTTGTGGCTTAGTATTCATTTTAGGATTTTTATTGTTTTTTATTTCAGAATCTAAAAAAAATGAATCAAACATAACAATTAAGCCAATTGAATTAGAAAAAGGATTTTTAATTTTCTAAAAAAAATCATTAATTTCTCTTTTTATAGATTTATATTCTAAATTAATGTCTTTAATAAATTCGTCTACTTCTTTTTTAATATTCTTATATTCATTTATTTTTTGTTTACTTTTCTCATAGAAAATCGATTCAAATTTCCCTGGATTTGCTTCCTCAATCCAATATCCTGCCAAACAATAAATTTGGGTTGGAACAAAAGTTACAATAAATAATTTTTTGGAATTTTTATATTGATCAATAATCTTTTTGGCCAAATTACCTTTAGTTTTCTTAGTCCCAAAGAGGGTAATATCTTTTGCTAAAGGCTTTAAATTCTTGGATAAATTCTTTCTTGTTTCTAATGAATTTCTAGAAATTATTTTTTCTAGAGAATAACAATAATCGAAAAAATTAGTATTTTCTTTTTTTGAAGGATATATAGTTATGAAGGAACCAAAAAGTAAAAAAGAAGTTAAAAGAAATTTCTTAAACATATTTATTTAAAGTTAGAATTTATTATTGCATAAATAAAAAATATTTCTCTTAATTGAGCCTAAACCTCTTTGAGAAAATTTTAAAAGTATTTCCCACTATTAAAGTATTTTTCAAATAAAAAAAATTTTTTCTTATAATAAATTTATGAAAAATTCTTTTTTAAAAAATAAAAGTATCAAATCCTTTTTAGATTTTTTTTCAAGAGTATCAATTTCAGCAATATTTATCTCAGCCATACCAAGCAAAATAAATGGTTTTGAAAAAACAGTTGAGTATATTTCTTCAAAAGGTATTCCCGATCCAATTTCATCTATTCTTCTGGTGGGGGCGATTATATGTCTTATCTTAGGTTCAGGATTTTTTATATTTGGAGAAAATCAAAAAATTGGATCAATCTTTTTATTACTATTTCTTATTCCAACAACAATAATTTTTCATTTATTCCCTTTTCATCAAAGAGCAGTATTTATGAATCTAGGATTGATAGGGGGATTAATTATTGCTGCAATAAGAAAACCAAAATAAATTACTTAATAAAAGAAACCCAAATATTTTTTTAATTTTTCTCTCTTAATTCTGGGAAGCAATTTGCAATATGAATTAATTCATAAACCTCTTTGCTATCGTATTTTTTATTCGGAATTCCACTTCCCACCTCTATGCCTTTCTCTTTCATCTTCTTTAATATCAGTTCTTGTCTTTGCATACTTGACATAGACTTAAATCTTTTAGTTCGTTCTTCTTTATTCACTAGATCTTAATTTAGTTAAACTTAATTTTTAAGGATATATCAATTAGCGATTCATTAAATAAGTAAGAAAGCCAGTAAATGTTAGTAATTTAAATCCAATAAAGAAAGGCAAATATTTTTTTACTTTTTTGCCAACAGGCAATAACTTGTTTAATGAATTGATCATGATTTACATTAAAAATCTAATTATTAAAAATATCCTAACGAATTTTTTTTAGAATTATTCCATTTCGATTTGTACATTTTAAACAGTAGATCTAAACTTGAAGGGTTATAGCACTTTTTTTATGAATAATAAAGAAACAATAATTTCATTATTAAATGTTTTTGCCAATCCAAAAAAAATGGCCTCATTTTTTGTTGACAATGCGACTCCAGATTTTTTATTCATAAGACCTAGTGGTAATCCTATAGATGCAAAAGGATTCGAACAAATGATTACTGGTGATATAGTTCAAGAAAAGGCAGAAATAACTAAAATTCACCGATTCGAATTTTTAAGCGAAAATATAGTAATGTGCATTTTTACACTAGGTTCAAAATTTACTTATAAAGGGGAACCTAATGATGACTTACCAACAGTTACGTCAATTTTTAAAAAAGTAAATAATGTTTGGAAAATTCACTGGATGCAAAGATCTACAGGAAATTCTGATTTATCTTTATGGGATTAGCAAAGTTAATATCTTTTTTTAATGGTGCTAACTCTTGTAGGTAGTTCTTTTATTGGTTTAGTTTTTTATTTTATAAAATAAATTCATCAAAAAATATCCCGTTATTATTTATTTTTTAGAAAACAATTGCTTCTTTTATTAAGTAATTTGATTTTCAGGTAAAGATAAAAACTTTAGACAGACTAACGCCTATATCTAATGCTAATAAAGCAATTAGTAACTTACTCATTTTTTAGAGCTCTCAACTAATTTTTTGTAAAGTTCTTCAGAAATAGGTTGCATAACCTTTTAAAAATCTAATTACAAATTAGTTATTTTAAAATTAATTTCTCGTTACTAAATATACGAATAAATAAATTATTAAATAGGTAAAAAATATCTCAACAATAAGTTTTTCTTATAACGAATTAATGAGTGCTGAGTTCAAAAACTTAAATAGATGACTTAACTTTTTAAAAAAGAAATTAAAAACCTTATTTTAAGTAAATAGATCCTCTGTAAGTGAGCCTTATAACCTTTTCTTCTTGTTTTCTACAATATACGAAAGACTTTCCATTGAAATACATGTTTACCATGATGCAGCTCCTGAACTTGCTCAAGTCCCCGTCCTATGGCTTGAGTCGTACTGCGGTCTATCAGATGGTAGATCGGACGATTTTGTAGTATTTACTACAATCTATTTATAAAGTATTTATACTTAGATGTCAACAATTAATTGAAACTAAACTTTAATTTAAAATTAGATTCTGCTCTGGAGAACTCCTTAAAAAGAATAAAGAACATGTAACTACGAGTAATTCCCATAAAAACCGAAACAAATGCTAACACTATACATATGGGACAATGTAAGAATCCCATTATTTATTTTCCAATATAAATTTTAATTCAGCCTCTGCATTTAGGATATCAATTCTTCTCTTAAATAGTTTAAAAAATTTAATTATTTTTTTCAAAATTAAACCTTCATTGGCATTAATAATAATATTATTTTCAGGATAAATATATCAATGAGCAAATATACTGCATCCTTTGATATAACTAAAGTTTTGTAGCATTGTTATACAATAAACAACACCAACATCTGCTCAGATACTCTTGATAAATTAACCAATAAAGGCTTATTCAGAATCAAATTTAATAATTAATAATCTAATTACCCCTTGCAGTGCTATTTTTCTTTTGCTTTAAAATTGAGTTGGCTAAAGTCCAATGATCCACTTGGATTTAGTATGCTGACTAAAGCCTTATAAATCAAATTTTTTTAATTAATATGCATCTATATTTTATTTTTATGAGATAAATATCTTGATTGCTTAATAAATTTATTTTGTATATTACTAATACAAAAATAATGAGTTAATTCAAATTAGTTACTAAATCCTCGTGGAGAAAGCTTTAGTAAATTTATTTTACTTGTTACTAATAAGATCAGCCGAATCTCATTATGGAGAATCATTTTTATCTGTAAAAATCCCTTCTAATTCAATCAAAAGTTTTTATTAGGTTTAAATATTTAAATTCATAGCTTTCTGAACATTGAATAACTAATTTGAGTTAAGTTGGTTAATTATCTCTATTGCAAATAAAGATAAAATTGTTAATCTTGCACTTAAAGAAGAAACTTAATTTCTTAAACTGATGCAATTTGATCATTTAAATCTCAATGAAGATGATGGCCTCATGTCAATAGAAGATTTAAGGGCTTCACGTCTTCGAAAAAAGAAAATTGAAAGTGATAAGAAAGCAAGGAAGTATATCCTCGATATAAATCAAAGATATAGAAAAATGAGTACCCGCAAATGTAATAACTTTTTAAGGAATATGAACCCTTTTAAAAAGGCCGCATAAATTGTTAATCTTGATTTTGTTAATTTGTTTTAATTTGCAACTTTCAGAGTAAAATTTTAATGGTGTTTCTTTGGAAGAGTTTCACCAAGAGGGGTCAATTTTTGGCCCCTTCTTTGCGGAGATATTTTTTAATTGAAACTCGTTATAAAATTAAAGTAATACTTTCCTAGAAGGCGAAAGTGATGTAAATCTTTTGTTTAAACTTTTTTATTACCACTTAATGAAAACTCTATATCTTCAACTAAATCCTCTTATTAAAAAAACAAAAGTTTTAGCTTATGGCACATTTCCCATAATTTATTGAATTTTTTCATTTGCGATTTTTAATGGCCTCACCTACAAGTTGGGAATTCTACAAAGAAGTTGAAACTAAAATTCTATGGGTCAATATTTGTTCCCAAAATTTAGAAGGAGTAGCTATTTCGATCAATAAATGGTGGAAGACAAGATATCCAGCATACAAAATCAGAATAGTTTCTAAAAAAGAATTTGAGCTAGTAAAAATGCAAGCTGAGAAAAAGGAGCAATAAAATTATTCTTTGGTAAATATTGATGCTGAATATTTAATTTTTTCGGCTATTATAAAATCAATTAATTAAGTAACAAATGAACTCTGCATTTGCAAAAGTCTCAAATTTGAAAGTTAATAAGGCTTCTAAAATAGCTATTACTCTCGCATCATCAACTTTCTTTTTGTATGCCTTGGGTCAAGCACCTATTTTTAAAAATATTCTTGCAGGTGCCTTCTCTTGCTCTGGCTAAATAAAATACTGTTTTTCAAGAGAAACTAAAAAGCTAAAATAGACACTGATTGACAGTCGATCTAAACTTAGAGGGATAAAACCCTCTTTTTTAATGTTTAATAGATTTATTGATGAAAAGATAATGACTCTTCTTATTTCTCTTTTAAGCTGATGAATATTTCCCCGCACCTATTAATTGATGCTGTGATTTTAAGCGCTGCCCTTACGATAACTTTGATATTAAGAGCAAAAGGTAATGCTGCCAGAAAAGAAAAAGAAAATAAATGATTACTAAAGAAGAAGAAAAAGAATTTAAAAAACCTAAATTATATAGATTTTGGAACTTTCTTATTTATGGAAGTTACATTGCTATTGGAGTTTTCTTAGTTTATTTATATTCTGCTTATGTCTTTATCAATAAATGACTTACATGTACGGCATAGCGATTACTTATGGGGTTGTGAGTCTTTTATTGCTTGGTGGGTTTGCATACTTTACTTTTAAAATGAAACGCTAATTTTTATGTCCTCTTCAATGAAAGATTTCTTAGATAAATTTTTTGATTTATGTAGAGAATATCAACAAGAAATTCCACCTCAGAAGATGGCTGAGATTTTAAGAGAATATGCAGATAGATTAGATGGATGATAGCTACTGCCAGACCTAAGAAGGTATTAAGAAAATAAAGTTTCTAGCAAAATTTATACAAATTTTTTAAAAGTTGAAATAAATTTTTTGAAGATATTTTCCTTGCAATTATTCATAATTTGAGATTTTTTAATCCTTAATCCGTACAATTTTGTTCCTCTAACCGCACACATAAAACTTGAAATTTACTATTCAAATGAATTAGAACATAGTTGTAGTCAAGGGGTAAGTCTTATGGCACTAAATGACACATTTACTATTCAAGAAATTAATTTGGATAAAAAAGACCTTCCATTTGATAATAAGCTCAAAAAAATTGAAGCTTATTGGAATAATGAATGTACAGAACATCCAAGCAATAACCATTGCAAGATTTTTTGTGATTAAAAACTTTAACTTTTAGGTATTCTTACGCTTGATTTTTACATAATACCCGTACTAAAGAATAATCAGACAGAAAGGAGGCCAAGCAAATGACTAATTTAGGTATAGAAATTTTATTTTGGACAATTTTAATTTCTTATCTGGGATTAAGGTTTTCTCAAACTTGGAATGGATTCAAAAACAGTATTAATTAGGAGAATAGAAAATGAAACTACAAACTCAGTTCACGGTTCCAAACAAAAAATTAAAAGATCTTGATTATGTTAAAAAAGTAGATTTTTTAGAAGAAATTTTAAATAAAGAATGTATAGATTATCCAAATCAAGAAGATTGCCTAGTTTGTTGCAATTAAAAATCGAAAAATAGCTTTTTTTAAAAGTAAATACATTTTTATTAGTATTTATAAATTTTCTAAAAGGGAGTTAGCACTATGGAATTACGATTCTTCCCAATAAATATTTTTAGAGAGACTCCAAAAGTAACATTCTTTGATGCAGGCATAGATAGATCTAATGGTTCTGACGTTGTGATTCATTCTGGGGAAGCTATATCTCCTCCAGATGATTTAAAAGATGAGCAATATTACGTTCACAATCATCAAATTGACCACAATTTAGTTATCACTGGAGAAAGGACATTTGTTTTAATAAATCCTTCCTGGGATGAACCTCATCATGTGATTTATTTAAATAGATCTATGGGAGCATTAGAAATTCCTATAGGAACTTATCACAGATCTATCTCAGGGAAAGAAGGTAGTATTGTTTTAAACCAACCCAAAAGAGATAAATTTTTTGATCCTTCTAAAGAATTTACTCCTCAAAAATTAGACAAAATTAATTTAATTAAGGCAAGAAAAAGTCCGCCCGTTTATTGGATTTACGAAAATAATAAAATCAAAAGAGTCTATTTTAATCCTCTAGAAAGAAAAGTTAAAACTCTTGTTTGAAATGAAAAAACATATATCCCCTAGTAATAATTTAAAAAACCTTAATTTAATTATTAATTCTGATACTTATAAATTGGCTCACGAAGATATTGGTTTACTTAGTCGAAATGAAATGCGTGGAGTCAGAATGCTTCTTGAAATTACTAAACCAGATTTAATCCTTGAAGAAAATAAAATTCTTTCAACAATAATTATTTTTGGAGGCGCAAGCATTACAGAAGAATCAAATATAAAAAAGAGACTTAAAAATATAGAAGAGTTAATTAAAAAAAATCCTAAATCAATACTTTTAAAAAGAAATTTAAATAGATTAGAAAATTTGCTTCTTATGAGTCATTACTATCAATCCGCAAGGGAGTTTTCTAAACTTGCTTCAATTAGTAATCAAAATAAAAACTGTAATTCTCACGTGATTGTGACAGGTGGGGGGCCTGGAATTATGGAGGCTGCTAATAGAGGAGCATTTGAAGCAAATTGTAAATCTATAGGGTTAAATATCAGTCTCCCTAATGAACAAATCCCAAATGCTTTTATAACTCCAGGTCTTTGCTTTAAGTTTAATTATTTTGCATTAAGAAAGATCCATTTTGTCATGCGATCAGTAGCTGCTGTATTTTTCCCAGGAGGTTTTGGAACACTAGATGAATTATTTGAACTATTGACACTTTGTCAAACAGGAATGAAAACTAAAATCCCAATCATACTTTTTGGTAGAGAGTATTGGGATAAGATAATTAACTTTGAATATTTAGCTGATCTTGGATTAATTGAAGATGATCACCTAAATCTTTTCGAATATGCAGACACCGCATCAGAGGCATGGGAAATAATCAAATCATCAAAAATCTCAGATTAAAAGTAAGCTAATTATTTTTAAAAAACTTTTAATTACTTAATTTATAATTTGTTTTCACAGTTTTTATTATTGAATCTTGTGGTTCTTCACTTGGGAAACAATTAATAATTCTATATTTGCCTCCTTTTTTATCAGTCTCAACAACTGTAAATTCAACGTATTTACCAATTCCATTTCTTAAATACTTGACTGCAGTATTTATTATCTCTTCTTTATCATTTTTTATGATACGAGATTTACCTCCACAACTTAATAAAGCGTTCTCCTCAGTGAGAAAAAAATCTTTGTCATTACTGCAAGAAGAAATGAAAGATAGAGAGACAATTATTAGAATAAAATTTTTCATGATCAACTTTTTTACTTAACTACATTATCAATTAAGCCTATTCAATATATAGTTAAATACCTACCAAATTAAAAATTTAATTAAATTAATAATATCAGTGCAATAAATTAGGAATTTTATTAGAAAGAAATACCCGATGCATTCAGAAACTCTTTATAAATATTTTGCCAGTGTATAATTCTTTGTTCAAGTCTATTAGGCGGACCAAGTTTAAAATTTTCCAGATAAGACTTGTGAACTGATTCGACAATAACTTTATCTTCTCCAAGAAATTCTAATATACTTTTTTTCCAATTTTCTAAATCATTTTTACATAAAGAAGCAGAGGCTAATTTAATTTCAATAATACACTGATCAATATTTTTAGGAAGATAATTTATTAAAACAATCCCTTTACCAGGCCAGATTATTAGATGGTTCCATGGGAGTAATCCAAAGGTATATAGATTTCCTTCACTACTAAGAGGGGTAACAAGTACATTACAAAATTCACTGAAGAAATACCTGTAGTTTTTAATTGGACCTTGTTCTTTATGTAGGGTATCTTTATGAGCTATTGCTACATGATAATCATCCAGTGTATTGTCATGGGCAATTTTCCAATTGCAATTTAAGGTATCAGAAAATTCAGAAAAAATGCTGTAATTCATATCCCATTCATCATTACATTTTCTCCCAACAAGCTCAATCTGATCATCTATAGATATTGGTTTTTTGCTGAAATTAATCCAAATTAAAGGGCCATTTATTAAACAGTTAACTTTTTCTAAAAAATAATCGCCTATTTCTATTTTTTTTTCAAAATCGTACTTCAATGGTAAGGTTTTAAGTTTGCCAAAACTATCGAAATTCCAGCCATGGTAAGGACAAAAAATACTATTAGAAGGATTTAATTTTGTTTTTGGCAAACACAATTTTGACCCACGATGGGGGCATCTATTTTTAAAAACAGTTATTAAATTTTTTTCTGAACGCGATATAATTAATGATTGATTAAAGAATTTTTTTTCCAATATTTCCCCAAGTTTGATTTCTCCAATAAAAATCAATGGGTGCCAATAATTTTTTAAATATTTATCTAATTCAAGTTCAAATATTTTTTGGTCGTTATAAAGCCAAGTAGGCAAAAAACTAGTTGACATTATTTAAATTTTTTGGAGGCTTCTTAAAAAATCAGATAATTCATATCGTAATTTTGAAAAATCCGAATCAAGTTTCAATTTATCTAAATCTCCTTTTTGAAGATCTACCTTAACTTCTTTTATGATCCTTCCAGGATTAGGTGCCAAAATACATATTTGCTGAGAGAGCGCTAATGCTTCTTCAATATCATGGGTTATAAGTAAAACTGTCAATGAAGTTTTTTTCCATAATTCATAGAGAAATTTCTGCATAGATTCTCTTATCTGTAAGTCTAAGGCTCCAAAAGGTTCATCTAAAAGTAGAATTTTAGGGTTAGTCGCTAGAGCTCTTGCAATTGCAATCCTTTGTTGCATTCCTCCAGATAATTCTTTTGGATACTTATTTCCCGAATCCTGAAGACCTACTACTTCTAATAAATAAGATGTCCTATATTTTATTTCTTTCAACTTATAAGAATTTAAATTCATTCCAAATGCAATATTCTCAGATGCTGTGAGCCAAGGGAAAAGACTATATTTCTGAAAAACCATTCCTCTATCCAATCCCGGTCCACTAACTATTTTTCCGTCTACTTTTACGTTCCCTTTAGATGGACTCTCAAGACCAGCGATAATCCTCAATATAGTACTTTTACCTGATCCAGAGCTTCCAACAAGAGTTTTAAATTCGCCGGAACTTATTGAAAAGCTTATTCCCTCAATTGCCTTTTTTCTATTTGAACCTTCCCCAAAATATTTTGAAATATTATCTACATCTAATTTCATTTAAACAGCCCATTTACAAGTACGTCTAAGTAGTAATCTAAAAGTCATATCCAAAGCAAATCCTATTAATCCAAGAACTATTAATTCTGCAAATATTTGATCTGTGCGAAAAAATCTTTGAGCCAGTTGAATTCTTTTACCTAAACCAACTTCTGCTGCAATTAACTCTGCAACAATTACTAAATTCCATGAAGTTGCAATATTAATTCTTAAAGTATCAATAATACTAGGCAATGAATATCTGGCTATTACTCTGATCAATAAATCTTTTGTATTACCCCCTAAAGTAAGCGTTGTTTCAATTAGTTCTTTGGGTACAAATTTTACTGAATCCATAACCATCAAAACATTAAAGTAAACTGTACCAATGAAAATTAATGCGATTTTTGGGGCCTCTTCAATGCCTAAATAAATAATAAGCAAAGGAGAAAAAGCAGCTGCAGGCATATACCTAAGCATCGCAATTAATGGTTCACATAACGCACAAAAAGAAGGGAAGGAACCCATTAAAATTCCTAAAGGAATTGAAAAAATTGTTGCAATTATAAAACCAGCAAATACCCTACCAGTACTTGCAAAAATATCTTCAAATAATATTCCACTTTCAGCCATATCCAAAAGAGAATAAAATACTGCTAACGGTGATGGTAAAAACATTTCACTTACAAGTTTTAATTGACAAACTAATGTCCAAATTAAAAGTGGAAGCAAAAGTGAGGCTATTTGAAGAAATATTTTATTTGATTTTTTCGGTTCACAACCAAATGAAAAGAGGGATAAAAAATATTTATCCCTCTTGATTAATTTCGAACTAACCATTTTAATTTTGTATTAATTAACTGATGTTTTTAACGAAAGAAGAGTCAAATAATTTACTCATATCTGGTTTTTCAGGAATAAATCCTACCTTTACCATAAATTCTGCCATTTGTTTCGCTGCATAAGGCATATGTTTCATACCGAACCCATCACTAAAAGCTTCTAAATTTTCTTCCAAAGAAAAGAACCTAGTTCCACCTTTATATTGTTTGTATTCTCGTATTGGGATCCCAGCTCGCTTTGCCATGATCTTTTCAGATTTTCTTGGATTTTTTTCCATGAATTCTCTTACATCCCACCATGTTTTAACAATTTTTTGAACATCATCTGGTCTTTCAGAAATCAAATCTCCGCTTACAGCTAATAAATCAGGGATTGCGCCAGGATAATCTTTTGAACTAGCAATAACTCTTGCTCCAGGCCTCTTCATTGCAGTTCCTGTAAATGGAGGGAATGCACCAACTGCATCAACTTTTCCTGCTGCGAATGCAGTTGCAGCCTGATCAGTTGGAAGACCTTTAATAATGACATCATCTCGAGTCAATCCAACATCATTCAGAGCTAAAACAAGTAAAAAATCATCCACAACACCTTCTTCTACTGCTACTGTTTTACCTTTTAAATCAGAAACACTTTTAATTGATTTATCTGCAATTATTTGGTCATTCCCTGCAGAATTATCATTAACTAAAACAACTACTTCCCCTCCATTCTCTCCTGGCAAGAACGAAATAGTATCATTAAGAGTCTGCGAATTTCCATCAATTTTACCAGCAGCAAAAGTTTCCATGGATTGAACATATCCATCAAACCATTTCATCTGAACATTAACTCCATTTTTTTCAAACATTTTTTGATCAACAGCTATCGCCCAAGGCCACCATCCTGCCCAGTTACTGTATCCTAAAGTGATTGGTTCACCTTTTGGAGCAGCAGGACTTGATAATGTACTTAATGAAATCGCTAATATTAGAGCAAGCAAAGAGGCAACAAAAACTCTCAATTTTTTAAACATTTTTGAAAAAAATATTACGTAATATCAATACTTAAGAAAAAGTAAATCTAAAGTTGTAATAACTGATACTTTTAAGAGATTATTATTTCTTAATCAATTTTA
>QCCT01000009.1 GCA_003281165.1 Prochlorococcus sp. AG-347-M18
ATTGAGGTACTTGATCAACTTTATTTAGAAATAAAAAAAAGGATTAATACAAATAATTCAATTTATATTCTAGGTAATGGCGGCAGTTACTCAAATGCAAGTCACATTGCAGGTGACTATTTAAAAACCATTTCAATGCTTGGTGCTAAGTTAAGGATTTCTAATTTAGGCGATAATGGTTGTTTCTTAACTGCGGCAAGTAACGATGTATCTTATGAAGATTCATATACGATTTTATTTAAATCAATTGTTGAGAAAAAAGATTTAATTATTTATTTATCGGGGAGTGGCAATTCTATGAATCTTGTAAAGTGTGCAAGACTTGGTAAGAAAGTTCAAGACCTTTATCAAGTATCTATTACTGCTTATAACGGTGGAGCCCTATCTGAAATCGTAGATCTATCAATTCATTGCAAAATCTCAGACATGGAGATAGCAGAAGATTGTCAATTAATTATTTTTCATTATTTAAAACAAAAAATTATTAACGAAATAAATTACAAAGATAACAATTACAGGACTAAGTATATGAAAAGAACCATGGACGATTTGGTATCATGATAACTATTGGAAAAGCTCCTTACAGAATATCTCTATTAGGTGGAAGTTCAGATTTAGAATGGTTCGTAGAAAAGGAAGGTTATGGAGTCTCAATAGGTTTCTCAATAGATAAATATTCTTATTCTGTTGTCAACGTTCTTCCAAATGATACTAAAAAAGGCATACTAAAGTATTCTTCAATTGAAAGATATTCTCATATTGATGAAATTGTACATCCTTTGATTAGAGAGGCACTTGATTATTTTAATTTTACAACTCCTTTAGAGATCTCCACATATGGTTTCGCAGCTGGTGGTTCAGGCATTGGAGGATCATCATCCTTCCTTTTGTCTCTTTTGGTAGCTCTAATAAAAATTAAAGAAATTGATAAAGATTACTATGATCTTGCTCAAATAGCTTCTGACATAGAGATTAATCGTCTTAAGAGTCCTATTGGAAGACAAGATCAATACTTGTGCGCTCTAGGCGGATTATCTTGTTTAAAATTTCAACCAAATGGTAAAGTTTCAAATATAAAATTGATAAATGAAAAAAATAAAGTCATAAGAAAAGCAATTGAAAATATGTATTTAATACCAAGCCATATGAAAAGAAATGCTGACTCAGTTTTAAAAAAATTTAAAAATAATTCAACAGTCCAAAGCGATATAAAGTCTATTAGAGAAATTGCAAATAAATTCATAATAAGTGAAGAAACAAGAGAATATTGTCTGTGGGAGAATTTTCATTCTGCAGTTAGTGATTCATGGGAAATTAAAAGAAATTTGGCTCACGTTATGAATGATTCTTTAAATGAAAAATATGAATTTTTAAAAAGAAATATTCCAAATAATTGGATACGTTTGATTGGCGCTGGTTCTGGTGGGTATTTTTTAGTTTCTATAAAAGAGGATGTACAAAATCCTGAAAATTTAATTTCTTCATTAGGATTGAAGGAATTTATTAAACCAAATATTTCGGAACAAGGATTAAGCTCAAGTGAGTTTTAGAGATCATAATATATCTGCTGTAATCCCAATAGGAGGAAAAGGTAGTAGGTTAAAAGATGTCACAGGTAAAGTACCTAAACCATTATTTCCAATTAACGGAAAGAGTGCACTATTTAGATGTTGTGAGGAGCTTAAAAATAATGGAATTGAAAATATTTATGTGACAGTTGGTTATGAAAGCGAAGAGTGTTTGTCTTCAATAGTAGAAATAAAGAAAAAATTATCAATAAATATCGATACATTTGTAGAAAAAGAGCCTATTGGAGAGTGCGGTGCTCTTTGGCACATAAAGGAAAAATTAACAAATCAATTTCTTTTCATAAATGGGGATTTAATTTTGTCAATCTCTTTCAAGAAATTATTAGAATTTCATAATAGAGTAGATTCTCAACTTACTTTAGTAACTCACTTATCAGACCATCCCTATGATTCTGATTTAGTAGGGGCTCCAAATGGTTCTCAAATCGAGAAGATTTCGAGCAAAGATAAAAATAACCATACTTTAAGTAATCTTTATTTAGGTTTTACAGGCATTGCTGTAGTAGATAAAAAGCTTTTAAAAAAAATTAATGCCCCACTAAGTATTGATTCATCTTCTTTATTTCATCATCTTGTTAAAAAATCTTTTTTTAATAAAATAAGAATTTACTCTTATAACACCACTGAATATATTAAAGATATGGGTACTCCAGATCGATTTAAAAGGGTAGAGAATGATCTTAAAGTAGGTAAAGTTAAAAAGAATAACTATAATTTTCCTCAAAAGGCTCTATTCCTTGATAGAGATAACACACTTATTTCTTGCAAAAAAGGTCAATATGTCACTAATGTCTCTCAAATAAAATTTATTACAAAAAATATTGAAAAAATTGCAGAAATTGCTAAAGATTTTAACTTTGTGTGTCTAGTTACAAATCAACCACAGATTTCTATGGGAATTTTATCAGTTGAGAGTTTGGACTCAATACACTCTAAGCTTATATTACATTGCCTAAAATATAATCTTAAAATAGATGTTATATCATTCTGCCCTCACCATCCGCATAGTGGCTTCTCATCAGAAATTAAATATTTAAAGAAAGATTGCTTTTGTAGAAAACCTAACCCTGGAATGATATTTGAACAGGCATTTCTAAGGAATATAGACCTAAAAAAATCATTATTCATAGGTGATTCATTGGAAGATATGTACGCTGCAAAAAATTCAGGAATGCCTTTTAAAAATATAAGTAATCTCTAAGAAGATGAATTTAATAAGTTTAATCCCTCTTTCCTTTAATTCATCAATTAATGAAATAAGCAACTTCTACAATCAAATTAAAGAAATTAATGATTACATCGATATCATATTAGTTTTAGAAGAGTATGATGATAAAGGTTTTGCTAATTGGTCAAAATTTTATAATTACAATGCCAAATATAATTTAATTTTAAAAAGGCTTAAAGGCAAAATCTCAAAAGGGTCTTGCTTAAACGAAGCCATAATTTGTTGCAAAACTGAATATTTTATGAGGTGTGATATGGATGATGAAATGTATCCTCACAGATACAGTTCTACAAAAAATCTTATAATAAATTCTAAAGAGAAAATAGATTTAATTTATTCTGACTTGGTAGATAAGACTAATAAAAAAATAATTCGTTACCCAGAACCTAGTAATTTATCTTTAATGTCTATTTTTAAGAACCCAATACCTGCGCCAACGGTATGCATTAGAAAGGATTTTATGATTTCGAAAAAAATAACCTATCCACCTTTTAATAGATGTGAGGATTTATATGTAGTTTTTAAATTCATAGATAAAAATTCTAATATAAAAAAGCTTCCTAATCCTGTCGTTAGCTATACTAATAATAATTTATTAAAAAGAGATTATCAAAATTGGCTTAAGAATTTTGAGGTAAGATTTTATAGAAATAGATTCGATTTTATAGGATTTTTATCTTTCATATTTGGTTTTTTTATACTTTTATATGGCCTTCTAAAATATATCTTCAGAGAGAAATAGCAAATTTTTATTCAAATAATGCAATATTCTCTGTTTATTTTTAAAAGGAGATTTGATTGGTAGAATGACAATAAAAGAAAATTTAGTTTAATAAATGGTAGGCATTTTTAAATATTTAATAATAAAAAAGTGACCTTTTTTCTTTTTTTACCCAATAATTATTGAAATGCATCAATCCTCACCTAAGTTTCGCATTGGTAATGGATATGATATCCATAGATTAGTAAAACAAAAGAACTTAATTATTGGCGGTATTAAATTGCAACACCCTGAAAATTTAGGTTTGGATGGTCATAGTGATGCTGATGTTTTAACTCACTCGATAATGGATGCATTATTAGGAGCACTCTCTCTCGGAGATATTGGGAAGTTTTTCCCACCAACTGATGAGAAATGGAAGAACGCAAATAGTTTATTTTTGTTATCTAAAGTGATTGAGTTGGTAAGACATGAAGGTTGGGAAGTAAATAATATTGATAGTGTTATTGTTGCTGAAAGACCGAAAATTAAACCTTACGTGGAAGCTATGAAAAAAAATATCTCTGAAATCTTATGCATAGATCAGAACTTGATTGGTATAAAGGCAACTACAAATGAAAAATTGGGTCCAGAAGGGAGAGAAGAGGGAATAAGTTGCCATTCAGTAGTGCTACTTGAGGAAAAATGAACTTAAAATTAAATTTAAATTTAAAAAAAATTTTTCAAAGATCTTGTTTATTATTTATTTGCATAGTGGTTTTAATTTTTCAATCTGATATTAGCAATTTAAAAGCTCTTACTATGGATAATTATCAAGGTGAAATGGTCATAGAGGAATTAAGGCTTAAAGTACCTGCAAATGTAAAAACAGCATGGTTGAATGCTGAAAAAGAAATATGGGAGCCATGGTTATCTACTCAAAATGGTTTTTTGGGGAGACAATTATTTTGGGATAAAGAAAAAGAAGAAGCTTTGATATTGGTAAATTGGGAAAGTAAAAAATTATGGAAAAGCATACCAATGTCAGAAGTAAATGTAGTCCAAAAAAGATTTGAAGATAAGGTTAAAGCGGCTCTAAATATAAGCGAAAATCCTTTTAAATTAATTTATGAGGGACAGTTAGATAAGCAAAGATGAATTTTGATCTCAAGTTTGATTTTCAAAGAAGAGAGAGGCTTGGACTTATTGAGGCTATTTGGGGTCAAGACAAGAGTATCGACCAATTAAAAAGATTATCTGAAAGTGTATTAAGTAAAAATGAGGTTGTTTTCATTACTAGAATTACTAGCGAAAAGGCAAATTTTCTTTTAGGGTTGTATAAAGATGCTAAATTCTATGAAGAAGCAAATTGCCTAATAATTGGGAAAAATCTGAATAAAATAAATACAAATAAAAAAGTTGCCATAATTTCAGGAGGTTCAAGCGATTTGGCTGTAACACTTGAAGCACAATTAGCTCTTGAAATTTATGGAGTGAATTGTAAATCCTTTATAGATGTTGGAGTAGCAGGACTTCATCGATTAATAAATCATTTAGAGGAAATTAATAAATATAATGTATTAATAGTTTGTGCTGGAATGGAAGGAGCTTTGGCAACAGTTGTAGGAGGATTGTTGGCACAACCGATAATTGCAGTGCCTGTCTCAGTTGGCTATGGCGTAAGCAAGCATGGGAATACCGCTTTAAATAGTATGTTATCAAGTTGTTCTCCAGGTATTGCAGTTATGAATATAGATAATGGATACGGAGCAGCTATGGCCGCTCTGAGAATTATTAAAAGTATTTCCTAAAAATTACTTTTTTTCTATTTCTAATAGGTTTTCTATCCATAAATTAAGTTGCTTTGAAAGCATTCCTTCTTCTCTCATTTTGATTGCCTTAAACACGACTTCTGTGTTTACCCACTCTGGAAATCTTTTCGGCATTTATTTTATATTCAGTAACTTTAATTTGGTACAAATTTATATAAAGACAAGATCTAAGTAACAAATTTAATCTTTTATGTTAGATTTTGCACCTAATCTGGAAAGTTCAGAAGATGTATGTTCACTTTCTACATTTTTTAATCTTTCAATTAACTCAGAGAGATCTTTGTGTGCTAACTCACCATTTTGCTCCCATTTTAGGGACCTTGAGTTACTATTAATTTTTTCTTTCATTATTATGATTTAGTACTAAAAATATAAAACGAAAATAGGAAAAATTAGGTTATTGTTGCAAGCTTAAACTTAAAAAATTATGAAGATTTTTACGGTATGATGATTTATCTTTTAACCGCCACCAACTATTGAAACGATTTCTAAATTATCCCCATCTTTAAGTTTCACTTTGTCCCACTTTTTTGAATTAATAATTAAATTATTTAATTCTACGACAATTGTATTGGGTTTATACCCCATTAAATTCAGAGCTGTAGATAGTAGAGCATTTTCTTGATCAAGTTCTATTGTTTTTTCTTCTCCATTTACTTTAATTCTCATGAGATAATTCTTTTAGAATCATAATAGCTTCTTCTTTTGGATCTTCAGAATTCATTAGTTGCGAAACTAAGGCAAATTTTTTAAACCCATTTCTTTTTAAATTTGAAATATTATTTGATTTAATTCCTCCGATAGCAAACCAAGGAATATCTAAACCTTTGGTTAATTTTTTGATCTTTTCAATACCTATGGGTTTTTTGTTCTTTTTGGTCGCAGTTTCAAATACTGGACCTATTCCTATATAATCGCAACCCTCTTCAAGAGCATTAGAAATTTCAATTTCATTATTTGCGCTTATACCAATAATTTTTGAATGTCCTATTAATTTTCTCGCGGTTTTCAAGTCTAAATCATCTTGTCCGAGATGAATTCCATCGGCATCAGATGCTAGTGCTATATCAAGTCTGTCGTTAATTATGAACAAAGAATTATATCTTTTACATAGATTTTTAATCTGAATAGCTTCTTGAAGATGATCTTTATCGGTTCCCGTTTTAAATCTATGTTGAATGATCCTTACACCCGCAATTAAAATCTCCTCTAATATTTCTAATAAATTATCCTTTTGATCTGTGATTACATATAAATCATTTTCTTTTAATATTTTCTCCGATTTCTTACGCTTGCTCAAAATTAATAAGTCTATCTCTATAGTATAAATTTCATATCTAATTTCCGAAGCGATTTTTGAAAGCTCATGATTATGTGGCCTTGAGAATTCTTCTATGACTCTTAATGCTTCTTGAACTCTCCCTGAATTAGAACTTATAATTTGTTCAGGAGTTTTTCTGTTTATCTGCTCTTGATGGGTCAAGCCTTTGCATTTGTCTTCAATATGATTTCTTGATTGTTTATAAACTTCTAAGTGATTTTTCCCTAATATTTGTCTATAATTTTTAATCCTTTCAACATATCTACCATTGCCTAGACCAAATCTAGCCCAATCCTCTAGTACTCTTAGTCCTTCTCGAGCTCTATCTAAATTAGCGTCAATAATTTGATAAATTCTTAAATCTTTAGTATTTGTGATATTGGGATTAAGCATTTGTGACTTATTTTTTTTTGTTTTTAAAAATTGTCAAAGCATTATTTTTATCTTTTTTAATTTGATTGGAAAGTTGATACATATTCTTGAACTTGATTTGAGATCTAAGCTTTTCAACTGGTTCTATAGATAGATGTAAACCATATAGATCGATATCTTTATTAATTAAATGAACTTCAACTGCAGAAGGCAATAAAGGATTTATTGTTGGTTGAGAGCCAAGATTCATGACAGATTCAATTTTTTGGTTGGAATTTTCTATAGTTGTCCAGGCTGCGTAAACTCCTTCTCCAGGTAATAATTTTCTGCCATCTATTTCAAGATTTGCGGTTGGCCATCCTATACTTTTCCCAATCCCTTTACCTTTAACAACCTTTCCATTAAAACTATAAGGCCTATTAAGCATTTTGAAAGCATTTTCCAGATCACTTTTCTCTAATAAGTCCCTTATTCTACTGCTGCTGATTCTACCCTCGTTGTCTTCTAAAATTGGGATAATTTTTAGTTTAATGTCTGTATCTTTAAGAGTATTTTTTATAGTATTTACATCACCACTCCTTTTAAAACCGAATTTAAAGTTAGAACCCACAGAAATGTTTTTTGCTTGTAATTGATTTATTAAAATATCTCTTATGAATATTTCTGCACTTAATTTGGATAGTTCTTCATCAAAAGGAATCAGAACTAGTTGTTCAATACCAAGATCTTCAAGAATTGGTAGTTTTTCGTTAGGTAGATCAAGTCTAAGTCGCGTCTCTCTGTACAGAACTTCTCTGGGATGGGGCCAGAAGCTCGCAATTGTTGGGGTATATTGGTTTTCTTCAACTACACTTTTTATTAATTTTCTGTGGCCAGCATGTAGGCCATCAAAACTTCCAATAGCTATTGAAGTAGGATTTTTAACTTCAGATGGCGATATTAAAGAGATCAAAAGATTACGTGCAATTTTATGATTTTAATGGCAAATTTGAATAGATTATAGTTTATTCAATCAAATGAATGTCTGATAAAATTGATTTTCAGTCCCTTTCATTTGGAATGCGGCGCATAGGATGGATACGCTTTTGGGTTCAATCCATTTTAGGTGTTGTTGTTGCAGCTGTTTTGCTTTTTTCAAATGTTGTAAATAATAGCGAAGGACAGCTTGGCTTAGCGCCTGGTCTATCACTTACAACAATATCTTTGATTTTACTACTATTTAGTCTTTGGCAAGGTTGGTTATTAGTTAGAACAGGTAGAGCAATTGCAAGCAACGCAAGACCATCAAGAGGACAAACCAGTAAATTAATAAAAAGAGGTCTAATAGTTGATTTATTAGGAATTTTGTTTGGATTAATTGGATATCAAGCTCTAATGGGCGCCTTATTTATACAAGCATCCTCACAGACGACTGGACAATTGATAACAGCGACATCTGATATCCCTATTACTGGACTCGAAATATTATCAGTTCTTAGTAACACACAAGTTATTGCGGCTCATTTCTTTGGACTTTGCTTTTCTTTATGGCTCTTAAGAAGGATTTACAAATGAATTATTAATTTTAGGTAAGTCTTCTAAATTACCCCTCCAAAACAAATCTGGTTCAACAGGTGTAAGCGATATTTTATTATCTTTTATCTGAGATACATCACTAGGCCAATTCTTAGGACCATAGCCTTTTGATTTTAGATCTAAAACCACCTCACCCGCTAACCAGTAATAATCATCACCTCTTGGGTCTTCTCTTTTGGAAAATTGATTTTTATATTTTCTTACTGATAATCTTGTCCATGATAATTCTTTTATTTTACTTTTTTCACAAGGGGGTATATTTAAATTTAATAGAAGTGAGGCTGGCCAACTATCTTTAATGGCTTGTTCGGCAATATTTATTGCAATTTCTCCAGCAAATTCAAAATTCTTCCATTTAAAACTAGCAACACTTATTGCCATGGAAGGAACATTTTCTAGAGTGCCTTCCATAGCTGCGGCGACTGTGCCTGAACAAAAAATATCAGTCCCTAAATTGGGCCCGTGATTTATTCCAGATAGTATAAGATCAGGTTTATGATCCAAGAGTTCAGATAGTGCTAATTTAACACAATCAGCTGGTGTGCCGGAACATCCCCAGGCTTCAATTCCTTCTCCAAATAATTCATCAGCTTTCTCAACTCTTAATGGGGATTGTAAAGTAAGACCATGACCAGTAGCAGATCTTTCTTGGTCAGGACATACTACTTTTACTTTATGTCCTCTTTTTTGGGCTGATTTTGCTAAAGCTCTTATCCCCTCTGCGAAGACACCATCATCATTGCTAATTAATATATTTAACGGTTTCATTAATCAATACATTTTATTTATGAACGATATTTAAGTAAGATAAAGCAATACTTATTTTTACTATATCAGTGAGTCAAATTGAATCATTAAATCAAATTGAGGAAAAACTAAATAATCTTTCTCTAACAGCAAAAAATAATATAGAAAATTCTAATACTCATGAAGAACTGGATCATTTGAGAGTTTCCTTGCTAGGGAAAAAAGGTGATTTATCAATTATCTTAAAAACAATGGGTCAATTATCTGCTACTGATAGACCAATTATTGGCAAGAAAGCAAATTTAATAAAAATAAATTTGCAAGAACTAATAACTGAAAGAAAAAATAAACTAAACAGTGAAGCCTTAGATAAAAAGATTAAACAAGAAAAAATTGATGTAACTATCCCTTCAATTGGAACCCCCCCTGGGAATAAACATCCTTTGATTTCAACTCAAGATGAAATAATAGATATTTTTTGTGGTTTAGGATACTCAGTTGAAAGCGGCCCTGAAATAGAAACTGATTTTTATAATTTTGAGTCTCTCAATATACCCAAAAATCATCCAGCAAGAGATATGCAGGATACTTTCTACTTAGATGACAATCGACTTTTAAGGACCCATACTTCTCCTGTTCAGATAAGATGTTTAGAGAAAAATCCTCCTCCCGTAAGAATCATTGCTCCCGGTAGAGTATATAGGAGAGATGCAGTAGATGCTACTCATTCTCCTGTATTTAATCAGGTTGAGGTTTTATGCATCGATCAAGACATTAATTTTAGTCATTTGAGAGGAACAGTTCTTACATTTTTAAAGACCTTTTTTGGAGATATTCCTGTAAGGTTTAGAGCTAGTTATTTCCCATTTACTGAACCTTCAGCAGAAGTAGATGTCCAGTGGAAAGGTAAATGGCTTGAAGTAATGGGCTGTGGGATGGTAGATCCAAAGGTCCTAGAGAAATTAGGAATAGATTCTGAGAAATGGACTGGTTTTGCGGCAGGACTAGGAGTTGAGAGATTTTGTATGGTTAGACATCAGATCGACGACATCAGGAAATTTTATACAAACGATATTAGATTCTTAGAACAGTTCTAATAGTATTTAATTCTTAAATTAGGATTGTCTAACAAATTAGTTTAAGATGGTCCTAGTTTTAATTTTTTGATTGGTACGTAAAGCAGGACTAATCGTTAATGATGGAAAGGAACTAGCTGTTCAAACTGCAACTTCTGTTCAAAAAAAATTGGAAAAATCTAATTTTGAAGTTGTAAGAGTTAGTAGCTCTGGAGGGATGGTGGGTTTCGCAAATCCTGATCAACATGTTCGTCCTTTGGGATATACGAATTGTGTTCCCGAGGGGTTTGATTCATCAATGGAATTTGCAATTGTTCTTGGCGGAGATGGAACTGTGCTTTCTGCTGCAAGGCAAACGGCACCTGCTAAAATTCCAATTCTTACAATAAATACTGGTCATTTAGGATTTCTTGCGGAAGCTTATTTATCTAACCTAGATGAGGCTATAGATAAAATAATTGCTGGAAATTGGAATATTGAAGAAAGAACTTGCTTTATCATTAGTGTAATGAGGAATGATCAGAGGAGATGGGAGTCTCTTTGCCTTAACGAGATGGCTCTTCATAGAGAACCTCTAACAAGTATGTGTCACTTTGAGATTTCTATAGGGCGACATGCTCCTGTGGATATTTCAGCTGATGGAGTAATTTTATCTACTCCAACTGGTTCTACTGCATATTCTCTGAGTGCTGGAGGGCCAGTTATTACACCTGATTGTCCAGTAGTACAATTAACTCCCATTGCGCCACATTCGCTTGCATCAAGGGCACTAGTTTTTAATGATTCAGAACCTGTAACTGTTTTCCCTGCCACTCCTGAAAGATTAGTAATGGTTGTTGATGGGAATGCTGGTTGTTATGTTTGGCCTGAAGATAGGGTTTTAATAAGAAAAAGTAAACACTCAGTGAAGTTTATAAGACTTGAAGATCATGAATTTTTCCAAGTTTTAAGAAATAAACTAGGTTGGGGATTGCCCCATGTGGCTAAACCTGACAAATAACAATTACTTAAATTTATTTTTTTCCTTTTAATATAAAAATAGGATTATTTGGTTCTAATCTCATTCCCTCTGCAATACTTAAGCTTTTATAGGTCTGAATTAAATTTAAATTTGTTTTAAAATTTTTATCTTCTAAACCCTCTTTCAACTCTTGAATAGTTTGAATATCAATTATGGGGATAACTATAATATCTCCAATTCTCATGCCCTGAGCCAGTTTTTTAATAATTTGAAGTTTAGTCTTTCTATCACATCCTCCAATTACTAATCTATTAGGTTTTCCAAAAGAATTTAAATTTCTCATATTCAAGGTTTTATTGATGTCTTCCTCAAAAATAAATTTTGGTTTAACGCCTAGTCTTTTTGAGTTTTCTAGAATTAATGCTTTTGAGCCAATCCTTTTATCGATGCAAAATAAATCTAAATTAGGCCTTAATTTTAATGCCTCTAAACCAATTGACCCACATCCTGCTCCTATATCCCAGATGACGCCATTTTTAGGGAGCTCAAGATCAGCTAAGATTTGAATGCGAACCTCCCTTTTAGTAAATAAATTTGGTCTATCATCAAAAGTTTTAAAAATATTGTCACTAATTCCGAAAAGAGGGAGATTATTATCTGAGAAATTTTTCTTTGTTTTTGTAAGAACAACAATGTTCAAACTTGATATGTCAGAGGGTAATGAATCCTTAAGATTTAATTTTCGTATATTTTCATTATCGAAACCTATCTCTTCACAGAGCCAAAAATCATAAAAGTCAATAAGATTTAATTCTGATAAGTTTCTTTGGATTATTTCTAAACTTTTGTTATTTGAATCTGTAATAATAGCCAAACTTGAAGGCTTGGCTTTAAGAGCCTCTACTAACCTAGTCGAATCTCTGCCGTGAATACTTAAATTAATAGTATCTTGCCATGGGATCTTTAACTTACTAAATGCTAATTGAATGCAAGTATTTGAAGGATAAAAACTTAATTCATCCTTTGAAAAATTTTCTAGTAATATTCTCCCAATTCCAAACCAAAGTGGATCTCCTCTAGAAATTAAAATAACATCAGTTTTTCGAGATCTAAGCCATTGAAAAAGTTCCTTATTACTTTTGCTGGAAAAAAATGATTTCTTTTTTTTTAAACCATTTTTGCACCATAAATTAATTTCTTCAAAATATGAATTAGGAACGGCAATATTTTCTGTTTCTAAAAATAGATTTTGTAATTTATAAGATAGATCCTCAAATTTATAAGAATTAATACCAATTACATGAATTTTTCTATTACCTTCAGTCATCAACATTTAATGAAATGGAACTAAATTGTTTGAATGTTTTATAAAGTTATCTTATGATTATCCAAGCTATCATAGTAAATTAATTGTCTGAAAGGAGAAAGAGATTACATGAATTGTTGTTAACTCTAATTGATAAAGATAGTGAATTTGAGTTTATTGAAGAAGACTCTAGCGATTTAACTTCTAGCTATTCTGAAAAAGACACTTTGAATTTATCTCGAGTTATAGAAAAAAATCGTAAAATAATAAAGAGATATCAAGCTATTGTAAGAACAGCTGTCACTCTTGATGCCCTGATGGATTCTGAAAATGAAGAAAATTACAAAATCAAATAAAAATATTTTTTCAAATGGAATATTACCTTTACTTTTACTACTATCCTTTATTCTTAACCCATTAAAAGTATTTGCAGAAGTTTCAGAAACAGAAATAAATGGAGAATTAATAAATGCTAGCAGTGAGTTTTTAAGGGACTTGGACTTCGAAACTTGGCAATTAGTAGCTTATAAATCACCTCTTTTTGAAGATAAATTGATTTTGAGAGTAATAGGATATCCAGGAAATCTTAGGATTGATCATCCCACTGACTTGAGGGTTGAATCAGGAAGAAAACAGTGGATTTTAGATGATAAAACATTACTTAATGTGGAATTAGCAAATGATGGAAGACAAGCTGCAGCAGAATTCGATCTTGATGAATTGATTAAAAATTTAGATAAAAATAGACCATTAAGATTATCTTTGTCGGGAGTTTTTACTGAGTTACCTGTTCCTCCCTTCGTTGTTAAAGAGTGGAGATCAATAAGCTGAATTGAATTTTGAGATGTCTGAAAAAAATGTAAGCAATACAAAATGGATGAAAAGAGCAATTTCTTTAGCTTCTTTAGGCAAAAATACAACAAGTCCCAACCCTAAGGTGGGAGCAGTGATACTAGATAAAAATGGAAACCTTATTTCAGAAGGATTTCATTACAAGGCAGGGATGCCACATGCAGAGGCAATGGCTTTTAAAAACTTAAAAAAGGATGCTAAAGGTGGAACAATGTATGTGAATCTTGAACCTTGTTGCCATCAAGGTAAAACACCTCCATGTGTAGATAAGGTTATAACCTCTGGTATAAAAAAGGTATATATATCTATTGAAGACCCTGATAAAAGAGTCTCTGGTAAAGGTATTAAGCTTCTAAAAGAGTCTGGAATTCAAGTTCACTTAGGATTATGCAAAAAAGAATCCTTAGATTTAAATAAGGCTTTCATTTATAGGAATATTACAAAAAAGTCATTTGGTGTCCTCAAATGGGCAATGAGTATAGATGGAAGAATAGCTTTGAAAAATGGAAAAAGTAAATGGATTACTAGTGAAGAATCAAGGTCATTAGTTCATTCATTAAGAGCAGAATTTGATGCAATAGTCATTGGGGGAAACACATTAAGAAGAGACAACCCACTTTTGACTACTAGAGGTTCTAAAAATCCTGAGCCTTTGCGAGTGGTTTTCTCAAAAAGTTTAGATCTCCCTTCAAAATCTAATCTTTGGGATTGTAGTAAGGCAAAAACTTTAGTTATTTATGATTCTTCTACAGCAAATGAAAGTTACCTCTCAAGGATTCCGAAATGTGTGGAGGTTGAAAAGGTATCATCAGATAATCCAGAGTTGATTTCAAAAATACTTGCGAAAAGAGGTTGTAATAAAGTTCTTTGGGAATGTGGCCCCAGACTGGCTACTGCCGCTATTCAAACTAATTGTATTCAGGAACTTATTACTTTTATTTCCCCAAAAATTTTAGGTGGAAAAAATAATATGAATCCTTTAAGCGATTTTGAATTTAAAGAAATGCACGAAATTATAAAATTAAGTGATTCTCAATTTAGTTTGATTGGAAATGATATATGTGTTAATAGTTCATTCAAAAATTAATTTTTACACTAATTATTATGGGTCAAAGTACCGTACGGTTCTTACCCAAAAAAAATAATACAGATACGGAAACTCTTCGTTTAGTTTATAATAAGTTCAAAATTGATCATAACTATGCCAATAAGACAAGACGATAATCAACCTAATAGAAGATTTGGAATTGTAAATATCATTTTGATAGGAGTTGGAGCATTACTTTTATTTAGCAGCCTTTTCCCTAATCAAAATATGCAAATCCCTAGGGTTCCTTATTCATTGTTTATAGATCAGGTTAATGATGGTGAAGTTAAGCGTGCATATATCACTCAAGAACAGATTAGATATGAGTTAAATGGAGCTGAAGAAGGAGCACCTTCTGTTTTAGCAACAACACCAATTTTTGATATGGACCTCCCACAAAGGTTAGAAAGTAAAGGGGTGGAATTCGCTGCAGCTCCTCCCAAAAAACCAAACTTTTTCTCAACCATATTGAGTTGGGTTGTTCCTCCTTTAATTTTCATCCTTGTTTTACAATTCTTCGCTAGAAGAAGTATGGGTGGTGGAGGTGCTCAGGGAGCTCTTAGTTTTACTAAAAGTAAAGCAAAAGTTTATGTTCCTGATGACGAATCAAAAGTAACATTTGCTGATGTGGCTGGCGTTGATGAAGCTAAAGACGAATTAACGGAAATAGTTGATTTTCTAAAAAAACCTGAGAGATACACAGATATCGGTGCGCGAATACCAAAAGGGGTGCTTCTTGTGGGACCTCCAGGAACAGGTAAAACTCTTCTTTCAAAGGCTGTTGCGGGAGAAGCAGAAGTTCCTTTCTTTATAATTTCAGGTTCTGAATTTGTTGAGCTTTTTGTAGGTGCAGGTGCCGCAAGAGTAAGAGATTTATTTGAACAAGCTAAGAAAAAAGCTCCTTGCATTATATTTATTGATGAATTAGATGCTATTGGAAAAAGTCGTTCTGGTTCAATGGGAGTTGTTGGAGGTAATGACGAGAGAGAACAAACGCTTAACCAACTTTTAACCGAAATGGATGGTTTTGCTTCAGCTGATAAACCAGTGATAGTATTGGCAGCAACAAACCAACCAGAAGTCCTTGATGCTGCGCTACTAAGACCAGGAAGATTCGACAGACAAGTTTTAGTCGATAGACCTGATCTATCAGGTAGAAAAACGATATTAGAGATTTATACAAAAAAAGTTAAACTTGCAGATTCAATAGATTTAGATTCTATTGCACAAGCCACTAGTGGTTTCGCGGGAGCTGATTTAGCTAATATGGTAAACGAAGCTGCTTTACTTGCAGCTAGAGCAAAAAGAAAAAGTGTTGAACAACAGGACTTAAGCGAAGCGATAGAAAGAGTGGTCGCCGGATTGGAAAAGAAGAGTAGAGTTTTGCAAGATGATGAAAAGAAAGTAGTCGCTTATCATGAAGTTGGTCATGCAATAGTCGGTCATCTTATGCCTGGAGGATCTAAAGTTGCAAAGATTTCTATTGTGCCAAGAGGTATGAGTGCTCTTGGTTATACTCTTCAATTGCCAACTGAAGAAAGATTCTTAAATTCTAAGGAGGAATTAAAAGGGCAAATAGCTACACTGCTTGGTGGAAGATCTGCAGAAGAAGTCGTTTTTGGAAAGATTACTACCGGAGCTTCAAATGATTTGCAAAGAGCAACTGACATAGCCGAACAAATGGTTGGAACATTTGGAATGAGTGATATTCTTGGCCCTCTTGCTTACGACAAGCAAGGTGGAGGTCAGTTTTTAGGAAATGGCAATAATCCTAGAAGGTCTGTAAGTGATGCTACTGCTCAAGCAATAGATAAAGAGGTTAGAGATTTAGTAGATGATGCACATGAAACTGCACTCAATATTTTAAGAAATAATTTAACCCTTCTTGAATCGATTTCTCAAAAAATCCTTAAAGAAGAAGTTATTGAAGGTGAGGATCTCAAATCTCTCTTAGCAGAAAGTAAAATGCCTGCTTAGTAAAATTTAGGTTTTTTATACAAAGTTAGATGTTAAATCCAATCAAGCTTGCGAACACAAATTTCTTATCAAGCTTAGATACTTCATGTGTAGAATTTCTTCATATTTTAGAATTAGCAAAAAATTTTAAAAATAAAGAATTAAATATAAAACTCAAAGAAAAAGTTTTAGGTTTGATTTTTGATAAATCATCAACTCGTACCAGAGTTAGTTTCCAGGTGGCAATGTCAAGACTTGGTGGCACCACAATTGACCTAAATCCTACTACTTCACAAATTGGGAGAGGAGAGCCAATTAGAGATACAGCAAGAGTGCTAAGTAGATACTGCGATGTTCTTGCGATAAGAACATTTAAACAAACTGATTTGGAAGAGTATGCAAAATGGTCCTCTAAGCCAGTTATTAATGCTCTTACTGATTTAGAACATCCTTGTCAGGCTTTAGCTGATTTCATGACAATTAAGGAGGAATTTATTGATTTTAAAGATGTAGTTTTGACATTTATTGGAGATGGTAATAATGTCGCAAATTCTCTTATTTTATGTGGCGCGTTATTGGGAGTAGAAGTTAGGATTGCATGTCCTAAAGGTTATGAACCAAATCCGTTGGTGGTAAAAAAAGCATATGAAACCTATAAAAATAAGAATCTGTTGAAAATTACTAGTGATCCCAATACTGCTGTTTTAGGAGCAAATGTTCTTTATACAGATGTTTGGTCATCTATGGGTGAAGAAAATCAAAAAGATGAAAAAGAAAAAGTTTTTAATGGTTTCACTATTGATAGTGATTTAGTTAGTAAGGCTGATAATGATGCAATTATTCTTCATTGCCTTCCTGCGTATAGATCCAAAGAAATAACTGATGAAATATTTGAAAGTAATAAAAGTAGAATTTTTGATCAAGCGGAAAATAGATTACATGCTCAACAAGCTCTTTTATCTTGTATTCTTCAATAGGAATACTTGCGAACTAATTAATAAAAGGGTACAAATGTATTAGAGTACATATGTTTTATGGAAACTTCTTCAGGGGACGATCTTACGCAAGCTCAGAATGAGCTTTATGGATGGATAAAAGAATATATGAAAAACTTTCAACATAGCCCATCCATCAGACAAATGATGCAAGCCATGGGATTAAAATCTCCTGCTCCAATTCAAAGTCGCTTAAAACATTTGCAAGAAAAGGGCTACATCTCTTGGCAAGAAGGTAAAGCAAGAACAATGCAAATAGTTGATGAAATTATAGAAGGTGTACCAATTATGGGTTCAGTCGCAGCTGGAGGTTTAATTGAAACTTATTCTGATGTTCAAGAGAATTTAGATATTTCTGATGTTTTAAAAAAGAAAAATGTTTTTGCTCTTACAGTTAATGGAGATTCTATGTTAGACGCATGTATTGCAGATGGAGATATGGTTTTGATGGAGCCAATTACAGATTCATACTCTCTAAGAAACGGAACTATTGTTAGTGCATTGGTTCCAGGTTTAGGAACAACTTTAAAGTATTTTTTTAAGAGAGGAGGAAAAATATTTCTTGAAGCAGCGAATCCAGCTTATGAACCAATAGAGTTGAATTTAGAAGATGTAGTTTTTCAGGGAAAATTACTTGCCGTTTGGAGAAAAGTCTAGGGAAGTAATATAGTAATAAATAAATTAAGATGATTCCATTATTTGATGTTCAAATCTTCTTTATTAACAATATTTTTGTTTATATTTTTTTCAACTCATGCGATAGTAGCAGAAGAAAATCGAGGAGTTAGAAATCAAGGTAAATTAAATTGGGAAAAAAGTATAAAAGAGGATACAGAAAATGAAACTCTAATATGGGGAGAAAGTGAATTCCCTCAAGAAAAAGTAATTCCAATAAAATTTGAAAAAAAAAGAATTGATAAAATTCTAGATGTGAGAGCTATTGGCAGGTCTGTAATAATAAATGATTATATTTATCCTGAGATATCAAATTATGTTCCAAATGCTTTTGTTGAAGATTGGAGAAAAACTTTCACTCTTTCTACTAGAGGTATAAGTGCAACTAGACATTGCCATGGAAAAAATTTTTCATCTGGGTGTATTGATGGGGTACTTGATTTGGATTTTAATTTAGTAAATGCAGATAAATTTAGTTTTAATCCCAAAATTAACGTTCAAAGTTTAACTGGTAGAAATAGCTCTATTGGTGAAGGCGTAAACTTAGGGTTTAAAACTGCTTATAAGTTTTCTGATAAATGGTCATTTGCATTTGGAGGGGAAAATATAATTCATTTTGATAAAACAGTTGATTTAGGTAGAAATTTTTATTTAGTAGGTAGTACTTACAAACCACTTAATAAATCTTTAAAAAAAAAGGGACCTATACTTTTTCTTAATGCTGGGATTGGAACAGATTTTTATGGTTATAAAGGAAATGGATACCTTGGAAATGTAAATTGCTTTGGTAAGCCAAACTTAACTGGAGAGGGTAGTAATAATTGCAATATTGGTCCTATCGGTTCAATATCGATTGCTTTTAACGATAGGTTCTCATTTAATAATGAATGGTTTGGCTATGGCTACGGAACTGGCTTCTCAGTTAGACCAATTAAGGACTCATCATTAAGCTTATCTATTTACGCAACAGATTATATAAAAGGATTTCCTAAGTATTCTAAAGATTGGTGTCCTAATAACACCTGCAAAACAAGATTTTATGGATCTATTAGCCTAACTTACTAGCAAATTAGTACTAAGAGTAACGAACAAAATTTTTTCTTCAATATCAATAGCCTTGTCATAGATTATTTACTTTTACAGGTTTAATTTTTGTAAATTCTATTTTTCGAGAAGTAATAAAATTAAAAAATCATTTTTTGGATTAAAAAACAAATATGTTTAATTTTAATTTTGTGTTACTATTTATAGTAATTTTTATAATAAAAAAATGAAACTAAATAAATTTATATTTGCTTCGTTTCTTTCCTTTTTACCATTCCAACAAACATCAATTTTTGCTTCTGAATTACTATTAGCAACTGGAAATGATTCCATTGAAGAAATTAAAGTTAAAAGAATTAATAAAAAAGGTAATTTAGTCGTTAAATTTTGTAATCCTTTAACAGATTATTCTGGATACGTAAAAGTTCAAAGTCAAAAGTTTTTAGTTTCAGATGCTGATGTTATCAAAGGCAAAAAATTAGTTTGGAAAGATACAAATTTATCTAAAACAAAAGGAGACTCTATCAATACGGATAATCTTTTATCTGATGGTAAAGTTATTATTGACGGAGATTGTGACGATATTGGAATTCTGCCTTTAATTGTTATTGGCGCTGGTATAGCTATTGGAGCTGGTTCAGGAGGCGGCTCAGGTAGTACTTCAAGTAACTAATCTGAATAAATTAATATCTTTACTTTTTAAATTAGTTTTGATTATATTCTGTTTTTAAAATGAATATTATTTCATAAAATTTTAATTTCTAATTTCTTATATATTCTGCTTGAGTAAATTTTATTTCTATTTTTATTTTTTGATTTTAACTAATATAGTCTGCACTTAATAAAAAGAAAGGATCTAAAATTAAAGTAAGAATGAAATCTTCAATAAAATTCTGCACTAATTGTATTTAATTTATGTCTTCAAATCCCTGAAAACCTTATGGAGCCAAGCGGACTCGAACCGCTGGCCCCCTGCATGCCATGCAGGTGCTCTACCAGCTGAGCTATGGCCCCAAATCTCAGAACGTCATTCATATCAATCAATTTAAAAGTTTCTTTCGTAACGTCTGTAGTTCCTATATTACTTCATGAAGATTGATTATTGAAATCTGTACCTAAAAAATGCATCAAGATTTAAAAGTTCTAGTACGCTTTCTGGGTCGTTCTAAAGCAATTCCGCACCTACTTTGTAAATTAGATTACTGATGGTTTGAGTTTTGACGAAAAAAAGTAAAAGATGATTTTAGATGGTGAATTAGTAAATTTTGAAAATTTATTTTTTTTAATTTAAAACTGTTTTTTTAGTTACTGTTAAATCTTAGATATTCAAAATCAATAAATCTTCTTAAGCCCTTACCTGTTAATTTATAAAAAAGCCAAGATTCTATTTTTATAATTTTATAAATTCGAGAAAGTGTGAATAGAGTTTCTTGGTCAAATCGATCTTTTGGCGAAGTACTATTATTAGTTTGCAAATAATTTATGAGAGTCATCTCATACCATGTATTTATAAGTGCTTTTGTAGTTTCAGAATTCTTAATCACAAGTACTCCTGCTTCAGGTTGAGCAAACAAATTTGAGCTCATAATTAACTCTAGGGAAAGATTCTCCTTATGAAATGAAGATAGATGCTTGATATTTGGATAATTTGTTCCTGTGGCAATAATTCCTAATTTTGGATTAGCTGTGAATTTTTTTTTGATGTACTCTTTTATACCTTTTTTGGGCTTATCGTTAACATCTATGTACATTATGATATCTCCGTTTTTAATACGATTTAATATTAAACTTAAAAAATATGGTTTAAAAGAAAAGCCTACACATTCACCATTATTTAACTTATCTACAACTTTATTTATTCTTTTTAGATATGGCTCATCTAAAATTGAAGTGTTACAGGAAAATATTTCCTTCTCTTCAAAACCACTATTTAAAATGTACTTTTTCTGGTTTATTTGCTTTTTTATAAATTTCTTAGATGCGAATGTACAACAATATAATTTCATTTAAATTTACTACAGTCACATACTATTATAAGTTTTTATTTAAATTAATTCTATTTGAGGAAAAATCAGCTTTTAAATTCTAAATTTTTTTTATGAAAATATTAATTACAGGCTCAAGAGGTTTTATAGGAAGACATTTATGTGGTTTTCTAAAACATAAAAATTACAGCATTCTTACACCTTCAAGAAAAGAATTAGATTTTTTAAGTCCAAATTTGGTAAGAGATTATTTAAAAAAAAATAAGCCTAAAATAATTTTTCATCTTGCTTCGGTTGGAGTATCGAAAGAAGAAAATAAAAATAAAGAAGTAAATATCTCCAATGTTTTAATGATAAAAAATATTGTTAATAACTTACCCTCAAATTGTAGATTAGTGGTAGCTGGAAGTATGGCAGAATATGGAAGCTCTGGAGTTTTTAGAGAATCTGACCTTTGTTATCCTCAGACTGAATATGCTAAATCAAAATTAGAAGTTACAGAATATTGTCTAAATAAATATAACTATTCAAAAGACATAATTATTTGCAGGATTTTTGGTGCTTATGGATATGGGGAATTAAGAAATAGACTATTTCCTTCCTTACATAGATCTTTTATTAACAATAAAACTTGTTATCTAAGTGATGGTAAACAAAAAAGAGACTTTATACATGTAATTGATGTATGTGTCTGCCTTCTAAAAATTGCTTTAATAAGTAATGAAAACTGTGAGAAAATTATCAATATTGGAACAGGTAAAGCAGTTACGGTGGAATATGTTGTAAGGAAATATGCAAAATCTTTTTCTATTGATACTCATTTATTGAAATTTAATGCTGTAGATAGATCTCCAGGGGATGCAGACTTGCTTTGTGCAAATGTCGATTTACTGAAATCATTAATTAATTTTGTTCCTCCTCAGAGATTTAAGGAACATAAAGATGTTAAAATTCTTTTTAATAAAAATGCATATGAATTTTTTGACAAGAAAATTTAGTTTTTTCAATTCAAAAATATTTAGTTGTAAATCTAAAAATTAATGATAATGAAAGCAGTAATCCTAGCTGGGGGAAGAGGAACAAGATTATGTGAAGAGACTCAGTTAAAACCAAAGCCAATGGTTGAAATAGGGGGTAAACCTATTCTTTGGCATATATTAAAGATTTATAGCAAAAATGGTATTAATGATTTTATAATCTGCTGTGGATACAAGGGGTACCTTATAAAAGAGTATTTTAGAAATTATCTATTGCACAATAGTGATATGACAATAAATTTAAAAGATAATGAGCTAACAATTCATAGTTCTCAAGCCGAGAATTGGAATATAACACTTGTTGATACTGGAACTGAAACGTTAACTGGAGGAAGGCTATTAAGAGTTAAGGATTATATTGGAGGGAATAGATTTGCCCTATCATATGGTGATGGACTTACAGATCTTGATATAAAAGCATCGTTGGCTTTTCATAATAAAAATAAAAAAATGATAACTGTTACTGCTGTAAGGCCTCAAGGCAGATATGGAGCATTAGGCATCAATAGTAATTCTGAAGTACATTCATTTTATGAAAAACCTGAGGGGAAGAATAGTTGGATTAATGGGGGATTTTTTATTGTAGAGCCTGAAGCACTTGATTACATTAAAGGAGATACTTGTTCATGGGAGGAAGATTGTTTGCCTAATATTATTGATGATGGTAATTTAAATGCTTTTAAACATGATGGTTTTTGGCATCCTATGGATACCCTAAGAGATAAGAATAATCTTGAGCAATTGTGGAATAGTAAAAAAGCCCCTTGGAAATCATGGTAATGAATATTGATAATTTTTGGGAAGGTAAAAAAGTTTTTATTACAGGTCATACTGGATTTAAGGGATCATGGCTTCTATTATGGTTGATAAGAAAAAAAGCACAAATTTGTGGATATTCTCTTCGAGAAGAAAATAACTCATTGTTTATGGATTTGATTAAAACTAATCCGCAATTTAAGTCAAAATTTAAAAATATATATGGAGATATAAATAATTTTTCTGAATTAGAAAAAAACATATCAGAATTTAAACCTGACATCATTTTTCATTTAGCTGCGCAAGCTATAGTTTCAGAGGGATTCCTAAACCCTATAAGTACATGGCAGACAAATGTTTTAGGAACAATAAATTTGCTTGAAAGTTTAAAAGTCCAAGAAAAAAAATGTGCAGTTATAATGGTTACTACAGATAAAGTTTATAAAAATAAGGAATGGGAATATGGGTATAGAGAGATAGATAGATTAGGAGGTTTAGATCCTTATAGTGCTAGTAAATCTGCTGCTGAACTAGCAATTGATTCTTGGAGATTTTCATATGCTGAGAGAAATTACCAGAATATTAGAATTGCGAGTGTTAGATCAGGTAATGTCATTGGAGGAGGGGACTTTGCAATTAATAGAATCATTCCAGATTGTATTAGAGCACTACAAGAAAAAGAAAAAATTTTAATTAGAAATCCGAATTCAAAAAGGCCTTGGTTACATGTCCTTGAACCTTTAAAAGGATATATGACTTTAGCTAAGAAACTTTATTCTTCTAAGGATCATGGTAATTTTGAAACTGCATTCAACTTTGGCCCTCTCCCAGAGAATAATAAAACAGTGGAGGAATTAGTTAAGGAAGTGCTAATTAATTGGTCAGGAGATTATAAAATAATTAATAATAGTGATATTTATGAGTCAAAAATTCTTCATTTAAATACGGATAAATCAAATAAACTACTAAATTGGTTCCCATTTTTGAATTTCCAACAAACAGTAGAAACTACTATTAATTGGTATTTAATGAGAAATAAAAAAAATAATCCATTTGATTTATGTAATCTAGATATTGGTAATTTTGAAGATTGAATATCTATATTGCTATTTTTGATAGTTACTAAATTTTTATAAATATTTTATCTTTTTACTAAATATACCTACAAATAATATCGCCTAGTTATATTTAATTTTCTAAAAAAATTGCTCTCAAATGATTTATTCTATTATTCTAATATGAATTTTTAATTAGCTAGTTATTGTGATTTATTTCTAAAGTTATTATTCATATTACTTAAAAATTAAATGTTATTCTTAAGAACATTTTTTTGGAATTTTTACTATTAAACCATATATATAATTTATGAATTTATTTAACTGATTTTTCATATATGACGAAGAATCCACTTCCACTTTTTTGATAAGAAGCTTTTGATATACTAAACAAAAATCTTAAAAATATTAAATAAATTCTATTAATTAATTTGAATAGATATCTTATCAAGAAATTTTTTATGGAAACATTTAAGGCAAATATTTCATTTAAATGAGCTGTTAATATGTCTCCCTCCTCTTCAAATTTAACTAATTTTAAGTCTGAGAAGCTTGGAATATAATCACAAAAAAACTCTTTTGAGAATCCGCTATAAAAGAAAAAAGGCGTTTGATGAGGAGTACAATTATTTGGACATGTAATCAAAAGTTTTCCTCCATTTTTCAAGATCCTATTAAACTCTTTGAAAGCATTAATAGGCTCTGGTAAATGTTCAAGAACTTCTAGGTTTATTATAAAATCAATTGAGCCATTCTCTAATGGAATTTTTGTTATGTCGCATATAATATCGCAACCCTCAAAGTCCCACTTTTTATCCCAAGTCCCTCTGAAATCAAAAGGCATTGAATCTGTGCCACCTTCATACTTACCAAAGTCCTGAGAAATATATAAATTATTTTTTATATATTTTTTTATTCTTTGTTCGCCTGCACCGGCATCTAGAATTTTTTTTGACTTATTTCTGTAGTCCCAATCTAAAATAAATTTTTTAGAGTAATCAAATCTACTTTTCAATTTTTAAATTTATAATAAATGATGTTTTTTATTAAATAAGCTAATTTTAATAAAACATTAAAATTTTGATATTTTAAAGATTTATAATTTCCAAGATTATAAATTTAAGCGCATTTAAAAAGTAATTGAAAATGAAATTGCCTATGGAATTATTTTTTCAAAATAAGGATTGGTGACTTTTCCTGCTATTATGTTTCAAATTGGTTTTTAAAACCTTAATCTTCATTTTTAGGATATTAAAAATATCAAACTAAGTGTTCATTAGTTACTTTTAAATTATGAGAGTTGCAATTATTGGAGGTGGTTTTTATGGGATTATGGCTTCATTAGAAGTTTCAAAAAAAAAATATGTAAATGATGTAACTATTTTTGAAAAAAAGAAAAGCTTGATGCAGTCTGCTGGTAAGTACAATCAAGCCAGGCTTCATTTAGGCTTTCATTATCCAAGATCTGAAGAAACAATACTGCAATCAATGAATGGATTTAATTACTATCAAAAAAGGTTTCCTGAAACGACTAAATCTATTAAAAAAAATTTTTATTTGATTCGTGACGATGGACTATTAAGTATTGATCAATACATTGAAATTATGAAAAAAAATAAAATGAATTATGAATGTATAGACGTTAAAGAAAGTTCATTTAAATACAGATCTGATGGAATTAAATTTAAAACTATTCAGGTTGAAGAAAGATATATAGATATAGTCAACCTTAATAAGAATCTATCTAGAGAAATGGAAGAAATGGGTATTAATATTTGTTTAAATCAAGAAGTCAAATACGTTGATACATCTACAGGAAAACTGGAACTTAGTAATGGTGAAAAGGGTACGTATGACTTGATTATAAACTGTAGTTATACAAATCCTTTTTTAGGTTTTTCTAGTAATAAGTTATCTCTAAAATACGAATTTTGTACATTACTTCTTATTTCATCAGATGAAATAGAGAATCAAGCAATTACGGTAATGGATGGACCATTTGTTTCAATTTATCCATGGCTTAAAAATTTGCATTCAGTTTCTAGCGTTAAATTTACACCTGCAATTCAAAGAGATAATTTTTATGAATTGCAAAATGAGATTATTAAAAGGACAATTTGTGATAGTGAAAAAACAGCCTTATTAATAGAAGATCATATGAGATCTTTTTTTGAATTTGATTATACTTTTATAGGAAGTTTTTCAACAGTAAAAGTAAAGCTTAAAGAAGATAAAGGAGATCAAAGATTGGTAAAAACATTTTCAGAGGGTAAATGTTTTAGTGTATTACAAGGTAAATTAGATGCTGTTAATATTTTCTTAAATGATTTATCTTTTCATATAGAAAAATTAAGATGAAATTACTCATTACCGGACATTCCTCCACAATAGCAAAAGAACTTGTCAAAATAATAAAAATAAAATCTGATGCTGATATATATAATGTTGGAAGAAATAAAGATTCAAATTTTTACTGTGATTTCGCAAATTATTCATCAATAATGAATTTTGTAGAGAAAGTTATTGAGAAGAAACGGTTTGATTATATTTTCCTAAATCATGGAATTCTTCTTGGGAAAAAAGCGTTGGATCTAAGTGAGAAAGAGGTCAATGATTACATGATGGTAAATTGTTTTAGTATTATTGCGATATTAGAGGCTTTATCAAAATATAAAGGTATAAACATTGTTGTTACTTCATCTATAAGCTCTAAAGAAGGATCGTATGATCCTATTTATGCATCAACAAAAGCGGGAATAGATTCTTTTAGGATAAGATGCTCATCTATTTTTGATAGTTCCGTTAGGCTTAATTTTATTTCTCCTGGAATTATTAAAGACGCTTTAATGACTACATCTAGAGAAGATCAAGAAAATGTAAAATATATTTCGAATATTACCCCTAGTAGAGAGCTTACTACTAGCTATGAAGTAGCTAAGTTAGTTCATTTCCTACTCTCTGAACCGGGCAATATACACAGCCAAGATATAGCTATAAATGGCGGTATTTCTTTAAACAAATAAAACTAAAATTTAATTTATTAAATAAGAGTTTAATAAATTATCATTGTTAAGTACAATTTTTATTTAGAAAAAATTTAATTTTTTATTTAATTCCTTAAGGTATTTATATTAATTGAAATAGTACCTGACAATTTAATAATGTCGTCAATGGGTACATGAGATAAAATGATTACATTACTACTACAATTTAATGCCTCAAGTATTAGCTTAAATAAGCTGGGATCAGAATTAGAAAAGGGTTCGTCTATCACAAGTATGTCAGACTCTATTAATAAAGATTTAATAATAAAAAATCTTCTAATTTCACCTGCGCTTAAAGTCTCTACTGAACGTTTTTTAACATCATTAATATCATCTATATTTTTTATTAGGAATACAGTGTTTAATAAATTTCTTATATTAGGATTCAATTTAAATAAAGAATCAAATGAAATTCCATATATTTCAAAAAATTCTTTTATGGTTCCCCTATAGTTTGGCAGAGGCACCAGTGATAAGGAAGTTTTAAATTCAGATTCTTTCTTAAGAACGTAATTTTTTACTAAAGATTTATAAAAATTTTGTAAATTATTATTTTTGAGGAGATTCTTTATTAGTGTTGTTTTACCAGAACCGCTTGGACCAAAAATATTCAAAATCATGATATATTTATTTTTTCATTTGAGATTAAGTTTTGCTATTCTTTTCATAGCGGGGAATCCATATTGGATTTGAGAAAATGAAGCAAAAGATCTAGTTATACTTGGAACCATTCGAGTTAAGATAGCTAAAACAGAAGCTATATTTGAAACTGAAGAATTAGTTAAATTTGAAATAATTGCAAAAAGAGATAAGAAAATTATGATTAATGATGAGGATTCAATTACTATTTGCATAGCATTTTGAGTATAGGTTTGGCGCGCCAAATTTTTGTTAAAGCTAATATTTGTATTTGAAAAAATATTAATTATTGGATTGGTATTTTTCTGAGCAGATAATTCGAGAGAAAGTTCAGAAATGTTGTCAATTGCATTTAATCTATCCTCAGTATTTTTTAAAACTGCAATTCCTAATTGATACAATCTTTTTGATAAGTATTTTGTAAATATTAAAATAATACAAAATATGGGTAAATTTAAAAGAAGGATATTTATCCCTAGTTTGTAAATTATAAAAATAATGGCCCCAAGGGTAAAAAATAACTCACCTATTAAAGAGGTAATTGGAAGATCAACGTTTATTGCTACTGTTAAAGATGAATTTATAAGATTTTCTTTAAATATTTTTATAGATTCCTCTTCCTCTTTATTATCGTAAATCTTATCTTGTACAAATTTTCTGACAATTTTAGATTCAGTTTGAGATTTATTTCTCATAATATTTATGAATCCATTTTTTCTAAAAATGTATACTAAATATGTTCTGACAAAAATAGTAAGCATAAATATTAATGTATAAATTGGTAAGGTATTTTTTATATTTGTTTCAGATAAAGATGCAAAAATATTTGAAATTAACGTTAATGTAATCAAGTCAATTATACTTGCACCTAGATAAAGAAAAATCCCATTACGAATAGAAAATATCCTACCGTAAAATAATTTAAGAGAAGATATATTAATCAATTTCATGAATTTATTTTTTTCTGAAATTTGAACTTTTAAAAATAAGGTTAGGCGTTTGAATTCCTTCCCAAGTTCCAAAAACAAAAACAAAAGATAAAGAGCTGATTCCAATTGTTATCAAATATGGGAGATATCTCATGAAAGAAGTAACCCCCGTAATCCTATATGGTTCATGATGTGTAATTACTTTTTGAAAACCAATTTGATTAAGAAAGTTTTTTAAAGAACAATCAGTAAATCTATGAAGATGAGTCATATCCCCGTATGAATTTCTAGCTCCAAAAGGACTTTTTAAATTTGGTGTTCTTCCTATTAAAAATATTTCTTCATACTTATCATTTAAATCTTTAAAAAAGTTTTTTTGTTCTAATTTGGGTATATGTTCAATGACATCTTGCATTATCACAAAAACCTTTTTTGATGTAGGATAAATTTTGGAAAAATTACAATCAGATAAGTTTGCATTCTGACATAAATCTAAAGGTAATTTTTTTGAAGCTACTTCAAATTTTTGTAAATCTGGTTCCAAAAATAATTTTAGACTATATTTATTCTTTAAGAAATTACAACTTATATCACCTAATCCGCCTCCAATCTCGATTAAATCGAAATCAAATGGTATGGGAAAATTATATAGTTTAATTTTTTTAAACATATTTTAACTTTAACATTCAATTTTTATTTATAAGATTAGCTAACTAAGGATTTGAAATATTTTTATTAAAATATTAATTAAGCTATTAATGAATCTTTAGAGTATTTATTTTTGGAAATAAGTCTTATGTATAATGAGTTTCAAAATTGATCAAAATAATTATAAAGTTTATGATTTTAAAAAAAAATTTTAAAAAGGTTTTTAATAATACAAGAAATAAAATTGTTCGTATAAAGGAGAGAATGGAATATCCTAGTGATTTACTTAATTTCGGTAATAATACAGAAAAATATCTTCGTCATTATCATGGAGGCCTTGGCGACGCACTGGTATTTTCTACACTTCCGGAGGAATTTTTAAAGCAAAAGCAATTAAAGACTTATATGCTCAAGAGTACAAAGACGAGAAATAAGGAGATATTTGATTTGATATGGGGATGTAATCCTTACATCGCAGGTATTAAAGAGGGCCCATGGAACGCTGGTGACAATTCAAAATTTGTATATAAGAATTTTTTTAATAATACTATTTTAAATATGGAGTATCTTCATGGTTTAGATCCAATAAATAAATACCCTAAAATTTACTACAAGCCTAAAAAGATCCCTGGACTGGAAAATTGCATTGCAGCGGACCTTAATTCAGTCACTATAAAATATGATCAAAGTAAACTTCATGGTATTTTAAAAGGTTTAAAAAAAGATTTTATTAATCAAGATTTTTTATGGATTGAATTTTGTACAAATTTTCAGGAATTTGAGCAAAATAATCACAAAAATATATTTTGCAATACTATTCAAGTAAAAAATATTTTTCACTATTGTGACATAATTAATTCGTTATATGGATTCATATCTTTTTGTAGCGGTAGTAGTCATTTAAGTTCAGCAATTAAAGGAGATTTAGGTCGATTAGAAAGTATATGTTTAATAGATGAAGAAGTTTACAATTATCAATATAAAAAAGGCATCTACTTGTTTGATAATATTAATTATGTAAAAATTAATGGATGTATTAAAAATCTCGAAAATTAATGCAAAAATTTTAGATTAGAGGAGATATTCTTTTGAATTGAAAAAACTTATATCATCAATGCCATTGTTATCAATATATATATCCGCATTTGGTTTGCCTAAGTATAAATCGTGGAATTTACATTCCCATTTAATCAATTGATCATATGTAAAGTCATAATATTTTTTATACGCTTTTTTAACATCTCCTTGAGAGGATCCCATTCCTCTTGCAGTTAGATAAATTATGTGGTTCCCTTTATCATAAAGACTATTTATTAATTTAATTCTTTGTTTGTTTGGCACAGATTTTTGATAATTACCAAAAGTATCTTGGCAAATAGTTCCATCGATATCAAAACAAAATCTTTTCATAAGGTAATTCTTGAATAATTAAGAAATCCATGCAGCAAAATCTTTGTTAAATCCATCATATGATTCTTTTGTTTTAGGATGTACGACCATTTCTTTTATTACGTTTAAACCAGTAGTAACAATATCAGCCCCTAAATCCCATGCATCTGAAACATCTTGTTGAGTTCTTATACTTCCACAAATTAATTTAGTATCAAGATTATTATACTTTATGTAATTTTTTGTTCTTTTTATAGCCTTGGCAACGTCCCCACCATGTTGTCTTAGTCTACAGTAGAAGAGAGATACATATTTTGCACCTGCGGATGCACACAACTGTAGTTGCTGTTCACTATAACAAATAGTAGCATTTACCCTAATACCTTTTCTTGAACAGACTTTAATAGCTTTTAATTCTTCAAAACCTACAGGTATCTTTACATATAAGTCAGGGCAAATACCGCTGAATTTTTCATATATTTCTGAGGCTTGCCTTACGATTTGTTCATATTCCGTAGCAAAAACTTCAACGCTTAAGGAAAGTTTTTCAGAACCGCAATACTCTGCAAGACCATATATTAAATTGTCGAAGTTTCCTCTAGGTTCTTTCGCAATTATTGAGGGATTAGTAGTGACTCCTTGTATCGCACCTAAATTATTCGCTTCAATTATCTCTTCAAGGTTTGCAGTGTCAGCAAATAAATGATTCATTAATCTTCTTTAAATGTATACATCTTACCATCCTCAACTATATTAGAATCGGCGTCATCATCTTTATTTGACCATTCTATTATTAATGTATCTTCAAGCGCAATTCTCATGTGCATTAAACCTGGAGGAATGTGAAATACATCACCTTGATTAAGAATTATAGATTTATTTTGTGCTCGCCCAATTCTCATACCTACTTTTAATTTTCCCTCTTTTATATAGTAGTATTCATCTTTCTTAATATGATACTCCATACTGCTTTGAGTATTTTCTTTCATAAAAACTTCTTTTAAAGTAAAGTTATCTGCAGCAAAAATAGTTTTTATGTATCCCCAATACTTTTCTATAGATTTATGTGAATTTATTTTTTTGGGAATATCTTTTCTTCCATAATTATTGTCCGTAGTATTTGTTGATTCCATTTTTTCTCTCAAAATGTTTTTTAAATAATTTATCGTTAAATTCAGTATTACTTAATTCGGGATTTAGAGCTAGTGTAATAAATGCCGTTTCAGCTATCTCTTCGACAACGATAGCACAATCTAAAGTTTTATAAGGATCATCAGAGAAGGTAAGTACGCCATGGGAGGGTAATAGAATAGCTGGAATATTTAACGGATTGATTTTTTCTTTTTGAAAATAATCTACTACTGAAATTCCAATATTTTTCTCATAATTTTCTAATTCTTCTTCTTTAAGATTTCTTGCAAGAGGTATAGATTTTAAGAAATAATCAGCATGAGTAGTGCCTAATATAGGTATGGACTTGTTGGCTTGAGCCCAAGAAGTAGCGTATTTAGAATGTGAATGTATAACTGATTTTATTTCTGGGAATGCTTTATATATTTCTAGATGAATGGGTGCATCCACTGATGGACTCATTCCAGAAATTAATTTATTGGTGTAGATTTCAATTATACTTATTTGACTAAACTTCAAATCATAAAAAGGCACTCCTGAAGGTTTTATTGCCATGAATTTTCCGTCATCTGAAATTACACTTGCATTTCCCCAAGTTAATTTTACAAGTCCATTCTTTTCCAAAGCTTGGTTGAGAAATAAACAGTCTTCTATTGCCTTATACATATTTAATTTTCAGATAAAAATTCAGCTGCTTTCTTATTCGAAATTTGTGGATTTTCAGTAGCTATAAAAGCAGCGTAAAAACAATCGCCAGCTCCTATTGGATTGACAGGCTTTTTGATTGGATAAGAATCATATTGTATACCATTAAAAGTACATCCATTATGACCTTTAGTTATGCAAATATTATGTTGTCTATCTACAAAAGAAGATTCTTTCTCATTGCAAACAATGATATCTACATCTTTATACCATTCATAATTTGATGGTTGTGAGGAAATTTGTGATGAAGCAAAAGTTTTAATAGATGTGGAGAGACACTCAGATATTAATTTTTTGTTAATCAGCCCGCATCTATAGTCTGAGAAAGCAATTACTTCAAAATCAGAAAAGCTTAAATCAATCAATTTTATAGAATTATTTGTATTTTCGTTAACATCATTTATTTGTAAATATTTATAGTCAGAATCGCCATGATTAATCCAATATCTAGATTTTAAATTATCTTTACCCTGAAAATAATTTATTATTTTTATTGTTGGGAATTTATTTTTAAATATTGCTAAATTTGTATTAGATAATGATGTTAGAAAAGTTATGTCAATGTTGAATTTTGATAAATTTTTAGCAACATTGGCAGCCCCACCAAAACAAATTTTTTTAGATAAAAATTTAGTTTTTATGGTTGGGCTTTCTAATGAAAGGCCTAAGCCCTTGAGGTAGATATCCTGATCAATAATCGTATCTCCAATTAATAATATTTTCATTTTTTATTAGGAGTTTTAAGATTATTTATTTTTCTTAATGTATTTGTTGTTGAATAGTTTGGCACAATTGGAAAAACTTTTACAAGTATATTTTCAGGGATTTCATCTCTTTCCCTTACCTCATTTGCGGTCCATTCTGATCCTTTGACAACTAGATTAGGTTGAAGATCCTTATAAAGATTTAGTAGTTGTTCCTTTGACTGAAATATAACTACTTCATCAACAAACTTGCATGTTTCGAGTATTCTTCTTCTGTCCTCTTCACTATTAATAGGTCTAGTTTCTCCCTTTAATTCTTTTACTCTACTATCCGAATCAATAGCTACTATTAATTTATCTCCTTGAGATTTGGCGAACTTAAGTAACTCTATATGTCCTTTATGCAAGATATCGAAAACACCATTAGTTAAAACAACCCCTTCATGTAAATCTATTTTCTCTACACGTTTAACATGTCTACCTTCCCCCCAATTTTCATTGATCCACATTTTGGTTATCTCCCTCATCTCAATTTGATTAGATAACCAACTTCCAAGACATAAAACATTGGAATTATTATGCTCTCTAGATTTTACAGCTGTTAATTTGTTATGTGCTAAAACTGCCCTGACACCAGAAATTCTATTTGCCACTATACTCATCCCAACGCCTGTACCGCATATTAAAATCCCCCTTTCCGCTTCTTTATTGCTTATTATTGTGGAAAGTTGACTAGCATAATCAACATAATCAACGCTCTCATTAGAATTATAAGGACCTATATCTATTACTTGATGCCCTTCACCTTTTAAAAATGTTTTTAGTTGTTGCTTATTTTCAACACCATTATGATCAGATGAAATAATTATAGTTGCCATCAATAATTTATTAAAGTTAATATCTTAAGATAACATGGTTTGAGTTTAATTTAATTAATAAATTAATTTAAGATGAAAATTAAAAAAAAACCTGAAGCTATCTTTTTGGATTTGGATGGAGTCTTATTGGATACTGAGGCTCTTAACGGTGAAGCTTGGAGGAAGGCTGCGAAATATTTTGGAAAAGATCTTTCTAGAAAAGAATTAAACAATTTATTGGGAAGGCCAAGAATGGATTGTGCTCGCGAAGTATTAGCTCTCATCAATAAACCTTTGGACATATCTGATTTATTAAAAATTCATCTTCCATACCAAAAAGATCTAATAAGGAGTTGTTTACCTATAAAAGATGCGGAAAATTTAGTTAGATTTATAAAAGAAAAGTTTATACCAACAGCTTTAGTCACGAGTAGCAGCTTCAAATCAGTTAATTATAAAATATCTCTGCATCCATGGATTAATGATATAGATTTAAAGATATTGGGTGATGATCCTTTAATTAAATTTGGCAAACCATCCCCTGATCCATATTTGTTAGCTTCAGAAAAGTTTAATATAAAACCATCGAGTTGTTGGGTTATAGAAGATTCTGAAGCTGGTATAAAATCTGCTTTAGATGCAAACTGTCAGGTTTGGGCATTAAAAACTATTTCTTCAAATAAAAAAACTAATATATGTGAAAATCCAACTTATATAAGTAACTTAAAATCTATAATATTTGAATTAAAAAAATATTTTTAAAAAGGATTGATTTTTTTTAAAATTTAATGGGATTTATTTTTTAATTTATTCTCTAAGATTTTTTTAATTGCATAAAGAATATTTTTAAACCAAAAGCTATAGAGACTAAACCAATTAAATCAAATATGTTTCTTTTAAATCTATAGAGAATATATTTGATCCAGTTTCTATAATTTTTACTAGATTATTAGAATTATCAAATAGGTTTGGGAGTTTATGGAAATTAGCTTTCTTCTTAACAAAGAATAATGATAAATATAAATCCTAGTAAAAATTAATTTTTTAAGTTTTTCTAAAAAAATTTTTTATCCTTATTTATTCTCGGATAAAAATTCTAAAAAAATAGATGCAAGAGTATTTACAAAAAAGTTGAATCATATTTAAAACTTTTTTATAGGTTGCAATATGTCTATATTTTAAATAAATAAATAAACTAAAACAAAAATAGTCCTATTAATAAAATAATTTTTTTAAAATAAAGATTATTTTAAATTAATTTCTTTATGTATTTTCTTAAAAACCTTTCGGAATTTTTTAAATTCTAATTTTTCTTTTTCTTTAAATTTAAATTTTAATCTTTGATATTCAATTAAGTTAAAAATTTGCTTTAAGTTTTTTATCTTTCTTCTCTTTCTAGTTGAACCATCTTCAAGAGGGGAATTAAATTCAATCGGTTTATAGCCACAAGTATAATTTCTAGTTAAACGAGCTCTTAACATTAAATCATGATCTGAGTTATTTAGGAAAAATCTCTTTTCATCTAAGTAGTTCATTTCTTTTAATTTTTTATTATCTATCAACAATGGGCCACGCATACAGGTTTCATAAATAAAAAATTTATCTCTATCAATTCTTAATTCATCTAATGTTTTAATTACATTTTCATTAATTTTTCCTACTCCTTCAACTTTGTTATCATCGAAAAAATGTGCTCCTCTTCCTGAAACAGCGATTAAGTTTTTAATAACCTTAAAAGGTTTTGCAAGGGTCTCATTATACCCTTTTTGAGTCATCTCCATATCAGCTTGAATCTCTAAAACATAATCTCCTTTTGAAAGTTTAAAACCAATATTATCGCATTTTGTTTCAAATAAAGGCCAGTTAGTATTTAACAATCTTATTCTTTTAAAATTCACTTTTGAAGGTTTGAATTTTGAAAAAAAATTTTTTAATAAATATAATGTTTGGTCACTTGAAAAATCATTTATTAGTATAATTTCGTAATTACCTAAAGTATTTTCAATTAAAGAAGAGATATTTTTAATTATAATTTTTTCTTGATTATAAACTGGAATAACAATCGAATATTTTAAATCGCCTTTATTATAAATCCTGTCTAATACTAATTTATATTGCATTGTTGGTTGATTTTATCGCTTATTAATAAAATACCATTTTTGAATGAAATTTATAATGACTTGAAATTCATAGTCAAAAGAAAAAAAGTTTTAGGAGAATATTCTACAAATTGACCTCATGCAAGTAGCCTACTTTGTAATTTAAACTTAGATGTAAATTTCTTTCTAATTTATTTTTAATAATGAGCCATATTATGGTTAATCATAAATATTAAAAAGATTTGATTTTTAATTTGGAATGGCACCTTTAGCATTTAAAATCAACTTTATTGTTTTAAAAAAGATAAGTAAATCAAGGGTATTTGAATAATGAATAATGTAATATAAATCATAACTTAATTTAACTTTAGTGTCATATATTGAAGATCCATATGGATAGTTAACTTGAGCCCAACCAGTTAAACCAGGTTTTATTTTATGTCTTAAATCATATAAAGGAATTTCTTTTATAAGTTGATTATTTATTTCGGGTCTTTCAGGTCTTGGGCCAATTAGGCTCATATCGCCAATAAGTACTGATATTAATTGAGGTAGTTCATCAATTCTTAATTTCCTGAGAATCGCTCCTATTTTGGTTATTCTTTTATCATTTTTTGTAGACCATTTCGGACCGTTATTTTCAGCATTAATAATCATAGTTCTTAATTTCATAATCTTAAATACTTTCCCATCTATACCAGTCCTTTCTTGAGAATAGAATGGAGAACCTCCATCTTCTATAAATATTGCTAGTACACTGAATATTAAAATTGGAGTTGTCAAAAATAAAAGAAATATTGAAATAATAAATTCTGCTATACGTTTTATTCTTTGTTCTAATTCCCTAGGATAACTTATGTATTTGTATGGGTGTTTATTTATCTGATTAAATAATTCTAATGGATACCTTTGTAAAAGTAATTTTGACCAATCAGATAATGAATTAAAATTGTAATTTTTTTTTGTACTTAAAGAAAAACCTATATTTTCTATATCAATGTTCTCCTTTTCTATCACTATATTATTTATATATTTTAGGTTTTCGTTTTTATTGGAATCATAAAAATATAATTTACAATAATTGTTTGAATTTTTGTTTAAAGTTTTAATCTCTAATGCTTTAAGAGCTTTTTTATAGTTTTTTGAACTTCCTATATATATCCATTTATTTTGTTTAGAATTTTTTTTATTAAGGTAAACTTGATAAGCAAATTGATGAAAAAAAATTATTAATGTGAAAACTTTTAAATATTTATTACTTAACTCTAACTTTAAAGGGTCTTGAAAGGTAATAGAATTTATCGAAAAGTTAAAGAAATATATGAAGGTATATAAAAAAGTAAATTTAATTAATAGTTGAAAAATTAAGTTTGTTGTCTTATTAGTTTTTAAATAATATCTACCAAAAACATAGCTTGAAAGGACATAAAATGAGTGTAATGAAAATAAATAAAAAATATTATAAATATTAATGTTGTACGAAAATATTAAAAAGATAGAAATAATAGATTCGACAAATAATTGATATATTAAATTTCTTCTTGTTTCAAACCAAGGATACAAATTAAAAATATTATTTGCCAATTATAATTTGAAAGTATAAAGTTATTATAATATAAAAGCAGATTTCTAACTATATTAAAAACCTTGTATGAAATATGAAGTTGTAATGAAAGGTGGAGTAGGTAATCAATTATTCATCCTTCTAGAGGTATATAGATTAAGCCTTGAAAAAAATGTAGATATTATTTTAAATATAAGTAAATTTACATTTGATCCAAGAGAAAAAAGAACATTTGATTTGGATTATATTCATTCATCGATTTACAGAGAATTTAATATCAAAAAGGGAATTTTCTCATTCTTTAAATTTGTTTTAATTTCCTTTTTAGAAAAAATATTTAATCAAAACAAGTCTGGTTTTATTGAAGGAGATAAAACTTTTTCTCTTAAATTACCTGGTGGGATAATTTTGAAATCGGGTTATTTTCAAAACATTAATAATTCGGAAATTGATCAAAAGGCCCTTGGATTACTTAAAGAAAAGTTGAAACCTTTTTTTGCAGGTAAAAAGATAAATCGACTTGCGGTACATATTCGAAGAGGGGATTATTTATATAAAAGATATAATTTACATGGCATAATTAAACAGGAAATATTGATTAAGGAAGCAAAAAAAATATGTGATAAATATAATCTTGATGGGATAACAATATTTACAGATTCACCTGAACTAGTAAAAATTAATGAATTTAAGAAAATTAAAGAAATGGTTTTTATAGATAAAAGTATTAATCAATGCGATGCACTCAGAAAAATGTCCTTACATAATGCATTAATAACATCAAATAGTAGTTTTTCATTATGGGCAGGTTTGATAGGTAATCCTGAAATAATGCGAGTACCATCAGAATGGTTTAAAAATCAAAAAACAGACAGCTTAGGTATTAGTTGGATAGATAGGTACCAAGCAAAATTAATATAAAATAAAAAAATACTATAATTTTATTAGTTTTACTCCTAAATTTTTTTTATTTAATCCAGGGGTGATATATATGTTGCTTTTTTCTTGTTTAATCCAGGCATGAGGTATTTTATTACCTTTTTCATCTTTATTCATACCTAAATATAAATCATTTTGAATCTTAAGAAAATCAAGCAAAACTCTAGCAGTTGAAGATCGACTTAAACAGGAACTTAAAATTGGTTTTCTTTTGCATCTTAAAATTATTAATCTATTTATTAAAGTTGAATATTTTTTTTTGAATACAGAATTTTTTCTTAGAGATAACTTTAACCAAGGTCTTTTTTTTAATATATTAATGATTTTCTGACCATCAAGTGAGTTTAAAATTAACCATATTATTGTATCTAAAACGCAAATTAATATGTAAAAAGAAAACTTTAATATTGCGTTCATTTCTTATTTATAGTTTTAATTAATCCATCTTTTATTCCATTATTGAGAAAAGACTCCACTTCTATAAGACATTGTTCTTGTTTAATATCATAAATTTTAGTTAATTGTGTTACTATTTCTTCAATTTTTTTAGGCTTTTCAATTAGATCCCAAATCGAAGTAGCAGTAGAATTGAAATTTAAATATTTACAATTATCGGAATCAAAAATACATATATCATTATCTAAATAAGTACTAATCAAATTTTGGTTTCTTTGAAAATACATAAGAAGATTTACTGAATAGCTATATAAATTAATATACACAATAAACTCCTAAGTTATAAATGTAAAGTTTAAGTTCATCTTCATAAATTGATAATTCTGGGTTTTTAATATATGGATCATATTTAGAAGTTCAATTCGTTTCAATTGTTTAATGGATGATCACAACTAGTTTTTTTAACATATTGGCAAAAGAATTAATAGAATTGACTATCTTTCGACTCAATAATTAACTTGAAACTCTCATAAAGCATTTAACAATTATGAAAAAATTCGCTATAAATATATCATTTCTCAGTCCTAATTATAGACTCATATACTTTAAATATATTCAAAAAGTTAGTTGCTTTGATGCTTAAAGCTGAAAGAAATAATCTTTCAAAAAATGCATATAATTTCTATCCCTTAAATAATCTTAAAAATGAATTAAAAAAAATTAATGATTCTCAAATAATAAATCTTATAAAAAGACATAGATTAGAATTATTTTTTTATAAAAATAATTTAGTTAATTTACTTATTCCTTCTTTGGATACAAAGTTAAAAAAATTTGCACTCAATGAAACTAGAAAAAACTTAGATTTAACTTTCTTAACAGTAGAAATAGCAAAGTTACTCGACAGCAAGAAAATAAAATATTTAATTCTAAAGGGAATTCCTTTATCAATAAAAACATTGAAAAATAAATCATCTCGAGGCAGTGGCGATCTTGATTTATTTATAGAAAAGTCAGAAATTGAAAAATGCATTAATATTTTTGAGTCAAAAGGTTTCAAACTTTATAAAACATCAATACCTAAATTCCATAAATCAAAAAGGACTAAATATTGTTTATGGGCGAATTATGAAACATCCCTAACTAGAAAATCAAATAACGGATTTCAATTTATTGACCTTCATTGGGAATTATCTTATGTACAAGATAATCTTCCAACATTTGAAGAATGCTGGGCTAATAGAGAGGAAATTAAAATAAGTAATTATTTAATAAAAACCTTATCTATTGAGCATGAATTTTTATTATCTTGTGCACATTCTGCTAAAGACAAGTGGATGTTAATTAGAAATTTAATAGATATTGATAGATTGGCAAGAATTAACCATTTAAAAAAAAATAAATTGGGAAATATCAATAGGCAAATTAGTATGAGTTCATTAATTACTTATGATTTATCTCAAGGAGAGTATTTGATTAAATACATTCAATGTGGTCGATTTAGTAGGTTTTATTGTAGAAGAATATCCTCCTATTTTTTAATAATCAATCCTAAGCAATTAAGTAAAGATGGATGGTCTCCTCTAAGTAGAGTTCTAGATATTTTTCATAGACTTTTTCTAACGAATAAGCCAGAAGATTGGCTAAAAATTATACTTGTTAATATTATTACCCCTGAAAGTATTGTTAATCCCAAAAGTCGAGATTTATATCCTTTTTATAAGATCATTTATAATAGGCTTTTCTCTTTAAAAGAAGCTTTTAGAATTTATTTTTTAAAAAAATTAAGAAAAATATTGAAAAATTAAATCAGTTCTTTAACTAAATTTAATTGATCTGATAATGGACAACTTATTGGATGCACACTCATTAAATGATTTAAAGCTATATCAGGTTTGATTTTCTCTTTCTGAACTAACCAGGCAATGCAAACTAATGGAGATCTTTCAATGGATGCAAAACAATGGACAAAAGTAGGTCCATTCTTTAATAGCAGAGATAAATAATCTAGTGCCATTAAAAGTTCTTTTTTATTCATTTTTGTATTCGATTTATGATCTGGTAGAACTATTCTTTTCCATTTAAATGACTTTTTAACATTATCATGAATTGATATTTCTTCTTCACTACAAAGACTTAAAATTGATTTTATTCCTTTTTTTTCTAAATATTGATAATCTAATTCATTTGTTGGTGAAGTCCCAACTGCTAATTTTTTAATCATTACCCAAGAAAATAATAATTTCATATTGAATTATTCTTCAATAAGAATCTAGCCACTTTATAATTTTAGTTAATTTAGTTTTAACTTCTTTAATGTAAGTATTGTTTTTGATGGAATTTTTAAATACTTCTAACCTTGTCTGATTTACATTATTATTTTCTACATTTTCATTTATTTTATCATCAGTATTAATGTAGTCACTATATTCTGATATGTAGTTATAACCATATCCATAACCATATCCATAACCATAACCATAACCCATACTTTTTAAGTTATTGCTATTTTCTTTGAGTGAATTAGATACTATTCCTAACAGATTTGCTCCCTGATTATTTAATTTCTTTATGGCTTCTTTTGCGATATTTTTATTAACTTTGTCTAGACTGACTAGTAATAAAATTCCATCAGTTGTTTCTGATATTAAAGTTGCATCTGACAAGCCCAAAAGAGGCGGAGAATCCCAAATAATATAATCATAATCTCTAAAGTTTTTAATATCTTGTGAAATTTTTTTCAATCTTGAGGAATTAAGTAATCTTGTTGGGTCTGGAGTGCTTACTCCAGCAGTTATGATATCTAAATTATATTTTTCTACTTTTTTAATAACATCCTTAACTTCTAGTTCTGGATCAGCAAGTATATTCGATAATCCAATAATATTGTCAATTTCAAGTCTTTTATGAATTTGTGGCTTTCTTAAGTCTCCATCAATAAGTATAACTTTATTTCCGAGATCGCTTAGGGTTTTGCATAGTAATAAATTTGTTAGTGATTTACCTTCAGATGGAGTACAGCTTGTTATTAGAATCGAATTTAGAGACTTATCGGCATCTAGATATTTTAAAGATGTACAAAATGATCTAAAGGCTTCCTGAAAAATGAATCTTGTATTGTTATATTCTTTGTTATTTAATATGGATTCTAATGAATTAAGGAAATTTACATCTCCTGACTTTATTGCTGAGAACATTTTTATGTATGGAATTTTAGCAACCAGCGGCAATGATAAATATTCTTCGATCTCTTGAGGGTTATGAAATACTTGATCGAATTTATCCCTTAGAAGTCCTAAGATTAGCCCTAAAAAAGACCCTGCAATTGATGCAATTATTAAGTTTTTTGAGAATGAAGGATAAATAGGTATTGGAGAAAAATAAGGATTCTCAACTATCATCCATGGAACTGAACTTTGCGCTAATTCTAGTTGAAATGCTTCTCTTGCAGAAATTAAAGCACTTAGATTCTCTTGAGAAATAACCAATCTTTGTTTAATTGTTTCATATTCTTTAATTAATTGTGGTTGTTTCTCAAATAATTGTTTTTGTTTTTCTCTTTGTTCTTTTGCTGTATTTATTCTTTCTGTAGTTAGAAAAATAGCTGAATTAATTGCGTTTACTTGTTTTTTTCTGAGTTTAGGCTCTAATTTGGATAGCCTTGCTTCAAGATTTTTTATTATATCTGATGAACTTGTGTATTTAGTTCTCGCATCCGCAATTTTTTCTTTTAGATCAGTAAATTTATTGATTAGAGCTTGATCTATTGATGTGATAGAAATGCTCTCATCATAATTGTTCTCACTTGTTCCTAATCTATTAATAAAGCCAAGAGAGTCTAAGTTCCCGTCTTTAAGTTCTTTTTTTATTTTTTCTAAGTATTTTTTATTTGATTCTAAATTCATGATTTGAGATATGATTTGCGATTCCCTTTCTTTGAGAGAGATCCCTTCTGCACTTGGTTCAAGAAGGAAGTTTTGTTGCCTGAAAATTGCAAGTTCTGATTGTAGATTTGACGTATTTTCAACTAATGAAGGGGCTTGCTTATTAAGAAAATTAAGACCTTCAGATAATCTTTTTTGTCTCTGTTTAATAGATGTTTCTAAATATAAATCGCTTAAAGAATTTAGCAGTAATTTATCTTTCTCAGGGTCTCTTGATACTAATTGTACTTTTAAAATACCCTTTACCATGTTGTTCCATTTATTTCCGCCTAATGTAGATATTTTTATTCTAGCTTTTAATGCTGTTGGCGAAATTTTATATTCTTCGGCTAAATCTTTTAGAAGGAATGAGCTTCTTAAAAATTCTTTAAGAGTGGGTAAATCAGAGGTAGTTCTATTTATGGCTAAATTCTGAATAGCAGAGGATGAATCGTCAGAAATTTTTTTATTTGAACTGTCTATTGGATCATTTATTAAAATTGAAAAAGAACCTTGAAAAACTGGCTTTTTAATTCTTTCATTAAGGGTATATAAGAACATTATAATTAAAGTACTAAGAGCAGTAATAATTATTATTCTTTTCCTTCTGAATAATCCTATTATTAATTGACTTATGTCTATATCACTGCTAAAAAAATCTAAAGAATCTTGATCTCTATTATTTTTGTTATCTAAGGCAGGCAACTTTTTTTAGTGTCATTATACAATGAAGTATCATATTAGCATAATATAGTATTTAATAATATTAAAGTAATTCCATAGGAGAATTATTAGGTACTATAAATGTTTAAATAAGTTTTATGAAATTAATTTGTTTATCAAATAAAACCAAAATTTATAAGACATTTGCACTTTTTATTTTAGGAATAATTTTTGATTCCTCCTTAATAATAAGACCAATTAGGGCTTTTGAAGAAGTACCTATTCTTGATACTCAGTTAAACGCTAGTCCATATATTATTGGACCCGGAGATGTTCTTGAATTATCTATATATGGAGAACCTCAAATATCCGGAACTTATCAAGTGTTAAATGATGGATCAATCCCAATACCCTTTTCTGGCAATATCTTTGTCAAAGGTTACGATTTAATTAATGCAACTGAAATTATTAAAAATAAATTACAAGAACAGTTAATAACCCCAACTATTCAATTAAAAATAAAAAAAGCTAGACCGATAAGGATTTCTGTAATTGGAGAGATAGAAAGACCTGGAATTTATACTTTAACAACTAGTGAAAGTTCTCAAACTCAAGGTTTTAATAGTTTAAATATAAGTGGACTTCCAACGGTTGTTGATGCCATACAAAAATCTGGAGGAATCACTCAAAATGCAAATTTATCTCAAGTTGAGTTATTAAGATTAATTCCTAATAGAGAAAATGAATATAAAAAAACAAATTTAAATTTGTTAAAACTGATTTTTGAAGGTAAGCAAATTTTTAATCCCTATCTCTTTGATGGAGATATTTTAAAAATAAAAAAAGCTAGTCAAACGAAAGGTGAGTTAATTTCTTTAGCACAATCAAATCTTTCGCCACAAAGGATTTCAGTATATTTTGTAGGGGAGGTTAATAATCCAGGCAAAATTGAATTAATCTCAAACACCCCTTTAGTCCAGGGAATATTAGCTGCAGGTGGACCAATTAATTGGAGAGGGAATAAAGGTAAGGTTTTGTTGGTAAGAATGAATAAAAATGGATCAATTTCAAAAAAGAGATATAAGTTGAATCTAGGTGAAAATGTTTCAAAGAATAAGAATCCTATACTAAAAAATGGAGATACAATAATTGTTACAAGAACTTCTTTGGCGGTAGGAAGTGATGCTTTAAATGCAATAAGTTCTCCAGTATCAAATGCTATTACTGCTTTGACATTGCTTAAATTAGTCGGTAATTAAAATTTACTTACTATATTTAGCTAGATAATAACTTGAAAAGAAACCAATACCAAGGTAATAACCTGGTTGTAGATATCTTGGATGCGGAAAATCAAAGAGAAGAGATAGAACCAATGTAATTAATATTAAAAGTAATAAAAAATTAATTTTAAATATCCTAAATGAAAAAGCAAAAATTAAAATTCTAGTTATATAGTCAATAAAGAAAAAAGTCCTTGTTGTTATGTCGGCTTTGGGGTTATTTAAAAATGAATTTATGCCACCTATTATATTAAAAATCATTCTTGATATTAGTGTTTTGTTTTGCCCAGAATAGTTTTGAGATAAATCATCATAAATAGTTACCATATTTTCTGTTGTAGAGAAAGAATTTAAAAATCTGGAGAAAAATTCATTAAAAATTCCAATAAAAACTACTAATAATAAAAATACGAATATTTTTTTGTAGCTTAATTTGAAACCTGATTTAGTAATTAGATAGCAAATAAAGATGTTTAATAGTAAAACTGGAGTATATACTGGTCTACCAATAACTATTACTAATGAAAAAAATATTCTCGCAAAATTTGGACATTTTCTCCCTAAACTAATTCCCAATAACAAAGAAAATAATAATTGAGAAAATTCTCTAGATGGCTCTAAATAGCGTAGATAGATAGAGGGATTAAACAAAAGAAGGAAAAAGATAATACTTATTGCTATATATTTTTGTTTCTCTTGTTTATCCAAATATCCTCTAGGTTTAAATAATTTAAGAAAACCTAGACTTTTCCAAAAAATAACTAAAAAAGTTGAATTTATAATAAATGGTGAAATAGGTCCTAAGAAACCATAAATAAATGTTATGAAAAATGTATTTATTTCGCCTACTAGATATACATTATTTTCAAAGTTATATTCAAAGTTTTCATAATATCCCAAAAAATTAATTGCATCACCAAAAAAAATGCCATTAAAAAAATAATTAATAGTTCCAATAATAGGAATTAAAATTAAAGAAAGATTTATATAAGAAATTTTCACAATTAGAAGTTTATATTAAAAATTTAATTAAAATATTTTGAATTTACTTATTTTTCTAATCATAAATTTAATTTTATTTAATGTCATAAAGTATGGTTTTGTCGGTAAAAAAGAAAATAAAATATGAAAAAAACTTTTTGATATTCCAACAATTGATCCTAATAAAAGATAAATAGATTTTTTTGATAATGCTAAATTACATTTGATATTAACAAGATTATGATTAATTAAACTTTTTGTCATATTGTTATTATGCGTGCGATATTTTACAAGTGGAAAAGGTAAGTATTTAATTTTTATATCTGATAATAATAAACGAACAAACCAATCATAATCATCTGCAGTATTTAATGATTCCTTAAAATTTATATTTAGAACAAGCTCTTTCTTTGCCACAATGGAAGATCCACCTCCCCAAACATTGGTGCCTGTAAGAAGAGAACTTAAAGAGACATTTCGAATTTCACTCCCATGAAGTAATTGTGGCTTTTGCTCCCAAAGTCCAAATTTTGTGAAATCATGTATCAAAACAGAATTTTTTTCTATTTCTTTTAAACAAATTTCTGCCTTATTTGGGACCCATAAATCATCATCATCAGAAAAAAACAAAAAATCTGTAACTGCAATCTTAGCTCCATAATTTCTTTTGGCAGCTAAATTTAAATTTTTGCAAAAAACGATTTTACATTCATTTGAGCAATTTAAATTATTTGAGTTTTTTCTACAAAAATTATTATCGTCTAGCAAAAATATAATTTCTTTAGCCTGCAAAGTTTGTTTCTTGATTGTTTCGCAAAGTTCATTTAAATATTCGAATCTTCCTAACGAAGGAATTAGTACAGAATACATTACTTATATTTAATCTTTAGATTTTGACTATATAGATTTTAAATTGTTTAATTATAAAAATAGTAAAGTTTACTAAACTTGATACATATATTTTTATAAAATAGAATAATTTTAAAGTCTAAAAATTTAAATTAAATGACTTTTAATAAAATTTTTTTGGTGATTATTGGTATCCATCTTAAAATTATCTTATAGATGAATTCTTCTCAGGAATCTTTTTTTAGAAATTTATGGATTAAATTATGTTCACCACCTCCATGGAAGATTTTAGGTTATAAATTTTTTCAAAGATTAAATTTAAAAAAGAATAATATCTATATTTTTCTTGAAATTTTTCAATTTTTAAGATGGATTATTTCTTCATTATTCAATCCAACTTATTTTTTAAAGTATAAATCAATCATACCTTTAGATATTTTCTTAAAAGCATGCGTTCTAAATTGCTTTAGTTTGTCAGAGATTAAAAATCTCATCCAGCTTGGTTTCAGATCATGGAGTCAGTTGTCAGAATTTAATCCTAAGCTGCTGACTCTATATATACATCAGGAGAATCGTAAAGATTGGCCAAATCAAAGTCAGGAAGTTATAGATAAATTAGGAAATAAAATAAAAATACTGGAACTTGCTCCTAAGAAATTTAGAGTACCTTTTCTTATTGATGTTAATGTGAATCCATATCCAAATTGGTGGAGGGAATCTTTAATCTCTGAAGGCATTATTGTAAAACCTATTTATGGAAGTGGCGGTGAGGATGTAATAAGATTTTGGGTTAAGGATTCGAGATTATATTCGCAAAACCTTTTCATTAAAAATGATATTAAAATTTCAGATATAGATCCTGTAAAATTTTCTCCAAAATTAATTTTTGATATATGGCATTTAAATCGAAAAAAAGATATAAAACCTTTTGCGATGCCATATATTTTAAATGATAAAAAATTACCTAATACTTATCCATCAATTGTCGTTAGGGTGATTTCTGAACGTAAATTAGGTGATAGAAAAATATTTGTTAAAGATGCTTGGATTGAATATAAAATAGAAAATACTTTCATATTGCAAAATTACAAAGGAACTAAAATTTGTTATGAGAAAGGAAGAATTAAGATTGAAGAAAATTTAAAAAATTATGATTCTTGTCTTGCAAATCACTTTAAAAAGTCTATTAATGGATCTATCCTAATGCATAAAAGATTAGATAACATTGATCGGATAGCTTGGGATTGGATACCAAGTGATAAAGGTCCAAAACTACTTGAAGGTAATGCATGTTTCGAACTATTTATACCTGAGATTTTTAAAAAAATCGATAAAAGATATCTTTAAAAATCTTATAGAAATGTTTTTATCACAGCTAAATATAATAGTCATAAATTTATAGAGTAAGCTCTTTACAATAATAATTAATTTAAGGGGACGACTTTTTGGTGGTCAAATAAAAATAAATATCCAATTAAAGTAGTATCAGTTAATTCTGATTATTTCATCAGCTTGAGAAATAATTCTTGGCTCATGAGTACTTATTATTATCAACTTATCTTTTGATCTTTTTATTAAGAAATCACAAATTTTTTCTTTTAAATTTTTATCAAGATATGTTGTTGGCTCATCATATACCTCTATTTGATTATTTTTTATCAAGGTTCTTAATAAACCTATTCTTTTTTTTTCTCCTCCTGAGAATCTATCAGAGGAGAGTTTTATTTTATAATTATCATTATTGTATTCTTTAAGCATATATTCCATATTTAAAAATGTAAAATACCTCATTATTTCTTCTTCCATCTCAAGCTTATTATTATCTAAAATTAACTTATTATTTAGGAACAGATTTTCTTTTAATGATGCTTCAAAAATAATAATGTCTTGTGGCTGATAAGAAATTAAATTTTTGAAAAGATGAGGAAATTTTATCCCATCAATAATTTTTTCAATATTATCTGAATTGCGTAATTTCCATTTACTGTTTTCTACATCATCAATACCGCATAATTTATCTAATAAAGATGTTTTACCGGCGCCAGAATTTCCCACTAGGGCAATTAGTTTAGATCTTTTTAGATTCAAATTTAATATAGTTCCTTGATTATCTTTATTAACCCAGTCAACACTTTTTAATTTACCTAATTTATATTTATTTTTCTCAGATATTGAAAAATTAATCTTTTTTTTATTTATGAGATAATCATTTTTGCTCAATTTTTTTCTTACTTTTAAAAGATGTATATATCCAGGTAAAGAACCAAGACAAGAACGATATGAACCCAAAGTAGTAGTTATAAAAGTTGATATTTTATAAGAATAGAAAATTAAAGTTGTTCGCGATACTATATCAACTCTATCAGAGAAATATAGAAACCATATGCCAATTAAAATAACAGTTAAAAATTCCTTTATAGAATTAAAAACTGATTGTTTTCTTACTAAAGTAATTAATATTTTTTTAAAGTAATTAGTTTCTTTTTTGAAATTTTCCAAGCACCACAGTTCCGCGTTCATTGCTTGAATAGATTTCAGTCCATTTATTCCATTCCCAATGGTTCTTTGTAAAGAGCTATTTACAAAAACTTGTTTGTTACCTAATTGCCAACTTTCAGATCTTTGCAGGACGGCTGCTATTGCAGGAGGTAATAAGCCAATTATTAGAACTAAAGCAGGAAACTTTCCAAGATATATAAAAATTATGCTGTATGCAGAGATAGTAATAATACCACTTATAAAATAAATAAATTGTTCTACCGCAGTAATAGTTCTTCCTATATCCGAAAAAAGTAAACTTGATAATTCTGCTTTACCAACTTCATTTAATGCATTTTTTTTTGAATATAAAACAATTTTCAGTAATTGATTACGTAATCTTTCTGTATAGCCTCTTCTCAACTTTTCTAAACTTGTATCAACATAAACCTTTATTAATCCCTTAACAATAAAAAGTATGAAAAGTCCAACTAATATATTTTTTAAGGAAAAATCATAATTTAACAATTTCAAAGGGAAGTCTTTTGTATCTAATAAAATTTTGATAACTATCGATATTCCAAAAATATCAATAATATTTAATATTGATTTATAGAAGGATATTCTAAAAAAAATATTGAGACCTGCTTCTTTAAGCAGTGATTTAATTCCAACAACTATTATATTTTTCTTGATATTTTTTTCGATAATTTCTGAAAATATAGAACTAAAAATATCCATTAAGTCAATCTTTTCCACCAAGCATTTAAAGTGTATAAGCAATTCAATGACGTTGATATATCGTAAATTGATGATAAATTTTGGTCTGTTAGAGTTTTTTCAACGTGTATAATTAGATCTTCTATGTTAAATAAGCTTTTTAAATCTTTTTCAAAAAAAGGAATCTCTTTCAATCTCATTTCTATTTCAAAAAATTTATATTTTATATATCTTTGAATCCATTCTTCATTTTCTGGTCTGTTTTTATCAGGATTTGTTCTTAAAAAAGGTGGTAAAACATCTCTAAAAGTTTCTCTTGCAAGCAATCTACCTTTTTTATAAGAAGATGCAAAATATTCTGAATCTTGATTAATTATAGTTGAAATTAAACTTTCATCTAAAAATGGAAAGAATTTTTGAATTCCAAAGTGGTTTAAAATACGTTGTTCAGATTCTCTCCTAACAGTTACCCAATTTGAACTAATGGCATTTTTAATTGCACAATCTAAATTAACATTCATATCACTATCCCAGAGATATTCATCATGAAAATAATCATTTAATAAGGTTAAACCTTTAATACTGAGATGTTTTTTTAATGCATTTTTAGGATAAGTATTTTTAAGTTTATTTTTTTTTACATTTCTGATAAATTGTGGATTTAAAAAGAAAATAATATTTTCGGAAAAAGATTTCAATGGCGATGGATGTTCATGATAGAAATTTATTAATTCTTTAATCCTAAAACCTTTTATTAATTCAGGAATTCGATTCATACCATGATGACTAAGACCCTGGTCACCGCCAAAACCGCTAAATATGATTCCACAATTTAAACTTTTAAGAACTTTTGCCATTTCAATATTCCAACCCAACATTGGAGCAGGACATCCAAAGATATCTAAAGATTCCTCGATAGTGTTTAAACTTTTTTGATATTCATCATTTTTTTTGTTGATTGTTCTATCTCTTGTTAAATGACAATTTTCAATCTTTAAATTATGAAAAATTCTAAATTCTTTTAAGAGGTCACCTTCACCAGTATGGTCAATACTCCAAGTATGAATTTTATTTGTAGGTATTTTTAATTTATGTACTAATATTCCTAATAAGGCATTTGAGTCAATTCCACTACTATGTTCACAACCAAAATTTACAGATGAGTTTTTTTTAATACTTTTGGCTAAACTATTCTCAATATGATTAAAAATATATTCATGAACATTTTCTTTTATATCCTTATCAATTCCTTTGCAAAAGGGTTTATAAGAAAAAGTTTTAATCTCTCCAGAATCTTTTAGAATTATATGACTTGATCTTGGTAATCTTTCTATTTTTACATAAGGCGATGTATCTGGATCAGGTGTTCTATTTATCAAATTTGCTACATATTTATAATTTACGTCTTTAACATTCGCAGAACTATGTAATGCATAAGCTTCCTCCCATGATCTCACTAAAAAGTTTTTAGCTTTCTTACTATCTCTGAAATAAAATAAAGGGTTTTTATTAAAAATATCAGTTCTGTAAATTCCAGGACTTAAAGGATAAGGATCTTTACAAGTAAAAGTTTGAGCCATAAAAGCTATATACTCATTATTACCTTATCTAAAACTAATAAATATACTACTCCTGAATCACTAAAACCTAACTTTAATGCCATAAATACTAAATATCAAAAAAGTTTATTTAAAAAAATAAAAGTAGGATTGAGGAATAGTAAATTATAAAGTTATAAATTAGTAAGATACTATTTTGATTAAACTATGAAAAAGCTAAAACAGGTTTTCCTCCAGTACTAGATTCTTCGTTATTAGGAAATTCTTTACCAGCGGTTTCTGATAGTTCTAATCTTGATATGGTTGGTTTCTCCCAGTCAGATTTTGTTTTTTTCTGTTGCCTACTTTTCTTAATCATAGGGAAACTTAAAAAAATATATAATACTCTAGATTATACCAACACGTGTAATTTGTCTAGAGCCAATTAAGCTACAAATATTTGTACTTTGCTAAGGTAATTTCAAATTTTTTTTCTATTTTTTTTATTTGATATTTAGGAAGTGATTTATAACCCTCTCCTATTTTGCCAGACCTAAAAAACAAATCAGTTCCAAAAGGCTTTTCTTTAAAACCTTTTTTTAATTCAATTTGTTTTAATTTTAAAAATTCAGTTCTTTTAATAGCCTTAGATATTATTTTTTTATCATCAGTTAGGTTCAAAAATTTTGAAACTTTTGTAAAACTATAATCCGTTTTATTAATTAAGTCTTCATATCTGATTAGAAGTATAGGTGCATATTTTTGTTCATTCCAGCTATTTACATGTATATCCCAACTACCTAAATATTGATTAACTTGTGGACCAGAATTATTATCTAATTTTAAAGTTGCGTTTTTATCCATTAAAAATTTTACTGTGAAATCGTTACTCCATAAAAAAAAATGTTTCATGGAAACTATAATATCTAGGGGATTTCTTATTAAATAAACAACTCCTTTGCATTTCTCAATAGGAACAATAGGCTTTTTCTTATAAAATCCATAAAGCGAATCGTGAATTTTATAAAATTTTAAGGAGTTTGAGAATGTTGATGAACTTAAGCCTAATTTTCTTCTTGCTGATTCTATTTCTTGAGAACTTAAAAGTCTGGAATCTATACCTAATTCATCGTCAATCCACTTCCTTGAGCTTACAATATTCCCAGTATTTATTGTGAAATCATCAATCTCACTTAAATTCAAATTTCCTGTCCTTTCAAAATGAGTTTTTATATTTATTACTTCTTGAATAAATAATCTGCACCAAGTATTCCCAGACTTTGGATAACTAGCTAAGTACCAATAATTTTTATTATCAGTCATCTCTATTGAAAATACTTTCTTTTAAGAAAGCTTTCATATTTGCAATACCTTTTGGAACTTTTAGCATACTATATTGAATTTTTTGATTTAAGTTTGCTAAAGAAAGAAATATATTTGCTTCTTTATTTAATCCTCTATAAAACCTCGGCCTATAAATATGATTTCTTAGTAGTATTAATTTATCTTTTGAATCGATTATAGGTATGATATTTTCACTTTCATTTAATGAAATAGATCTATTAGAAGATAAAAAATAAAATTTCGAAATAGGTGTTCTTTTATTTTGCAGTTTCAATAATTCAGTGCTCAATATATATTTATCTATTTTTTTTCTGACTTTTGGCAAATTTTCATAATCAATTCCAAATTCTTTTGCTGTGTCTTTCCATAATTT
>QCCT01000010.1 GCA_003281165.1 Prochlorococcus sp. AG-347-M18
AATTTTTGATAATTCTTGTCCTACCAGTGGTAAAGGAGCTAATTCTCTAAATTCTGAAGCTCCAATTGCCAGTAGCTTTTTATCTTCACCATCAGAGAAACTAATATCTGTTAAACCTAAAGAAGGTGTAATTGAAAAAGCATAGGAATCACCAAAGTAATTTTCTCCATCATGCAGAGCAGCGTAAGGAATTGCTTGCAGTCCTCTATCTGCAGAAATAAGTATCGTAGTTACTTTTAATCTCTCTAATTCAGGTTTGATACTCTCAAAAATCATCTTATTCAAAACTCTTGAAGGAGAAGATTCAAGTTCAACATTTAAGTTTTCTTGTCGAGATAATTGTGAATATAAAAGTCCTAAATTTTTACCAAATTCTTTCATTGATAATTCAACTCTCTTCCCGATCACTTCGCCTTCAGATGGGATCAAAGTTATATCAAGAAAGGAATCAGTATTTTCTGTAGTAGTTTTCCCTGCCGCTTTAGTAAAACGGAGATGCATTACAGCAGGCTCATATAAATTCTTTTCAAAAAATATTTTTGATTTGTTGGATCTTAGAGATTGGGAGTTGGAGGCAAATAATTTTTCTCCATAAAATAATCTTGTGAGAGATGAAGTATTTCTTATCTTTGATTTAGCTATTTTTAATTTTCGTTGTATATCAATTAGATTTGTTCCAGAATTAAATGATTTATCTAAATTAAGAACATCAATTGTATTTGTTATGTTTCTATTCATAAATTTATTTAAGTTTTCAAGGACTTCCTTATTTGGAACTTTTGTGAAGGCAATTCTTCTTGCTTGATCAATAATTTTATTCCTTGATTCTTTATCTTTTTTGTTCCTATCGCCTGCAACTCTTGAGGACTTTGAATCTTTTTCATCTGCTTTTTCTGAACTAGAAGATTCTTCCTCACTAGATTCTTCATCACTAGATTCCGTCTCGCTTGACTCTTCCTCACTAGATTCATCACTACTTGATTCATCACTACTTGAATCATCACTACTCGATTCATCACTACTAGATTCATCACTACTAGATTCTGATTCATTTTTATTGGAATCAGTTCCTTCAGAGGAAGAACTTTCGCCACCACTATCAGATGAAGAGCTATTATCACCATCACCTCCTGATTTAGAGGTTGAGCTCTTACTTCCTCCACCAGAAGAAGATTCTCCGCCTTCTCCACCAGAAGAAGAACTAGGTCCTGAAGATGAAGTTGATGGAGAGGACGATTCGCTCATACCTTGAGAGCTATCGAGCGCTAAACTTACGCTTACACCTTCACCTCCTATGCTTTTGGGTGGAGCAACAGTACCGCCTACAGAAACTCTCGTTGTTGAAGACGAACTACTACTTCCAGAAGAAGAACCTCCACTAGTTGAAGATGGATTAGCGGCAAGTGAGGAGGTTCCACCACCACTACTACTTTTTGGTGCAGGACTTTTTGGAGCAGGGGCAATGAGTTTTGGCGGTTCGATTTTTAAATTAGCTGGCAGACCTGTAATCGAAATGGACCTCCCAAATGCTAATGACCCAGATGTGCCAGGAGTTGCAAGAGTAAGAATCGCATTATTTAAAGCAGTATCTTTGAGAGTTCCAGATAGAGAATCGGTGGCATTGTAATCCAGTTTTGATGCACTATCACCATCTTGAACTGTATATGTGAAAGTAAGAGTGTCAGACCCAGATCCGGAAGAATAAGTAGCATCATTACCAGTACCTAAAGTTAAGGTAGGCGTGCCAGTTACATCAACAGCTTCTGAAAGAGTAACAGTGATTGTGATTGTGTCGTCTTTTTTATAAGAACCATCTGCCGTAATTGCAGTAACGTTAGTAATAGTAGGAGCAGTGGTATCAAGAACTAATGCTTTATTAGCAGCAAGAGAGCCGGGAGCACCGGGAGTTGCCAGTGTAAGAGTTGCATTATTTAAAGCAGTATCTTTGAGAGTTCCAGATAGAGAATCGGTGGCATTGTAATCCAGGTCAGAAGTAGTATCACCATCTTGAACTGTATAACTGAAAGTAAGAGTGTCAGACCCAGAACCAGAAGTGTAAGTAGCATCATTACCAATACCTAAAGTTAAGGTAGGCGTGCCAGTAGCATCATTACCAGTACCTAAAGTTAAGGTAGGCGTGCCAGTTACATCAACTGCCTCTGAAAATGTAACAGTTATTGAAATAGTATCACCCTCTTTATAGGAACCATCTGCAGTAGTAGCAGTAACGTTAGTAATAGTAGGAGCGGTATTATCTGCTGAACTGATTTCAAAATAAGTCATTCCATAGACGAAAGCTCTTCCATAATTTGCCTTTCGATTTGAGGAAGCTTCCCATGCCTCCTGACCTATTGCTACTCTCAATTTGCCAGATGATGTTTTAGCAATATCTGCTTCATGAAAGTCTTGATAGTTTGAACTACCTCCATCAATATTCGAACCAATTTGGGTAATGGTGTTATCGCTTGATGAGTAATAATAAATCTTAACTCTGCCCTGATTGGAATGATATAAATTATGCGCAATATATTTTCCATCCTCTGTTATTGCTACTTTATTAACATAACCAGAACCATCTGAAGCACTATCTCCATTTACTGTAGATCCAACTTGACTCCAATTTAAGTTGCTGAATTTAAATAATCGAAAAGATCCTGAATTAGCGAGTCCATTACCATCGCTATGACTTGAGGCTATTACAACAGTTTTACCATCAGATGATAAATCAAGGTCAATTCCAAATCTATCACCAGATGTTTCTCCATAAATAGTAGATCCTTTTTGAGACCAAGAAGTCCCAGAATATGTAAAAATTCGTACAGCTCCTGTATTAGAAGAGTTACCATATTCTCCAACCCCAACAGTTAAACCATCTTCCGAAAGACTTACGGCACCTCCGTAAGCATTTGTGGTAGTCCCAGTAATATTTGCCCCCATTTGATTCCATGAGCCACCTGAATATTGATAAACTTTTACATAACCTGTATTGCTGTTATTGTGATCCGAACCTACAGCAACAATTGTTCCATCCCCTGATAAAGCTAAATTTCCTGAATCACCTAGGTAGTCATTTGCCTCCTCACCATTTATAGCTGATCCTAATATGGACCAAGAAGTCCCAGAACCTGAGTATTGATAAACTTCTACAGATCCACTTTGAATACCATTGTTATCATCACGAGGTGCTCCAACTGCGACGATATTCCCATCATCTGATATGGCTACTGAGAAGCCTAGCCTATCTTGAGTACTATCTCCATTTATTTCACCTAAATAAGTCCATGTACTTCCATTATCTCTCCAGATTCGTGCATGGCCAGAGGCTCTTCCCCCTGCATCATTTTCTTGAGCCCCTACTATTAGGGTTGTTCCATCATCAGAAATTGCAATTGAAGTACCAGATAAATCCTTATAAGATTCACCTTGTATATTTGAATAAATCTGTTGAAGTGAGGCCTTAGTGGTGAAATTTGTAGGAGAAGAGGAAAAAGATAAGGTTCCCGTTCCGTACAATAAGAAATCCGATGATCCAATTGGAGACCCTACTATTGTTCCAGAATAAGTTGTATCAGTATTTTGGCTGACAGAAATATCTCCCGATGTACTGTTTATACTATTGGGATTTATATTTATTTGACCACTTCCTGTAAGCCCATCAGGGGCTGTTATAACCAACCCACCTGAGCCACTATCTATATCGCTATTAATAATGACTTGACTTGCTGCAGTTAAAGTTAATTGACCGGAGTTATTAGAGTAATCTAAATCTGAGCCTATTGTTATATCTCCATCTCCACTACTTTGGCAGCCATTATATGGATCAGAAGAACATGTTGTGCTTATCTCTACATCGCCACTTGCAAGTGCATTAACCAATGCTGTAGCGACGCTACTTGTAACGATGTAATCTTCCGGATCAAGAAGCCATTTTCCTTGGTTCCCATAATTTGAGCCCATACTTACAGAAATATTTTCTCTAATATCTAAATTCGCTCCCGAGGTTTCTATTCTTCCTCCATCTCCACTTAGCGCTCCTCCATCAACCTTTAAGGTACCAGAGACGACGGTGGATGATAAGGGATTTTTTATATCACTCCAAATTACAATTTCTCCTCCATTCCCATGATCTTTAGCAGATGCATTAATAAAAACGTCTTCTCCTATTTCTGTATAAACCGCTTGTCTGATATAAGGATTTGAATTCTGCCAACTTCCTCCAATTTGAATTAAGCCTCCTGATTGTTCATCTTGGGAAATAAGTTTTGAAGATCCTTCTATTATTATGTCTCCTCCTAATATTGTAATTTCTCCACCACTATTCTTAGAAGTCTTAATAGTTGAATCTTTAATTGAAATATTTCCATCTAATGCATCTATATAAAGGTTTTCATCAATAGATACATTTATTCCTGATAGTGAAATGTTACTTATTTTGTTTGGATTAGATGGCGTATATTTAAAACCCTCTTTTTTTATTAGAGGATTTGAACCCATTTTATTTAGGTGATATTTTCTATTACTAAAAACATCAAAAACCCCATTTGAAAAATGTAATGAGTTTGCAGTGCTTAAATGAAGTTGAGAAATATTAATAAAATCTGCACCATTGCCAATATTTATGCCTCCAGGAGAAACCCAAAATAAATTCCCCTTTTCAGATAAAGATATTGGTTTATTTATAAAACTTCCATTTCGAGAAGATACTCCAACAATTACATTTTTATAGTTCTCATTTTTGAAAAGAACACTATTTATTGAACCTCTAGTATCAAAAGAATTAAATCGATGAAAGATATTGGTACCACTATTATCTCCTCCAGAAACTATACAGTTTCCAGTTATACATTTACCCCCTTTTATTCCATTGATTATTGTTGCAGATTGAATTTTTTTATCTAAATTTATTTCTGCATAACTTGCTGGAGCATAGTTAATTAAAAGCCCTAGTAAAAATAAATAATAAGGAATATATTTTTGCTTTTGACTATAAATCATTTAAGCAAGTATTTTTACTTAGACACATATTTAGTATGTTAGTCATATTCTAGTTATTTGCCGTTAAATTATAGGAAATACACTTTCTATCAAAGATATTGTTTTTATTTCTTCCTGAAATATTGATTGCTGTGCAACCGAGACCTGTTGATCTTCCTTTGAAGTCTCCCTTTGAAGATGAAAGGAAAAATAACAACGATTCTAAAGATTTAAAAATAGAAGGTATAGAGAAAAACGAAGCTGAAAATATCAAAATTGATAACGAAGAGACTATTGAAGTTAAAGATTTAAAATGGCTCCCAAAGATAGTTGGTGAAGATATTCCCTATAGCAAAAATGAATTAAAAGAAATTCTAAAAGACTGTAAAGAAGAAGAAAAAGCGACAACTTTAAATTCTTGTGCCTCTAGATTAACGTCAGTTTTAATTCAAGATGGGTATGTAAATAGTAGGGTCTTTACCATTATTGATGAGGAGAAAGGGACTCTAGAAGTAATAATGGGAAAAGTTGTTGAATTAACTGTTAAAAGTGATAATCCAATAATAAGAGAGCGTGCTTTTTTAAAACTTAAGGATTTAATTGGGAAAACCTTACATACACCAGAGCTTGAGAAAAAGTTTGCAGAGGTAAGAAATATTAAAAATGTGGGTCAGATTTCAGGGAATCTTGGCAGATTAGGTAGTGATCCAACAAAGGCAGTTTTAAATTTAACAGTCGATTATATGCCATCAAAATGGCAAAGAGAATTTAGCCTTAGAAATGACGGAAGTTCTGGAACTGGGCAGTGGAGAAATATGGGAACTTTTGTTAAGACTGACATCCTAAAAAAAGGTGACACATTTATTGGAATGGTAGAGATTAATAATGATCAAGATATTGAAATTGGCTCTCAAACCTATTCAGGAACATATACTTTCCCTCTTAAAAATGGCTTTAGCTCAACAAATTCACTTTCTTATAGCAGGTCAGATTTTGTCGAATTTGAAGATGATTTAAAAACTATGAGATTTGATTCTTTAACTTTACTTTTTCAAGTAGATAAATCTCTATTAGAAAAGCCAAATAAAAATCTAAGTTCCTCTTTTGGATTGAATATTAGTAATTCAGAGAGTTTTTTAACAGGAGTAAGAACCCCTTTATCAGTAGGATCTAATCCAGAAGGTTATGTTAGGACAGGTCATTTAAAAGCTAGTTTAAATTATGCTCTAATCGGTGAAAGTATTTTAAATTCTGGTAATTTTTCATTTCAGCAAGGGATCGCAGGAATAAGTGAAAGTTTTCAATTAAGAGATTTTGCAGCAAATGGTATTTACCCTGGGGAATCAAGAGCACTAGGTATAAGTAATTCTCTTGTTTGGACATTAAGTAATAATTTAGGATTAAATTTAAATTCGTCTGCTCAAATAGCTTTTAATCCCTTAATAAGTGGAATGAGCTTTGGTGTTGGCGGCAGTTCAGGATTAAAGGGATTACCTAAAAGTGTTACTGGAGGAGATAGTGGATGGTTAAGTGATGTGGAATTGGTTTTTACTCCTTGGGCTAAAGAAAAAAAAGCAATTCAATTTTTACCCTTTTTAGGATTTGGTGAAGTGGTTACTGATGTTCAAAATAAAATTACCAAGGATTCTGCAGGATCTTATGGATTACTTTTAAGGTATATAAATTCTAATAATGTATTTGAAATTGGCTTGGCAAATTTTATTAAGACAGAGGACAACACAGGAACTTGGAATAATTGGATGTTAGGAGATGGCATATTTTCTAATCTAAAATTCACTTTTTGACCAAATTAGAGAAATATTATGATTAATTTTTTAGATAAATTAATACCGCTAGTCCTTGGACATTTTGTGGCGGATTTCGCAATACAAACAGATATAGTGGCTTTAAATAAATGTCCTAAAAATAAATCTAATATTAGTTGGGTTTGGTGGATGACTGGTCATGTTTCTATTCATGGAATAATAGTATATTTTTTAACAGGTTCTTCCTTAATTGCTATTTTGGAGGCCTTATTACATTTTTATATTGACTATTTGAAATGTATTGGGAAGTTTAATTTATTAGTTGATCAAATTTTACATATTTTTTGTAAGTGCCTTTGGGTTTTTTTGATTTAGTTTAGTTTTTTTATATTAGAACTCATTTTTTTATTTTTATTTAGTGTTTTAATTGTTTATGGCTATTTTATTTTTATTGATTTTAGTACTTTTTATTCTTGCATTTTTTTTATTTGGAATTGACAAATTTTTAAAGAAGAAATTAACCAAAAAATTTTTTTATAAGCCAGAAAATAAAGAATTAGAATTAAATCCAGATATTAATACTTTAAATTGGGATTTACATAAATTTAGATTAGATAAATTTAAAAGATCACAATATAAGGGGTTAACTTTCTTCGTAAGTTCAGAAAATAGAATTTACTATCTTTCTGAAGAAGGGGATAAGGTTTATTGCTAACAGGTGAAATTAATTTTATAAATAAGAAAAGCCGATAGAAATTAATAATATTAATGAAGTATTTATTTTTATTATCAGAAAAGTTCTACAGGCTTATTCAATGGGAGTGGAATACCTTAAAAAATCTAAGAAGAACAAAAAGAAAGAATTATTTTTTAAGAGGATCATTTGCTTTATTTAGTTTATTCTCTATTCTTTTTTTAATATTTTCGCCTCCTATTACTTTCGGAATATTATTTGGAGAGGGATTAAAATTTAGTATTTTTTTTATTTGGATATGGATTTTAAATTTAAAGTTTTTTTGAAAATGTATAATTTACTTCCCAAGGTTATTTAAAATTAAGAATATAAAAAATTTATTTTATGCCAAAAATATTCAAACAAAATAAGTTCGCTTTGTTGGGAGCAAATATATTAATAATTTTACTTTGGGTAACTATATCTTCCTTTTTGATGAATTTATTTCAAAGTGAAAATGCCCCATTTTATATGTATAAAATTTCTTTTTTAATAAGATTCCTCCCTCCTATTTGGGTTACATGGTTCCTTTGGATAAAAAGAGGTGGTTTAAAAAGATAAATTACAAAAGCATTTTTACGGATTTACTATAAAAACAAATCAGTTAAGATCTGAAAGCTTACTTGAAATTTTCATGTAAGAATTAGGTAATTGAGAGATTGTTTTTAGCTAAGAAACAGTCTCTTTTTTTTACAAATATTTTTTCTCATAAAAAAGTGTTTGTCAGTATCCCTATTGACAAACACTCATGACGATCATTTTTTAAAAATTAAACAGGCAATCTATTATCAATTTCTACCACTCCAGAATCCATAAGACGGCCGATCTTTATAACTAAAGCCATATCTAACCTTGAAAAGTCAGATTGATGGTTAGTTATCCAATCAAGTTCAGAAAGAGTTATAACTCCCAAAGTATTTACTTTAAGAAAAAGTAAGCCTAAATTCATTTTAAAAAATTCCTGGGATTATCCATCCGAATAAGCCATAATTTACAACTAATGCAAATAAGCCCATCATTGCCATTCTTCCATTAGTTCTCTCGGCATTTTGCCAATAAGTTGTTTTTGAATTTTCCATTTTTCTGATTTGTAGAATTGTTAAATTGTAGGTTTTTAAACGAAACCAGGAATTATTTGACCTGTTGTTAGGTATGCTCCAACAGCAGCAATTAATCCAAGCATTGCGAATCTGCCGTTAAGAGTTTCAGCAACAACTTTTTCTTTTTCGATTGTTTTGACTTTTGTGTTTGTGTTTTTCATTTGATTAGAAGATGAATAGTTTAAATTTTCGTTTTGAAATTGCTTGGTTAAATAAGCAACGAGGATGGCTGTAAAGAATACAATTACGGCTAAGAAACCTGAAAGTGGACTCATTAAAAAATGCCAGGAATAATTTGTCCAGTTGAAACGTAAGCACCTACTAACGCAACAAGCCCAATCATTGCCCAACGACCGTTAACTTTTTCTGCATTTTGTGGGTAGCTGTCGTAAGAAACAGACTCATCTATGTAAGGACGTGTCTCAGTAGGAAACATATTCTGTCTGCCGCCTGATTCAGTAGTAACGTTTGAATTAGCCATTGAAGTTGTGTAATTGTTAACTAATGTAACACTACTATTAACAAATGTAAAGTATTAAGCCGAAATTAAGTTATTTTCAAGATATTTACTACATAAATGTCACATAACAGTAACAATAATTTTTAAATTGTTGTTTTTTAGGCTAGCTACGTTTTACAGATTGGATCGAAACTATTAAAAGTTCAATTTGTTGTTTCAGTATTTATTTTAAAATCCTTAGAAAGATATCAATTTGGTAGAAAAAACTACATCATTCTGATATTTGAATAATTAGTTTTTAGATATAATTTATTTTACTTTCTTATGGAATTCGCAAAAAAAATCATGACCGAAAAAGCTGAAAAGCTTAATGGTAAAGCAGCAATGCTTGGAATGTTTGCTCTTGTAGGGGCCTACTATTTTACTGGTCAAATTCTTCCAGGTATTTTCTAATAAAAATCCTTTTTAAATTTTTTCAGGGGCTTTATCAAGCCCTTTTTTACTGGATTATTATGCTCTTTTTAATTATCTAATAATTCAAATAATTTATTTATTAGAAGCTTTCTTTTTAAAAAAGTTTTATCAATATATTTTTTATTCTCTTCTTTTAAAGTTTCCTGACCATTTAAGCCTAATCCTTTAAGGACAAACTCTTTATCTTCTTTAATCCAGTTATTTATCATTCCCCCCGTCGTCTCTATATGGAATTGTAATCCGTAAGCAAAATTACCAATCCTAAAAAACTGTTCCTTACAACGTGAACTACTAGCAATGAGTACTGCTTTATTAGGTAATAAAATCCTATCTCCATGCCAATGCAGTACATGAAAAGGGTCTTCAAACAGTGCTTTAAAGTCTTTATTTGATTTATTAATAAAAATTTGAGACCATCCAATTTCCGGTAATGCTTTTGGAGGTGATCCATATTTAAGAATTTCTACATCTCCTCCAGCAGCACTCGCAAGCAACTGAGCACCCAAGCAAACACCGATTATAGGTCTTTCATTTTCTAATTCTTTTTTTATAAAATCTCTTTCTAACTTAAGCCAGGGATATCTGTCGCTTCCAATATCTTTAACTCCCATTGGTCCACCCATAATTAGAATTAAGTCACCTTTTTTTGTTTGCGGCAGAGCATTTTTATTATCTAAACGAATAATTTCGATTTTCAAATCTCTTTCTTTAGCAATTTGTTCAAAAAGACCAGGCCCCTCTATTTCTAAATGCTGCAAAACTAATAGGCGTTTTATTTCCTTCATTCACTTTCCATTATTTCAGCTGATTCAGAACAGACATTAACGCTAAACCACTTCATTGCCGACCAAGTATCTTCTTGATATGTACCTGCTGCAATACTTACAAAACAATCATTTTCATACCAACTTCGATAACTGGGAGTTACTCCTGTTCCTTTTAATCTATTTTCTAAGCCTTTTCCATATTTTTTAATAACAAGATTTATAGCTTCATTCTCAATTTCTCTTTGCTTTTCATCAGCAAAACCGCCTAGTGGAGTAAAAAAAAGAATTGATGCAATAAGTAAACGTATCATTGAGTCTTTAGTTTATATGTAGCTGATTTCATATCGATTAATTAATTTTTTAAAATCATCTACTCTCTTTTGTCCATTTTTTAATGGTCTTGAGGAGTCAAGAACGGCTGCACAACATAATTGCCAGCAAGATTTTTCATCTAGTCCCAATTTCTTGCATATATTTTTTGGAGCTTTAATAACTGTATTTATTTCTGCAATATGTTGAGTGGTTTCCCATAATTCTCCTTCGAGAAAATCAATTTCAATACTTGATAATAATTCTGTAGCAACGTAATCCTTAATTAGCTCAGTTAATTCCACGATATTTTATTAGAGCAGATAAGTTAAATAATCTCTTAGTATTTTTATAGCAGGATAAAAAAAAAGGAACTAGTTTCTACCTCATCTTGAATATCCTGTAGATTTTAAAAGACTACATCATTTCGTATTGATCAAGTTTGGTTTTTAATTTTGTTGCTTGTTTAATCAATGACAAAGCTTCTTTTCTGCCTGTTGAATTATTAGCCTGGACTATAAGATCGGCGTATTTCTTTGCGATTTTTTTTTCCATAATTTAAGATGTATAAATACCGTTTTTTAATCTTGAAACTATCGAGTCACAACTAGAAGTAGTTAAGGAGTCAACGGTTAAAACCTCAGAGTCAACAAATTGGAACGGGTTAACTCGTGTCTTTAATTTATAATCAATTAATAAAAAAGCTGTTGGTATCTACGATTACATTGTTTTCAAACCCTGATTTAATCTATAGTTATCCATGAATTGGATTGAAAAATTTCAATCATCTTTTTAATGCAATTAATAAAAAAAGGGGGTTAAAACCCCCTTCGGTTTATTAAAAGACCTAATTTACTAATACAAATGTCAATAAATATTGATTATTTATTTTTGAGACCGAATTCCATATTTTAGGAAACCCTTAAGCTCATAGAAATAAAGGCTTTTTTTTGGGCTGGATCACTTATCCGTAATTATGAGATACTTCTGTCCATCCTTTTTGGTGTAGTTCGTGCCACTTTTCCCAGGCTGAATCTATGTTGAGTTTTTCAGAGGATTTGTACCCTCCAGGTTCTCCGAGGTGATTTGTGTAGAAAAGATGAGTATGAATTTTTAAATTAGGTTTAGGAGAGTTTTTGCATTCTTCGAAAAAGATAATTCTGCTGCCTTCGGGATTTAGTAGGCATCCGTTAGGTTTGCTAGTGCTACAACCAAATGAGTACTTAGGATCCATACTTTACCTTTAATCGGCCAGTTGATTATTAATACGTTTGTACTATAAATTATATCCTCCTTGTTTTGCTGTCAATCCTTTTAAGGTTAAGTACTTATTTACTAATAATTATTTTGTTTTTTAATAAATAAGATAATTTCTTTAAGCTTATGAATTACAGGGAAGATCTAGAAATCAAACTACAAAAAGTAACACTTGCAATGCAGGAAGTTGTAGATGATATCTATAAAAATGAACCTGAGAAGCAAAGAATAATTTCCAAACTTATTGAATTTAAAGAAGCAATTATTTCAAAGGGAATTGAACTTAATATTGAATTAGAGGCAGCCTAGAAATATTTAATATCTCATGAATGTTTAATAACTTTTAGAATAATGTTATTAACAAAGAAGGGTTATTTATCAAATGCAGCCTGGTACTTTTGAATTATTGATCCTAGTATTTATCTTTTTAGGTCTTCAAGCCTGGTGGATTATCCCAATAGTTATTAAGAATAATAAATTAAATAATAGAGGTAAGGATTTAAGAAAGGAAATTAAGCAATTAGAAAAGTTATATAAAAAATAAATTAGTTTATTATTTTTGCAAACTACTTATTATTAGTGAAACTCAAATATCTAATGAAATTAAAAAAATTTATTCCAGTTTGCTTCCTTTTTATTGGGACTTTAGCTTTACCACAACCTTCTCTTGCAGAAGAAAAGATTGAAGTTATACCTATTATTCAAAGTTCAAAAGGACTAAGTGGTAAAAATTTTAATTATCTCGAGGGTAAGCCTGAATTAAGACTCTTAAAAGTAAAAATTCCAGTTGGCTTGAAAACTCCAATTCATACTCATCCTTCCCCAATGTTGATTCATGTCACCAGAGGAAGATTAAAGCATGTGAGGGGTGAAGAAATTAATTTCTTTAAAGCAGGTGATGCATTTATAGAGAGTAATAATGGGGGCCCCCACTATGTGAAAAATGTTGGGAAGAAGCCGGCCATACTTCACGTGGGAGTTGTATCAGTAATTGGAATGCCTACGGCCATAAATAAATAAGATTTTTCTCAAAGTTGTTCTATCAGTATGAGGATTAAACTTTTATGAAGAACAGCTGTAGTGAGATATCCCTCCATAGTTAAAATACTGGCTTGGCTTTAGTCGATTATATTTTTGATCTATTTCTGAGGATTGTTCTATATATGGATTGCTAAAGACATCCTGTAACTCTTTTATTTTTTTGTAATTTCCTTTTTCAGCTTCTTCATATGCGGGAACGACCATCCATTCGCGCCAAGTATAGACTGGATTAAGGGATTTCATTGATACTGATTTCGCTTTAATATTTCCCTCTTTCTTCAAGATTGATTGCCAGTTTTGAAGCCATACTTCCCACCTATTATTGAGCTCGTCATTAATTGGTAAATAGAAACAGTCTTTTAAAGAATCTAAGTTATCAGGGATTTCAGAGAGTTTGCGGAACAAAATTGTATAGTCTGCTTTTGAAATGACCATGAGATTAAAAAAATCATTTATTAGAGCTTCGTTGTAATGTTCTAAACCAAGTTTGTTTGCCCACATTTTCATCAATTCCTTATTCATTAATTCAGAAAAATCCTTTTCGATTTGATCTAACTTTTCTTGATCTTGTTTGCTTCGTGAAAGTAACGGACTAAGAGAAGAACAGAATGTTTTAAAGTTGATTGCCGCTGCAGAAGGCTGGTTAAAAAATGAGAAATGTTCACCTCCACCTGTCCATGGTTGAAATCTTGGATCAAATAATTCACAGAATCCAAAGGGGCCATAATCCAAGGTATAACCACCAGCAGCACAATTATCACTATTGAAATTACCCTGGCAATAACCAACTCTCATCCAGTTGGCTATAAGTGATATCAGTCTTGATCTGTATAAAGAAGCCAGTTTTATCACTTTACTTTCAATTGAAATCTCATATTCAATTTCATCTTTATAATTTCTATCGATTAGATGTTGTACTATCATCTTTAGTTCATTAAGGGCCTCATCATGCGCATTATTACGAACTCGTCTTGCAAAAAGTTCAATCTGGCCTACACGTAAAAAAGATGGAGCGACTCTCGTAGTAATTGCCGCTTGATTATCAATCATGATATCAGGTTCAAAATATCTGGACCCTTTTGAATACCACGGTCTTCTAACTATTTCTGAACGTGAGACATAAAGTGTTAAAGATCTTGAGGTAGGGATTCCTAAGGAATCCATTAATTCTTGTGCGAGAAATTCTCGTACGCTAGACCTTAAGACAGCTCTGCCATCTGCTCCACGACAGTAGGGAGTTGGACCTCCTCCTTTAAGTTGCATTTCCATTCTTTTCTCATTGAATAAACCTTCAAAAACAGAAATTGCTCTGCCATCACCATAACCATTGCCAGTGCCAAAGGGACATTGTTGGGTATATTCAGTTCCGTAAATTGATAATGCATAACCTGTTGCCCAACCAACAGGACTCATTGGATAATTAGCAACAGAAATATCACCTGAGAAAAAACGACAAAAATTCTCATCCTTAGTAAGATCTGAGCTTAGCCTTAGTTCTTTAAAAAGTTTCTTGCTATGGGAAATATATTCTGGTTCTGGAATAGCAGTTGGAACAACTGGTACATAATGACCTGAATATACTGAACGCGGCTTATGATCATTTCCATCTTTTGTTGATTGAGGATCTGCTTTAAGAGAATTCATAAAAGAATAGTCAGATAGTTGAGAAAATTCAGAAAAATTTTCTGTAAGCTTTCCTTTTAATGAATTAGATTTGGTTGACATTAAATTTTTAATCTATTGTTGATTGCGTTGTAATTTCTTTAAATTCAACATCTAGATATATCTTATATATATTTTTATCAGGGATGTTTTCTATCGTTATTTTTGAGATTTAATAGTAGTTAAAATTTAATATTTACTTAAAAAAAGGTTCCGCAGTAAAATATTGTTTAACTCACCCAGCCTTTAAGCAAATCAAACACACTAATAAATAGTCCAAAACCAATAATTGGGGGAGCAATCCATCTTGTCATGAATTTCAAATAACGTGTCGTTTTGATTCCAACTTTTGAATCACTAAGTTCTTCATTAAATTTTCCAGGGACTACCCATCCCATAAAGAAAGTAACCAAGAATCCACCAAAGATCAGTAATACGCCACCAAAAATCGAATCAACAGTACCAAGAATATTTAAATTTAAGGCAGAAGGGATGCCCGCTAAGAATAGGAAAAGAGTTATCAACCAAACCGATTTTTCTCTTTTAAAGCCGAATTTATCCATTAAAGAGGAAACTGGAACCTCCAATAATGAAACAGATGAAGTTATGGCTGCGATATAAGCTAGTGCAAAAAATGCAACAGCTACAATTCTTCCTGCCGCACCATATGAACCTAAACCTGTTGGAATTGAGATAAATAAAGCACCAACAGTGGATTCAGAAATAGCGTCAGTTAAACCGAATGTTAAAACTATTGGGAAAGTTATAAATCCAGCCATTAGTCCAACCAAAGTATCTAATGATGCAACTCCTACACTTAGTTTTGGAAGATTACTTTTTTTATTCAAATAGGATGCGTAGGTAACCATAATTCCAATCCCTAAGCTTAATGAAAAGAATGCTTGTGTAAAAGCGTTTCTTATTGTTTGAGGATTTCTCAATTCATTGAAGTCAAACTTAAGTAGAAATGTTTTATATCCTTCCCATGCGCCTGAAAGTGAAGTAGCCCAAATAGCAAGAATCACAATAATTATGAAAAGGATTGGCATGAAATATCTAGTAACCTTTTCTATACCTTTTTTTATACCTGATGAAACTATTATTGCTGTAAGTACAAGACTTAATAGGTGGCCCAACAAAACACTGCTGCCACTACTAATCGAGCCAAAGAAGGTTTCTGCTTCAGTTAAATTCTTTGGTAATCCAAAAAATAAAGAATGGAACAAGGTATCTGCAGTCCATCCCATTATTACTGAATAATATGATGCTATTCCTAAAGGAGCTATGAAGAAAAGAATTCCTAATGGATACCAATTCTTCCCTGCCAGCTTTACAGGAGCAAGCAATGTGCTTGCCATTGCGTTTCTCCCTAGAGCCATTTCAGCAACAAATACCGGAAGACATACAATTAAAACGATCAATATATATAAAAGTACAAACGCCGCACCTCCACCCTGAGATGCTCTGTAAGCAAAACCCCAAAGGTTGCCTAGACCTACTGCACTACCAGCAGCAGCGAGAATGAACCCTAGCTTACTAGTCCATTGTTCTCTCTGAGAAATTTTTGAGTCCAAAATTAAAATCTTTTTTATAGTTGATTTATAACTCATAAATGAAAATTAGTTAACACTTTGCTTAATAAAAACTAATTTTTTTAGATTAATTTTTTTGATAAAGATTTAGAATTAAAAAAATTTAATTATTCTTATGACTATTGAAACGACTATTTTAGATTTTCAACTAAGTAATACCTATGAGGAGTATGAATCACATATGAATGCAAAAGAACAGCAGACGATGTTTAAAGATATGGGAGTGAAAACATTTTATATTGGTAAATCATTAGATGATCCTCAAAGGGCTACTGTAATTTTTCAAGGACCAGAAAATGTTTTATATGATATTTTTATGAATCCTGAAACAAAACCTATAGTTGAAGCTTCAGGACATATTTATGAGGGTACAAAAATAACACGCTGGATTTCTTAAAAAAATAATTCTTTTATGAATTACCAACTTTTAATTGAATCATATTCATTTGGTTCAGCCCTTACTGAGCAAGAAATAGAACTCTTAAGTCTTGAACTTGAAACTCAAATAATGAACATTAATATATCAACAGAATTTGGATGTTTTAAATCTGCTCCCTCTCATATTTGCGAAAGTCTTAATTTAAAAAAAGATACTTATTGGATAATGTGCCTTGCTGAAATATTAGATTTACATAAGCCCCCACAATTTGGGAAAACGAAAAGTGTGGAGGTTTTCGATTTACTTCTTGAAAGAGGACTTGTTATTGGCTAATTAATTATTTATTTGATTATTAAAAATGAATTCTTTTTTTTTCTTTAGGCTGATAGGATTAATTTTGGTCAGTAAAAAAAAAATGGAAGATTCTGGTGAATTGATATTGGGAAAAATTATTAAGCTAACCCGATCAAGTGAAAAGAAATTTAAACTTGGAAATTTTAAAGGAGCTTTAGACGACAAAATTAAAGCTAATGAGATATTGAAATCTAAATCTTTTGATGAAAAAATTATTGAAAAATATAGAGAAGAATTATCTAGTTTGTACTCTTCAAAATTCGATCTTATATTTGATCATAAGCTTAAAATTGATGCAATTAAGAGAAATGAAATAGTACAAATGTTGGAACGTAAAAGTGAGGAAAAATTAAAAAATCATGATTACAGAGGAGCAATAAAAGCATTAAGAAGGGCAGAAAAATACATATCAAATTAAAAAAAACTACAAAAAATTTTAAGAAGTATTGCTTATTGTGTTTTTTTCAGCTTAGTTTAAATTTGAAATAATTAGGCAATAATTAATGCAAAAACAAAATAATAAAAATCTAAAAAATTTTGAAAAAAAAGAATTAGATGTTTTAGATAGGTTTTTGAAGATTTTATGGAGAAAAGAGGTTGAATACAAAATAAATATTTGATAAAAGCATATTTGAAGGAGATATCTTATGAAACTTCGAATAGGGTTCTTAATTATACTTTTTATTTTTCACTCATTATCTGTTTTTGGGGTTAAAAAAAGAATATTAAAAAATAAATTTAGAAGGGCTCAAAAAGTAAATTAAATCATTTGATTAAAACATGAATTTAACAAAAGGAATACAAAAAAGTTTAGGTCCAGGAATTGTCCTGGCTGGAGCGGCAATTGGGGGATCTCATTTATTATCATCCACTACTGCTGGCGCAAGGTTTGGATTTTCATTAGTTGGCCTAATCCTTCTTACTAATCTTTTGAAATATCCATTCTTGTTGGTTGGGACTAGATTTACGGCATCTACTGGTAAATCATTACTAGAAGGTTTTAAAGAGAGGAATTCTTTATATCTTCCTTTATTTCTAATAGTTAGTCTAATTACAGGTACTTTCACAATAGCTGCTGTAAGTTTTGTCTCTGGTGTCCTTTTAACTAATATTCCATTTTTCTCAACTTTTCCAGCTATGGATTTGTCGATAGGAATCCTGATTGTTTCTGGAATGATATTAATTCTTGGTAAATATAAAGCCCTCGATAGAATTTCAAAATTTTTAGTATCTCTACTAACTTTATTAACATTATTTGCAGTTTTATCGCTTTTGTTCAAAGGGTCAATAAATGAGTCCTTAAATATGAGTTTTTTTGAACCAGAAATCAGCCCATGGAAGTTAACAAATTTAGCTTTTTTGATCCCTTTAATGGGATGGATGCCTTGCCCAGTAGAGTTATGTGTTTGGCCTTCTTTATGGATGTTTTCTCGAGCGAAAGATTCAAATTATAAGCCAAATATTAGTGAAGCAGAATTTGATTTTAATCTCGGTTACTTAATAACTGTTGTTACGGCTATTTTCTTCCTTACCCTTGGCGCAATAACAATGTATGGTACTGGCGATGGAATGCTTTCCGGAAGTGGAGTCTCCTTCGCTCAAAAGTTAATACTCCTTTACACAAAATCCATCGGGAATTGGGCTAAATGGATCATAATACCTGCAGCATTTGCCGCAATGTTTAGTACTACAATTACTTGTCTAGATGCATATCCAAGAAGTATTTCTGCTATTCAAGGTTTATTGAGAGGCACTGATTTTGGACACCTGGATTCCAAAGCAGAGCGCAATAGATTTCAGATTTGGATGATTGTACATATCTTTGCATCATTAATAGCTTTGCTGATTGCAAGGTCAGGAGGTATAGGAGTAAAAGATTTTGTATTTGCTGCAATGACTGGAAGTTTTCTAACCGCCCCTTTATTTGCTTGGATGGCAATGGATACTATAAATAGCAAATTAGTACCATTTAAAAATAGATATGGATTTTTTCTAAAAACAATAAGTTGGATAGGATTAATTTTTTTAACATTATTTAGTTTATTGTTTATTGCAAATTCATTTTTTGGGCTTGGGATTTATTAATTTGAAAATAAAAAATAATTAAAGGGTTGATTTTTCTTCAGAATTCGTTTTTGTAGAAATGTATTATTTTTGGTATTTATTATGGTTATGCCTCAATCTACTTTAGAGAGCTTATTATTTTTTTTGATACTATCTCTTGTTGCAACTTACATTGTTAATTTAAAGTATTCTTCAAAGTTAAAAATACAGAAGTAGTTTTTTTATTTATCTTTTTTGAATTTGATTTATTTCTTTGGATCACTCCAAGTTTCTTTGTATAACCAACTCAAAAAAGTAAGAGTAAGTATATTCCCAAATGCATAAGTAATTCCTAATAATGGGTCATAAATATTGGCAATAATCGTCGACATTATAAAGATTATTAACCCTGAAACAACCAAATCCTGAATAGGCAAATGTTTAAAATCTACCGAATTTATCATTTGATAATTGTTTTTAAAAGATTAAATTAATTATAAAACAAACAAGCGACTTATTTATTTATAAGGCAATACCAAAGATATGAATAAATTTAGAATGGCAAAAATAATTATAGTTTTTTCATCATTATCTTATTTGAGTATTTCTTTTTTAAGAAATTATAATTCTCCAGAAAATATAGAAAAAAGATGTATTCTTAAATTCGAAAAAGATTTTAAAAATAATTTGGAAACATCTCATGAAGAATGGAATCAAATTTTAGATTTAGCTGATAACAATTATTTAAAATGTATGGGAATTCCTCAGTATTAATTATGGGTGAGGCAAAGAGAAGAAAAAATTTAGGTATTCCGCCTAGAGAAAAAGCTGAAGATATAAAGTTGCCTCAACTTGATAAAAAAGCCATACAACAAAAAGTAAGGTCTACATTGTATAAATATCCAATTATCCCTTTTCTTTTTTATGGAGCTGCAATATTGATCCTAATCGGAGGTTTATTTTATGTTTTCAAATCCTTCAATATAGCTTAATTAAAAGGATTATTAATTTTGATATTTATGATTTTTTGGCATCATCAATTCAAAAAACTTAAAGGATAATAAATGCGCAATCTTTATTGTGCAAAAATAATCAAAGAAATAATATATGAGAATTATTTACAGTTGACACCATCATATGGTGTTGTAATTTTAGATTAAATTAAAACTATTTATGAAGAAAATAAATAAAAAATATTATGAAATAATGCGTCAAGCTGATAATGCAGTTGGAAGAAAAGAAGTAGTTAGTTTATTAAAAAAAGCTGCAATAATTATGTCTAAATCTGAGGAAAACTTAGCTGCTTAAATTAAAAAACTATTTTATTAGGATAAATAAAACACCATAAAGAATGATTGATGAGGATGCAGCCATAATGATAAATGGTAATATCATGCCTGAGTTTAACCATCTTAAAAGTCTAATTTTTTTGTTAATTACTCTTGGCATCTTTTCTGATTCCCTTAATTGAAACCTAACAAGTAAATAAATGGTGTAAATGATTAATTAATCTTTTTAAATATCATTTTTTAGCTATTTTGGAATTAAATTTTCTAAAAAAATTATTTTAATTGCATCTGGATTTTTTATATTAAGAGAAATTTTTAGGTAATTAATACCTTGTATTCTTCAAATTTCTTATGCAAGATTTAGAAACATTAGATTTCTAAATAATGATTAAAAATTTAAAAGAGGGCACTGAAGAATTTAAAGATTATGATTCAGAACTGTTACTTAAGATTCTAAATAAGACATCACTGGAGAATGAAAAAGGCGATGATAAAGAACTATTTGTAGATGAAAATTGGAAAATTAATTCAAAAAATATGAGTAATATTATTCATTCAGATAATTCAAATTTGAAAAGAATATTATCAGATATTTTCCCTAATAAAAAAATAGTGATTCAGGATAATAATAATGGGTCGCAAACAATTTTCTTATCCTAATTTAGGAAATATTAAAACCTTATATATACTATCTATTCAATATTTAATTTTTTGATAAAAATTTAGTAAAAATTACTCTCGCAGAATTTTTTTTAAGATGTTATTGTTCACTTACGTTCATCCAAGTTTATATCTCTGGACGCATGAAATGAGAGTAGGGAACGGGATTCTCATTAACTGCAAAAGACCATGAATAACCTCTTACAAATAAGAGAAAAAATCAAAAGAGCCAATAGGCTTCATGAAGCCCAACTTTTGGCTACTAAAAGTGGAGAAGTTACTCCATACAGAAGATCCGTCTTTGAAGAAAGAATCAGGAAAACACAAAAAGAAATGAAATTGAAAGACTCAAAAAATTAAATTCTTTTTTGAAACTGATCAATCAAGAGGGGGTTTTATCCCTCTCTTTTTTTATTTTATAAAAACAACGTAATTATTAATTTATTTTTTCGATTATCGATTATTAAAAACTACATAATTTTGATGCTTTTACTATTGATTTAAATTATATAAATGGCAAATTTAATTCAGCATTTAAGAGGTAAATAAATATGTTTAAAGAGAAAAATAAACAAATTAAAACCTCATCCAATAAATCAAATTTAGATCAAGTTTTATGGTTTATAGAAAATTATTTGCCCCAAAAGAAAGATCGAGGTGTTCAAAAAAAATTGTATATGGATAATCTAGAAGGAGAGACTATTAAGATATTTTCTAAATTAGCCTCTTCACGTTCTAAAACATTATTGCCAACTACAAAAAATACGAAAATCTCTTTTACCTTTGGTAATTGGGCCTTGCCTTACCTGAAATTGCTTAAGAAAATAGGAATAGCTAAATAAGAGAATTGTAATCGGCTAGAACTAGATTTATCCCGCAAATAAAAATAAAGATTAAAAAGTCTCAGAAAGTTCTTTTTGAAATTTAAGGAGGAATACTTACTTTACATAAAAAATACAATTGCTAAGTTTAAAATAAGAGATCTCTTGATTATGTTTCTAAATTATCTGCCCAGTGAAATGGTTGAAGTTGTTGGTTTGACAATGATTTTTTCATTTTTAGTTGGAACCATATTAATTTTGTTATTTACATCAGATCAGGCAAATACAAAGAATCTATATTTAAAGAAGGCTAAATAAATTTTAAATAATTTCTTTTTCTATAAAGGACCTCTTTTTTAATAAAATTTACTCGCAGGTGTAGAACATAATTTTTAATATTGATAGATAAACAAATTTAAGATTATGGGCGAAGCTAAAAGAAGAGAAGAATTAGGATTACCACCTAGACAAAAAAAAATTGAATTAAATAAATCTGATAGATACTTTTCATGGCTTCCAATTACTAAATCAAGAATTAAGAAATACCCTTACATGGGTGTTGCAACAATGGCACTCGGAGCGATAATTTTCTTAGTAAGTGGTGGCGCAAATAGTATTAACTAATTAGATTTTGGCTTCGCTTAGAATATATCTAAGATTTTTTTTGTAATAGTTTAACGCCAGATATTATTGAGATTATTGAAGCTATACCTAGAAATATCGAGTAAAAAGGTTGCAAATTAATAATGCCAAAATTACCTGTATGCCATTTTATTAACCAAAAAGCATCTATTCCTAGTGGCTGAAGAATACTATAAATAGTCCCAGATACAATAGTAATTAGTAATGGTATTGCTGAAATTGTGGTTATTTTTCTGTGAATTTTTCTTTGATTTTTTTTTAATTTTTCCATCTATTTCCTCAAATAGATATGTAATTCTTTTTCGTTTTTGCATGGCATCCATTTATCTTGATTCTTATGTATTCCTTCACAACCAAGTTCTAAAGATCTATTTTCCGCGTCCTCTTCAGAAAGAAATGTACCCCTCATATGTGCATGCGAATAACTATTGAAATTTAGAGATAAGGAAAATAAAAAAATAAAAAATTTAAAATTTCTATAAAAAATATGCATTATTCAAATAAGAATTTTTATTAAGGAGAGATTTTATCAAATATTTTTGTTTTGCCAGTTTTATTAAATGAAACTACTTTATAGTTCTCATAATCATGAGAGTGCGATTCGTGAGAATGCAATTCCATCCCAGGAGAGCCAAGTGGCATGCCAGGAACTGCTATCCCATTAATATTTGGTTTTTCTCTAAAAAGTTTGTTGATTGATTCAATGGGGACATGTCCTTCAATCGTGTAGTTAGCTATTTGAGCAGAGTGACATGATCTCAGATTATTGGGAATTTGATATTGGTTTTTAATTACTGAAACATCTTCAACTATATTATCAACAACTTCTATTCCATTATCTCTTAAATGATTGATCCATTTTTTGCAGCAACCACATGATGCTGATCTGTAAGAAACAACTTTTGGGATATCTATATTTTCTTGCGTTGCTGCACTAATCCTATGAACGTTAATTGTATTTGCAAAAAGCATTCCAGAAGAAATTAGATAATTTAAAAATCTGGTTTTAATAAATAAGTTATTAATTGCCATACAAATTAAGACGATTAAATTTAATATTTAAATCAACAATAAATGAAAATTTATAAAAGTGCTATTTGATCAAAATCAAGACACTCATAATTGCCATTAAAAGATTTTCGATAAAACTAATAATTCCCAAAGGAGTTTTTGCATATCCACCTATACATGCACAATTTAATTTCAATTTATCCAAATAAACGGCCTTAAAGACTGAAATCATTCCAGAAATTCCTAAAACTAGAGCAATAAAAATAATTAGAGAAGGTGGAGAAGAATTAAGAAAACTTATTCCAATTAATAATTCGCAAAAAGGAAAAATATATATCCAGCCATCAAATTTAGAAGATATTAAATCATATTTCTTAAAACTTGTTCCAAAAGCTTCAATATCCATAAGCTTGAGCATCGCTAAAAGACAAATTGATATCCCCATAAAAATTTGGAAACTTTTGAGCAATGAAATGGTTATCAGAAATGAAGTACCAAAGACTACAATTAAGGGGGTAAATGACTTAATCTTCATTTTTAACTTTTAAGGACCGAATCACAAATACTTGATGGATTTGCTTGTTTAACTATTTTTAGTCTTTTGATAAGTTTGTCTCGATCTATTTGATGTTTTAAATATTTAATACATAAATTTTTTTCCTTATATACCTCTGCTATTGGAGAAATCTTTAAAGCAATAGCAAAAGTACCAATAACTAAAAGAATGTTTGTAGCTAGTCGAAAGTTTGGTCGAAAATTTGATCTCATTCGTATTCTTTATTTCTATCAATAACTTCTCTTAAATATATATCTTTTAGCTCGTCATTGTATCCATTTTCTTTTGCAAATTTCTCTAATTCCTTCACCTCTTTTTCTGTCATTAAGCAGATTGGGATATATTGTTTTTCATATCTTCAATTTGGTTGATTAATTCATCTAACCATTCTGTATTATTTTCTGATTTTTTCTGAAAATATGTAATTTTAGGCTGATTGATTTCTAGTGTCTCATAATCTCCACTCATAAATTCCCCCTAAATTTATACTCTGCATAATTTATCTAGAGAAATTATGCTCATCAATAGGCTCTAATACTTATTTGACTTTTGCTATGGGTAAAAAGTTATTTTTTTAATAGTATAAATATCAAGGAATTTATCTCCCCAAAATATGGCAACTAATGAAGAACTAGAAAAAAGAATTGAGACTTTAGAAAAAGAAGTACAACACCTAAAAGCTGTTCTGCAATATCAAATGAGAAATAAGAAAAATTGATTTATTCTTATTTTATAGAATTTTCTTCTGTTTAAATAAGCATTTTCTCTTAGTTGTTTTGGGTACCTAATGTCAAAGCTAAATATTAAAAATTAGTCCATCATATTCACTTCAAAAAAAATAACTTTAATCATTGATATTCTGGACATATTTGTTTTTATAGATATAAAACTACTTAATATGATTAACTCAATAGCTATTACATTGTTATTATTAGGCTCTTTAGTCGCTTACAAAAAACTCAACAGAAAGAAACGGCGATTTCACACACCACCTACAAATCAGCTTCCTAGTTGAAGATTAAATCCCGTCTTCGTCTTCTCCAAACGGATTGTATCTAATATCCCAGATTAGAACTACTGCTATAGATAAAAGCAATAGACCAAAAATAACTTGAGGAGGTGGAAATAACATCAATAAAAAATAACAATTATCAATAAGCTTTGCTTATGTAAATTTTAAAGGGTAATCGATATTCTTTGGTTCTAAATGTCTTACATAACATGCTGTTGTGCAATCTACTCCCTCACTATTGATGCTACAAGAAGTTATACATTCAAAAAAACTTTCCAAAGCATCGGAATCTTTAATATTTGAATAAATGTCTTTATTCATGATTAATCTTCCATTCTGAATCTTATCTAGCAATTAATTTTTAATAATGTCAAATTTAAGGTAAAGTACCTATTCACCATTTTTAAAAAAAAAAACTGTTGAATCTATAAGTTTTCTTCCAACCCTCCTCTAGTAACTTCTTATATTCTTCTCTTGCAACTTTTAAAGTTTCTACTCTGCTACTTTCATAACTGGTTTATTTGATCTCTTAAGCACAAAACCATAACAGATTCAAATTGCATTGAACACAAAAGAGTTTTTGAAACTATCTTCAAAAGGTCTAAATAATTTAATCCTCGATTTTGCTTTATTTATTAAAATAAATTTTACAAAAAATGGGCGTACGCTTCGCCCTAATCAAAAAGCAGGGACAATCCCCATCACCCAGCCTTTTTTAAATCTTAGCACTACATATGGTGTTTGTAAGCAATAAAAATTACCTATTGATGGGGTTGCTTGTTTATCTTTTATTTGTCATTATAGGAGTCCCCATCACCTAGGCTCGTAAGAGTCTTTTTTTTTGTTATTCCGTTGTTAAAGCTTATCCCTTTTTAAATTAGTGTTTAAAGACTTTTGATTTAATTTTTAAATTCGATAATTAATAATAAAACAAAATAATTTTATTCATGCAAACTTACATCATACACTGGCAATTCCCAGATCAAGAAAGTCATATGCAAGGTGCAGAGACTTTCGCGGGTTTTGTGGAAGGAGGATGCCAAGGTGATGAATTTGATGGGTTTAAAGTTCTTAATCGAGTAGTAAATCCCGAAGGAGCTAATGGGTGGGCAATAGTTGAATCTTCAAACCATCAGAACATTTGGAAATGGAGTAGTATTTGGGTTGATAATTTTGGCGTAGAAATTGAAGTAACTCCAGTTTTAACAGACCAAGAATTTCTCTCAGTCCATAAAGAGATTGCAGCAGCCTCGAACTAATATTTAATCTATTAAGTGTTTGACAATCGATCTAATATAGAGAGATATTACAATTTTATTTATGGGAAAATTTTCTTCGCAAGAAATTGAAAGTCAATATAATTTGATAAAAAGCTTTTGGCTGAACCTAAAAAATATAAAGATGCTATAGATGCAATGAAGAAAGATATCGCGTATATGCCCTTAGAACTAAAGAGAAAACTAGAGGAAGAAAATATTACTTTATGAATGAAACGTAAACAACATATATCATGATCGTTAATTTTTAAAATTATTTATTAGCTATTCTCGTAAACTAACCTAGAGAATCTAGATCTCTTCTATAGTGGACAGTATTTGCCTCATCTTTTGGACACTTCTGTTCTCTCATTAAATCTGCAAGAGTTGGAAAATCGTTTGCATTATCAAGATCTTTAGTATTTTTATCTTGAATCGCGAATGGTGATTTTTTTAAATTCATGCTTAATTTCCTCAAAATTTTTGTTGGATTCTGATTACAGATCCAGGATTGTCATGTACGTAAGAGTTGAATTCTCTTGCAAGCATTAGGCAATCGTATGCATCACGTGCATAGAAGCCGACTTCATGTGTGTTATTTGATGAATCTTTGTAACTCAACACATATTTATTACAAGATCTGATCGGCGTTGAAGGCATTTAATTTATTTCTATTACTACTAAGTTCTAACTAGGTATGCTGATCAATCGACTAATAAAAATGTACGGTTTAAGGCACAAACATATACGGATAGAGGACCAACAACTACATTTAAAAATGGATATAATAATTTAGTTAAAATTAGAAAGATAATATTTTTGATACTTTTATAATATTTTTTCGATAGTTAGTTTTTTGCAGGTAACTTTATTATCAACGCTATTGCTTTATAAATACATTAATTATCTTGCTAAATTAATGTGCTCTAGATTATAAATATATTTTTCACCATCATCATCACCATCGTCATCATCATGGAAGGAAGAGATTAATACATAAACTCCACCAAATCCCATTAGCATTGATAAATATAGAATTGGATCTGTCATTAAATAATTTTGAAACATTCAAATTAAATTTGAGGAAGCTTTTCAATATCTATATTTTCTTTTAATTATTAAGATGAAAAACTTTCTACTATCAAAAATTGTTTTTATTTGAGAAAACCTAAAGTAGATTTAAAATAAGGTAAATATATTATTTTTTTAAGTATCTTTTAAAAAGATTTTTAAAATCAATGTGTGGAAGATTTGAGCTGAAAACTAAATTTGAGAATTTGCCAACGGTTTTGAAACAAGACTATCCAATTGGACTTGATTCTAAATACGAGACTCAAAATCTAATAAGACCTAATGATCCTGTTCTTGTAATTAAAAACGAAGGAAGAATTAAAACTACTTTTATGACCTGGGGCTTTATTAATCCTTGGGCGAAAGACCCATTTGATAAAGAAAGACCAAGACCATTTAATGCAAGATCAGAAACCGTCGAAGAAAAAAAATTATTTAGTGGAAGTTGGAAACATAAAAGGTGTCTAATACCTGCAAGTGGTTTTTTTGAAAAAAAATATCGTGTTCGAAAAGCGAATAATGAGACTTTTTGGTTGGGAGGAATTTGGAGTAAGTGGATTTCACCAGATGGAGCAGAACTTGAGAGTTGCTGTGTTTTAACAACTGAACCAAATGATTTAATTAAACCTTTACATCACCGCATGCCTGTAATCGTACCTAATGGTTATGAAGAACAATGGACAGAGCAAGTTAAAGATGTAGATGAATTAAAAGGGTTATTTCCAATCATGATGGGTTGGTCTCCCGTTGGTTGGCTAGTAGAAGATGTAAAGAAAAAAGAAATTGATCAAATGAGTTTGTTTTAAATGAAAAGCTTACTAATCCCAAAGTTAGATTAATGGAAAAATCATATTGGTTGATTAATTCAGATAAAACAGAGGTGAAAAGATTTAAAAAAAACGATAAAAGTATTAATGGAGTATTTGAGTATATTTTTGTGGATACTGGTAAAATAATTGGTGCTTTAGGAAACGAACCTCCTATAATGACAACTTCAATTTCCGTAGATATAGATTTGGCTAGAGAAATTTATGAAAGATTACTTTCTCAGGGATGGAGGAAAACTGAAGAAATTTGGACAAGAAAAAAGAGCTAATGCTGCACCATTAAGTCTTTAATTCATAAACTTTTTTTATTAATTTTGAAAACTAAAGAGAAATAATAATTAAGCATTACAATCTACTGCTATGATGGCAATTTTGACCACTTTCATTGCAATCAACTTTTAGAAAAAAAATATAAAAAAATTCCGTAAACTTTTGGATTGAAAATATTTAATTTATGATTTGCCAAATTTCAATGCATAAGATGAAGCTTTGCACCAAAAATTTAACCAACATGCGATGCCAAGAAATTTAAACCACTCTTCAATTAATTGTGTTAACTCGTAACTTTGATTAAATATCTGTTGTATCACTCCGTCAAAAAATATTGATAAGCCAAGGAATAATATTGAAATTACCAAGTTAAAAATTCCAATTTTTTTTAAAATCATTCGAAATCTAACTAATAAAAAAATTGAAATTGCTAGATATGTTAAGTTAAGAAAATCTGGACCTACATAACGATCATGAAGTAAAAAGAAATCATCAATACAAAGCAGGCCTGAGAATAACCCTCCAAGTAAAAGTAATTTAGATAACTCTCTATTAATGCTCTTCGAGAAAGATGTAAAAAAACAAATAGATGAAGCTGCTCCCCATAACAAAATCCCAATATTTGAAATCATTCCAACTCCAATTGGATATCCACAGGTTTGAGCAAGATCTCTAATAACGAGGCTAAGTTTGATGTTGTGAATATAAGAGACATATAAAATTGCTACATATAAAATTGAAGAAGGTAATATTGAAAAATAAAACAATTTAATTGGGAATTTAATCATATTATTTTTGTTTAATTATCATTATTTTAATTTCTGAATGAATATCACGACTAGTCTTTCATCATTTGAATATTAATCGTTAATTTTTTTAAAAGAATTTCTTTTCATACAATCTATATTTCTATAAAACTATTACCTCATTGATTATTTTTTGCTATTCCTAAAATTGTGACATCAAGAAATATTATTGATATTTATGAAATAAATGTTTTTGTGACTTATATGGTTAGTGAGTAATGAAGTTTAAATTTTTAACGAAATCATCCCTATCTGTTACATATTTGTTCTCATATTTAAGATAAATAAAAGGTAAATTTGACAAAATGGCGACCAGAATTAATAAATATTTAAGTGAACTAGGTTACTGCTCTAGAAGAAGAGCAGATAGATTAATTGAGGAAGGAAAAGTTACGATAAATGGTAAGGTTCCTGAAATAGGTACTAAGGTAGATGATTGTGATCTAGTAGAAGTTGAAGGTAAAAGAATAGAAAAATCAACAAAACAAAAAAAAATTTACTTAGCCTTTAATAAACCAGTCGGAATTGTTTGTACAACTAATAGAGAAGTAGAACCTGATAATATTATAGATTTCATCAAATATCCTAAAAGGATATTTCCCATTGGAAGATTGGATAAGTGGAGTGAAGGATTAATTTTTTTAACTAACGATGGAGATATTGTAAATAAAATACTTAGAGCGAGAAATAATCATGAAAAAGAATATATCGTAAGCGTTAATCGTCCTATTAATAGGGAATTTATTCAAAGCATGAGTAATGGTATTGAAATACTAGAAACTATTACTAAGAATTGTTTTGTAAAGCAAATGGGGGCAAAAAAATTTAAAATCATCCTTACTGAAGGACTTAACCGTCAGATCAGGAGAATGTGTGAGTCTTTAGGCTACAGAGTCCAATCACTAAAGCGGGTAAGGATTATGAATATTAAGTTAGATCTGCCAGTAGGAAAATATCGTGAATTCACCAAAAAAGAACTTTTGGAATTAGATAAATTGCTCGAAAACTCTTCAAAAATATCTGATTAATTAAAATTTCCCTATTAATTGGCTTAAGAAGATTATATTTGTTCACATAATTTCTAGATAAAAATTGGCCAATTAGATATAGACATTAAGGGAAACCTCTCCACAAAGCTTGATTACTAGACCTTTGGCGTATGAACCTGCGACCTAGTGCACTGTAAGAACTAGATCGTATTTCCTAATACATTCATTGATTAATATCTGAATTAAAATAAATCCCTGTTTAGCTATTTTTTATTTTAATTTTGAACACACTCATTATTTCAACTTTTAGCTGTTCATTTGAAGAATTTAAGAATGATGTAAGCACATTATTTCTTGAAGATATGTGCAAGGAATTTGTCACTGATTATGAGTTCGTAAAAGTCAGTGATCATAAATCTCATTCATTAATGAACTGTACTAACTAAGAAAAATTAGGTGCAGTTATGGAAGATCCATTTGTTACAGAATGGGATAAAAAAAATAATTGTAAAGATACCGTATATTCCATTGAACTTGTTGAATAAATTAAATGCCTAAAACCTTCCTTCAAAATTATCTTTCTAACCTATTTAGCCTTTTTAGTTTCTAAGATGGTTGAAATTATATTTCTAAAACAATGATTGAAAAAAAAGAAGATAATATCCGAAGTGAAAGCTATTACCCAGATAGTAATTATTATCTTGACCAGGATAATACTCCTAAGAAGACGCTAGTTTCAGAAGATCAAATATCCAATATGGGTGAAAATTTTGAATGGCCAAATAGCTATTGGTATATTGCGGAAAGAACAAATGGAAGGCTGGCAATGATAGGCTTTATGGCTGTCATTATTAACTACACCTTATTTGGATGGATAGCATATCCTATCCTCTAAATGAGTAATTCTAATTTTGATAAAAATGGTTTAGATAATTCTGGAACGCATTGGCTTCAATATGCTGCTTTTGTTGTAACAGCATTTGCTATTTATTTTGTTTGGGCATTTTTCAATCATGCTGGTTTCCACCATTTCGCTTTAAAAATATTCAAGTTTTGGAATTGCAATGGATATAACCCTCTTAGCTATTGTGTAATTCGTTGGAAAGTAGACTTTTATCCGTAAAATAGCCTCTATATTTTATAGATTTTTCTTGTAAAACTAAGCAACATGAACAAGCAAAGTGCAGCAAGGTACTGCGAATACTCTCTCAAAGCTCGCCCAGTCTTATTTCCAATCTATATCTAATTTCTTGCTTATTTTTGCAAAGTTTGTTGCGACAAATAAAGTAATATTTGTCTGCGAAATATTATTTAAAAAGAATTTAACAAGCATTTTATACGAGGTATTGATCTATTTAAATCAATAAAAATTTGAGAAATGGAATATAGTTTTAGGAAATTACGAGGAAAATTTTGGAATCATTTGATTACTTCGAATATCTAAATTCAATATCATTTCATCCACCTGTAATGATAATAACTACTTTATTATTCTTTTATATAAGAAAAAAATTTTTATTAGCTGGCAAAAAACATTAGCAATCTATTTAATATTTATATTTTTGAATGAGTCAAAAATTAAATAAACAAAGCAAGTAATAAAAACAATTACATATATAGAATCCATTTAGCTTACCGTTGTTATTGAACTGCTTAATCCATAAGTGAGAAAAATAAAACTTGCAAAAGTAACTCCAATCATTACTGTTGTGTAGAGTTTATTTAGTTTGAAATTATTACTTGCAGATGAAAAGTCTGCAATAACTAAACTTTTCATTGAATACTTATCTCTATTTCGGAAATTATTGCTGTTAACCAAACTGCCTAAAATTGGATCTGTAGAAACTTTTATTTCTTGATTGATAACAGAATTTAAACCTTTATCTTCATTGAAGAATCTTGGAAACATGTATGTATGCCATAAAGCAATTATTGCCACCCAAAAAACTAAACTAACTCCTGCAAAACCAAAAAGTAAGAATCTAAAGGTTTCCATATTTTTTTTTAATTAAATAAAATCTACATTAAAAAAATATCTAAATATCGTAATCCAAAAAAATATACTTTAAATAAATCAATTAATCATTTCATGATGTTACTAATGATTAGAAACAATGTTATTAGGGGTTTTTCTTTAAATATAAGTTAATGATCAAATCATTTATTTAACAAAAAAAGACAAAATAATAATCAAATTTACTTTTTAGAAATGGATTTCAGGATTTTACTTGTTATTACACCAATAATATTCTCATGGATATTTACAGTCTTTTGGTTAGGTAGGTGGGATGTATTTAGATTAACGCCACTAGGATTACCAAAGAAGGGAGTAGCTCCTTTTAAAAATTATCAAGTATGGGAAGATTCAGCATTAATTCCTGATACTGGTAGACCAGCAGAGGGTTATCCAGTATTTACTGTAAGAACCGCAGCAGTCAATGCACTAGGGATTCCAACTGTTTTCTTCTTGGGAGCAATATTGGCAATGCAGTTTAAAACTTATTAATAGGAAATTTTGATGGACATTAGATTTTTAATTGTTGGAGCACCATTTTTAATCGCATTTTTTTATACCTTATTTTGGCTAAAAAAATGGGGTGCTTTTAATTCTACGAATAATAATTTGCCAAAAAATATTTCTCTTAAAAATGAATCAATAGAACAAAGTTATATTTTAGAGAATATCTTTTTAACAAAAAATTAATCAAATTTACTTACCCTTTTAATTAATACATACTTATGATTCCAATAGAACAGTATTTGTTTTTTGCAGTTTCTCTTTATGCATTTTTTTATCTTTCAATAACTATAGTAAGTACATTAATTAGTTTTTCCTAAGCAATAATCACATAAAATATTAAACACTTACTTGTATAAAATTAAGCTTCCTGTATTTTAAAACTCATTATATAAATATATAAGTAGATATTAGGGCAATCTACTAACCGCTAGCTTTGATAAAGCGGTTCGTAATGAGAACCTCCCTTTGACCTCATTTTCTTTTTCGCAATCTTAGAAAATGAGGTTTAAATATTTTTTAATAGTCATGAATATTAAATTAAATTCTTAATTAAAACTCTAAATTATTAAATATTATTCCTTCTTATGTATATTATTTACTTTTTAAAAAAGAGTTTTTTATTTATAAAGAATATGTAGATATTTGGCGAATCTGCAACGGTATAGATTCCGTCTTTATGAACCTAGCCAACGAAAATATTCCTAACTACGTTTTAGTTATTTTAGTAGTTAGGAATATTTTTATTTATTCCACCTTTTAAAGTAATTTTTTCTGAAAATCAAATGATCAATAAATCAAGTAATGAATCTACATTAGAAAAAATTTATAAGAATTTGGAATCTGGAATGCCAGAGAATAAATCTATAAAAGAGTATGCTCTGCCTAATGCGAGACAGTGGCTTGGTGGAAGGTTCGTTGCTATATGGGTTTTACCTATTTATTTTTTAAGAAAAATCGCAAAGTTTTCTGCTTCTTCAGCCTTTGTTAAGCCATATTCTCCTTCTGTAAATGGGCCATCTTATAAGCAACCAGAAACCCTATTTACTTCTTTACGAAGTGTTTTCAGGGGTGAAGATCATTTAAGATTTTTTGATCATAGATTTATTGGTATTTGGGTATTGCCCATTGCTTTGACTGGAATTGTTTTTGAAATCCTATTAATAGCTCCTACTAATAATACTTCACCTTTCAATTAAGAATTTTTTTTTCGCAATTTGTCCTAAATGATTGAGGACAGAATTTAAATAATAAGAAAGACAAGCAGAGAGACCCTTCTTTGAATAGATTATAAAAGAGTCGGCTGATAGGATCATAACCTGCGACCTAGTGCTCCCAAAGCACTCGATCTATCAAACGTAAAAATTCAATATTTCCTTACTATAACTAGGGTATAGGTAAGTGGTGCGAGTGGGTTTGAGTCTCAATCTAGCACAAAGTACATATCACTATATACTAAATACATACGCTCAGCTACCCCTACAGCTACCCCCTGAGCGACCTAGTGCCGCATAACAGGTAGATCGAACAAATATTTACTATAAATACTTCATGTATCCTTAGAGTCTTTAATAGAAACTTAATTGTTTTTTAGAATACATTTTTAATTCTTAAAAATACATGTTTAAAGATAAAAGTATTGAAAAAAAATTTTTCTAATTAATATAAATTTAAAGATAATTTAGATGTTTCATCATAAATTCAATTTAAAGAAAATATTATTTACTGCTTTTGTTTTCTGTTTTTCTCCGCAAAATACCTTTGCAGATCCTATTACCTTGGAAGGTGATTTTATAAAAATAGGAGTTAATGATTATGGAACACTAGGACAAGGAGGTAGTACAACTCCAGGAATCCAGAATGATCTAACTGGTTCTGGAAATTTTGACGATTCTCTTGATTACTTGACTCCCGGGATACCTTTCGAAGGCTTTAATATTCAGGGATTCAATTCTGGTAACGAGGTTTATAACCTCCATAATAATAATGATAGAACGAGATATGGACAGGACATTACAGGAACTCTCACTAACAAATCTGGAGTGGAGGTGTCAGGTACTACTTTTGATAATAGGGCTATTTGGACAGGGGAAAACTCTAACTTTGATATATCTGTAGATTATAAATTCAACGATTCACAAGAATATATTGATATTAGGACTACATTAACTATAAAAGAGAGTGTTGATGAATTATATTTTGGTCGATTTACAGATCCAGATACTCAAGGTGTACCAGGCGATAGCGCTAGAACTTTTAACACCTTAGGTTACTCTGGTGTGCCTGAAACAAATGCGGTATTGTCAGAAGCTACAGCTTCAAGATACATATTAGGACTTTATACTGGAAAAACCTCTGATGTTGGTGCTGGAATTGTATCATCATGGTTTTCTGCTGGTTCTGCTGGGACTAACGCACAGAATTATTTTAATGGTCAAAATGATGGTAGCCCTGGTGATTATGCTATTGGTTTAGGATTTAAATATGTCAATGTTGAAGAAGGTGATACTATCGATATTGACTATGCATATATTTTTGGACCAACTGCTTTTGACGCTACAACTTCGGCTGTAGATGGTGGTGCAGGCGGCACAACAGAAGGTCAGTTTATAGTCGTAGATTTAGGAAGTCCTGGGACCACGCGTTCTAACGGAGATAATGATGGTAGTGCTTCAATATCAATATCAGGTACTTCTGAAGTTGGAGAAACTTTAACAGCTGTACTTGGAAGTGATCCCGATGGAAATGGTACAGATACAACTTATCAATGGCAATTTTCTTCTGATGGTGGAGTTACTTTTACAAATATTTCTGGAGCGACAAGCTCTACTTACGTAGTGACTAATGATGTTGCAGGTCAATCTGTAAGAGTATATGTTTCATATACTGATGGAGAAAGTTTTAGTGAAAATGTATCGGCGAGCGCTATTGAAATTACTCCAATATTTCAAGCATTATGGGTCCAACCATATGCTGCAATGCAGAATGTTGGCTTGAAATCTATCCACAATAATAGAGATTTAGTTTTAGCAAAAGCCGGAGAATGTAATAACTATGGCTGGGTGATTGGTGATACTGATTATTGCGTTTATACCAATGCTAAAAATAAAGTTTCCTATGTAAATGGAGACACAACGAGAGGATCTTATGGATCTGCTGTTTTTAATGGATCAATCAATGTAGAGAAAACTATAAATGATAAATGGAAGGCTGGAGTTGCTTATGGAATGGGATCAGCAAATTTATATGATTTTAATTTCTCTGGAACAACAGCAAATTTAGATTCTTCTAATAATCATTATTCTGTTTATGGAGTAAAAAAAGTGAATGATAAATTCACTTTAAAAGGAATGGTTGGCGGATCTGTTTTTGACTACAAAGGTAAGAGAAATTATTCAACAACATCAGCAACATCTGCTTATGAATCTGATGGATATACAGCAGAAATTAATGGTACCTGGGATATTAAAAAAGACATAAAAAATTCAAAGACCCCAATCCGTTTACAGCCGACAGTGGGAGTTGCATTTGCTGCTCATGCGCAAGATGGATTTAGTGAATCTGGTAGTGGAGATTTAATAACAGTTGAATCTAATCAGGCAGAATCTCTTTTATTTAAAACTGGAATTGGAATCGAGAAACAAATCACAATGCAACAAGGTTGGTTATTAGTTCCATCACTTGCCTTGAACTATGAAATGGATACTTATGCAGGTAAAAGCAATAGAGATATTAAAGGAAAAGTGACAGGAAGTTCTGACGCTAGTACTTCTGTAGAAGCCAAAACATTTGGACAACATAGAGGGTCTGTAAAACTAGGAGCAGATTTTGTGTTATCCAAAGACTTTATGTTTAACTTAAATGCCGAATATGGCTTGGCGACATATGGTGATGAGAACTCATACGGCGGTGGTTTTAGATGGCAATTCTAAGATTGTATAAATTGACTCTAATTAATAAGACATCTCATTTATAGTAATTTGATTACTTTTTAAATAATGATAAAAAGAATCCTTAAACCTCTAGAAATATATATTCTTTCAATAGCTTTTTTCTTTTCTGTTTCTTTTGATAGAAATTTAAATCTTGATGATGTTGAAGACTCCCCAGTTAAAAAACTGTTGGAAAATATTCACTTAATTTTGGACTCATTTACTAACTATGAACATCCATTAGGAGCTATTTTCTTGATTTTTATTCTTGGGTTGATAATCTGGAATCTTTTGGGTAAAGAGTCAAGACTAGCAAGTGATATTTATGGAATCATCTTAAGCTTTGCATGGTTTTTGGAACTTGTATCGATGAATTTGCTTTTAGTTTCACCGCTTAAAGATCCAGTTTTACTTTTAGTTGAATTAGTTTTATTTGTACCAATAGTATTAATTGGATTTTCATGGTGGTATTGGAGATTAAATCACTTATCAAGAATAGGTAAAGGTAAAGAAGCAATCACTTTTGATAAAAAGCCAACTCCATTTAGTTATTTTGCAAAAACTGCTTCTGTTGTTGTTAGCGATACGACAGAGCATGGTGTTTGCGAAACAGATGTTGCCAGAGCTATTAGAATTCTCAACGGGTTTGTTGTTCTTGATATCTTTGGGTTAACTCTTTCGAGAGCTGTAGGACTCGTAATTACCTAAAAATTAAATTCTTTGGGGATAATCATTTCTACAAAATTAGGCACTAAATACATCAAAGTACATCCTGTAAGCTCCCCCTACAGCTCCCCTTTCTCAATTTGAGACAGTAAGCAATAAAAAAGCGAGTTGGGAGACTCGCTAGTATGACTTGGTTTTTAAGAGTCGGGGCGACAGGATTCGAACCTGCGACCTAGTGCTCCCAAAGCACCCGCGCTACCAAGCTGCGCCACGCCCCGCTCATAAGATCTTAGTTCATAACAGACATCTATAAAAGACCATATTGCTGAATTTTTTATAAAAAATCACTTTTCGGGCCTTTTTTAATTATTTATATTTAAATTCAGTACCTAAAGGACATCAATATTTTATTCTAATCTTCTTGGAATTTATATTCATTTCCTTATCCCAAAGTTAAGCCATTGGCTTTCTTTTTGAGAATCGTCTTTATGATTAAGTAATTCAAATAAAGCACATCAGTGCCTGAACCAAAAACAAATTCAAGATTTTAATTAGGCTTAGTTTGATAAGCAATTTAAAATTAAAGAGCTAAGTTTATGGGTATGTCATAAAAATATTTTTAAGTAGGGACGTTAACTAATGGATAAGAAATAATAGCTCCAGCTCCTAAAGAAATATTTTAAGAGAGTTTCAAAACCAAGTTCTGATAGTTGATATAGGAGAAATTTAAAAAACTGTTTTTTTTGTTCACGAAAAATATTTTCAGAAATCATATCCAACTAGGAAAAAAAGGCTTTACTTTTCAAATGGAATTAAAAAGATTTTCAACTTTTTCCTTAAGGTTGAAGAATTATTTTCGCTAGAGTGTCAAAGTAGTAATTTTGATCTTAGATAGGTCATAAAGATTTTCAAATTAATTTATGGAAAACCTAGAGAAATTGATATCAACTTATGAAAATTATCCAAAAGCCGGGGTAAGTTTTAAAGATGTCATTGAAATTGTTCAACACCCTTCAAATTTTCGACAATTAATTTTAGAAATGGCTCAAAGTAAGATCTTAAAAGAAGCTGAAGCAATAATTTCTATAGACGCAAGAGGTTTTATTTTTGGTTCTGCAATATCTATACAGTCTTCAAAGCCAATGATAGCTGCAAGAAAACCTGGCAAGCTTCCAGGAGAGTTAGTTACAAAAAAATATACTTTAGAGTACGGCGAGAATTCTCTTTCAATACAGAAAAAAGCGCTAAAAAAATATAACTCTTTTGCAATTATTGATGATTTACTGGCAACTGGGGGAACAGTTAATTGTGTTTCTGAGCTACTTAATAATAATGATAAGAAAGTTGTAGGTCTTTTAGTAGTGGCTGAATTAAGCAAATTAAATGGAAAATCAAGATTCAATTTCCCGGTGGAATCATTCATATCATTCTGATAAAAATCCAATGCCAAGCTTTAAATAGACTTACTGAGATAATAGGCTTAATCTAAAATTAAATATTGAATACCAATCAAGCCTTATTTATTCGAAAATGTCTAAAAATATTAAAACTCCTTTTGGAAAAATCACTCCTGAGGTGAATTTATTCCCCATATATTATTTATTGTTTATATATGGTTTTGTTTATATTTTTCCTTATGGGGAAGATTTGATTGGAACAAGTTGGTTTAATTGGCTTAGAAGTGAGGACGGACCTCTTGAATGGCTTCAGTTTATTGAATATCTGCTATCTTCAACTGTTGCGTTACTAATATTTATGAGGCGAAAGAAAAAAAAGGAAATTAACTCTCTTGTTTGGCTTTTGATAGCCTTTTTAGCTTTAATAATCGCAGGAGAAGAAATAAGCTGGGGTGAAAGGCTAACTGGGATTGGGATTAATTCTATATCTGATCTGAATGTCCAAGGAGAAACTAATTTTCATAATTTGCCCTTTTTTCATAATTATTTGTTGGACCCAGTTTTTGAGATAAGTTGTATTTTTCTAGGTTGGTTTGGGTGGAGAAAATTCAGCAGAATTAATGCATTTCCTAGTAAAGAATTATCTCTTTACTTTCTTTTTGTCGCTCTTTTTTACTTCTATTTTGATATTTCATGGGCCTCCACTACAGAACAAATAAGAAATGATCAAGAGATTTTTGAATTTTTATTATCCTCTGGAATTTTCTTGCATTGTTTAAGAAATTTTCGTTTAGCAAAAATTTTAAGTAAATCCTAATCTTTAAATATACTAATAATTGGAATCTAATCAGAAACAATAATCAAGAAATAGAAGTTTTTTATAATTTAAATAAGTCCCATGGATCCTGCTGTAAATCCAACAGCCAAAAAGAAAGCGAATTCAGTTAGATCCCTTGGTAGAGAATTAACTAATAAATTTAGTTGAGTCATTTAACCTTGTGCTCCTCAGGTTTATAAGTTTTAAAAAATATAACTAATAAATTTTTTTGTTGAGGAAGAAAAATTGTTTTTTTCTTTTTTCTAAAGATTTCCAAAAGGTTAATTTAATAATAATCAGATAGCCAACATATTCATTTAGAAAAATCTTGTGTAACGAAGCAGTTAAAAATCTTTTTAAATGCTATATTTCAATTAATCTAAGAAACTGTATGGACTATAAAAAGAAATCTTTAAGTAAATTATCCGACGATGCAAACTATGAGGAGATTGACACAAGGTTAGCTTCTGGTTGGTATGTAGATTCTGTTGACAGCAATAAAAAGAAAAAATATAGAACAAAAAAAGTATCTTTCAAGATTTCAAAAAAAATTTAAAAACTAATTTGCTAAAAGTCAGTTCTTTATTAATCAAACTACGAAAAAAAATTTGAAAAATTTTATAAATTTTTATTGTATAACTTAAAAAACTGGCACATTATTTACAGAACTGTATCTTTCGCTACTTGATTTTGTGTACCGATATACACTATCTTGAGGTGTCCTTTAAATTTCGTGTGAGGAAATTTATGAAGCTTTTTAAAAGCTTGCTAGTAGCTCCAGCGACTCTAGGCTTACTTGCGCCTATCGCTGCTACTGCAAATGAAGTCACTATTAATGACTTTAACCCTGCTGAAGAACTTGCTATCACTAA
>QCCT01000011.1 GCA_003281165.1 Prochlorococcus sp. AG-347-M18
TTGAGGTTTGGTATCTATTTGTGCGAGATTTGATAAAAGTAAATTTCTGCTTAATTGGGAAGCATCGGTTCTCTGGGCAATTTTTGGAACTATTATTGAACCTTCAAATATTGCATGTGATTTATCATCAGCAAGCGATTTATTAATTTGATCTAGAAATCCATTTGGCCCATTAAATTCTATTTTTGTATAGGTTGAAATTTGCTCATCTTTTTTTGTTATTTGCATACCTTTGATATTTGTTTTAGCGTTTCCCGCAGATTGTTTAATACTAATTTCAAATCTCGCGTAATTAAATTTGAAATGTAAAGATCCTAAGTTGTATGCACTATTTTTTTGTTGAATTACATTGAGAGAATTTAATAGATTAGATCTCTTTTCACCGTAAGAAACAATACCATGATTTACAGAACTATTTTCTTTTAAGCAAAAGAATGTTGATTGAGATAATGAAGAGTTTTCTTTACCAAGATTTACTTGTAATAAGTCAACATCACAATTCTTTTCTAAAAATATTACGAGGGTTTTTGCGTTTAAAGAATTACTTGATGCATGACTAAAAATTTCAATTGGAGGAATTTTTGATCCATTTATTTTTAATCCCAAAATATTATTTTTACAACTTAAAGACAGATTTAGCAGGTCACTCCAATTTTCGTTTTGCTTAAAAAAAGATATCTGTTCTTTGATATATTTTTGTAATTCATCCTCACTTAATTGCTGTATTGAATAATTTTTCTCTATTAATTTAATTTGGCAATTCTCGCCAATTATTAATCTAATAGTACTTTGAGAATTTTTCGGATATTGTATAGCAAATTTTGAATCTGTTTCATTAACTGAGTAATCTAAAAAGTTTGACAATTTTGATTTATTTGAAAGTCTCCATAGTTCACTTTTAGGATTTGGGAGAGGGCTTGATTGTAATTTTTGAAGACAGATTTTTTGTATTTCTGTAAGGTTATCTTTTGATTTATTAGTTTTTATTTTTTCAATAATTTCCATTTGTTTAAGTCTCTTTTATAAAGTTATCAGTCCATTCATATCCTTTTTCTTCAAGCTCTAGAGCAAGATCACTCTCACCAGTTTTTATGATTTTTCCGTCTGACATGACATGGACATAATTTGGTTTAATTTCATCTAATAATCTTTGATAGTGGGTAATAAGTATAATTCCTGTTTGTGCATTAGATATTTTTTTAATTCCTGATGCCACTATTCTTAGAGCATCGATATCTAGACCAGAATCGGTCTCATCTAATATTGCTATCTTTGGCTCAAGTAAAGCCATTTGCAGAATCTCATTTCTTTTTTTTTCACCTCCGGAAAAGCCTTGATTTACACTCCTTGATAGGAATGCGTGATCCATTTTTACAATTTCCAACTTTTCTTTAACTAATTCTTCAAAATCAAAAGTATCTAATTCTTCTTTGTTGAGAAATTTTCTTCTAGCATTAGTTGAAACTCTAAGAAACTCAAGATTACTTACACCTGGAATCTCAATTGGATATTGAAAACCAAGAAAAATTCCAGATTGAGATCTCTCTTCAGGTTCTAAAGAGTTGATGTTTTCACCTAAATATTTTATGTCGCCATTTGTAATATTATAAGAGGGATGCCCTGCAATGATTTTAGAAAGAGTACTTTTGCCACATCCATTTCTTCCCATAATGGCATGGATTTCTCCAGGATAGACAGTAAGTGAAACCCCTTTTAAAATTGGAAGATTATCAGTAGATGCAGAGAGATTTTCAACTTCTAAAATTGGATCTGATTCTTTCATTTTAATTTGCATTTCAGTTTAGAAATTGATTAATTAACCTACTGATCCCTCTAGTTTAAGTGCCAGTAACTTATCTGCTTCAGCAGCAAATTCCATAGGTAATTGATTAAATACATCTCTACAAAAACCGCTGACCATCATAGATACTGCCTCCTCAAATTCTATACCTCTGCTTTGGAGATAAAAAAGTTGGTCTTCTGAGATTCTACATGTGCTTGCTTCATGCTCAATTTCAGAATTGGGTTGTTGAGATTTGATGTAAGGGAATGTATTTGCAGAAGCTTGATCCCCTATTAACATTGAATCACATTGACTGTAATTTCTTGATCCTGTAGCTTTTGTTCCCATTTTGACAAGACCTCTGTAGCTATTTTTTGAGCTACCTGCACTAATACCTTTGCTAACAATAGTTGATTTGGTCTTAGGACCAATATGGATCATTTTTGTGCCGGTATCTGCTTGCTGAAGATTATTGGTGAGAGCCACTGAATAAAATTCTCCTACAGATTCTTCCCCTAAAAGAAGACAGCTAGGATATTTCCATGTAATTGCAGACCCTGTTTCAACTTGAGACCAACTAATTTTACTTCTCTTACCTAAACATTTTCCTCTTTTGGTGACAAAATTAAAAATTCCGCCAATACCTTCTTCATCACCAGCATACCAATTTTGCACTGTTGAGTATTTTATTGAGGCGTCGTCTAATGCTATAAGCTCTACAACTGCTGCATGTAGGGTATTTGTATCAAACATTGGAGCTGTACAACCTTCTAGATAACTTACAGAACTTGACTCTTCAGCAATGATTAATGTTCTTTCGAATTGCCCTGAATCTCCACTATTAATTCTGAAATAGGAAGATAGATCCATAGGGCAGGTAACACCTTTTGGGATGTAAACAAAAGAACCGTCACTAAAAACTGCAGAATTTAGAGCTGCAAAATAATTATCACTAGCTGGAACTACTGTACCTAAATATTTTTCAATCAAATCAGCGTGATTTTTTACTGCTTCACTAATTGAGCAAAATATAACTCCATGTTCAGCAAGTTCTTCTCTAAAAGTTGTGGCTATAGAAACACTATCAAAAACAGCATCTACTGCTACATTTGTGAGTTTTTTTTGCTCCGTGAGGGGTATTCCTAATTTGTCAAAAGTCTCAAGAAGTTTGGGATCAACTTCATCTAAGCTAGAAATTTTCTCTTTTTGCTTAGGAGCAGAGTAATAAATGATATCTTGATAATCAATTTTTTTATATCCTAATGCTGCCCAATCAGGCTCTTTCATTTTTTGCCATTTTTTAAAGGCTTTTAATCTAAAATCAAGAAGAAATTTTGGTTCTTCTTTTTTCTGTGAAATTAATTTTATGATATCTTCATTTAGTCCCTTTTCTATTTTTTCAGTTTCAATATCAGTAACGAAACCATATTTGTAAGGCTCTTTTACTACATCTTTAACTAAATTTTCGTTGACCATGTTATCAAAAATAACTTATTACAATTAGCTTTATATACTTTAACGAAAGATACCCCCAATATTGAGTTTTTTTCCTTTATTAAAACTAAAAATTAATGTCTAATCATCTTGATCCCAATTCTAACCCATTAAACATAGAAACTATTCAAGAAATTGATAATCTTGATCTACCTATAATGCAGAAACATCATTTAAGAATACTCGCTCATTGCCTTCAGATTTTAAAAATTATCAATGCAGATAATAGTTTGGAATATCAAAATAAAAATCCCCTGAGAGAATGGTGTGATAACCAATCCAAAAAATTTGATGATAAAAAATTTAGTGATCTTTTTTATGAGCAGTTAGAATCTACTTCTAAAAAATTATGTGCTTTTTCAAAAAAAATAGGTAAAAGTATTGAGGATTTAGAGATAGATGATTTAGTACTTCTAGTTGAACAACGCTGAATTTTTTTTTTAACTGATCCCGAAGAAAAAATATATTTTTGTTGAGTCGTTAACAAATTCAGGTAATAAAATTTAAAAAAAAAGAAAATTAATTTACATTTCAAAAAATCTGAAAATTAATTAATTGCTTTGATACCAACTGTTTTGAAGAGAAATATCAATTTTGAGATTTCTTCAGTAGTCAGAGGATCCTGACGACAGGCCAAAAAGACACACAATTCCTAAAAAAAAAGAACATACTGATCCCAAACAAAAACGGAGAATTTAAAGTGGCTGATGGGATCATGAATAAAGATCAATTACTCTCACTAACCCTCAGACAATTACGTCAAGAAGCAAGTAAATTATCGGTTCCGCTGTACAGTCGCAAAACAAAAGCCGTTTTAGTTGATTTAATACTTAAATATCAAGAAAAATCTACAAAAAAAACTTACACTCCAGCTCCACAGTCTAAATCTGAAGAAACTTTTGAGTCCAATGCTTTTAATAGCAGTGAAGAAGTTAAAACAAATGTAGTTTTCTTACCCCGAGATCCAGATTGGGCTTATGTTTTTTGGCAAATTTCTGATGCAGATAGAGATAAAGCACAATCTTTGGGAGCCAATAAACTATGCTTACGATTATTTGATGCATCTGGTTCTGAAGGTAGCAACTTGAATCAAGGAACACTTAGGGAGATAGCAGTTGATAGTTATAGTACTGAGTGGTACTTGCCGATCCCACTTGCAGATAGAGATTATAAAGTTGAATTAGGTTACAAATATGGTTTTAACTGGATGTCATTGGCATTTTCTTCGATAAGCCATGTTCCTGGGTCTCATCCTTCTGAGCAAATTCTTGATAAATTTGTGCCTTTTAATTTAGATTCTACGTCTGAGTCAATCCCAGATATTTCTAATCCTGTTGTTTCAGAACAAAATGGTATGCATGAAAGGTTATACCAAGCAGCAACTAACATTCCTCTCAGAAGAAAAGTTGGTTCTGAAGAATTTATGGAAAACTTAAATTCAACAAACCTCAACGATAATCTTACAGACTCAGGTGCTGGTAAATGGTCATCAGGTTTAAATGATTCTGGAAGCGGAATTATTAAGAATAGATCTTTTTGGCTCGTTGCTGATGCTGAATTAATTGTTTATGGAGCTACAGAACCTTCTGCAAAACTGACAATAGGTGGAGAAGACGTACCTCTTGCTGCAGATGGTACTTTTAGAATTCAAGTTCCATTTAGAGACGGGACTCAAAAATATGATATTAAAGCTATTGATGTGTCTGGTGAGCAAGAAAAAAGTATATCAATGAAATTTGATAGATCTACACCACTTGACGATACTAATGAAAAAGATAATGCTGAGACTGAATGGTTTTGATAAATTAAATTAATGCTGAAAAAAATTGTAGCTTTTACTCCATTGTTTGGTGCATTAACTTTTCCATTAATAGTCCCAATTACAATTTCTAAATTTGGTGTTAATTATGGAATTCTTAGTGCATTATTAATTTCTTCGTTATGGTTTATCGCTATGTTAAGAACTTCCGAAATGCCTCATTAATTTAGTTAGATTTTTGGAAGTTTCTTAAAAATATGAATCAAGTTAGTGTAATTAATATCAATTCTCCTTTTCTAGATCAAAAACCAGGTACCTCTGGATTAAGAAAAAGTACTTTAAAGTTTCAGGAAGAACATTATCTAGAAGTTTTTATTGAAGCAATCTTACAATCATTAGGAGATTTAAAAGGTTCAACATTAGTAGTTGGTGGTGATGGCAGATATGGCAATATTGAAGCGATAGAAAAAATTGTCCAAATATGCATTGCTCATAAAGTTCAAAAGGTTATAGTTCCAAAATACGGTTTATTATCTACTCCTGCGACATCACATTTAATTAGAAAGGAAAACGCTATTGGTGGAATTATTCTTTCTGCAAGCCATAATCCAGGTGGGATTAATGGAGACTTTGGAGTGAAATTGAATATCTCTAATGGTGGCCCAGCTCCTGAGATAATTACTAATAAGATTTTTAAAGCTACACAATTACTAACTAGTTATAAAATTCATAAAATTCAATTACCTGATTTTAGTAAATATGGAATTTATCATTACGACGAAACTACCTTAGAAATTATTGATGGATTAACAGATTATTCTAATTTGATGGAGAAAATCTTTGACTTTGATCAAATTAGTGATTTTTTAAAAAAAGACTTCTCGTTAATCTTTGATGCAATGAATGCGGTTACAGGCCCATATGCAAAAAATATTTTTGTTGAAAAAATGGGTCTTGCACCAGATTGTGTCATGAATGGTAACCCTTTAAAAGATTTTGGAGGTTTACATCCTGATCCTAATCTTACTTACGCATCCCACTTGGCTGATTTGTTATTAAATAAACAATCTTATAGTTTTGGTGCTGCATGCGATGGAGATGGAGATAGGAATATGATTTTAGGAAGTGGATGTTTTGTAAATCCTAGTGATAGCCTTGCAGTTATCACTGCTAACACAAAATGTGTCCCTGGTTATAAAGATGGTATTACAGGTGTCGCAAGATCCATGCCAACCAGCTCAGCGGTTGATAATGTCGCTCGAGCATTAAATATACCTTGTTTCGAGACACCTACTGGCTGGAAGTTTTTTGGAAATCTTTTAGATTCTAATTTAATTACTTTATGTGGAGAAGAAAGTTTCGGAACAGGTAGTAATCATGTGAGAGAGAAAGATGGACTATGGGCAGTGTTGTATTGGTTACAAGTTTTAGCTGAGAAAAAATGTTCGGTAAGTGATTTGATGCAGAATCATTGGAAACAATTTGGTAGGAATTATTATTCAAGACATGATTATGAGGCAATTCCCTCAAATATTGCTAATCAAATCTTTGGTAATCTAACTTCTATGCTCGAAAATTTAAAAGGAAATAGTTTTGCTGGCCATTTAGTTAAAGTTGCAGATAACTTTTCATATTTAGATCCTGTTGATAATTCCATAAGTGAAAATCAAGGTTTAAGATTGGTCCTTGATGATAATTCTCGAGTAATTGTGCGCCTTTCTGGAACTGGAACTAAGGGTGCAACATTAAGACTTTACTTTGAGAAGTTTTTCGATCCTCAACAGAATCTTTCGTTAAATCCTCAGATCGCTTTGAAACCTCTAATAGATGATTTAGATGCTTTATTGAATATTTCAAAACTTACTCAAATGGAAACTCCTACAGTAATTACATAGAATTGAAAGTAATGATTTTTTGATTTTATTTATATGCATTCAGAAAATTTATTTATTAATTATTCTCAAATAGAAAACAATGCACCTTTGGCAGATAAATTAAGACCAAAGAATTTGGAAGATTTTTTTGGTCAACAACCAATCCTGAATGAGAATTCGCTTTTAAGAAGTGCAATATTAAACGATAAGATTAGTAATTTTATTTTTTCTGGCCCTCCGGGTGTTGGAAAAACTACTCTAATTGAAATTATTTCTTTTAATACGCGGTCAAAATTAATTAAGTTAAATGCAGTATTATCAAGTGTTAAAGAATTAAGAAATGAAATCGCTAATGCAAAAGATAGATTAATAAATTCAAAAAGAAAAACAATTTTATTTATCGATGAGGTTCATAGATTTACATCAGTTCAGCAAGATGCTTTATTACCTTCAATAGAAAATGGAACTATAACTTTTATTGGTGCTACAACTGAAAACCCTTTCTTTGCTGTTAATAAAGCGCTTGTCAGCAGGTCTCGTATTTTCACATTACTTCCTTTGGCAGAAAATGATTTGCAGAAAATAATACAAAAAGTCATTACTCACTATTCAAAACAAAAAGATTCAAAAAAGGTTTATTTAACTCAAGATGCTATAAGTCATTTAATTAAATTTTCTGGCGGAGATGCAAGGACATTAATCAATGCGCTAGAGATGGCCATAGAAACAATTGCTGCAAATGATGCTAAAGAAATCAACATTAATCTCTCAATAGCAGAGGATGCACTACAAAAGAAAAATATTGTTTACGACAAAAATGGTCAAAATCACTACGATGTAATAAGTGCCTTTATTAAGTCCATAAGAGGTTCTGATCCAGATGCAACTTTATTCTGGCTTGCGAATATGCTGGAGGCTGGTGAAGATCCTAATTTTATTTTTAGACGACTACTTATATCTGCCAGTGAAGATATTGGAATAGCTGATCCTAATGCCATAGTAGTTGTACAATCTTGTTGTGATGCTTTTGATAGAGTTGGTTTTCCAGAAGGATTATATTTTTTAACGCAGGCTTCTTTATATTTAGCTATTTCTCCAAAAAGTAATAGTACCAAAAGTATTTTTAAAGCAATTGAAACAATCAAATCTACCAATGTTTTTGATGTACCACGACATCTAAAAAATAATTCTAATAGTTATGTAAATCCTCATAATTATCCAGGTAATTGGGTCGTGCAAGAATATCTTCCTAAATCTTTAAGAGGTTTAAAAATATGGGAACCAAATAATATTGGATGGGAAAAAACTCAATATGAAGAACTGCTTAGAAGAAAAGAAAATTAAAAATTTTTCGAACAACAAATAATCTCAGGATTAAAAGAAGTTCTTTCTTCGTAGGCTAAAGCGATAGTCCAATTATGGAAGTTAATCTGTGAATAATTTAAATGAATATTTTTCTTCTTATGAATTAACTCTTTAGGCTTTTCAAAAAATTGCCAATATTTAATGTCTTTAGCTATTTTTCCATGATCCCATTTTATAGCCGCTTCAACAGCACACCATTGATTTAATATCATATTTTTTGTTAAATAATTATTATGGTTTGATTTATTGGTATGAAAAAAATATTTTTTTGCAAATTTTAAATGTTTAAAATCTCTATCTGTTCTCTCAATATCAATCCCTATTTTGCTTTTATGCCAGACTATAGTAATGGCATCTTTACAATGACTTAAACTGATATTTCCCATGCCAGAGGGTAAACTTGGAGGTTCTCCAGGTTGAGCATTAATTGGAATTTCTAGGGGGTCTAAATCAAAAAGTGTTGAAAGTGATTGGCGCAAATAAGCTCTTGTTTCTAAGAAAATCTTTGATCTTGAATTTGTAAGGTTTTTTGCAGTTTTAATTTCTTCTATAGTTGCGACATCTTGCACACCTTTAATCTCATAAAACCAAATTTTTGGTATTTTATATTCATACTCATTTAATAATTTCAATGGCTCTTAAGGTTGGTGACAAAGCACCAGAATTTAAATTAAAAGATTCTTTTGAGAAAGAAGTTTCTCTTAGTGATTTTAAAGGTAAAAGAATAATACTATATTTTTATCCAAAAGATAATACTCCAGGATGTACTAAAGAAGCATGTAATTTTAAAGAGAATTGGGATTTACTCCAAAAAAATAATATTGTTGTGCTTGGTATTAGTAAAGATAATGCATCCTCTCATCAGAAGTTTATAGAAAAATTTAATTTACCTTTTATTCTTTTAACTGATCCTGAACCTTTCAAAGTTTCTTCTGATTACGATAGCTATGGACTGAAAAAATTCATGGGAAAAGAATATATGGGAATGATGCGAAATACTTTTTTAATTGATACTGCAGGTAACATCGAAAAAATTTACTTAAAGGTAAAAGCAGCAATAATGGCTGATCATATAATTGCAGACCTTGGGTTAAGCTAATTTTTTTATGGACAGGTGGTGAATAATCATCCCCTCCATAACTAAATTAGGAGCATTGATAATATTTTCTTTTTTAGTCTTTAGAGATTTTGTGATTAATTGAGAGTCTCCCCCACAAATTATTAAAATATCCTTTTCGGTATTAAATAAACTATTTATCACGCCAGTAAGAGAGTTGATTATTCCTTTTAAGATTGCTTCTTCTGTATTAATTAAAAAATCTTTGATAGGAATGTCATATTTTTTGGGAACTTTAAGATTTTTTGTATTTTGTTCCATTGATTTTAATTGTGTCAGAAAACCTGGAAGAAGTTGACCTCCAATAATAGATCCATTTGAATTCAATTTTGTTATTGATAATATTGTTCCAAAATCTGCAATTAGCAAATCTTTTTTGGAAGGGTTTTCAATAATTTTAAAAGCGGCAATACAGGCAAGAGCTCTATCAACTCCAAAATAATCAGGAAGATTTGATAATTGGATATCTTTAGTTTTTATTTCATTTTCTTTTCTTAGCAAAAAATTTGGAAGTTTTCCTACAGAAGCCCAAATTAATTGATCAAGATCTATATTTTCGGGAACTTTTTGCTCTTTTTTGGTATGGAAGAATTTAGATTGATTTTTAGAATATTGAGCCCAATGAAGCCTACTATTGCCTACTAATAAAAAATTTATTTCTGAGACCATTGTTTTTTGATCAATTTAATTATCAGTGTGAATTCCACATTCTTGTTTAATTCCTCCAAATCTTGTATCTCTGCCCTTTGTTTCAATACCATCGGGTTTGCTTGAATGCCAATCTCCTACAGAAGAATAACCTTTGATAAAAAGTGGATGGGCAGGTAAATTATTCTCTTCCATATAATAAAAAATATCTTTATTTGTCCAATTTAATAAAGGTCTTAAAGAGAGCCTTTGACGAATTAAGTCTATGAATTTCATTTTGTTTCTATTTTTTGTTTGACTTGATCTCACACCGCTTGCCCAACAGGAAATATCATATTTTTCTAGACCATTTTCTAAAGGTTTTATCTTTCTCAATTCATGATACTTATCTAAATCACTCTCTTTTTTTGTTTCCCAAAGTTTTCCGTATTTGGCCTCCATTCTTGCTGGAGATAATTCACTTTGCAGAACTTCAACTTCTAAGGATAAATTATCAATAAGCTTTTCAGCGTAATGGTATGTTTCTAGAGGAAGGTAACCTGTATCTATCCAAAATATTTTGATTTTTTTTTGTAGAGATAATTTGCTGACCATATCTAAAAGGACTGATGACTGTATACCAAAACTTGTTGTAATAGCAAATTGTTTATCAAACTTTTCATAACCCCATGTAAGCATTCCTTGAGGCTTCATATCTACAAGATCTTGATTATATTTCCTCAAGTTAGTTTGAATATCTTTGTGAATTTTTTCAATCATTCTTCAGTTTGATTATGAGTTTAATTTTATCTCGCTCAATTTAAAAATTATTCGTATAGTTTAATAATACATTTCCGCTTAACAATATTTCTCTAATGGAATCAATACAAAAACCAATAGTAATAGTTGGAGCAGGTTTTGCAGGTATGACATTTGCTTTGAATTTAAAGAATCTTAATCCTTCTTTACCGATTCTTGTGGTTGATTCTGCAACTAACTTTATCTTTAAACCTTTAATGTACGAAGTTTTAAGTAAAGAGATAAGAAGTTGGGAAGCCACCCCAAAATTTGCGAATATTTTTTCTGATGCGGGTATAACTTTTTTAAGAAATTGTTTAACCAAGATTTCCTTCAAAGAAAATATTCTTGAATTTAGTGATGAATTAAAATTAAGTTATCAATATCTCGTTATCTGTACAGGATCTATTCCAAATAGTTTTTTTATAAAAGGTGTAGATGAAAATTGTTATTTTTTTAATGATGTTCACGATTTAAATAAATTAAATTCTTTTTTAAAGAAATCACAAGATACTGCTTTGCATAAAAAGTTATTTATAGTTGGAGGTGGTCCTTCTGGTATAGAGTTGGCATGCAAAATTAAAGATATACTTACAGACCAATTTGAAATTAATGTAATAGAAAAATCTAACGAAATCCTCAATAAAAACAAAATTTTTAATAGAGAACAAGCAGAAAAGGCATTAGAAAAAAGAAAAATCAACGTTCTTTTGAATTCCACAGTTAAAGAAGTTTCAGAAACTAAAATTTGTATTTCTAATGAGTTTGGAATAACTTCTTTGGATAAAGATATTGTTATTTGGACTGCAGGTATTAAACCTAATTTGTCTTACTTAAAAACTGATGAAATAACAAAAAAATTTGGACGAATTTTAGTTAATAATAATTTGCAAATAGAAAACCATAAAAACTGTTTTGCTATTGGCGATATTTCAATTATTGAAGGAATGGAGGATTTGCCCATAACTGCTCAGGTCGCTATGCAAGAAGGTAATTATCTTGCTAATAATTTAGAACTTTTAATTCAAGGTAAGGATCCTTTGCCTTTTGAATTTAAAGACAATGGTGAAATGATTAGCTTAGGAATAAGCGAAGCTTCAATCTCTGGGCTTGGAGTTACTTTATCTGGGAAATTAGCTTTTGAGGCAAGAAGACTTTTATATGCTTCTAAATTGCCTGATATTACTGAAAGCTTAAAATCTGCATCTTCATGGATATTTCAAAAGAAATCTATTTTTAAAAAGTTTCTTAAAAAAGATAATTCTAATTAAACTTTTTTGAAATATTGTTTTTGGGTATATTGAGTTAAATAAGTTTTGTATGAATTTAATTGCAGTAGTTAGTAATAATTTTGATGCGTTCATAACGGTGGTTGTTTTAATAATGTCAATAATTTTGTTTATTAAAAATACTATTGCGCCAGAATTGACTGGTTTGTTATGTGTTGGAATATTTATAGCTACAGGGGTTCTTTCTCCTGAAAAAGCTTTAGCTGGATTTGGTAGCCCATCCTTAATTACTCTTATGGGTTTATTTGCAGTTTCCTCTGCATTATTTAAAAGTGGTGCTTTAGACAGAGTAAGAGAATTGATTTCTTCTGAAAGTATTAGAACGCCAAGGAAATTAATTTCTTTAATAGCTTTTTTGGTTGCTCCAATATCTGGAATCGTACCTAATACTCCCGTAGTAGCATCTTTATTACCTTTAATTGAAGGTTGGTGCGAGCGGAGAAAAATATCACCATCAAAAGTTTTATTACCTCTTTCGTTTGCTACTTTACTAGGTGGAACTCTGACATTATTAGGTAGCTCAGTAAATCTTCTTGTAAGTGATATTAGTCAACAATTAGGTTATGGAGCCTTGGAATTATTTAGTTTGACTTCAATCGGAATTCCTGTATGGATTATAGGTACAACTTATATGATTCTCGTTTCTGACATGCTTTTGCCAGATAGAGGGAGAGATAAGGAATTTATTAAGAATGGTGATATGAATATATACTTTACTGAAGTAACTATCCCTTCTACTTCAGAATTAGTTGGACAATCTGTCAGAAATAGTAGATTGCAAAGACGATTTGACGTTGATGTTCTGGAATTGCAACGAAATGGAAAAGTTATTCTTCCTCCTTTGGCTGATAGAAAGATTGAACCTAATGATAGATTAATAATCCGAGTTACAAGGGCAGACTTATTTAGGTTGCAGCAGGAACATACTATTCTGTTAGGCGAAAACAAAACATCTTTCGATGCAAATAATGTTTTCTCAGATGATGAGGGTACTAAGACCTTTGAAGCCCTTTTGCCAGCTGGCTCAACACTTGCTGGTGCAAGTTTGAGAGAATTAAGATTTAGGCAGCGTCATAATGCAACAGTTTTGGCATTAAGAAGAGGTCAACAAACTGTTCAGGAAAGATTAGGCCAAGCTGTTTTAAGGGCTGGAGATGTTTTATTATTGCAAGCACCATTAGATTCCATAAGAGGTTTGCAAGCTAGTAATGATTTACTAATTTTGGATCAATTCGAAGATGATTTACCTTTCTTGATAAAAAAACCTATATCTATAGGAATTGCAATAGGAATGGTGGTTTTGCCTTCGGTTTCTAATATTCCATTAGTAGGATCAGTCCTTTTAGCAGTCATTGCTATGGTTGCTTGTGGATGTTTAAGACCTGCAGAGATACAAAAATCAATTAGGTTAGACGTCATTTTATTGTTGGGATCTTTATCATCCTTTAGTGTGGCTATGCAAGTAACAGGATTAGCAGATTTAATTGCTGTCAATCTAAACTTTGCTCTTAATGGAATGCCTCTGTATTTTGCACTAGTCCTAATTTTTGTATCGACAGTTATTCTTACACAATTTATAAGTAATGCTGCTTCGGTTGCTTTGATTTTGCCTGTTGTTATTGAATTCTCAAATGTTTTAGGGATTTCACCAAGTGCTTTAATAATGCTTGTTTTATTCGGTGCAAGTCAATCTTTCTTGACTCCAATGGGTTATCAAACAAATTTAATGGTTTATGGTCCTGGAAGATACAGGTTTTTTGATATCGCAAAATACGGAGCTGGATTAACACTTATAATGTCTTTTACTGTACCAGCATTGATAATTTTAAATTACGGGTAATATCGTGAAATTCACAAGTAAGGTTTATAAGTTAAAAGATGCTTACAAAAAGCTATCTGTGCCTCAATTTACTATTGTTACAGGCTTTTTTATTATTTGCCTTGGAACTTTAATTTTGAGTTCTCCATTATGTTCATCTTCAAAGGTTGGCTTGTGGGAAGCATTTTTTACATCCACTTCTGCTATTACCGTAACTGGTTTAACCATTATAGATATTGGTAATGATTTAAATTTCTTTGGCCAATTATTCTTGGCTTTTATGCTTTTATCAGGTGGTCTAGGATTAATGGCTATTACGACATTTTTACAAGGGTTTGTTGTAAAGGGGACAAAGCTAAGAACTAGATTAGACAAAGGTAAGACTCTAGATGAATTTGGAGTTGGAGGAATTGGTCGAACTTTCCAAAGTATTGCTATCACTGCGATTAGTATCATATCCTTGGGCGCAATTGTCTTATATTCTTTTGGATTTGTAGACATTCAAAATAATTGGGAAAGACTATGGTCCTCGATTTTTCATAGCATTTCTGCATATAACAATGCAGGATTTTCATTAATGACAAATAGTCTTCAAGACTATAGAACAAATTATTTGGTGAATAGTGTTTTTGTTTTTCTAATTGTTATGGGTGGGTTGGGCTGGCGAGTTATTGATGATATTTGGAGTCATAAAAAAAATCTTTCATATAAGAAATTAAGCCTTCATTCAAGACTAGTTATTAGGACAAGTTTGTCTCTGATATTGTTCGGATCATTAGGATTCTTTATAACTGAATCATTGCTAAATAGTCAATTTTTTAATGATTTAAATTTGTTTGAACGTTTAATGTCATCTATCTTCGAAACAGTTAGTGCAAGAACTGCAGGCTTTACAAATTTTCCGATTTCTTTGAACTCTATCTCAGATACGGGCCTCTTATTATTAATGACGCTCATGTTTATTGGAGCAAGTACAGGAGGCACTGGTGGAGGCATAAAAACAACTACATTTATTGCTTTAATGGCTGCAACTAGATCAACTTTAAGGGGTCAGAAAGATGTAATTATTAGCAATCGATTAATTTCAGATAAAGTTATCCTAAAGGCAGTTGGAATCACAGTTGGATCTTTGCTTTTTGTTCTTTTAATGGCAATGTTGCTTAGTACAACTAATACTTTTATTAAAAAAGAATCATTTACATTCCTAGAAATTCTGTTCACCTGCATATCTGCATTTGCAACTGTTGGTTTTGATATAGGTTTAACTGCTAAATTAAATCATTTCGGCCAATTTATTCTTATTGTCGGAATGTTTGTAGGCAGACTTGGTATTCTTTTACTTTTAAGTGCACTTTGGCAGGCTCTTTATAAGAGTAGAATAGATAGACAAAAGAGAATTGGCTATCCTAGGGCTGATCTTTATGTTTAGGATTGACTAAGTTTTATTATGGCTGATTGGTGGCAGTGGTCTCAAAAGAGAGAAAAAGAAGCACTCACTTTTGCAGTTGTTGGCGTTGGAAGATTTGGAACTGCTGTTTGTAGAGAACTTATAAGTAATGGTGCAGATGTTTTGGCTGCAGATTATTCAGAAAAAGCTATTGATGATTTGAGACAATTGGAACCATCTATAGAAGCTAGAGTTGTAGATTGCACTGATGAAGAGTCTATGAAGGAATCTGGAATACTTGAAATGAATACTGTTGTAGTAGGTATAAGTGAACCTATTGAAGCAAGTATAACTACGACACTTATTGCTAAAGATAGTGAAGGTAGCAAAGTGAAAAGGGTAATCGCAAGGGCTACGAGTGACTTGCACGAAAAAATGTTAAAAAGGGTTGGTGCAGACAAAGTTGTTTTCCCTTCCAGAATGCAAGGAGAGAGATTAGGTTTAGAACTGGTTAGACCAAATTTAATTGAAAGATTGGAACTAGATAACCAAACTGGTATAGATGAAATAACTGTTCCAGAGGAATTTATAGGAAGATCTTTGAGAGATTTGAATTTGCGGAAAAATTATTTAGTTAATGTTCTTGCAGCAGGACCTGCTGAAGAGTTAACAGTTAATCCTCCAGCAAAATATATCTTGGAAAGAGGAAATATTTTGGTAGTAATGGGAAAAACTGCAGATTTACAGAAATTACCTCAGAATTAACTGTTTTTAATCAGATTTTTTGTAGTATCTAATTCTTTGAGGAGCTCTTTTTAATCTTTTGACACTTTGTTTTTCAAGTTCGTCTCTGAATTTATCGGTATTTAAATTATTTTCTGGCAAAAATGATTTACCATCTTTCTCGAAGTATTTTTTTATACCCTCTTGTATTAACACTTTTGCCATATTACTAACTGTCCTAGATTCATTATTGGCCAAAATAGTTAGTTGCTCACATATTAATTCTGGAAGAACAACTTGAATTCTGGGGGATTTAGGCTTCCCATTTGTTGAGTTTTGCCGGGTAGCCATGTGTCAAAGTTGATAACTGTTACTTATAAGTATACACAGTTAGTCAAGGATACTATCTTTGTGTATATTATTGGTAAGGAAATTTATGTCCGTATCAATTAATTGTTTTTATTACCCCATGAAAAATTCAAGAAAATTTGATTCTCCTAAAAGGTCGATAATTGATAAAAAGAAAAAAAGATTAGTCACTTCTGATTCTCATGAAAATGAAAATAGTGATGTTTTGGTATCAGCTGTAATTAGTCCATATTTGTTAACTCATCTTCACCATATTCTTCAGCAGTCTGAGTACTATGCTCAAAAAGATGGCAGAAAATCTCACGCAGCTAACTTCGCGAAATTAAGAAAAGTTTTGTGTTTAGACGCAAGAAGTATGGCAGATGCCTCTGCAAAAGAAATAAAAGATACCGATAATGATTTATCTTTTAATAAATATAATGAACAAAATGTAGCTTGAAGTAATAATCTATTAATAAATAGATTTTTAAAACATGTCCAGTAATGCTGAAAAGCTCTATAAGTTAATAGCCAACGATTCCAAAAAGAAACAAAGTTTGTTTATGACAGCCTTAACAAATCCCAAAAAGGCTTTAGATAAAATATGCGATATTGGCAACGAGTTAAATATTTCTGTGACTAAAGAAGAGGTTATTGAATATTTGAGTACTATTGATGATGAGGCAACTAAAATGTGGTTAATCAAGGCTCGAGGAGGTCTTTAGATAAAGGTTTCGAATAATTATTATTTGGATCACTAATAGGTTTAATTCTTTTGTTGTAGCCGCCTCCGCCAGCTAAAGTCCAAAAAAACCAGTAACTTGGAATTGCAAGAGCCGCAGCTACGAAAATCACTACAATTTGTTCTATTCTTTTCATGATTTAATTTTATTCGACAAAATATTTTTTAGTAAATAAGCCACAGATTTTGTAAATTTTATCTTAAAACAGTGATTAGATTTGAAGGTGTAAGCAAAATTTATTCTACAGATGTTGTTTTAAAAAATATTAATTGGGAGATTAAGAAAGGAGAAAAAGTTGGCTTAGTTGGTTCTAATGGTGCAGGTAAATCAACCCAATTTAAAATTTTAATTGGAGAGGTAGAGCAAACAAGTGGAACCATTATCAAAGAGGGAAATCCTAAAATTGCCCATTTAAAGCAAGAGTTTGATTGTAATTTGAATTTTTCAGTGAGACAAGAATTAGAAAGTTCTTTTAAAGATATACAAATTGTGGCCATTAAACTTTTAGAAATTGAGAATAAAATGAAATCGTTGGATGTCAAAAAACATTCCGATGAACTTGAAATATTTGTAAATCAACTCGCAAAATATCAAGCAAAATTTGAAGCTTTAGGTGGTTATAAAATGCAATCTGATGTGGAAAAAATATTACCAAAATTAGGCTTTTCTAAAGAAGATGCTGATAAATTAGTTGGTAATTTTTCAGGGGGTTGGCAGATGAAAGTTGCACTTGGAAAAATAATCTTGCAAAAACCTGATTTACTTTTACTGGATGAACCAACCAATCATTTAGATTTAGATACTATTTTCTGGCTGGAGGAATATCTATCTTCGCTTAAGATTGCAGTAATGATAATTAGCCATGATAGATATTTCTTAGATAAATTATGTAAAAAAATAATTTTTATAGATAGAGGAACATCTGAAATTTATAATGGAAATTATTCTTTTTTTGTTGAACAGAAATCTTTAAATGAAGAATCACAAAATAAGGCATATCAATTACAACAAAAAGAAATTGAGTTACAGAAGAGGTACATAGATAGATTTCGAGCTAGTGCAACTAGAAGTTCTCAAGCAAAGAGTAGAGAAAAACAATTAAAAAAGATTTCTAAAATTGAGGCTCCCATAGCAAAATCAAATAGTCCTGTTTTTAATTTTCAAGAGTGCCCTCGTTCAGGAAAATTAGTTTTAAATATCAAAAATTTATCTCATAGTTTTGATGATAAGATTCTTTTTTTAGATGTTAATTTAAAGATTTCTTCGGGGGAGAAAATAGCAATATTGGGACCTAATGGATGCGGTAAATCTACGTTGCTTAAAATAATTATGAAAAAAATATCTCCTGAAATTGGAGAAATTAATTTTGGTAAACACAATATAATTACTAGCTATTATGAACAGAATCAGGCTGAAGCACTTTCACTCGACGAAAGGGTTATTGATTTAATATGTAATAAGTCTCCAGAATGGTCCCAAAAAAAAGTAAGAACATTTTTGGGAGGTTTTGGCTTTCAAAATGAAACTGTTTTTAAATACATAAAACAACTTAGTGGGGGAGAAAAGGCAAGATTAGCATTGGCGCTCATGATTATTAATCCTAGTAATTTTCTTCTTTTGGACGAGCCAACTAATCATTTAGATTTGCAATCTAAGGAAAACTTAGAATTAGCTATTAAAAACTATAAAGGTTCATTATTAATAATTTCTCATGATCGGTATTTTATTTCAAAGGTTGCAAATAGAATTGTCGAAATTAAAGATTCGAAGTTATTTTCATATTATGGAAATTACGAATATTTTTTAGAAAAAACTCAAAGCCATAAAAATATTTGATAACTTTTAATAAAATTTACATTTAGCTAAGTAAGATCACTCATTTATCTTTACATAGTTTACCGTCCTTGATTAATCTTAAAAATACGAAAATAAGTTTTAAAAATTTAAATGAAAAATTACGATTTCCAAGAAAAACATTTTCAAATTTCTGATCCTATTGAAAGTTATTTTGAATGTATAACTACCTGCGATATAAGGGATGGTAGATGTATTTCTAGGTGTGTGGAAATACTTAAGCAGAATGACAATTAAATCTTTTAGTTATTTTGTAGATTAGTTATATCAGTTGGTATTACTTTTAATTTAATAAATTTATTTCTACGCTTCAATAATATATTTACTTGTTTGTTGATGCCATTTTTGCTTATTTGGTCTATGACGTCTGATGCTGTTTGAATATCTTTATTGCCCACTTTTATTAAAATATCATCTATCTTGATTCCACTTTTTTCTGCGGGACTGTTCGGTACAATATATCTAACTTTTACGACATTATCTTGTTTCTCAAAATTACTTTCTTCTATTAGGCTAATCCCTATCATAGGATGTATTACTTTTCCATTTTTGATAAGTTGATCGGCAATTTCCTTAGCTTTATTAATTGGAATTGCGAAACTTAAACCTGCTCCAGGACCTGATCTTATTAAGGTATTAATACCAATTACTTCTCCAAAGCTATTCAATAGTGGACCTCCAGAATTGCCAGGATTGATAGCAGCATCTGTTTGTATCAGTTCAAGTTTTTTATCATATATTCCTAATTGACTGACGTTTCTATTTAGATTACTAATAATTCCAAGTGTAACTGTGTTTTCCAGTCCAAATGGATTTCCAACTGCTATAGCCCAATCACCAACTTTAATTTTTGCTGAATCGCCTAATTTTGCTTTTGGCCAAGGTCCTTTTCCTTCAATTTTTAGCACAGCCAAATCAGTAAAAAAGTCTTGCCCTATAAGTTTTGCGTTTAATTTTTTGCCATTAGTTAAACCAACAATAACTTTATCTGATCCATTCACGACATGAGCATTGGTCATAACAAGTCCATCTGCAAATATAAATCCACTGCCTTGGTTTTGCTCTATCCTAGGTCGATTATCATTAGGTAAATCTAATCCAAAAAATCTTTCAAAATATGGGTCTAGAAATAGTTGAGAATTTTTAGGAAATCTTCTTTTTTTAACATATCTTTGAGTATCAATTGTCACAACAGCTGCACCGGTTCTCTCTACAGCTTTAGTTATGAAAGATTTGTTTGAATATAAACTAACTTCATTAATTTTTGCTTTACTTAAAGGTTGGGATATTACTTTTGCAGGACATATAATGCCGAATGTAATTAATGAGGCGAGTAGCAATAACTTTTGAGGGTATTTTTTCAATTTTGATTTTTTTACATTTATCGAGAGATTGATTACACCATAAAAGTGTAATTTAAATATAACTACTAAAAAGATCAATTGAATCTAGAGAAAAATTTAATAACTAAAAATGGCTAATTTTCTTTTTTTCGGGCTATTATGATAAACAAACATCTAATTATTTATAAGTTTAATGACCATCTTATTTCCGATAATATATTCCGCAGCTTTAACTTATTTAGTATGGAAAGCTTTTAGAGTGATGTCCAATGGATGGGGCATATCTGATAGAGAAAAAAAACCTTTAATTAACTCTCACTTTCAACAAAAGAAGTATACTATTCATCCAGAACTTTTAGATAAGTCAGGAAACATTACAGAAGAGGAATTATTAACAGTAAGATTTTCAAATGATAATGACTCTTCCCTTGAAGAAAAGGGTTCAACAACTGATTAATCGAATTTAAAAATTTTAAGGAAAAAAAATTGGAATTAAGAACAAAAATTGTTTCGTCCGTAATACGATCTCTTAAGTTGCCACCAAGGTTTAGATTAAAAATGGTTAAAGAAGATCCTGTTCGACTTGAACTAAGCCTAACTCCCTCGTATGGCAAAAATCCCATTATTGTTGGTTTAGTAGAATCTTTAGATTTAGTTGCTCGAAGGGATAGAGAAGGTAGATTACCCAGAGATCTTAAAGGGACTTGGGATTGGACTGTAAGACATGGAAAAGTAAGTACTGGAGGATGGAATCCCATGTTAAAAGAGGCCTTGCAAACAATGTTTGAAACAGGATTGCCTGCAATTGTATATGAGGAATTAACTGGAGATGAATATCGACCTGTTGATGGTGTTAGACATATTAAATAATTAATTAATTATTTATCATAAATTCTTCCTCCAAACGTTAAAATACTTTAGTGTACCATCTAATTAATTATGAATGATGAAAATCAACCAAGATTTGGCTTTGTAAATTTTGCTGAAACATGGAATGGCCGTATGGCAATGATGGGTATCTTAATTGGTCTTGGTACTGAATTAATTACAGGACAAAGTATTCTTAGACAAATCGGAATAGGTTAGTTTATTATTTTATTTCTTCAGCTTGAACTTCAATAGTGCTCTCACTCGGTTTTTTATCTAGTTGATTTTTTTTATTCATTTCATTTAAATTTGCCCCACAATTTATGCAAGTTTCACTTAAATTTAAGGAAATAGTTCCACAATTATTACATGTATTAATCTTTGATTTGTAATAAGTAAAGCCAAGAAATACTAAAAGTATTATCAAGAGAGGAATAAGTAATAATAAGATTAGGAAGTTGCTAATCAAGCCTATTACAAAATTAAAACCAAGAATAGGAATTACCATTATTATAATTATGGAATAAGTAAGGATATTTTTATTGACTTTAAGAAAATAATCCATGTTATATATTAATTCTTTTTTTTCTCTTATTTACTAAAGACATACTAGCAATGACAACACTCCAGCATTGTCCAAAATATAAAATCACTCCTAAAAGCCAAACCCATAAAGTAAGTACAAGAAAGCCTCCAATAAAACCATATGCTTGAAATCTTGCACCAAGTGACAGAATACTTTTACTTACTGCCAAATTCAAAGTTGTTAGGCTAATTCCAATAAGAATAGATCCAGGCAAAAGAGGTTTTAATGGAACTTTTCTACTAGGTAAGAGAGCTTGTAATAAAAGAGCCATTAAAGAAAAGCCAATTAGAGGGATTGCAAATTGACCAACTTGTAAAAGAGGTAACTTAAGTAATAAATCAGACACTATATTATTAGATTTTGAGAGATTCTCTAAAACGTTACTAGGTATCATTCTAAGATTTGCACTAATCTGATCTAATACCATTAAAAATCCTATAAAAAATACTATTAAAAAAGCTTCAACTCTATTACGTAGAAACCTCGAAGCTTGCTCTCTCCAAGCAGAATTAACTCTTTTTGAAGGAAGTTCATCCTCCCATAGTCTATCTGAACCTCTTTGGAGAGATAAATATGCATTTCCTGCTGTAAATAGTAAAAACATAGCCCCGAGAACACCTGCTCCAAAACCTTGATCAATCAAATTGAATAATGTTGTTTCTACTAATTCAACTACTGAAGGAGGTAAAACTTGAGCGGCAACAGAAATGATTTCTTGATCTAAGCCCTCTTGTTTGCCTAGGAACCATGAGGCTATTGAAAGAGAAATTAGAAGAATAGGAAAAAATGATTGTAGTGTGTAGTAGGCAAATGCAGCACTTAGATCAATACAATCAGATTTGCTCCATCTTTCACACGCTCCCCACAAACTTTTCAGTATCCACGTTGAACTGCGTTGCATATTTATTTGCTTCAAATATTTATCGCATGTATTTATTTATTGTATCTAATTAAGAATTTTTTCAAGCAATTATTTATATATGATTCAACTATTTTCCAATAATAAATTACCCCATGGCTTTAAGATTTCAATTTTTTCTATTGATTTAGAGGCAATTAATGGAAAATTAACGTCGCTTAAGTTTTGTCCTGAAACTAGATTTACAGGATCTGTTTCTAACCACTCTATAGAACAATTGAGTTCCTCTAATAAAAGCCAGGCCGCTGCAATATCCCATATCTTTGGGGTTGACTCTATTGCTCCGAATGTTTGTCCCATCGCTACACTTGTTAGATTTAAACTTGATACGCCCAAGAGTCTGATTTTGCCAGGAAATACTGAGTTTGGTTTTTTTTGCAGAATTTTTATAGATCTACTACACAAAGAAACGCATTCACTTTGACGATTATTTAGCTTAGGATCTAATTTCTGGTTATTTAACCAAACTCCTTCACTTTTAATGGATACAAACTTCTTTTCCAATGTAGGAATTATTAAAAAAGAAGTTTGCGGTTTACCATCAACGAACCTTGCCACTGATATAGACCAGTATGGGATACCTGCAGCAAAATTTGTTGTCCCATCGAGTGGATCTACCACCCAATAAGCTTTTGAGTTTGGAATTGATTTGTGTCCTTCTTCACTAAGGACGCCCTCACCTGGAGCTATTGAAGCTAAGCCATCTACGATTGTTTTGTCACTCCATAAATCACAACTTGTTAATAATGATCCGTCTGCTTTATTACTGGCGCTAATATTTCCAAAATCTTTTTTTTGACGTTGACTAACTAATTCAAATAAAGAATCTAATTCACTGAGTTGCTTATTAGTTAATTTTGGTGGATTCATATTTGTATATTGCAAATAGACTCTGTATCTTTAATTTTATTATTATCACTACCCAAACAATTTTTACTTATATCAATAAAAGTTAATCTTTCTAATTCATCTAAATTCACGTTGTAATTATATATTGCATTAATATTTTTTGATTTCGCATTGCTTAATTCACTTTGCCTAATAAGAACATCCTTTAGAGTTGATATTCCAACATCATATCTAAGTCTGGCAAGCCTTTCAGACTCTTTGCTAGATTCAATTTCTTTAATAGTGGAAATAATTTTCTCTTCATTTAATTTAAGATTCAAATAAGCTTTACTAATTTTTGTGGTCAAAACATTTTTTAGATTTTCATAAGCATATTGTTCAGCTTTTGCATCTGCTGTTTTTGATTTATAGGAGTTCTTATTTTGTCCGCCATCAAAAATACTCCAAGCAAAATTCAGACTTATGGTATTTGTATAATTAGATCCAGATTTTTCAGGATCTATATTAGTTGATAGCGATTCACCCTTAGAAAATGTACTAGAAAATGTATTGCTGATATATATATTTGGCTTATTTTGAGCTAAAAAACTATTTGCTTGACTCTTTTTGATTGATTTTTGAAAAATAAGGTTTTTTAAGGAAAGATTTTTATCCAAACCTTCATTAATATTTTTATTCAATCTATGATTCCAAAATCCTATTATATTTTGCTCCTTATTACTCTCAAAATCCCCTCTAATATTAAGTATCTCTTTAAGGGAAATTTTATTAATTTCATATTCTATTTTCTTTTCATTAAGTGATTGTTTATCTCGAGATAATTGAGCTTCTGCTTCAAGAACTTCAAATTTTGTACCAATTCCAGCATCTAACTTTGCTTTAGCATTTTCTAAACTTGTAATTGATAAATCAAGTGTGAATTTTTTATTTTGAATATCTTGATATGACTTTTGGTACTTGTGATATCTCATTCTTGCTTCTTGAATTAAATCTTTTTTCTTAATCTCATAGTTATTTTCAGCAATTTTGTAATTTGCTTTGGCAATTTCAATTTCTGATCCTCTAAGTGGGTCAATTAAGTCCCATCTAACATTGAGAGAAGGATTAGCGGTAAATTGAGAGGTTTTTAAAGTATCTGAATTGCTATTGTAATTTTTACCTGCGACATATTTTGGTAACCCAATTGCTTGAAAATCTAGGGACGGATATTTTTGAGAAATTTGACTGGAAAGATTAAAGCTTGCAGAGGTTACTAATTTTTCTAATGATTTTAATTCTTGATTATTTAATACAATTTTTTCTATTTCTTGATAATCAACAAAAGTAATATTTGCTTTTTCTTCTAGAACATTATCAATATAATTTTTCGTTTCGCTCGAAAATACATTAATAGAATTGATACTTAGAGCAAGTGGCAAGAATAAGATAGGCTTTATTACTCTTCTAAGCATGTTTTATAGTATTGAGGATATTCGATTAACCAATCAAAGTATTAATAATATCATTTGAATCATCAAGAACGTGAATTTTGGTATTTAATTGATTTTCAACTTCTTTGATATTTTTATCATCTAGAAATAAATCAGTATTTAGTTTTAACATAATAGATGGGATATAAACAGCATCTCCTAAATCCTTATTTTTCAGCCCGTAAATAAGATCTTCTCCAGTAAGAAGACCTGTAACAACTTGATCTTGACCCCAATAAATACTTGGTAAACCATATAAATTAATTGTTAATCCATCAATTAAATTTAATTTATTAACTATGGGAATTAGTGCTTCATAAACTAATTTACCAACAATCCAACTGACTTTTTTTGACTGTTTTATTTTTTTTGGCAAGTTCTTAGACTTCTTACTTAATATCTTTAGAAAGGTTCTAATTGATCCAACTCCATTAGATTCTTGAGGCATATTTTCGTAAGTTTTATAACTAGGTAAATTTGAACCAGCTATTAAATACCATTCGTCTGCTAGCCAACAAAAGCGAGTCCCAAGCGTATTTTGTAGAGAGGCTTGAATTCTCTCCACCTGTTTAATCGTTTTTATTGCATATTCTGGACTTATTGATTTCAATCCATCATTTTCAGGTCTAAATTTTGTAAGTCCTACAGGAACTATTGCAACTGAAAGTACTGTCTGAGAATTTTTTTTGTAGAATTCAGCAAGTTCCAAAATTGATTTCTCAAGAATATCCCCGTCATTTATATCTGGACAAACAACAATTTGAGCATGTATTTGAATTGAGTTTTTTTCAAACCAGGAAATTTGATCAAGGATCACACCTGCTTTTTTATTTTTTAATAATTTTTCTCTTGTATCGGGATCAGTAGCATGAACTGAAATAAAAAGTGGGGATAGTTTTTGCATAGCAATTCTTTCCCAGTCTTCTTTTTTTAAATTAGTAAGAGTTAGATAAGAGCCATAAAGGAAACTTAATCTATAATCATCATCTTTTATGTATAGGCTTTTTCTTTTACCACTCGGCTGTTGATCAATAAAACAAAATGGACATCTATTATTGCATTGCTTTATTGAATCAAATAATGCATCTTTAAAATTAATACCTAAATTAACATCTTGATCTTTTTCAATACTTATATTGTGAATTTCATGATTTTTATCTAAAACTGTTATGTCTAAGATTTCTTCACTAGTGAGAATCTGATAATCAATTAAATCTCTTGGTTTTTTCCCATTAATACTAATAATTGAATCACCTGATTCAAACCCTATTTCTTGAGCAATGGAATTAGCTTCAATGCTTTCAATTTCTGCAGGGTTAATTTTATAAGTAATATTAGGAACCAAAAGGTCATTGGAATTTTCTTTGTAATCAATTTCTTTCCACACAATTCAATGCAAAATACACTTCTTTATTTTTATTCTAAACTTATATAGGACTCAAAGTGTATTAAATACTTTTAAAATAGTAAAGGGAGATTTGAAATTAAGGGCCTTTAATTTATTAAAATATGGCATTCGCAGTTTTTAAAAACACGATTTAAATTAATTAAAATAACATAGAAATACTTATTCATTGAAAGAATTAATTACAAAAAATTTAGAAGTGAGAGGTAAATTGAACTATGAATTGCATAAGACAGGTGATTCATATGAAAATAGCTTTTTATCAAATCCATTATCTTTAAGATTATGGTCCTCTTTTTTTGTAATTTTACCTATTTTTGTTCAAGCCCCTTGGGTTAGATTAGAACCAATAAGTGCTCTTTGCTTTACTTTTGTTATTCTCTTAGGGGCATTTTTTTTAAATCAGAAGGGATCAAATAAGTGGTTTATTGTCAGTTCATTATTACTTGGTGTATCAGGCAGTTGGCTTGGTGGATGTTTGTTCTGGGGATGGTTAAGTCCATTTCCTATCCTGCATATACCTGTTGAAGCTGTAGTTCTCCCATTTGCTTTAATTGGCCTTAATACTAATTGGAAAATAGGTTCAAGTTTTTATATCTCTTCTTTGTTTGGAACTGCAGTTACTGACATTACAATATTTTTAATCGGAATAATGGATCAGTGGAGACAGGTTATTACAGCAGATTCTGAAACTGCAGCTATGATTCTTCAAAAAACCTCTGAGAGTCTTATCCGAATAAAATCATTATCTATTATCGTTTTTGTTGCTCTAGTTCTTTGGTTTATTTCAAAAGAAATTTTAGATTCTGCCACAATTAATACTACTAGTGGTAAAGCACTCTTAGTTTCTGGTTACGTAATTCAAACGACATTAATTGTTGATGGTATTTTTATTGTTTTAGCAATTCTGCAACCAACTTTTAGTGGATTGGTTTAATGTTAAGGCCTCCATTTTCGCAAGAACCAATTCCAATAAATAATTGGGATGTAATCGTTATAGGTGCTGGAGCTGCTGGTCTTATGACTTGTCTTGAATTACCCTCAAATTTAAAAGTGCTTCTTTTAAATAGAAATACTAGTAAGGTATCTTCCAGCAGATGGGCTCAAGGAGGAATCGCATCTGTTGTTAGACAAGACGATTCATTTGATCTTCATGCTGAGGATACTTTAAAAGCAGGTGATGGACTATGTGATTTTCAAGCTGTAGAAATGCTAGTTAAAGAAGCTCCAGGCTGTGTAGAAAGGTTGCAGAATTTAGGGATGATTTTTGATCAAAGTTCTGATCAACTAGCTACTACCTTGGAAGCAGCCCATTCACGAAGAAGAGTCTTACATGTTAAAGATCGTACTGGACGAGCATTAGTTGAAGTTCTAGAAGATCATATTGAGAATCAAAAAAATATTCTTCACTGCAGGGGTGTAAGAGTAACTGAACTTCTCATTGAAAATAAAGAATGTAGAGGAGTACAGGTTCTTGATGGAGCAAATTTATATTGGATTAAATCTAGAGCTGTTGTTTTGGCTACAGGTGGGGGTGGACACTTGTTTACAAATACAACAAATCCTGCTCAATCCTCTGGTGAAGGAATTGCTCTTGCATGGAAAGCAGGAGCTGCTATCGAAGATTTAGAGTTCGTGCAATTTCATCCAACCGCTTTAAAATTTTATGGTGCACCTTGTTTCTTAATATCTGAGGCACTTAGAGGGGAAGGAGCGATTTTAGTTGATAAAAATGGTGAAAGTCCAGTTAAAAATCTTGAAAATCGCGATCTAGCTACTAGAGATCAGGTAAGTAGAGCAATTATGAAAAATATGCATGATAATAATGTAGACCATGTTGGCTTAGATCTTCGTTATATTGACCCAGAAAAAATTGTAGAGCGGTTTCCCACGATCTTAAGTCGATGTCAGGATTATGGTGTAAACCCTTTAAATGAGGTTATTCCCGTAGCTCCTGCAGCTCATTATTGGATGGGAGGTGTTAAAACTGATCTAAATGCATCTTCAACAAGAAAAGGACTATATGCCGTTGGAGAAGTTGCTTCTACAGGTGTGCATGGTGCTAATAGGCTGGCAAGTAATTCACTGATGGAGTGTCTTGTTTTTGCAAGAAAAATGTCTTCAATTATTTTGAATGACCTTTCTAAATTTGAAAAATGTGATAGATCATTTCAAGAGTTTGATATTGAAGATTCTAAAGAAGATCAAATTTCTATAATTGCTGAAAAAATTGATGAACTAAGAAAACTATGTTGGTTAAATTTAGGTGTATCTCGAAATAAGGAAAATATGAGTAAATTTTTGAATTATATTCAAAATGATATAAATAAATTAGATAAAAATAATTTACTAAATAGTCTTGAAAAAATAAAATTTGATCAAAAAATTAAACTTAGTGAACCCAATAGGAGGGCATTAAATCTTTTACTTGATTTAAAGAATAGACAAATAACAACTTTAACCTTATTAAAAGCTTGTTTATATAGAGAAGAAAGTCGAGGAGGGCATTATAGAGATGATTTCCCTGAAAAAGATAAAAATTGGGAATGCCATACTAGACAACAGTTAGATCAAAAAATTCAAAAAAGATTTATTAAAAATTAAGATCTCCCTGATAGTCGGTTTTTGTTGCTAATTCATTTAAGTCACGGGTACCACTAATAATTTCTCCATTTATTTCCCAAGAAGGAAATCCACTGATTCCTTTCGTTTGGCATAGCTCATACTCATTATCTTTACCATCTTTAGCACATTCAACTACTTTTAATTCTTTAACTGCTTCCTTACCAAATAATTGTTTTTGATCGTGGCAATGTGGGCACCAGTATGCACTATACATAACAATATTGCTTTCACTTAAAAATTTTGCAAACTTTACCTTCTGGGGAGAGCTTGAAGTGGTAATTATTGGCGATAAATTTTCAGTGGGGTTTGTAACATCAATAGCATTAGAGGGGTCAACGTTTGTTGACCAAATTAGTCCCCCCAATATGACACTAATGGCTACAATGAAACCTCTAAAAAACATAGGTTCTCTACTTTCGAACTTTGCTCCAATCATAGAAATTATAAAGATAGAAAACGATAAAATTGCTGAAAGTATACAAAAAAAGCAATATGCTTGAATCTTAAAAAACATTATATTTATCAATAAAAAGCTAAATGTTGATGACGCACAAGAAATTAGAAATACTAACCACCATAAAAACTTATTTAGTTTTTCTTTTGGAGAAATTAAATTAAGCGAGAGTATTATTGTGATAATTAATATTGATAAATATGTTATGAATCCAGCTAATGAGAGAGGTATATTAACTTGATTATTTTTAAATAAAGTACCCCAAGGACTATTTAAAACTGTTTCACAACCATTTTGTATCCCTGGGCATGAAAGCGAAGTAAATAATCCCCAGTTTTTTAAAGTAATCGAACCTGTGTCAACTATGCCTATGGTGCTGAGAATTGCGATTATGATTTTTGGCCATTTCAACTCTTTTTTATTTCTTCTGTTTAAAGTCTTAAGCGCCATACAAAATCAAAGTTTGATATTTACATTATCTATCCTAATATTATCTTGGCATGAGAGTTATATACGAAATGCTGTTTAAATCTTTTAATTCTTATTTTTCAAGTTGTGAAGCAAAATAGTATCAATGTAAAAGAAAAAAAACTATCTAAGATTGCATTCAGTCATGTTGGTTGTGAGAAAAATCTTGTTGATACTGAACATATGCAAGGCTTATTAGATAAAGAGGGTTATGAAGTTGACAGCAATATAAATGATGCAAATGTTGTTGTTGTAAATACTTGCAGTTTTATTGAAACAGCTAGAGAAGAATCTATTAGAAAAATTCTAGAATATACAAATCAAGGAAAGGAAGTAATAGTTGCAGGCTGTATGGCTCAGCATTTTAAAGATGAGCTTATAAAAGAAATTCCTGAAATAAAAGGTTTGGTTGGAACAGGAGATTATCAAAAGATAGCCAAAGTTTTAGACAGAGTAGAAAAAGGGGAAATCGTTAATGAAGTTTCAAAAATACCTGAATTTATTGCAGATGAGGAAATGCCTCGTTTTGTAGATAAAAACAAATTTGTTGCTTATCTTCGGATTGCTGAAGGCTGTAACTATAATTGCGCTTTTTGTATTATTCCTAAGTTGAGAGGACCTCAAAGAAGCAGAACAATAGAATCTATAGTTTCAGAAGCCAAAAGTCTTGCAAAAAAGGGTATTCAAGAAATCATATTAATTAGTCAAATAACAACTAATTATGGTCAGGATATTTATGGAAAACCATCATTAGCCAAACTTTTGAATGAGCTTTCTAAAGTTTCAATTCCTTGGATAAGGATACATTATGCTTATCCAACAGGTTTAACTGATGAAGTAATAAGAGCTTTCAAAGATTCAAAGAATATAGTGCCTTACTTTGATTTACCACTTCAGCATAGTCATCCAGATGTATTGAAGAGTATGAATAGACCTTGGCAAGCTTCTTTGAATGAATCAATTTTGGAGAAAATTAGAGAAGAAATTCCATCTGCTGTATTAAGAACTAGTCTCATTGTTGGTTTCCCGGGAGAAAAAAAAGAACATTTTGAACATCTTCTCAAATTTTTGGATAGGCACAAATTTGATCATGTTGGAGTTTTTATTTTTTCTCCCGAAGAGGGAACAGCAGCTTTTCATTTGTCAAATAAAGTATCTCCAGAGGTTGCAGAGGCAAGAAAAGATAACGTTATTTCAGTTCAACAAAGTATCTCTAAAGAAAAAAATCAGACATATGTTGGTTCAAAAATGAAGATTTTGGTAGAACAAATATCAGATAATAACGAATTAATTGGTCGGTCCTACAATTTCGCGCCTGAAATTGACGGAACTGTAATTTTATCTGTTAAAGATAAAATTGATTTGAAAAATTATATTGGTAAATTTGTTGAAGCAAATATTTCTTTTGCGGATGAATATGATTTATATGGGGAGACTATTAAAATTTTGTAGTTTTTTAAATTAATTTAACTGCTCTTAATAGCTTATCTAATGCGAAAGCAGCTCCAAAACCAAAGCCAATAAATGCAAAATAGAAAATGATGTTCATTAATTTTTTTATTTTTTATTTAATTTAACATCAGATGAAAAGATTAGATTTTTTCGTTTAATTTCTTAATCTTGGATATATGGTAATTTTTTGTATAAGCATTCTTCTGCTTTTTGTAGTTCCCGGCCTAAATATAGAGCATGATCGAATCTTGTTATTAAGTCATTTCTTTCTTCAGTGATCAATATTCCAAGTTGTTTCGCACTAATTCCTTCAAAAACTTCATTACAAACTCTTTTATTTTGAGAGTCGCATTTAATTGGTTCATTTGTTTCTGGGTCAAGCGCATATCCGTCATTATTAATATTATTTAGAAAGTGCTCTAAAACTATTTTATTTTCTTCCAAATCAACTTTTATAATGAAATACCCGTTTGGATCTAAGTCTATATATCGATTGGATAGACTATTATCAATCTTTATTTTTTCATCTAAACTTTGACTTGAATACATTTTGGTAATTTAATTTCAAACTATATTACTAATATAAACTTTGGTAAAGCCGAAAAATTTTTTATTTAAAGGGTATAGATTTATTTTCAAAATCAATTTCCATCTCGGTTTGTTTATTCACTTCATTTAGCCAAGGACTAATTATATTTTCCATATTTTTGTCAAACCACTTATGCAAGCTAATGG
>QCCT01000012.1 GCA_003281165.1 Prochlorococcus sp. AG-347-M18
ATTGGATCGCCACCAATGTCTGTGCCTCATTTAGATACCAGATGGATTGATAATAAAAAACTTCTTTTATATGGTCCTTTTGCTGGATTTACAACGAAATTTCTAAAACAAAGTTCATACTTTGATTTATTTAGTTCAATTAAAAAGAATAATATTTTTTCTATGTTAGACGTTGGTTTCAAGAACAATGATTTGATTAATTACCTAATATCTCAATCACTAAAGAACCACAACTCAAGAGTGGAAAATTTAAAGAATATGATGCCATCAGCTAATCCTTCTGATTGGTATTTAAAGAATGCTGGTCAAAGAGTCCAAATAATTAAAAAAACTGAAGATGGTGGTTCTTTGAAATTTGGAACTGAGATTGTAAATTCATCTGATGGATCATTATCTGCTTTGTTGGGAGCCTCTCCGGGAGCAAGTACTGCGGTTGCAATAATGGTTGAGGTTCTAGAAAAATCTGTTTTATTTTTAAACGATAAGCATAATCTTCAGAAAAAAATAAATGACTTAATTTATCCAGAACTATCAGTCTCTGAAAATTACAGTACCTTCATAAAAGAAATTAAAAAAAGAAATAATTCCATTTTTGGTTTCCATCCATAATTCTAATTAGCTAATATTAATCAAGATGCAATAAGAGGAGAATTTTTCTTTCTATATGACTGATATATCGGTTTCAAAAATTAGAAATTTCTGCATAATCGCTCATATTGACCATGGTAAATCTACCCTTGCAGATAGGTTGCTTCAAGATACTGGTACTGTGCAGCAAAGGGATATGCAAGAACAATTTTTGGATAGTATGGATCTTGAAAGAGAGAGAGGAATTACTATCAAGTTGCAGGCCGCTAGGATGAAATATAAAGCTGACGATTCCCAAGAATATGTTTTGAACTTAATAGATACTCCTGGGCATGTTGATTTCTCTTATGAGGTTAGTAGATCTCTTCAAGCTTGCGAAGGCGCCTTACTTGTTGTTGATGCAAGTCAAGGAGTAGAAGCTCAAACCTTAGCTAATGTTTATCTTGCCTTAGAAAATAATCTTGAAATAATTCCTGTTTTAAATAAAGTTGATTTACCAGGGGCTGATGCTGAAAAAATAAAACAAGAAATAGAGGAAATTATTGGACTTGATACATCTAATGCAATAAATTGTTCAGCAAAAACTGGAGTTGGTATTAAAGATATTTTGGAAGCAATCGTAAGAAGAGTACCATCTCCTCAAGATGAAATTAAACTACCTACAAAGGCACTGATTTTTGATTCTTATTATGATCCGTACAGGGGTGTTATTGTTTATTTCAGGGTGATATCTGGGTCTTTAAATAAGAGAGAAAAAATATTATTAATGGCAAGTAAGAAAAATTATGAACTAGATGAGATAGGAATAATGGCGCCTGATCAGCAGCAAGTTGATGAATTACATGCAGGAGAAGTTGGTTATTTAGCAGCTTCTATAAAATCAGTTGCTGATGCGAGAGTGGGAGATACTATTACTCTTTTAAATTCACCTGCCAATGATCCTTTGCCCGGATATAAGACTGCAAATCCTATGGTTTTTTGTGGCTTATTCCCAACTGATGCTGATCAATTCCCAGATTTAAGAGTATCACTAGAAAAATTACAATTATCTGATGCAGCTTTAAAATATGAGCCCGAAACCAGTAGCGCAATGGGCTTCGGATTTAGGTGCGGATTCCTTGGACTTCTTCATATGGAGATTGTTCAAGAAAGATTAGAAAGAGAATATGACTTGGATCTAATCGTAACGGCACCATCAGTTATTTATAAAGTTAATTTAAATCAGCAGGAACATATCTTTATTGATAATCCTTCTACAATTCCTGATCCACAACTTAGAGAATCAATAGAAGAGCCTTATGTGAAAATGGAAATTTATGCTCCCAATGAATTTAATGGAACATTAATGGGTTTATGTCAGGAAAGAAGGGGAGTATTTATAGATATGAAATACATAACCACAGATCGAGTTACCTTGATTTATGAAATTCCATTAGCAGAAGTTGTTACAGATTTCTTTGATCAAATGAAAAGTAGAACACAAGGTTATGCATCAATGGAATATCATTTGATTGGCTATAGAAAAAATGACCTTGTTAGATTAGATGTTCTAATAAATTCAGAAAGAGCAGATCCATTAACTTCTATTGTTCATAAAGATAAGGCTTATGGAATTGGAAGAAGTTTAGTTGAGAAATTAAAAGAACTTATTCCAAAACAACAATTTAAAATACCTATTCAAGCATCAATCGGAAGCAGGATTATTGCAAGTGAAAGCATAAGTGCTTTGCGAAAAGATGTTTTATCTAAATGTTATGGAGGGGATATTTCTAGGAAAAAGAAACTTTTAAAGAAACAAGCCAAAGGCAAAAAGAGGATGAAGGCAATGGGTAAAGTTGAAGTCCCTCAAGAAGCTTTTATGGCAGTCTTGAAATTAAACCAGTAATTTCTTTTAATTTAAAATTTATAGCTATTAATTTTTAAAAGAATTGGGTATATTTCATTTATATCTTTAAAAAAAGATTTTGGATATTAACTCATTTAATCGTGTCGGCGCAAATATTAGAAAAGCTGGATTTTTAATTGTACTATTTTATCTTCTTGTTGTTTTAATAATGAAATTTTTAGAGGCCAATAATTTTTTTGGCTATTCATTTTCAATGTTAAGCAATGATATCTTTGCCCCTCCTTCTCTTAATCATTTTTGTGGTACAGATAGATTAGGAAGAGATGTTTGCTTAAGAACTTTGCAAGGATCTTCATTAGCGATAGAAGTTGTATTCTTAGCTATTCTTTTTTCATTAAGTTTGGGTTTGCCATTGGGATTATTAAGTGGATATTTTGGTGGTTTTTTTGATAAATGCTTATCACTAATAATGGATACTATTTTTTCAATACCTGTAATTTTGCTTTCAGTTGTTGTGGCTTTTGTATTGGGTAAGGGTATCCTTAACGCGGCTTTGGCATTGTGTATTGTTTACTCTCCTCAATATTTTAGATTAATCAGAAATCAGACAATATTGGTTAAATCCGAAACTTATGTGGAGGCGGCTCAAGTTGCAGGAGCTGATGTTAAAAAAATTATTTTTAAATATATTCTCCCAAATGTAATAACACCATTGCCTATTTTGCTTACACTAAATGCAGCAGATGCTGTTTTGGTATTAGGAAGTTTAGGATTTTTAGGCCTTGGCGTTCCTGCAGATGTCCCAGAGTGGGGAAGTGATTTAAATCTGGCTCTTGCCGCTTTACCTACAGGTATCTGGTGGACGGCTTTGTTCCCAGGTTTGGCAATGTTTTTTTTAGTTTTAGGTCTTTCTTTTATAGGAGAGGACCTTGAAGATATTTTTGATAGTCAAAATTCTGAATAAATTTAGTTATCTGTAATAGGATCAAGTTCTCCTTGATCATTCAACTTTGGATATTTTTCAGCTGATTTTTTATACACTGCAGCTAATTCTGGGTAACACCATTCAAAAAGTGTTTTTTGATATTCATCCATATCTAACCCTTCTCCATTAGCGGGCAATATACCTTTATTTTTTCTTTGGCGAACAGCTTCAAATAATAATATAGAAGCAGCAACTGAAACATTCAGAGATTGAACCATACCTCTCATAGGTATAAAAATTGATTGATCAACCATTGATATAAGTTCATTACTTAGTCCCCATTTTTCTGCTCCTAAAACAAAACATGTATTTTGAGAATAATCAAAATTTCTATAATCTACTGATTCACTATTAAGAGTCGTTCCATATAATTTAAAACCCTTATTCTTTAAATCAGATATTGCCATGATAGTGTTTTCATGATTATTCAGTTTTACCCATTTTTGACTTCCTTGAGCAGTACTATTAAAAGTTTTAACGGCATTCGTTTTGCTAATAAAATTTGCTTCGAAAACTCCTGCCGCATCACATGTCCTTAATATCGCAGATAAATTATGAGGTTTATTGACATCCTCAACTAAAACAGTCAAGTTTCTCATTCTGCAATTTAAAACATTTTTGATTCTTTCAAATCTTCTTGGCAAAATTGACATTTATAATTTTTCACACTTTTAAATTATATTCAAAAAATATTGATTACCTATTAAATCTCTTGGTTTATAATATTTTGGTAGTTTAAATTAACTCAATGGCATACATAGAATGGGACTATACAGTAATAACAAGTATGGTAGAAAAACAAGGGTGGGATTTACCTGACCGTGAATCGGAAGAATGGAATAAATTTAACGATGAATTAGGAGAAAAAATGAGAGGTGTTGGACTTATTTTTGAAAAATATTGTAAATTCACTCCTGACGTAGGAGAAGGAGTTCATCTTTTAGATGACTGAAATAGTTTAAAACCATTGATGTATCCCTTAATCAATGGCTTATTAATTAATAAGATAATATAATTTCACTAAATTAGAACTGGCAATTATTAAGGCTTTATAAAGCTTGTAATCTAAAAAAAATTTTTTATTCCACAAAAAAGTTATTTAATTTCTATATTTGTATAAAAATATGAAAAATAAATTAACCTTTTTATTCGATGGTGGTTGTCCACTTTGTTTGAGAGAAACAAATTTTCTTAAAAAAAGAGATACCTTAAATCAAATTGCATTTATAGATATTAATAGTAAGGATTATGATCAAAGTCTTTTTAATGACATCTCATATTCAGAGGCTATGTCAAACCTGCATGGGATTATTGAAAATGGTGAAATTATTAGGGGACTAGATGTACTTGCATATTCTTATGAATTAGTTGGTTTAGGTTGGGTTTATTATCCCTTGAAGATTAAGCTCTTATCTCCATTATTGAGATTGGTTTACAGATATTGGGCAAAATATAGACTTCAAATTACAGGTAGATCCGATATTGAAAAACTTTGTACCTCACAATGTGAACAATAAATATGGAAAGTATCGATATAGACAGAATAATAGAAATGTGTTGGGAAGATAGAACACCCTTCGAAGCTATCGAGTATCAATTTGGTTTAAAAGAGGAAGATGCGATAAAAATTATGCGTCAAAATCTTAAACCCAAATCTTTCAAAGTCTGGAGAAAGAGAGTTTCGGGAAGAAATACAAAACATATGGCCCTTAAAGATTCAACTAGATTTAAATCTACTCATAAAAGAAAATTATAAATTTTGAAAAATCTTTCTACTAAAACTTGTCCTGTTTGCAATAGGCCGTTTGAGTGGCGTAAAAAATGGAAAAACTGTTGGGATGATGTTATCTACTGTTCAAAAAGATGCAGTAACAGGAAGTCGCAAAGATGAAACAAGTATCAATTATTTTCCCGAATCAACTTTTTAGAGAAAGCCCAATCTTAAAAATAAATTGTGAAGTTTTGATTTTGGAAGACTCATTATTTTTTGGAAATGATAAATTTCAAAAATTAATTAACCATAAAAATAAGTTAGTTTTTCATAGAGCATCTATGATCGCTTATAAAAATTATTTAGAAATATCTGGCTTTAAAGTTTTATATATCGAAAACAAGAATAATGCTTCTACAGTTGATTATTTATCAGAATTTATTAAAAATAAATATCAAAAAATAAATCTCATTGACCCGCATGATTTTTTAATAATGAAGAGGATTAATAATTTTGTTGAAAGTAATGATTTAGCTTTAAATATTTTGCCTTCTCCTATGTTTATAAGCAGTGAAGATTTAAAAGATTTATTTGCATCAAATGCAAAAAAACCTCTTATGGGGAGATTTTATGAGAATCAAAGAAAGAGCCAAAAGATATTAGTTAATCCTGATGATACACCAGAAGGTGGTAAATGGAGTTTCGATGAAATGAACAGAAAAAAATTACCAAAAAAAATAAATATACCCGATACACCTAAATTACAAAAAAATAAATTTGTAGTTAATGCAGAAAGGTCATTAGCCAATTTTGATATTGAGTTTATTGGAGAAAGTAATAACTTTTTATATCCAACTAATTTTGAAGAAGCAGATGAATGGTTAAATGATTTTTTAAAACATAGATTTTTCTTATTTGGAGATTATGAGGATGCTATTTCTAAAGAAAATTCTTTTTTATGGCACAGTTTACTTTCTCCTCTTTTAAATAGCGGCTTATTAACCCCAGATGTAGTAGTTAATAAAGCATTACTTTTTGCAAAAAATAATAATGTTCCTATTAACTCTTTAGAGGGTTTTATTCGTCAAATTATTGGATGGAGAGAATTTATTTGCCTCGTCTATAAAAAATACGGAACAAAGATGCGAAATAGTAATTTTTGGAATTTCGAAGATAAGCCAATTCCAAAATCTTTTTATCAAGGAAATACAGGAATTGAACCAGTAGACGTAGTTATAAAAAATATTATTAAATTTGGTTATTGTCATCATATTGAACGGCTAATGATCGTTGGCAACTTTATGCTTCTATGTAGAATTCACCCTAACCAAGTTTATAAATGGTTTATGGAAATGTTTATTGATTCCTATGATTGGGTTATGGTCCCAAATGTTTACGGAATGAGTCAGTTTAGTGATGGTGGTATCTTTTCAACAAAGCCATATATATCAAGCTCCAATTATGTAAAAAAAATGTCTAATTTTAAAAGTGGCCCATGGTGTGAAATATGGGATGGATTATTTTGGAAATTTATTAAAGATAATGAAAGCTTTTTTAGAAAGCAATATCGTCTGGCAATGTTAACGAGAAATCTCGATAAAATGTCAGAGGAAAAATTAAATAATCACTTAAAAACGGCCGATAAATTTTTAAGAGATATTCAATAAATTAAGAGTATTAACCAACAGTTGTCTATGAAAAATTAAAAGAATATTATGTTATGAAGAAATAATAAATACGGATGTTAACTTGGAGAAAATTAGATTTATCCAATGGAAATTGGAACACTTTTTTTAAAAAGTAATTCGACGGGAATTATCACTTTTCCTGAATTAGATTGGATAACTACCCATCAATCTAATTTCACAAGGTTGGAAGAATCTATAGCAATTAAATTAGGCAGAATGCTTGATTCAGGTTCTATTAATATTGGTTGCCGTTTGAAATCCTGATTAAATTTTTATTTTACTAATGAAGTATCAAGAAGAGAAAAAAATATTTTTTCGGGAAAGAATCCATTCTTTAAATATCTTTCTTTTTTTAGGATTTAATCTGTCTCTTATTTCTATCTTAGGTTTTATTTGGTTTAATTCTGCAATTGAAAAAGTAGTTTAAATTTTTAAATTTTTTGTATATTAAAGTTATATTTAAAATTAATATTATATTTTGAGCATAGGATATTTACAAAGAAAGGCAGCTTGGGAAATTTTATTAAAAGTTAGTTCTGGCGATTTTTCTGATCATGCTCTTGAAAAGGTTTTAAAAAATTATCAATTTAATCCTCTTGATATAGCTTTTATTACGGAATTATCTTTTGGATGCATAAGGTATAGAAAATTTCTTGACCTTTGGACGGACCATACATCAAAAATTAATCATAATAAGCAGCCTCCAAAGTTAAGATGGCTTTTGCATATAGGTTTATATCAACTATTGAAAATGGATAAAATTCCATTTCCTGCTGCTATTTCTACCACTGTAGAAGTAGCTAAAAAAACAGATTTAAATGGTTTAGCGGGAACTGTAAATGCGATATTGAGAAATGCATCAAGAAAATTAGAACAAAAAATTTTTCCGGAATTATCTTCTGATAGAAAAGAAAGAATTTCTTATCTTGAATCATTTCCATTATGGCTTGTGAAGGATCTTTATAAATGGTTTGGCATTAGCGATGGTGAAAATATCATTAAGGCATTTAATAAAAAACCATCAATTGATTTGAGAATTAACCAATTAAAAACTAATTTAGATAACTTTTTGAAAGTACTTCATGAAAATAATATTGATGCTGAAATTATTAATAATTTACATAATGGAATTACTTTAAAATCTAATCCAAGATCTATAAAAAATTTACCAGGATATAGAGATGGAATTTGGACAATTCAAGATAGATCTTCTCAGTGGATAGCTCCTCTCTTAAATCCAAAAGAAGGTGAAAAGATTTTAGATGCTTGTGCAGCTCCAGGAAGTAAGTCTACCCACCTTGCAGAATTAACGAACGATAGTGCTGAAATCATTGCCGTAGATAGATCAGCAAAAAGATTGAAAATACTGCAATCAAATTTAGAAAGGTTAAATTTGAAATCTGTTAATACCCTTAAGGCTGATGCTACGAGTTTGATTGAATTAAATCCTAAGTTTATATCTTATTTTGATAAGATTTTATTAGATGCTCCATGTTCAGGCATTGGAACTCTTTCTAGGAATCCAGATTCTAGATGGTCTTTAAGTAAAGAAAAAATAAAATCTTTAACTTTATTACAGGAAAAACTTTTGGAGAGTATTTTCCCACTTTTGAAAAAAGATGGCACTTTAGTTTATTCAACTTGTACTATTTGTCCCGATGAAAATGATCTATTAATTGAACGATTTATTAAAAAAAACAAAACTTTAAAATTGGTTAGCCAAAAGCAAATTTTACCTAGCTTGGATTATCCTGGTGATGGATTTTATTCTGCAATAATTTCTTATAAATCTTAAAAATATAATTTATTTTTTAATTGGAATTTTATAAATTTCAGATATGAACTTCTTCCATAAATAAGCTGCATTCCCACTTGATAATTCAGATTCCTTATTATCGTCGTAACCTATCCAGATCCCTGTTGTAAGATTATCAATGGAACCAATAAACCAGAGATCTTTATTTCCATCAGATGTTCCTGTTTTCCCATAAATTTTCTTTCCTTTTATAGAGGCTGCTTTTGAAGTGCCTTCTTTTACAGATTTTTCAAGAAGTTTATTCATTTTCTTGTTTATTTTTAAATCTAATATTTTCTTGGAAATAGATTTATTTTCCCAAATAGGTTGTTTCTTAAATGATTCTATTTTTTCTATGATTTCAGGGCTTTGAATCTTCCCATTATTGTTTATTGCAGAATATGCATTTGTGATGTTTAAAAGATTATCTCCGTAGGCGCCAATAGCTAATGATGGGAATTCCTCAAACTCTTGCTCGTAACCTATTCCAAATGAATTCGCTAAATTAATAATATTTTTTAAGCCGATTTTTTTTGTTATTAATATTGGAACGATATTTGATGAACTTTTAAATGATTCAATCAAAGATATTGAACCTCTATATTCTTCTGAAAAGTTTTTTGGGCAATAACTTTCCCAGCATATTGGTAAGTCTTCAAATTTATCGCTTAATTTTATTCCTTCTATTAATGCAGCAGCATAAGGGATTATTTTAAAAGTAGAACCTAAAGGTCTTACAGATGAAATCACTCTATTGTATTCATTAATTGATGGATTTTTGCTGGTTATCATTGTCCTGATTAGTCCTGTGTTTGATTCGATAGATAACAGACCAAATTCAAGTTCTTTAGGACCTGCGTATCTTGATAGTTTTTGACCTTTTTCTTGCCAATCTTTGTTAATAGAAGATTTAATTCTTAAAAACTTATAATCTTTTTTACTTCCAATTTTTTTATCTGTTTCCTGAAGAATAAAGTTTATTAGTAATTTATCATCTAAAAAATTATCAGCTGTTTGATAATTTAACTTTATTTTTTCTTTAATAGCCTTATTTTTATTTGCAAGAGAAATATGTCCATCAACATACATTGATTCAAGAACTTTATTTCTATTTTTAATAGCTAGTTCTAAATTTTGATAAGGTGAATAAATTGATGGAGCTGGAGCTAATCCTGCAATTAATGCGATCTCTGATAATGTCAATTCTTCTATAAATTTTCCAAAATAAACTTGGGCAGCCTCGTCTATCCCGTATGCTCCTGATCCTAGATAAATATTATTTAAATATAATTTTAAAATTTGATTTTTGTTATATCTAAATTCAAGTATGAGCGATATAAATATTTCTTTGATTTTTCTTTGAAAACTTAAATCATTATTTAGATAAAGTAATCTAGCAACTTGTTGTGTAATTGTACTTCCTCCCTCTTTAACATAACCACTTCTAATATTTTGAATAATGGCACGAGAAATACTTTTTATATCTATTCCATTATGTTTATAAAATCTTTTATCTTCAGAAGATATAAAAGAATGTTTAAGAAAAAATGGAATTTTATGATAACTATTATCTATTTCAAATTTGCGGCTTAATTTGCTTAGTATCTTATTATCAGAAGATGATATTACATAAGAATATTTGGTTTCCCGAGACTTTTTATTTTTAGATACGTCAAATTTTAATGTACTAAATATTAGACTAAAAAAATAAAAAGATATTCCAGAAAAAATTAATATTGGAAAAATTAAAACAAAAGATTTGAATTTAATCTTTTGCACCTTAAGCAACTAAAAAACTATGTCCTATCGCTAAAGCTGTAACTAACATTCCAGTTATTAGGAACGGTTGGGCACTTGCTTGATATTTGACATCAAACTTTAAAGGATCTCTTAGTAACCACATATCTTGAAATGTAATTTGTGGAATTACCAATAAAACTAAAATTACAGAGGCTAAATGTTGACCAATAATAACTAATACTACAACCATTGCTAATTGAAAAATGTCAATCAGACCTGCACTTATTCTACTTGCATTTTTAATTCCAAATACAACTGGTAGAGAATTTAAGCCTAGCTTTGAGTCTCCTTCAACACTTTTAAAATCATTTATAACAGCAATTCCAAGTCCAGAGAGGCTATAAGCAAGTGTTAGTATCGCCGTTACGATAGTTAATTTCCCAAACAAGGCTTGTCCTGCCCACCAAGGTAAAGCTATATAAGATGCTCCTAATGCATAATTTCCTAGCCAACCATTCTGTTTTAATTTGAGTGGCGGAGCAGAATATATATAACTAACAAAGGAACCTCCTAATGCCAAAAGTAAGACGGAGGGGAAGCTGTGCTTAGCATATAAATCTAATAGAAAAGCAACTATTAAACCTGCTATAAGTAATACCCAGATTTGTATTTTTACATCTTTAATTGAAATTTTTCCTGAAGGAATTGGTCTATTTGGTTCATTAATCGCATCAATTTCTTTATCAAAAAAATCATTTATGGTTTGGGTATAACCAGCCAGAAGTGGTCCACTCATCAACATACATGCTAATGAAGCTAAAACATTACTAAATGTCCATTCAAAATTCCCACTTGCAGCTGCTCCACAAATAACTCCCCATATCAAAGGGATCCACGTTATGGGTTTCATTAACTGTATACGGAGTTTCCATATACTTGATGTTTCAGAGGCACCCTTAATTCCTAAAAGTTGTTTTGGATCATTCACTTTACTCTTTAACCTTTCTCAATTTCTTCTGGGAAAAACCAATTTTGCTCACCATTCTGAAATTTTGCGGTGATTCCAATACTTCTGCCGTCTGTCATTTTATAGCCTGTTATTACGGCTTTAGGATTCGAGGAAATTTGATCTATTAATTTAGCTGGTAGTCTATCTTTTACTTTGTTGATGTTAATTTTGATTTTACTACCGATTTTGGGTAATAATTTTGTTTCAGCCATAAGAGGTAAAATGGAAGCTATTATGCAAGATTAACAGCATTTGGACAATTTTTAGTAAAATGGTAGCTCTTCGTTTAATTCCTTGTTTAGATGTCGCCCATGGCAGAGTGGTAAAAGGTGTAAATTTTGTTAACTTGAGAGACTCAGGCGATCCTGTTGAATTGGCTTGTAGGTATTCTGATGAGGGAGCAGATGAATTAGTATTCTTAGATATTAGAGCTAGTGTAGAAAATAGAAATACATTAGTTGATCTTGTCTCTAGGACCGCGAAATCAGTAAAAATCCCATTTACAGTAGGTGGAGGAATAGATTCTGTTTCTTCAATTAATGATCTTTTAAGAGCTGGAGCTGACAAAGTGAGTTTGAATTCTTCTGCTGTTAGAAATCCAGATTTAATTTCTAAAAGTTCTAGAGAATTTGGTAATCAATGTATCGTGATAGCAATTGATGCTAAAAGAAAAGTTAATAAGACTGATGAATGGGAGGTATATGTAAAAGGAGGTAGAGAAAATACTGGAATAGATGTATTAAGTTGGGCAAAGAAAGTTGAGGAGTTAGGCGCAGGGGAAATTTTGCTTACTTCAATGGATGGTGATGGCACGCAGAATGGATATGATTTACATCTGACTGAATCTGTTACTAATATTGTTAATATTCCAGTGATTGCTTCTGGAGGAGCAGGTTGTTTAGAAGATATCTATGATGTTTTCAATGAAGGCAGGGCATCTGCGGCACTTTTAGCATCATTACTTCATGATAAGAAACTTACTCTCCAAGAAATAAAAACTTTCCTTCTCGAAAAAAATCTTCCAATTAGACCATATGAATAAAAATTTTAATTTAATACCAAAAAGAAATAATTTAAAAACTAAAAAATGAAATTCACAAAAACTATCGAAGTCAAAAATATATTTAATAAAATTTCTTATAAATATGACTTTTTAAATAATCTATTAAGTTTTGGGCTGCACAGATTATGGAAAAGGAAATTAGTTAATTTATTGGAACCTTTAAATGGTGAAGATTGGGCAGATTTATGCTGTGGAACTGGAGATTTAGCATTCTTAATTTCTGAGAGAGTTAGTCCAAGGGGTTCAATTACTGGGATTGACAGTGCAGAGGATATCTTAAATATTGCAAAAAAAAAATCAGAGCTTAAAAAAAATAAATTTATTAAGTGGGAAATTAAAGATGTATTAGAAATTAATGATTATTCAAAAAATTTTGATGGGATTTGCATGTCATATGGACTTAGAAACTTGAATAATGTTGAAGCAGGAATAAAAAAAGTTTTTGATCTTTTGAAGGATAAGGGAAGGGCAGGATTTTTGGATTTTAATCACTCAACAAGAAATTCTTTATCCAATATTTTTCAGAAAATTTATTTGAGATTAATTGTAGTAACCATTTCGCGGCTTTTTAATTTAGGTCCAGAGTACGCATATATTGAAAAAAGTATTAGCAATTTTCCAAAGAAAAATGTGCTTATAAATATTGCTAAGGAAGTTGGATTTAAAAAAGCTGAATATAGGACTATTTTGGGGGGGCAAATGGGAATACTAATTTTAACTAAATGAAGAATTTAGTTTTTAATTTTTTTTCTCCAACAAAAAGAACACTGTCCCCATCTTTTGATTTCGCCCTCAGGAGTAGGGGAATTACAAAGAGTACAAATGCACATATTATTTTGATTGATTCTGCTTGGATGCTTTGCCCAAACTATCTTTGCATTATTAGCTTTGATATTTTTATTTTTAATTTCATAATTTTGTATTATTTTTATTTCATTCAAAGTTATTCCAATTTTCTCGATTCTCTCTTTTAATTTATGCTTGTTATAGATTAAAGCTTGGCGCCACTGTGGATGATTTACTGCAATAGTAAGAATTTTTTTTTCAATATTTAATGGTTTACATTCTTGAAATAGTTCTAAGCCGATTAAGTTCTTCCAGTTTTCGTTGATTTTTGTGAGTTTATCTAAGTCTCCGCAGGATTTTTTGAAATTATCAAGACAATTTTTTAATGGATGTGGATTCCTTCTATTCAATATTGGCAAATATTTTTTGTCCAATTTGTAATATTTACTTATTAAGACTAAAGTTAATCTAATCTTTAAAAAGATGCTCGTTGTTTTAATAAAGAATTTGTGAAAGTTATTGGACCTGCAGCTAAGACAGTTTTTTATTTAAAAAAAATTCAGGGTCAATATCCAACCTGGACACTACATTACAAAATAAAATGTAAAAGTACCGAAAATGAGCTAACAAACTTGCTTGAATATTCGGAAATAAAGAACAACCAGCCAGTAGCGATAATCGCAAGAGAACAGTTCTCAGGGGTTGGCCAAAACTCAAAAACTTGGGTTTCTCCAAAAGGCGGGATTTGGTTAAGTGCAGCTTACCCAATATTTTCAAAAGAATTTGCGTTTCAAATATTTAATTTATCTTTAGGTATTAAGTTATGTGAAATGCTTAGGCAAGAGAATATAAATGTTTGTTTGAAATGGCCAAATGATATTTTTTTTGGTTCAAAAAAGTTGATTGGATTTTTACCAAGGGTAATAACAAGGGGCAAAGAAATTATCTATGTAAGAATAGGACTTGGCATGAATGTTTTAAATTACACTCCATCAGAAGGTATTTCACTATCAAAAGTACTTCAAACTAAAAATATTAATCATCATTATTGGACAGCCAAAGTTCTAAAAGCTTTTAATGATGCAATTGAATGTAATAAGAAAAAAGTATATGTGATTAAATCTGCAAATAAGTTTCTTACTAAAAGTTTTTTACCTAGTGGTTATTGTCCTCATTCATGGAAAATTAGAGATATTGATTCGAATGGGAATTTAAGAATTGAAAATGAAACTCAACTGAAGGTAATTAGAAGGTTTTGAATTTAATTAACTTTTAATTCAACTATTCTTCCATCCTTAAATCTGGCTATTTTTTTTGCACGATTTGCAACTTCATCTTCATGTGTAACTAAAACTATAGTTATTCCAGATTCATGCAGTTTGTCAAAAAGATCTAATACATCTTCAGTTGTTTTTGAATCTAGTGCTCCAGTAGGTTCGTCTGCTAACAAAATTGCGGGGTTATTGATAATAGCCCTTGCTATAGCAACTCGTTGTTGTTGACCTCCGGATAATTGGTTTGGGCGATTATTCATTCTTTCTGAAAGGCCAACTTTTTTTAAAGCATTCTTACCTCGCTCTAGTCTTTGCTCAGGCTCAATACCAGCATAAATCATTGGCAAAGTTACGTTTTCAAGTGCAGTTGCGTCCGAAAGAAGATGAAATTGTTGAAAAACGAAGCCTAATTTTTGGTTGCGTATTTCCGCGAGCTCGTCATCAGATAAATTCTCAACAGGAATACCATTTAATTTATAAATACCTTCAGATGGTCTATCTAGACATCCAATAATATTCATAGCTGTACTTTTGCCTGAGCCACTTGCTCCCATTACAGCTAAATAATCACCTTTATAAATTTCTAAGTTTATGCCGTCTAAGGCTTTAACAGTTAGATCTTCTTTCCCATATGTTTTAGATATATTTTCTAAACTCGCTACTTTTTTAGACATTTATTGAAGAATTCTTCTAGGAAATATTATTTGCTGTAGCAATAATATCCTTTAAGAAAGGAGTTTCTGAAACTGCTGTATTAGCTAATTTAAAAAGAGGATTAGAAAGGATTCCTCCAAGAGCAGTTACTGCGACACAAGTATAAAGTGCAATTCTCAAGGGAGGTAATCCTACAATTCCCCAATTAATTTCAGGATATGATTTAACTATTTCAGAAGCTTCTTGTGGTTCTTTAACTACCATCATTTTTATCACTGAAATGTAGTAATAAATAGATATAACTGAAGTTACTAATCCAATTATTACTAATAGATATTGATGATTTGCCCAACCTGCAAAGAACAAGTATATCTTTCCAAAAAATCCTAACATTGGAGGTAAACCTCCAAGAGATAGAAGACAAAGGCTTAAGCCTAATGTAATGAGAGGATCTTTTTGGTAAAGTCCTGAGTAATCAAGAATTCTGTCAGAACCAGTTCTCAGTGAGAAAAGTATTACACAAGAAAATGCACCCAAATTCATAAACAAATATGCAGCCAAATATAAAACAGCTGATGATAAACCATCTTGTGTTCCAGATACTATTCCAATCATTACAAATCCGGCTTGTCCAATAGAACTGTAAGCTAGCATCCTTTTCATTGATGTTTGAGCTAGAGCTACAACATTTCCCAGAGCCATGCTTAATATGGCCAAAATGGTAAATAAAAGTTTCCATTCTTCGTCAAAAGAAGAAAAAGTTGTGCTTAATATTCTTATTGCAAATGCAAAGCCCGCTGTTTTTGAACCAACAGATAAAAAAGCTACTACAGGCGTAGGTGAACCCTCATATACATCAGGAGTCCATTGATGAAAGGGAACAGCAGCAATTTTAAATGCAACTGTTGATAAGACAAATACAAGAGCGAGTGAAGTAATGAAAGATGGCTTATTGATAATCTCTAAGCCTATTGTCGCTAAGTTTGTTGAACCACTTAATCCATAAAGAAAAGAGGATCCATACAAATAAACAGCAGCAGCAGCTGATCCAACAAGAAGGTATTTTAAGGCCGCTTCTGAACTTCTTGGATCTCTCTTGAGGTAACCAGAAAGTAAGTAGCTTGCTACAGATAAAGTTTCCAGAGATATAAATACACTAATAAGGTCAGTAGATCCACACAAAAGCATTGCTCCAAGGGTGGCTGAAAGAACTATTGCAGCAAACTCGCCAATAGGGCTACCACTTTGTTCTGTATACCGCCAACTTATAAGTAAAGATACTAAGGTTGATAAAGATATTATTGCTCTAAATGCGATTGCTAAATTATCTGAATTAAAGGACCCAAGGAATGCGCTTTCTACAGGATTACTCCATTGCAAAGCCAAACTAAAAAGAGAGCTTCCAATTGATAAATAGCAAATTATTGGTGCCCATTTTGATGCAGTTTTTTCTCCAGCTAAATCTACAAGAAGTGTTCCAACAATACCTAGTAAAATAAAAGCCTCTGGAATAATGGCTTGAGGATTTAAATTAATTGTAAAGATTTCGTTTGGCACTTTATTAAATTGGATTAAATTAGATGTTTGATTGTAAGGGTCTAAGAGTTAATCTTAACTTGATTATAATTTGTGGGTATGATTTTTGAAATTTTCAGAAGAAATTACTTGAAAATGCTTCAAATAATCATAATATGCCCTAACTGAACAAAAACACCAATTTTTGAAATAAACCTTGGATCACACACTTGTTATTGTTGAAAGTCCCACCAAAGCAAAAACTATAAGAAAGTTTTTGCCCTCTAATTATGAAGTTCTCGCTTCAATGGGACACGTAAGAGATCTTCCAAAAGGAGCTGCTGAAATACCTGCTGCGGTTAAAAAGGAAAAATGGTCAAGGATAGGAGTTAATACAACAGAGGATTTTGAACCACTTTATATAGTTCCAAAAGATAAGAAAAAGGTTGTCAAAGAGTTGAAAGATGCATTGAAAGGCGCGACACAGCTATTACTGGCAACTGATGAAGATAGAGAGGGAGAGAGTATTAGCTGGCATCTCCTGCAAATACTTAAGCCTAAAATACCAACTAAGAGAATGGTTTTTCATGAAATTACGAAGAAGGCAATTAATAAAGCTTTAGACCAAACAAGAGAAATTGATATGGAACTTGTTCAGGCTCAAGAAACAAGAAGAATCTTGGACAGGCTTTTTGGATATGAATTATCTCCTTTACTTTGGAAGAAGGTAGCCCCCCGACTATCTGCTGGTCGTGTTCAATCAGTTTCTGTAAGACTTCTTGTGAGGAGAGAAAGAGAAAGAAGATCCTTTAAAAAAGCTAGTTACTGGGGGATCAAAGCTTCCCTAGTAAAAGATAATATTACTTTCGAAACTAAATTATTCAGTTTAAACGGTCAAAGAATTTCTAATGGCTCCGATTTTGACGAACAAACCGGTAAATTAAAAGAAGGAAACAAATCTTTAATAATTGGAGAAGAGCAAGTAAATGATTTATTGAAGACTTTTTCCTCAGAGGATTGGTTAGTCTCAAAAATCGAAAAAAAGCCATCCACTCGTAAGCCAGTTCCTCCATTTACAACTAGCACATTACAACAAGAAGCAAATAGGAAGCTTCGTTTATCTGCAAGAGAAACTATGAGATGTGCACAAGGGCTATATGAGAGAGGTTTCATAACATATATGAGAACTGATTCAGTTCATCTCTCCGAACAAGCCACAAGAGCTGCTAGAGAATGTGTCAGTTCTATGTATGGAAAAGATTATTTATCTAACTCACCAAGACAATTTAATTCAACTGCAAGAAATGCTCAAGAAGCACACGAAGCTATTAGGCCGGCAGGTGAGATATTTAAAACACCAAAGGAAACTAATCTTACTGGTAGAGACTTATCACTTTACGATTTAATTTGGAAAAGAACTGTAGCTAGTCAAATGGCGGAAGCTAGGTTAACTATGATAAATGCTGAAATTAGCGTAGGGGATGGATTATTTAAATCAAGCGGGAAAAGTATTGATTTCGCAGGATTCTTCAGAGCCTATGTCGAGGGAAGTGATGACCCAAGTTCATCCCTTGAACAACAAGAAGTTATTCTCCCAAACTTAACAACTGGAACATGTCTTGAAGTTACTAATAAGGAATCTACTTTTCATGAAACTAAACCTCCTGCAAGATATACGGAGGCCGCATTAGTTAAGGTTCTTGAAAAAGAAGGGATTGGAAGACCTTCTACCTATGCCAGCATTATTGGGACCATAGTTGATAGAGGTTATGCGAATATATCTTCTAATACTTTGGCTCCAACTTTTACAGCTTTTGCTGTTACTGCTTTATTAGAAGAACATTTTCCAGATCTGGTAGATACTACTTTTACTGCAAAAATGGAATCTTCATTGGATGAAATATCTTCAGGCAATCTTGAGTGGCTACCATACCTCGAAACTTTCTATAAAGGTAAAAATGGTTTGGAGGTAAAGGTTCAGAAAACAGAGGGTGATATTGATGGTAAAGCTTATAGACAAGTTGATTTCGAAGACCTTCCTTGCGTAGTCAGAATAGGCTCTAACGGACCTTGGCTAGAGGGTACAAAAATTGATGAATCTGGTAATGAAATTCAGGCTAAAGGTAATCTTCCAATGGATATTACTCCTGGAGATTTAGACATAAAACAAGTTGATCAAATCTTAAGTGGCCCATCGGATCTTGGAACTGATCCAAAAACTGGGGAAAAAGTCTTTTTAAGATTTGGCCCTTATGGACCTTATGTTCAATTGGGAAATAATGATCAAGATAAAGCTAAACCAAGAAGAGCTTCATTACCCAAAGAGTTGAAAACTGATGATCTAACTCTAGATGAGGCTCTTGTACTTTTAAGTTTGCCTAGATTATTAGGAGTTCATCCTGAAGGAGGAGTTGTTGAGGCTGATAGAGGAAGATTTGGCCCTTACATCAAATGGATTAAAAATGAAAATGAATCTGAAAATAGATCCTTAAAGAAAGAGGATGATGTTTTTACAGTTGATATAGAACGAGCATTAGAAATTCTTGCGATGCCAAAAATGGGTAGAGGTGGTCAAGAGGTACTTAAAGACTTTGGAAAACCGAAAGAATTTAAAGAAAAAATTCAAATATTAAATGGAAGATATGGAGTCTATTTAAAATGTGGCAAAACTAATGTTTCGATTGCCAAAGATACTGATATAGAAAAATTTACTATAGATGACGCAGTATCTCTTTTAGAAGAAAAACTAAAAGATAAAAAAGGCGCAATTTTAAAAAAAACAAAGATTAGTAATAAAAAAACTATAAGGAAAAAGAAAAGTTAGAAAAAATATGATTTTTAAAAAAAAAGAATTTTTTTTATTAATTTTTTTAATTTTCTTGCAATCATGCTCTGGAGGGAGGATTGGAAATTTTTTTGAAAGTAGTTTTAATGATTTAGAAAAAGAAAACAAAAAATTTGATGATAAAAAAATTAAAAAAGTAGAAAAGTTAAAAACTGTTCCTGAAAATAAAAACGATATAAATTTAGAAAAAGAAAACAAAAAATTTGATGATAAAAAAATTAAAAAAGTAGAAAAGTTAAAAACTGTTCCTGAAAATAAAAACGATATAAATTTAGAAAAAGAAAACAAAAAATTTGATGATAAAAAAAATAAAAAAATTAAGAATCTCCTAAAAAAAAGAAAAATTGAGCTTCAATCTTACAAAATAATATTCATTTTAAAAGATGTAGATCCAAAAGATCCCACTGAAGAATTGAGTTCCATTTTAAGAAATTCTGAGGTAAATTTTGAAATAGAAAAGATTGAACGAATCTTAGATTCAAAAAATAAAAGTATGAATAAAAATTAATTAAAAATATTCAAGAAAAAATGAAAATAACAACAAAAACTGAAGCATTAAATATTGTCGAGACCTCTTACTTAGCATCTCTTTCGTCTTTATTATGGGTGGCATTATATTATCTACCAATTGGAGGAGCTTTATTAAGGTTGATTTTACCCCTCCCGATGATCTTGTTGCACTTGAGAAGAGGAACTAAAATTGCATTGGAAGGACTTTTAATACAATTTCTTCTTTTATTCATAATTATGGGTCCTGTTAGAGGAACTTTATTTTTATTTCCTTATGGGATCTTGGCTTTTTGGTTAGGTTGGTGTTGGCTTAAAAAAAAGAGTTGGAAACTTAGTTTAACTGGTGGAGTTGTTATTGGAACCCTTGGCTTCTTACTAAGAGTAATAGCATTATCTACGTTGGTTGGAGATAATCTTTGGGTGTTAATTACTAGAGCGAGTTATGGTCTAATAGAAAAGTTAATTGGATTATTTAATTTACCCTTATATCCCTCAATTTTGAGTATACAATTAGGTGCAATTTTATTAATAATTTTTCAAGAAATAGTTTATGTTTTAACTGTACATGTAGTTGCCTTTTCACTGTTTCCTAGATTTAAATTAACTATCCCAGATCCTCCAAGATTATTAAATAGCATAGTTGATTTTAATAATTAAAAAAAGTAAGAATGTACAGTAAAGAATTAGGGATAAATTTTTTTGGTAATGAATCCAATAAAAAAAGACAACTTAATAAGATAGAAATAATGAAAAAAAATATTAAAAATTTAAAAATATTTCTTATAATTGCTGGCACTAATACATCACAAATTCCAGGAATTTCCGCAGCAGGTATTAATGCAAAATCAAGGAGAAAAACTGCGCTCGCAGATGCCGAATTTTTGCTTGAGGGTGCTTCGAAAGATCATAAATATAAACTGCCTCTTCTAAATGCAGGAGTAACTCCTGCCCTAATTAGTCATGTTTGTTCAAAGCTTATAAATATTTATCCAGTGATTGTTCCTCTGGGAATAGGAGCCAAGCCTTATTTTAATCATTTGGTTGTAGAAGATAGAGATTTGGGCCCATCAAATTGTCTTACTACTGGTAAATCGATGACTAAAGAGAGAGTTTTAAATCTCTATGAAAAAGGTCTTGCATTAGGAAAATCCTTAAAACAACCAGTTTTAATTTCTGAATCTGTACCGGGGGGTACCACAACTGCTCAGGCAGTAATGGAAGCTTTTGGTTTAGAGGTATCTAATTTAGTAGGAAGTAGTTTATTTAAAGCTCCAAGAGAACTAAGAAGACAAGTAGTTAAAAGAGGACTTTTCAATGCAAATTTCAAAGCTGATTTCGACTCTTTTGACGTTGTCGCGGCGGTAGGTGATCCTTTCCAAGCCTTCTCTATGGGTCTATTAATTGGTGCAAGGTTTGCAAAACAACCTGTAATATTGTCTGGAGGAAGTCAAATGTTAGCAGTCATTTTGCTTGTATTAGAATTTTTAGATGAAAAAAATAAAGATGAATTTACTGAAGATGTTTTTATTGCGACAACTGGCTGGCTTGTGAAAGATAATTCTCTAAATGATTTAGTAAATCTAATTAATGAAAAATATGATGTCAAATTATTAGGTTTAGCCAGTCCTTTAAATTTCAAATCTTCAAAATACAAAGAATTGAGGGATTATGAATTAGGTCATGTAAAAGAAGGTGTAGGTGCTGGTGGAATATCATTGCTTGCTTTCTTAGATGGATTTAAAAATGAAGAAATAGTTTCATTGTGTCAACAAAATCTGGAAATAATGAAGGGCCTAGGTCAAATTTCTTTAGAGAAGGGTTGCTGAATGTTTTCAAAATTTGCAACCAGAAGAGAATTTTTAAATTGTGGTAAGCTTTCGCTTTTATTTTTCTTAAATTCTTGCAGTAATCTACCTAATAAAATAAAAATTGCATTCCAAAATTCTTTTTATCCAGAATCTTTTAAAGATACGATTCCAAAAGATTGGAAGCAGGAAAAAATTAATTTTGAAAATATTCGGCTACAAAAAAATAGAAACACAATTTTCAATTCTGACTTTACTTTAATAAATGATGGATGGATTTCTAGTATAGATTTTTCAGAATTTGAAAAAATAAATGAATATGCACTGTTCGAAAATTTGGATAAGAGATCGATAGATTTTTTAGGAAGCTTTAATCAAAATCAGAGGAGTAAATTATTTCCTATTGGCGTAGTACCCTATACAATTATCATTAAAAATAATAAAGAATTAATAAATTCAGCAAGAACATCTTGGGATTTTCTTCTTTCTAAAAAATTAACTGGGAAAATTATTTTTCCACAAAGTCCCAGAATAATATTGTCAATTGCTCAAAAAATTAATTCATCGAATTCTTTAAAAAAACTCACAAGCCAAGCAATGTTATTTGATGATAAAAATATGCTTAATTGGTTGATTAATTCTGATGCTATTGTCGCAATAGTTCCTTATAGTCTTTGTTCAAAATATTTAAAAATAGACCCAAGGCTTTCTTTAGTTTTCCCAAGCCAAGGCGTACCTTTGATGTGGCATTTTCTACTTAGTCGATCAAATTTAAATAATGCAATATTAATTAAATGGATTAAATCTTTAGAAAATAAATCAATAGTAGATAAATTAGTAAGCCAGGGTTGGTATCTTCCATTCAATAGTGATTATTCGCAAAGTAAATATATAACTGAAATGTTCCCCATCTCAGGACCATCTGAGAAATGTTGGGAAAATAGTTGGTCTTTCCCTGTCTTAACAAATGAACAAAAAATTAATTTTAAAAATATCTGGAATGAGTCCTTATCCCCATAATCTTTTTGTAGGATTTTCAATTAATAAGTTATGAGTTTCCTTTAATAAATTTGGTATATCTAATTTACTAGGACATTTAGGAACACATTCATTACATTCTTGACAATATGAGGAATTTTTTTCTTCCCACCAGTGGCCAGCTTTTCCTATTAAATTGTATCTTTCTTTTGAAAATTCTAATTGGCCATAACCAATAGATATATTTCTTAAACGGAGTATTTCTGGAATAGGCACTTCATTTGGACATGGAAGACAAGATCTACATTGTTCACATTTGGTTGAGTTTAATTTTTCATTAGAAACTTCCTCAATTTTATGCAGGGCGCTTTTTTCAAGTTTTGTAAGCTTCTTGAATGAGTTTCTAAGTTTATGCGCAAATTCAAAATCTTTTTTGTTTGTCGCCCCTAAGGACAAAGTTGTAATACCTTTTGCTAGCAGAAATCTATACGCTAATTCTAATGGATGAAAAGGCTTAGAGGCCTCTATCAAAATATCACTTGGAGAATATAATCTACCGCCTTTATCAGCAGGTGATATTGCTAAAACTCCCATACCTTTTTTTATAGCTTCCTCTGCTAAAGCAATCTTAGATTGATCAAAATAATGTAAATGAAGACTACAAAAAGTAAAAACTTCACAGTTAATTGCATCTTTAATTAGTGAATAACTTCCGTGTGAACTAAAACCGACTTGATCAACTAGTTCCTTCTCAAGTACCCATGATATGAATTTCTTACCCTCTCCAGAAAGAACCCAATCTATATGTTGTTTTAAGTTAAGTCCGTGAATTGCAAGATTATTAATTTTCTCGCGCTTTAAATTTTTAAGAGACTTTTTAAAATTATTTTTTAAAAAGTCAAAATCACCCTTTGGTAAAACTTTGGAAGTAATCACCCAATTTTTTTCTTTTATATTCTCTTCTATTGCTAATTTTTTTATTGAATTTCCAATAAATGATTCAGCATCACCATAAGAGGGTGCTGTTTCTATGTGATTAATTCCTACATAATATGCATTTTTTATAATGCTATACATTTTTTCGAGACTTTCAGTTGCTCGCATTGTCCCTAAAGTGAATAAGCTCACTTTTGCCCCTCTACCAAATGATCTTTTTTGTGAATTAATAATCATCTAAATATGATCAATTTCTTTTTATTTACTCTTTAATTTATTTATAGTTGAAAATCATTTAAAGTAAATTAAAGTAAATACAAAATTTTGCAAAAATATTTTTCTTAAATCTATGTTTACAGGAATAATTCAATCAGTTGGAAAACTAAGACAAGAAAAAAATATTTTAGAAATTGAAATTCTAGATAATTTATTTGATATGGCAATCGGTGACAGCATAGCTGTTGATGGAATTTGTTTGACAGTTAAAGAGATTTTTCAAAATAAATTTACTGTTGATGTTAGTGAGGAGACATTAAAAAAAACAACTTTAGGAGTTAAGTCGAACCTGAATCAGATTGTTAATTTGGAGCCCGCTCTTAGGGTGTCTGACCGTCTAGGAGGGCATATAGTCAGCGGACATGTTGATGGCCTTGGAACAGTTGAGAATATAGAAAAATTAGAGAAATCTTGGCTCTTATCAATAAAGTGGAAAAATAATAATTTTTCAAAATATGTAGTTAATAAAGGGAGTATTTGTGTAAATGGTATAAGTCTTACGATTGCAAAATATGAGCGGGAAGGAGAAATATTTACTATTGCGATAATTCCTCATACTTGGCATAACACAAATCTGAATAAATTAAATATCGGTGACAGCGTAAACCTTGAGGCAGATGCACTTATTAAGTATGTAGAGAAATTACTTTTATTTAATAAAAATAGTAATCAAGATTTATCTTCAAATAATATTTCTTCCGAATGGCTTAAAGAAAACGGTTGGTAAGATATATTTTTTAATTTAATGGAATCAGATAAATTGTTTTTGATTCTTTTTTAAGATCGATTTTAAATTCCTGACCAGGTTCTAGACCTAACTTTTTGGTGTAGGCATGACCAATTAATAGGTTCCCATTGCCATGAACTTTAGTTTTAAATTCTGTCTGTCGGCCTCTTGAAGCTCTATTACCATTTTTCCCCTGACGACCGTTTCCTATTTTGTAACCCTTAGCTTCAATAAGCGCCCTATAAAAACTTTTTCTTAAAATTCTTCCACTAGGACCTACGTATCCACACCCTCTTGCGATCTCATCTTCAGATTTTTTACTTAATAATTTTGCTTTTTCAAGAAGTTCTTTTCCTTCTAGCATTATCTGACAAATTTCTAATTATATATTCTCACTAAAAAGGAGAACTGTGGCAATATAAATTAATAAAAAATATATTTAATTTTTAAAATTTAGTTTTTTATAAAAGATACAAAATAATAAATAAAATAACCCATATTCCATCTACAAAATGCCAGTACAATTCAACAGCTTCCAAAGGGAACATATTTTGACTAGTTAATCTTCCGCCATTGATTCTCGATTGCCAAGCAATAATTAAAATCATTAAAGTGCCTAAAGTAACATGTAACCCATGAAAACCAGTAAGAGCATAAAAAGTACTTGCAAATAAATTATCGGTTAATCCAAAAGGTAAATGAAAATATTCAAATAATTGACATATTAAAAATATAATTCCAAGAAAAGCAGTAAAAGATAACCATTTTTGGGATTCAGAGTTTTTATCTTTTAAAAGTGCTTTGCCTGCTTTATGGAAAGTTGCACTACTAACAAGTAACAAAATCGTATTGAGTGTAGGTATTGGTAGTTCTAATTCATAAATAGCACCATCAGGTAATGGATTTACTGCTTTATAAGTTAAATAAGCGGCAAAGAATCCAGCAAAAGTCATTCCATCCGCAATTAGGAAAGTTATAAGACCAAACATTCTGAAGTCTTCATGAGTTTCGTTAACTTCAGAGTTATTTTTTTGAATTTCTTTTGAGCTATCTAGAGTTGTCATATGTTTTTATTTTCGTTAAGTATTTCTTTACCATAACCATAAGGTTCTTCAACTAATGGAGCTTCTCCTTCCCAATTTTCAATTGGAGGTGGAGAAGATGTTAACCATTCAGGTGTAAGAGCATTCCAAGGGTTATCTCCAGCATATTTCCCATTTCTAACACTAAGGAATACATTTATTAAAAAAGGAATTGTACTGATAGCCATCAAAAGAGCTCCAAGGCTACTAATTTGATTAACGAACTGGAATTGAGGATCATATTCTGCAACTCTTCTTGGCATTCCATTTAAACCAAGCCAATGTTGAGGAGCAAAGCACAAGTTAAATCCAATAAAGGTAATGATAAAATGTAAAATCCCTAATTTTTCATTGAGCATTTTTCCAGTTACTTTTGGGAACCAATGATAAATTGAAGAGAAAATAATAAAAACAGTCCCTCCATAAACTATGTAATGAAAATGGGCTACAACGAAATAGGTATCATGTACGTGAATATCGAAAGGTACCTGTGCCAAAGCAACTCCTGTAATACCTCCAAAAACAAAATTTATAATAAATCCACAAGAGAATAACATTGCACTATTGATGGAAATTTTACCTCCCCATAATGTTGCAACCCAATTGAAAAATTTTATACCTGTTGGAACAGCAATAAATGCTGTGGCAATAGTAAAGAACAATCTCATCCAAGGGGGGGTTCCACTCGTAAACATGTGATGCGCCCAAACAACTAAACCTAAAACTACTATCCCCATTATTGAAAAAACCATTGTTGTATATCCAAAAAGTGGTTTTCTAGCATGTACAGGAAGTATTTCACTAACTAAACCAAAGGCAGGAAGGACCATAATGTATACAGCTGGATGAGAATAAAACCAAAATAAATGCTGATAAACTACAACATTGCCACCTAAAACAGGATTGAAAAAACCTGTATTAGCGATGATATCGAAGCTAAGTAGAATTAAAGTGCCTGCTAAAACAGGAGTTGATAAAACAACTAATAGACTTGTCCCTAGCATTGCCCAACAATACATTGGCAATTGCATAAGTTTTAATCCTGGTCTTCTTAATTTGATAATGGTCGCGATAAAGTTTATTCCGCCAAATATAGAACTGCCTCCAAGTAATAGAACGCTCAGAATCCAAATAATTTGTCCTGATTGAGGAGTAGTTATGCTCAAAGGAGGATAAGCCGTCCATCCAGCCTGAGCAGCACCTTCAACAAAATAGCTTGCTACCAGCATCAAACCTGAAGGAGGAATTAACCAAAAAGCTACAGCATTCAATCTTGGGAATGCCATATCTCTAGCACCTACATAAAATGGAATTAAATAATTTCCAAAAGCACCGTTAACTACAGGCACTATCCATAGAAAAATCATTATTGTTCCATGAAGGGTTAAAACTTGGTTATATACATCTCTCGGCATAAAGTCAGACATCGGACTAGCTAGTTCAATTCTTATTGCGCTAGCTAAGGTTCCTCCTATTAAATAGAAAAGAAAGCCGCAGACTAAGTATTGTATCCCAATTACTTTATGATCAAGGCTAAAACTAAAGTATCTAAGCCAACCTTTAGGTTGAAGACTTTCATTATTAGTTTTTTGTGGATCAATTGATATTGTCATAAATTTACCTCTGGTTTTTTATTTTTGTTAAACCATTCGTTGTAATCAGATTCTTCTTCAACAATTATGGAGGCTCTCATTCCTCCATGATATGGACCACATAATTCTGCGCAAACTATCGGATATTTTCCTACTTTTGTTGGAGTGAAATTTAGAATAGTCGGTTGTCCAGGAATAATATCCTGTTTAATTCTGAACTCTGGTACCCAAAAAGCATGAATCACATCTTTGGATTCCATTTTCATTGACACTTTTTGATCAACAGGAACGTGTAGTTCTCCTGATATGAAATTGCCCTTGGGGTAATTGAATAGAAATGCAAATTGCATAGCTGAAACTTCAATTGACAAATTATTTATTGCTATTTCATTATCCGAAGTTTGACTTATTCCAGCCCAAATTTTTTCAGTATTAGAACTCATCATTTCGTGGTTATGATTTAGTTCTTTCATACCTCCCATTCGATCGTAGATGTTGTAGCTGTATAAACCTATTAATAAAACAATTATTGAAGGAATAATTGTCCACACAATTTCTAAGCTTAAATTTCCCTCTAAAGCTATGCCATCGCCTATCTGATCATTTCTTTTCCTAAACTTAAATAAGCTATATATAACAGCTATTGTCATTCCTATAAAAATGATTAATCCAATGATGAAAAGAATTTTAAAAAGTTCATCGTAAATTGGTGCGTTAATACTTGCTTCAGCTGGGAGCAAATTTACATTAAAACCAATCCAAAAAGATATAGCAAAAACGAGTGAAATAATTAGAATTAAATAAAAGTTTTTATTTAACAATTGATCTCTAAAAATTTGTATTTATATCCTCAAGATATTCAATTTTTTTAATCCTGCATCCTTTGTTAAAAGAAAAACATTTAAATTCACAACTTCTTAAGATTTATGAAATAAAAGGAGTATTATTAATAACTTTTTAGAGTTAATTGTCAGGGAAAAAAGATTAAATTAGTAAATTATTTTTTAAATTAAACATATTAATTTTTAATTAATGTTTGGTTTTTAAATCTAATTTATTATGCAAAATAATAGGTTTTGTCCATTTGATTAATAATCAATTATACAAATCAAAATATCTGACAATTTTTAAAAGGTTGGGAAGTCATAGTGTACTCGCACTCATCGCACTAATCGTAATTGGAGGTGCTACTAGAGTCATGGAGGCTGGACTAGCCTGTCCAGATTGGCCATTATGTTATGGATCTTTTTTGCCTTTTAATCATATGAACCTAAGAGTATTTCTAGAGTGGTTTCATCGTCTAGATGCTTTTCTGGTTGGAATATTAATTCTTTTTAAATTTTCCCTTTCAATTATTTGGAAAAATGAAATTCCAAATTGGTTACCTAAAACTTATTCAATATTACTTTTTCTCGTTATTGTCCAAGGATCTTTTGGAGCTTTAACAGTAATAAACTTGCTTGATTCATATACTGTTACTGGCCATCTTTTAATAGCTTTTCTACTTCTCATCACAACAATTTCAATAAATCAAAATTTAGAAAATAACGATATAGAAGAGCCATTAATTTGGTGGAGATTTTTATTGTTTTTTCCTCTTTTACTTACTCTTGTTCAATCTTTTATTGGAGTAAGGCTTTCATCAACTTGGTCAGCACATATTTGTTTATCTTTTAATAAACAATGTTTAATTCTAAATATTCATAAATTATTTGCTTTTCCAATTGCTTTTTCAATTCTATTGATTACTGCTGCTGCAATTTATAAGAGAAGTTTGCTAAATGAAAATTGGAAATATCTCTCAGCACTTATTTTTCTATTGTTTTCCCAAATAGCTTTGGGTGTTTTAAGTCTTAAAACAAATTTGAATGAACCTATTTTTATTATCGGTCATCAACTTAACGCCTCTTTATTTATTGCGATATTAACAACATTAATTTTTAGAAATCCTTTTACCAAAAAAGGTCTAAACCACTCCCTAAATTCTCAAATGGTTGGTATCAATACATGAACAGTAGTAACTTAGAAAACTTGAACTATAAATCTTCAATTAGGGATGAAGTTGTACCTTCAAGAAAAAAAATAACTTTGCCGCCTTGGCTTGAAGTAGCAAAACCTAGATTAATCCCACTTTTACTGGCAACAACTTTGGGAGGAATGGCTTTAACTGAAGAATGGCCTTTGTCTTCACCCAAACTTATCTGTACTTTAGGAGGCGGAGCTTTGGCAGCAGCAGCAGCAGGAGCTCTTAATTGCTTGTGGGAAATGGAATTAGATAAAAGGATGACAAGAACTAGCAAAAGAGCCTTGCCAGCAGGAAAGTTGTCATCTGAGACTGTATTTTTAGCAGCCGTATCATGTACTTTGGCAGCTTCGATGCTTTTAGTAAGTGGTGTAAATTATTTGGCTGCGGGATTAACTCTTCTTGGTTTATTTAGCTACGTAATTTTATATACAGTTATTTTGAAACCTCGTACAACAAAAAATATCGTCTTCGGAGGAGTTGCTGGTGCGATACCACCTTTAGTTGGAGCATCTGCTGCTACAGGGCATGTAGGTCTTAGTGGTTGGTGGTTGTTTGGTTTAGTAATGTTATGGACCCCAGCTCATTTTTGGGCACTTGCAATTTTGTTGAAGGATGATTACTCATCAGTTGGTATTCCTATGCTCCCTTCTGTTAAAGGATCTGTTTTTACTGCTAAAGCGATTTCTCGTTATGGATGGGCAACAATTTTAATGAGTATTATGGGAGTCTTTGCTTTACCTGAAGGGGGTCTTTTATACGGAATTATGTTATTGCCATTTAATGGAAGACTTTTGCAATTAATAAATGAATTAAAGAAATCTCCTGACGATCTTTCAAGAGCAAAGTCTCTCTTTAGGTGGTCCATTCTATATATGTTTGGTATTTGTCTTTTGTTATTAATTTCCAGAACCCAACTATCTGTAGAATTTGAGCAGCAATCTATGCAAATATTTTTGTCTATAGTATCCCTGCTTAGTAATTAAATTAGATGTAAAATGTTTTTTAAGTAAATTGTACGTTTGATGGATTATATAAAAATAAAAGGGCTTTCAAAATCTTATTCAGATATCAAGGCATTAAAAAATTTATCGATAGAAATTGAAGCTGGCACATTATTTGGAATACTAGGCCCAAATGGTGCTGGCAAATCAACACTAATAAAAATACTTGCTACTTTAATAGAGCCTGATAGTGGAGAAGTTTTTATAAATAATATTAATCTGATAAAAAATTCAAGGAAAATTAGAGAATTAATTGGTTATGTTGCTCAAGATATTGCACTTGATAAAATATTAACTGGACGAGAGCTTTTGGATTTTCAATCAGATTTATATCACATCAACAAAGATAAAAAATTTGAAAGGATAAATAAATTAATAGATCAATTAGAAATGAATGATTGGATTGATCGTAAGTGCGGAACTTATTCAGGGGGAATGAAAAGAAGAATAGATCTGGCAGCTGGACTTTTACATTTGCCCCAAGTATTAATTTTGGATGAACCTACAGTTGGTTTAGATATTGAAAGTAGAAATATTATATGGCAACTTTTGAAAGATTTGAGAAATAATGGAATGACCATTATTTTAAGTAGTCACTATCTTGATGAAATAGATAAATTGGCAGACAGATTAGTAATAATTGATGATGGAAGAGTTATAGCAAAAGGGACTCCTGCAGAGCTCAAAAATAAATTAGGAGGAGATAGAGTAACTCTGAAAGTAAGAGAATTTAGTAATCAGGAAGAAGCAAATAATATATCAAAAATTTTATCTTCAATAGATGGAATTAGTCAGATTATCGTAAATGAAGCTCAAGGGTTCTCGATAAATTTCGTAGCAGATAAGCAAAAAGATTTACTTACGAAGCTAAAAGTGGAATTGGCTTTCTCAAAGTTTGAAATTTTTTCTCTTACCCAAAGTCAGCCAAGCTTGGATGATGTATATCTTCAGGCAACTGGGAAAACATTATTGGATGCTGAAATTTCTATGGCAGGGAAAAGAGACCTAAAAAAAGAATCGAAGCAATCCATGCGATAAAAAAACTTTTGGTTAACTAACTATAATGAATACTAATAACGGCTAATTATGGAATTACAACAGTATAATTTAATTTTTTTATAT
>QCCT01000013.1 GCA_003281165.1 Prochlorococcus sp. AG-347-M18
TCAGGGCAAATTTATAATTGCTTTTTCTAATAGGGCATTTTGGCATAAGGCTCCTAATATATGGACTACATCTAATGAGGAAGAGAGAATCAAATACGTAAGAAAAGTACTAATCACAAACGGATTTAATGAACCAAAAATTATTAAAAAATTTAATCAACCTCCCCTTGATATTTTTAATTTTTTAAGTAAAGACCCATTTTATTGCTTAATTGCTACTAAAGATTAAAAAATGCCTTTACTACATAGCAGACAAAGTTATTAGCCAAGATCTATAGCCATACTTTTGAATTTTTACTAATATTGGATAGTTAAAATTAATAATTATGGGCTCTAAAAGAGAAAAATATCCCGAAAAATGCCCTTGGGATCTTGGACCTAATCAGAATTTAGCAAAAGAAGAAAACTGGACTTTAAGATTAGGCGAGGCAAATGTATGTTTTAGCAAAAATAAACTAGACAATAATTATTTTCATGTAATAAGTAATGAAAATGAAGAGCAAATTTTAGCCTTCAGAGCAAGGCTCCTTTATCAAAAGCTTCTTGATAAAGGATTTAGATTGGTTGAATAAAAACTTACTTTAAGAAACTTAAATCTTCGAAAACAAACTTTTGTATTTCTTCTTCTTGATTTTGATTTAAGTATTTTATTGTTCTCGAATTTAAGATCCAACAATCTGCTGCACCTATATTTGTAAATTCATCCTCATATTCTAATTTTTGTGATACTGCCTCAAGAGTATTTGGATCAATTGATTGACTACTATATTTTTTGCTAAGGACGCCTTTTCCAGTATGTAAGAATTCTTCAACAAAAATTTCAATAATGGTTCCATGAATTTTTCTATAGACCATATTAATACAGTCATTTTTAACTCTATATTTATCACCTTGATTCTTACCTGAAACACTCATTTCAATCCCCTTATCTGAATTTTTGAGTAAATTAAAATTATTTTCTAAATGAACAGAGTTAAATTCCCTTTTTACCCTGTGAATACATACTTCAAATAACTGCGAGGCTATACTTCTAACAATTTTCTGATCTTCTATTTTTTGAATATTTGGTTTAAAGTCCTTACCTAAAAAGAATTCACCTTCATGATTATTATTATTAACAAAGAAAATACATTTACCCTTATAACCATTAAATTCATTTTTCCAGGTATACCTATTTTCATAAGCCTTTCTAAAAATCTCCTTACAGTTAATTTCTTTTAGATTCTCCATTAAATTTATTAATTACTTTAAATAATTCTACAAAAAAAAACCTCCCTTATAGAGGAGAGGTTTTTTATTAGGTTGCACTAGTTTTGAGTGATTTTTGTATTTTCAATATTGTCAAATGCTTGACCAATTTTCTTAAAGTCAAATCCCATTGCTCTTAATGCATGCCAAAGATGACCTTGTAAGAAAAAGAATCCCAAATAGAAATGAGTATTAGCTAGCCAAGCTCTTGAGCTGTATGATCCTGAACCCAAATCAACCGTATCAGTAAAATAAGGTGCGAATTCAAATTGAAGCTTTAAAGGCTCTCCATAAAGATCAACTGGATATATGGTTGTATTTGAAGCACACCAAAAAGCTGCAACAAAAGCCATATAAGAAACCCCAACCACTGAGTAGGACAAAATAGCCTCAGCGCCTAGTAATCCTTTTCCTTTAAATTCTGTATATTCTCCAAATTGTTTAGTACAAATATGGAAAACTCCTCCAATTATTTCAAGGAAAGCTAAGAAAGCATGTCCACCCATAACATCTTCAAGGCTATCTATTTTTAAGAAATCAAATTGATGATTCCAGATAGCAGCAATATCTAAATTGTAAACAACTTGTCTTGTGGATCCTATCGCTGGGTCATAAATTCCATGAATACGAGCCCATTCGACAAACATTATTGCACCAAGACCAAGAAATATCAGATGATGGCCAAGAATAAAAGTTAATTTATCTGGGTCGTCCCACTCAAAATCAAATTTTTGTGGCTTACTATTATCTGGATAATCTCCAAGATCGCCTGCAAATTTATTGGAGTGTAATAATCCTCCAGCACCTAACACCGCCGAGAAAATTAGATGTAATGTGCAAATTACAACAATTCCATATGGTTCTGTAATAACACCATTTTCAACGCCACCAATTCCGATACCCGCGAGGTGAGGCAAAACAATAGCTTTCTGAGCACCCATTGGAATACTGGCGTCATAACGAGCCAATTCGAATAATCCAAAAGCTCCTGCCCAGAACATCATTAATCCTGCATGGGCAGCATGAGCTGCTATGAATTTACCTGAACGGCCAACAACACCAGAATTACCCGCGTACCAGTCATAGGTGACATCAGATTTTCCGTAAGTTTGTAACACTTGATTTAAATAAACAGCAAATTGAGCTTATTGCTAATCAGTACGATTTTTTACAAGTTCTTTACAGATTTAATTACTTATGTAAAAAAAACATATTTTGAAAGAACAAATGTTACAAATCAGGAAACTATTGTCTTTAAAAGCTTATCCCAATGAAGGGATTTCCCCCTTCAACTGAGAAGCCCATGTTTCAAGACGTGAATCAGTTAAATCAGATTCACTGTCCTCATCAAGAGGTAATCCACAAAAGCTTTCTCCAATGACGCTTTTAGACTCATCAAATGTATAAGAAGATTTATCAACATATCCAACCATTTCGGCGCCTGCTTTAGTGAAGTAGCTGTGAAGTTCTTCCATGGCATCGCAATAATTTTCTGTATAGGTAGAAGAATCTCCTAAGCCAAAAATTGCAACTTTTTTTCCTGATAAACTAAGTTCACCAATATCTTCTAAGATTGAATCCCACGCTGTTCCTGATCTTTCTTCATCTGCTCCGGTGTTCCAAGTAGGTATACCACAGATAATCCCATCAAGACCTTCGAATTCGGACAGATCATCTACATCAGATACATCTTTAGGTGCTTCTGCTGAAGAAATAAAGTTGTGAAGACGATCAGCTACGTCTTCAGTTTTTCCAGTTGTAGTTGCGTAATAAATTCCTACAGTCATAACTTCAAAATGTTTACTTTAAAATAATAAAATCTAAAAACATTAAATTAATTTTTTTAAAAACTTTTTCATGTAAAATTTTATACTAATCAAAGTATGAAAAAATTTTTAAACAAAATTAATAAAAAAATTTCTAACTATCGTGACTGACAAAATACAAAATGATATTAATTATCTTGTTAAGGAACTTAACTTTAAAGGGGAGAAAAAATTTAAATTAATTGTTTTATTTGGCTTGTTGGGAGATTTTGACAGCTTTGAATATGCAATTAATTTAAAAAATTTTATCGATAATAATAAAGATAAAAATTTAGATATTTTTGCCATTGCCATTGGCAATCAAAATGGGAAACAAAAATTCTGCAAATTTACTGGTTTCCGTCAAGAAAATTTAATAGTTGTTTCTGATAATAAAATTCATAATAATCTAAACCTCTCAAGAGGTTTAGATATAGGTTTTGGAGGTTGGATCAATATGCTTTTGATGCTTTCAGGGGTAAATTCTCTTAAAACAATCAAAGAAGTCATAAGAGGTTATACAGGCGACCAAAAAGCAAAGCAGATCTATTCAGAATTTGATGAAATTGAAGTTTTAAAATTTCTAAAATTTTCAGGTAATTCTTTTAAACAGGTTTTCGGGACTGGTTATTTAAGACCATTTGAATTGGCAACATTTAGATTAAGCAATATGAAAGAAATAATCCAAAATTGGAGTGATTATGTTCTTCATGAAAAATATCTTCCTCAAAGAGGAGCTTCCTTTTTATTAAATGATAAAAATCAAGTTATTTATAACTTTTTTTCAAATGATGTTCTTGGATATTCATCAAATATGAGAAATCCTTTAGAATTTTTATCTGATTTAATTAAAGAATAGTTTTTAAAACTTTTATGAATGTAGACATATTCGGATATTTTGCCGCGATCTTAACAACAGCTGCATTTCTTCCTCAATTGATAAAGACTCTAATAACAAAAAAAGCAGATGATGTTTCTTTGACAACTTTAATAATGTTTATTATTGGAGTATTGTCTTGGATTATTTACGGTTATAAAATTTCTTCTACACCTATAGTGATTGCTAATTTGATTACTTTAATTTTAAATCTTTTGATATTAATCTCAAAAGTGTATTTTTCAAACACCTTAAGTAATCAATAATTATCTTAATAGTATTAAATATATAAAGATATTACTTAAATTTTATTTATCATATTAATAAATTTCTTCTGATCTTGAAAACTTCAAAATGCTGGGTTTGGTTTAAAGGTAGTCTTAAAAATGGTGGTTTTTGGAAAGAGGGGTTTACTTGTACTTTTGATGAAAAACCCGGGGTTTTAATAGAAAGTCCTGCTTTTGTAACTTGTAGAGTTCCAACTTGGAGAGTTTTGACTAAAGAACCAGAAGATTTAAATAAATCCCCCTTAATTCCTGATAAAGCAATATGGAAAATAATTTAACTTATCCATGCGTCATAAATGTTTTACTGTGCTTCGGCAAGTTAGTATTGCATTATTAAATATTTAATTAATACCATCTACTCTCTATTTATAAATATTATTCCTTTCTTAATTTTTGGATTTATTCTTGGTAGAAAGAATCCTAAGATTTCAAAATATATTGCAAAACCTTTAATAAGATTTGGTATTCCGTTAAGTGTAATGGGTCTTTTATTAAAGGAAGGTATAGATATTAATCTTATTAAAAGCGCATTTTTAGCATTCTCCCTAATTGGATCGTTAATGATTCTAATAAATATATTTCCAATATTTAAAAATAGGCTTTCAAATTATACTTTGCAGATGGCAGGCCTAATAGGTAACACATCATTTCTAGGAATACCTATTGCAATAGCTCTTCTTCCTTCAACTACTATTAACTTCACTATCGGATTTGACTTAGGAACAACTCTATTTGCTTGGATATTTGGACCTTATTTCCTTCAAGAAAAAGCCCACAACAAGAAAATCCCAAAGATAGAAGGCTTATTAAACGCTTTAACTAATAGTCCTGCATCAAGAGGGATAATTGGTGTACTTTTAGCATATTTTTTTCATCTAGATGAGATATTAGGCAATTACCTTTGGATACCTGCAAGAATAGTTATCGCTTTGGCAATAATAATTGTAGGAACAAGACTTGGAATAATAACATATCAAAAAGGTAAAATATTTGACATTAATGAAGAAATTAAATTTTCAATATTATTAAAATTATTTATTTTTCCTTTTATTGTTTTTTTAATAAGCAAATTTTTAAATTTTGACTTCTATCAATCATCCGCAGTAATACTCCAGGCAGGAACGCCAACAGCAATATCAACAATTTTAATGGCAGAAGCTTATGACGTGAAACAAAAAATCGCTTCAAAAATTCTGTTTACTACAACTTTAATTTCAATAGTTACAATTCCTCTCTTAAAAATTCTATTAAATGCAGTTAACTAAAGCATTTAGAAGCATGATTAATGAAAATTGTAAAGAAAATATCCGGAAAACTACATAATGTCTTAAGATTTAGATTATGAAGTCAGCAAACCCTGAGAATGAATATATCCCTTTAGATCTGAGGATTTCTGTTAGGAGAGATACTCTGAGGCTAATATCAGAGATGGCTCAAGATATGGGAATAAGCATTAATGAAGTTTTTAGTTTTTTGGCCGAAGATTCTGTAATAGATCTTGAATTACTCGAAGATCTTAATGAGATTGAAATACCCACTCAGTGCAGCCTTGATGATCTTAAAAACGCTCTTCTTAGAAAGAAGCTTTGTTAAAATTTTTCAACTTTTCTTTTTTCCCAGTCAGATTTATAACCTTTATTAACTAAAAATTCCGAATACTTATTCAAATCACTTTTCTGAATTCGCCATAAATTATAAATCCCATATTCTCCCAATTTTTGATGATTAATATTTGACCAGTGCTTTGCTCGCGAAGAATATTCATCTATTACGACCAGTAAAGAATTGAATTCATAATCAGGTTGATCCTCATAATTTTCTCTCCTATCAGTATTTAGCCTATCTGATAGATTAATTAATCCTTCTTTAGTATTTGGTTCATAAAAAACTATTTGTCTCGAATAATAATGTAAAGAAGGTTTTCTTATCCCTATCATTGCGAGAGTTTCTTTCCCTTCACGAATATCTGAAATTAATTTTGAAATATTTCGTAAAGGTAATTGCCTAGAAGTATCAGCTAATTTTCTTATTGGAGACATCAAAAAAGATTGACCAAATAATAGAAAAATTTGAAGATAAAGAAAAATATTTTTAAATTTTAAAGAAAATAAAATTATTGCAAGAAGTGTAAATGAAGAAAAGAACAATTTGGCTTTAAAAATTATGCCAGAGTTTTTTAGTTCCGATACCAGATTAGGCATTTCAGGATCATTTATTGAACTTAGCCAAATATTTGAGAAAAAGAATGCTAATGAGAGACCGAACAAAATTAAAATATTAAAAATCCATAAATATAAATAACTTTTATTCGAACTTTTATTTAAATTTTTTAGGTTTACAAAGCTATTACTTATTAAAATTGCCGCTGCTGGAATCGCAGGTAGCCAATAACTTGGTAATTTCGTAGCAGAAATGCTAAAGAAAATTAAAACTGATGTTAACCAACATAGTGAATATGTATAAAGACTTTCAGTGACATTGAAACTTTCTTTTAAACTTTTCAAAAAATCCTTAAAGGCTTTGAATATTCCATAAAACAAAAAAGGAGTGAATGGTAATGAAGCCAATATCATTATGTAAATAAAAAACCAGAATGGTTCTGCATGATTATTTACAACTGAGGTATATCTTTGGAAATTATGATAACCAAAAAAATTGTCCCAAAAAGGCTTTCCCTCTTTTATGAGTTCTAAGATGTACCATGGCAGACTTATTATTATTGTTATTAAAAAACCTTTCTTAGGGTTTATCTTGCAGAGCAATCTTTCCCAATCCTTCTGACTTATTAAGAAAGATGTAATAGTCAATGTTGCCAAAACGAATGCAACTGGTCCTTTAGTTAAAATTGCGAGCCCTAAAAATACCCACGCTGAAATGCATTGAACATTATTATCACTTGCCATCCTTCTCCAAAACAAAAGAAGGCTAATCCCTAAGGTTCCAGTTAAAACAGCGTCACTCACCGCAGTTCTACTCCAAACAATTATTAATGGAGACAGCGCGAAGCCTAATGATGCAACTATTGGAGTAAGGAATTGCCTATCACCCTTCTGTGGCCAACAAAACAAAGTATCTGCAATCATCAACATTAAAAATAATGATCCCAAAGCAGAAGGTAGTCTTGCTGAGACTGTTCCTAAACTATCCCAAATCTCGTTATTTGGTAATGAGTAGAAAAAACCCATTAGCCAATATATCAGTGGAGGCTTATCAAAACGGAACATTCCGTTGACTTTTGGAGTTAACCAATCACCCGATTCACTCATTGCCCTTGAAGCAGCGGCGAATAAAGGAGGAGTTTCATCTACCAGTCCTGTACTGCCTAAACCAAAGATAAATATAAAGACCCCACAAAGTAAAACTATCGTTAAGGTTATAAGCCTTTTTTTTGATTTAGGATGAATCATTTACTAATAATTATTTTATTTAGATTCGTCAATTACTTTATTAAGCCAGTTCACAACCTTGTTAGCAAATATATCTATGGAGGCATTTTTTTCTACCCATTCTCGACATTTCTTACGCTCAATTTTTTCAATAATCTCTACATAGGAAAGCATATTTTTTTTATCATCAGGTTCAGCAAGATAACCTGTTTGTCCATGCTGAATAATTTCACTAGGCCCTCCCCTTTTATAGGCTACGACTGGCACACCACAGGCTAAAGCTTCAACAACTACATTCCCAAAAGCCTCATTCCATTTAGGCGTATTTAGCAATGCCCTGCATTTACCTAGTTCTTTTTGTAATTCATTGGTTGGTAAAAAACCCATCCACTCTATAGTTCCTTTGGGGAAAGATTGTTCTATCTTTGAGGCATATATCTCATCTTCTTTAACTCCCCAAACTTTTAGTTTCTCGCCAAGTTTATTCGCAACATAAACAGCATCCTCTAACCCTTTCTCCGGGGCCACTCTACCAACCCATGCCAAAGGGCCCTTTACTGAATTTTGAAAAGTATAGTTATCTAATTTAAAGCCATTACCAATAATTATTGGTTTTTTTATAAATGGATAATCATCAGCTTGTATTTTTGAATGAAAAGCAAAATTATATGGATATTTAGCATATACCTTTGAGATCAAATTACTTATTACTGAACTCTCAGAACCCATACTAATAATATGAGCAACAGGTATCTCTACATTTAAAGTCATCCAAATAGGCAGCCAGTCATAAGACATGTTCAACATTACATCTGCTTGCTTAGCAATATCTAAACCCTTTTCAAGCATGCATGCTAGAAGAGAATTATCAGGGATAGTTACAGGAGAATTGTAATTTTGATGCTGCCAACTAATTTGATCCTCACCCTCTACAAAATGTAATTTTGCTTTTTCATTATTTTTATGTAATTTAGAATTTCTAGGAACTACAATATCCACCGAGTGACCTAAAGAAAGCAAACCTGAAACCAAGGAGTTCAAAGTCAATTCAACCCCTCCACCTTTGCCGCTTCCCAAGAATCCTAAGGGAGTACTAATCAAAACTATGCGCATTATTTAGACTTTTTACAACTAGAGACTATTTAAATATTATTATCAGTAAATTTATTTTCCCATAGAGACCTTCTCTGGCTAACAAAAAATACCGAAATAAGAACAAAAACTACCCCTACCCATTGAACAGTCGTCAGTCTTTCATCTAACCAAATACCTCCACTAAGAAGAGCAAATACAGGAGTTAAAAAAGCAAGAGTACTAAATCCAGTTATTTCTTTATTATTAGCAAAGTAGAAAAACAAACCATAAGCTATTGCTCCTCCAAAAATACTTGCAAATGACATTAGTCCCCAATCAAAAATTGACCAATCTGGAATTATTTGAAAATTTGATTGTAAGCAATGCTTAATAATTAATGGCAAGCTCCCTAATATCATGTGCCAACCCGTGACCGCAACTGGATCACTTTTAGTACAGGTGAATCTAATTAAAATAGTTCCTAGTGCCATAGCTAGAGAAGCTGCAAGCATCCAGAGCTCTCCAAAGTTAAAAGCCACATCAGTCATAGCCTGATCAGACATTAACCACCAATTTCTAAGAAATTCTTGCGGAACTCCCAAGAATACTATTCCTCCCAAGCCAAAAAGCAAGCCTAACCACCCTATTGGATTAATTAAATTCCCAAAAATTGCCCTTGCTAGAATAGCTACCAAAAGGGGCTGAGAATCAATCAATACAGAGCCTAGACCTGCTCCAGTTTTTTCAATGCCATAAGTTAAAAACAACTGAAAAAAAGTTGCGTCTACAATTGTAAAGACAAAAAACCACTTCAAATCGCACCTATAGATTTTCAAATCTCTTTTAAACAAATATGTTGTAATTAGAACAAGAATTCCTGCAGGAAGTAATCTTAAAGTAGCTACAAACTCCGGACCAGCACTTGATACTAAAGGAGTCATAGCCGCCATTGAAGTTCCCCAAAGTGCAAAAGGGAGTATCATTAAAAACCAATTTAGGATTGAATTCATTAGGTCTGCTGATAATCTTTTTAAAGTAGTTTCATGTATTTACCTTAAAAGAATGATTTGGCCTTTTAGACGAAAGTCAAAAAAAAGAATGGCTCGTATAGTAATTGATGAGCCCATTACAAGTTCAACAAGAGTTTCTGTCCTTAAAGCTCTCAAACAAATTGAGGATAGAGAATTTCCTGCTTTAATCGTGAGAATTGATTCACCAGGAGGTACTGTTGGAGATAGCCAAGAAATATACTCTGCTATTAAAAGACTAAAAGATAAAGGATGTAAAGTCATTGCTAGTTTTGGAAATATATCAGCATCTGGAGGAGTTTACATTGGTGTTGCATCTGACAAGATAGTTGCGAATCCCGGCACAATTACAGGATCAATAGGTGTGATTATAAGAGGAAATAATTTATCTGAATTGTTAGATAAAGTTGGAATAAAATTCGAGACCGTTAAAAGCGGTACATTTAAAGATATACTCTCTCCAGATAAACCTCTTAGTGAGGAAGGTAGAAAACTTCTTCAAGGCTTAATAGATGAAAGTTACAACCAATTTACTGAAGCCGTTGCTGATGGAAGAAATTTACCTGTTGAAGAAGTAAGGAAATTTGCTGATGGAAGAATTTTTACTGGAACCCAAGCAAAAGAATTAGGACTTATTGATGAAGTTGGAGATGAATTTGTTGCAAGAGAACTTGCCGCTAAAATGGTTAATATCGATCCTAAGATTCAGCCTTTAACCTTCGGAAAGAAAAAAAAGAAAATACTTGGATTAATTCCTGGAAGTAAATTTATTGAAAAAATTATTTTTAATGTTTCTTTTGAAATTGACTCATCTAATAAGATACTTTGGTTATATAAGCCCTAAATTAATAATTATCAAAAATGAAAGATGATTATAAAATTAAATTTATTAGAGGAGCTACAACAGCATCTGGGAACTCTGTCGAGGAAATAGAAAATGCAGTAGTAGAGCTAATTAATGAATTAATTTCGCGCAATCATCTTATCAAGTCAAATTTGTTATCCATTACATTTACTGCAACAAGAGATTTGGATGCATGCTTCCCTGCTTCAATTGCAAGAAAATGTAATGGTCTCGATTCAGTAGCATTTTTAGATTGCCAACAAATGTATGTATCAAACGATATAGATTTTTGTATAAGAATAATGGCTCAAGTTTTGTTGCCGGCAAATAATCCAATAAAGCATCCTTATTTAAGAGGTGCTGCAAAATTAAGGACAGATAGATGTTAACCTTAGAGAACAATTTTTCACTTTAAAATTTGGATAGACCTTATTAAACCTATAAGATTTAAAACCAATGATAAAAAAAACAAAGAAGCTTTCTTTAAATTTTAAAATTTTAAGAATTTTTCTGATTCCCACCATTTTATTTTCAACTCCTTTTTTTGATAACATCCAAAATGCTAAAGCGGGGTTGGAATTCCAGTGGGACTCAAACACTGGATTTAAAAGATTAAAGTGGTTTCAGAAAGAAAACACAAGGAGATCTAGAAATACAATTTATTTTTTCTTGAGGCCATATGAAAGAGCAACTGATCTTCTAAAAATTAATCTAGCTATCCCTAAAACCTTTAAATCCACTTTAAAAAATGAGAAAATTAGTTTTTGCAAAGTAAAAATAGGAGGTTTTGAGGATCGAACTAAATGTATAGAAGATATTCCAGCTGATTTTGAAATTAATACTGAAGAATCTGGCTTACGATCAATGGATATATACCCCTACAGACCAATTCCATCTAATAAAGATAGTTATGCAATTGTCTTAAAAGTCTTTAACCCAAAGAAATCAGGCCTATATCAATTTCATTCATATGGCCAATATAAAGGGGAATCAGTTTCAACTTATTTAGGAAGCTGGACTATTGGGATCGATTAAATGATAAATTAATTAAGGATAATTAAAAAAATGACTAAAAGAACTTTTGGCGGAACATCAAGAAAAAGAAAACGTGTATCTGGTTTTAGAGTAAGAATGCGCTCTCATACTGGTAGAAGAGTTATTAAAAGTAGGAGACAAAAAGGTAGAGAAAGAATAGCTGTCTAACTTTAAATTAAAATGGCCTTACCTAAAGATATGCGTTTAAAAGGTCATAGGACTTTTGATTATATTCATAAAAATTCCGTAAAATATTATGGAAAATTAATGACTTTTAAAGTTGCAAGATCCAATCCCGATATTCTGTTGTCCCATAAAAAGGGAAATAGTCCAAACAGATTTAGGATTGCAATTGCTATCAGCAAAAAAGTTTCTAAAAAAGCTGTACATAGAAATAAAATCAGAAGAATTCTGCAAGAGTGGTTATTAATGAACATAAAAAAAATTAATAACCACAAACCTTATTGGTTACTTGTTAACCTTAAAATTGGAGATTTCTACAATGATAAAAATAAACTTCTAGAGGAATTTCAAAACTTAATGTTCAAATCTCGACTAATCAAATGATTAACATAAACGAAGAAACTTTTTACGAAGGCGGTCCTGCAAAAAGTGATTTAATAATTAATCTACTCGCAGGTATTACAATACTAGGTTTGCCATTTACCTTCGCCGCAATTGTTAGAGCATTGTGGTTGAGATATAAAATTACAAACAAAAGAATAACCATAGATGGTGGTTGGTTTGGTAAAAACAAAACACAAGTCTCATTAAATAACATTGAAGAAATCAGATCTATTCCAAGAGGATTCGGATCATATGGTGATATGGTCCTTATTCTTAATGATGGATCAAAGGTTGAAATGAAATCATTACCTCTATTCAGACAAAAGCAAGAATTTATCGAAGAGACTATAAATAAAAGATCACAAATCCCCAATCTAAAAGAGGCAGAGGGATTTGCTACTAAATCCTAAATAAATGCATTACAAAAATCTTTTTTTCCTGTAAAATAAAATGTCTAATACATTTACACTCTTTTTAATATCGTGATAGGGTTCATTTCTGAAAAATTACTAATCCCTATTCTAGATTTTTTCTACGGTTTAGTCCCCAGTTACGGTTTAGCAATAGTCGCATTAACAGTAGTTATAAGAATTGCACTTTTTCCTTTGAGTGCAGGATCAATTAGAAGTGCACGAAGGATGAAGATTGCCCAACCAGTAATGCAAAAAAGGCAGGCAGAAATAAAATCTAAATTTTCAGGCGATCCAAAGAGACAGCAAGAAGAATTAGGAAAATTAATGAATGAGTTTGGCAGTCCTCTTGCGGGATGTCTTCCTTTGATTGTACAAATGCCGGTATTATTCGCATTATTTGCAACCTTAAGGGGATCACCATTTGCGGATGTTCCTTACAATATAAATCTTAAGGTCGTACCCCAAGATCAAATTGCTGCAATTGATCCAAAACCTTATAAGTCCCCAAGACATTCAATATTCATAACAGAAAAATCTCATTTTCCTGTAATAGCCACAATCCCAAATGGGACAAAATTAGGAACAGAAGAATCTATAAAAATAAATTTGCAGACAACAAATGGAAACAGTTATTCAGAAGTTCTATCTAAATATGATAACGGTTCCAAATTCATGCCTAAATGGACAGTATCAAAAGGAGCTGAAAATCTAAAAGTTTCCCAAGACGGTACAGTTACAGCAATTAAACCAGGGGATGCAACAATCGAGGCAAAAATTCCTGGTCTAGCTGCTAAAAGTGGATTTCTTTTCATTAAAGCGCTTGGTCAAGTTGGGTTTTATGTTGATGGTTCTATCAATTGGGATATTGCAGCACTTGTTGGTGCCTTTGGATTAACTTTATTACTTTCCCAAGTTTTATCTAGTCAAGGGATGCCTGCGAATCCACAGCAATCAACTGCAAATAAAATCACACCAGTTATGATTACTGGAATGTTTCTGTTTTTCCCGCTCCCAGCAGGTGTTTTACTGTATATGGTTGTCGCTAATATTTTCCAGGCATTTCAGACTTTTCTGCTCAATAAAGAAGCTCTTCCTGAGAATTTACAAAAAATTTTGGATCAACAATTATTGGCCAAAAATGAAGTTATAACAACTTCTGCTTCAACTATTTCAGATAAAAGATTACCTTTCGAACCAAATAGCAAAAAATAGTCAGAACCCTAAATAATGAATTCTTGGTGTAGAAATTTAGAATTACTCATAAAATCAAGAACCTCATTAATTTGGATCCGGACTAAAGAAGAGGAAAGATTAGAAAAATTAGTTAATTTCTCGTGTGAAAGACTAAATATAAAAAGATTCGTTTGCTGGGATTGTGTTTGCGGTATAAAAGGATTAATAAATGAAGAAGGTAAATTTTCCAATAATCCGTTAGGAGTTCTTAATTGGCTTAAAGAACAAAGTTCTGAAATTTCAACAATTTTATTAGTTAAAGATTTTCATAAATTTTATGATGATCCATCTATAAATAGAACTATTAAAGAACTATCTTCTTCGCTTAAGAAAACCAGTCACAATTTAATTATTAGTTCTCATTTATTTCCATCATCAGAAGAGTTGGATGAATTAATGACAATTTTAAATTTACCTTTACCTGATCAAAAAGAATTGAAAAATCTAATAAAAAAAATTGCTAGCAATACCAATTCGAATCTTGAAGAACAAGACTTAAACGAACTCTCTATAGCTTCAAGTGGACTAACTGAAATAAAAGTCAAACAAGTCACTGCGAAGGCCCTTGCTCAAAGAGGAAAAATAAGTAAAGAAGATATTAAAGATATTCTTGAAGAGAAAAAACAAGTAATAGCAAGAAGTGAAATTTTAGAATTTTTCGAAGCTAAATCAAGTCAAGATGATATTGGTGGTTTAAATGTTTTAAAAGTTTGGCTTAATCAAAGATATAGGGCCTTTTCTAAAGAAGCTAGAGACTATGGGTTACCTATCCCCAAAGGAGTCTTACTCGTTGGAGCGCAAGGAACAGGGAAATCGCTCACAGCAAAATCAATTTCTAAGAGTTGGTCGATGCCACTTCTTAGGTTAGATGTTGGAAGACTATTTTCTAGCCTTGTTGGTTCTAGCGAGGCAAGAACAAGAGAAACAATTTTAAGAGCTGAGGCTATGTCTCCCTGTATCCTTTGGATCGATGAAATTGATAAAGGATTTGGTGGAGATGCCAGAAGTGATGGAGGAACAAGTCAAAGGGTTCTAGCAAGTTTGCTAACTTGGATGGCTGAAAAAGAATCTGCCGTATTTGTAATTGCTACTGCTAATGCTATAGATAAGCTCCCTGCTGAATTATTAAGGAAAGGTAGGTTTGATGAGATATTTTTTCTTGATTTACCAAATTCTGAAGAAAGATTAAGTATTCTGGATTTGCACTTAAAAAAAAGAAGACCAAGTTACAATTTTCCTCTCTCTACTATCATCGATAGAACAGATGGATTCTCAGGTGCTGAACTTGAGCAAGCAGTAATAGAAGGGATGCATATATCATTCTCTGAAAATAGAGAACTTATGGAGAAAGATTTAATCAAGGCAGTCTCGGAATTAGTTCCCTTATCCAGAACAGCTAAAGAGCAAATAGATTTACTAAAAGAATGGTCATCTACAGGTAGGGCTCGTTCTGCATCGTAATTAAAATTTAATTTATTCAGAATATTGAATAAGTTAGGAATCATTAATTTAGTTAATTTTTAGTCAAAAATCTCTAATAATGAATCTAAATTAACTATTTTAATTAAGGTATTAAAAAAAATAGTGTTAGATCAAAAATTAATAAGAGAAAATCCAACTTCAGTTGAAGAAAGTTTATCCCTAAGAGGAAAAGTTTTTAATATTTCCCAAATACAAGAATTAACTCTTCAAAAAAAAGAAATTGATATAGAAATATCTAGTCTCCAATCTGAGAGTAAAAAGTTAAGCAAATTGATTGGTCAAGAAATCAGCAAATCTAAAAACAATGATTCTCCACAAGTAAATAATTTAAAGAAAAAAGGAAATGAATTCAGAACCAAAATTTCAGAATTAGAAGAAAAAAAAAGAACCTTAGATAAAAAAATAGATGATGAAATCTTTAATTTGCCAAATTTACCTAGCAAAGATGCTCCTATTGGAAAAGATGAAAGTCATAATGTCCAGGCAAAAACTTGGGGAGAACCTTTACTAACAGAAAATCTAAAATCTCACTGGGAAATAGGCGAAAGTCTTAATCTTTTTGACTCTATTAAATCAACTAAAATATCAAAAAGCCGTTTTATTACACTTATTGGTAATGGGGCCAGATTAGAGAGGGCATTAATAAATTTTATGCTTGATAAGCATACTAGAAATGGTTATTTAGAGTTAATGCCTCCAGCTTTAGTAAATTCAGAAAGTCTTACCGGATCTGGTCAATTACCTAAATTTTCAAATGAAAGTTTTAAGTGTTCTAATGACGACCTATGGCTTTCTCCCACAGCTGAAGTTCCACTAACAGCTTTTCATAAAAATGATATTATTGATCCCAAGAAATTACCCATTAAGTATGTTGCATATAGCCCATGTTTTAGGAGAGAAGCTGGAAGTTATGGAAGAGATACTAAAGGTTTAATAAGACTTCATCAATTTAATAAGGTTGAGCTTTATTGGTTTTGTGATCCAACCAAATCTACTGAAGCTCATAAAAAAATTACTTCTGATGCTGAAAGTATTTTAAAAGAGCTAAACCTACCCTACAGATTAGTAGATATTTGTACTGGAGACTTGGGCTTTTCTTCTAGTAGAACTTTTGATCTTGAAGTTTGGCTTCCTAGCAGCAAATGTTATAGAGAAATTTCGAGCTGCAGCAATTGTTTAGACTTTCAGGCACGCAGATCTTCAATCAGAACAAAAGTTGATAAAAAAAATACATATTTACACACCTTAAACGGAAGTGGTCTTGCTATCGGAAGAACGATGGCTGCAATTCTTGAAAATGGCCAACAAAAAGACGGTAGTGTTAGGATTCCAGATGCTCTTGTTCCATATTTTGGATCAAAATTTTTAAAAAATGCCTAATATAAAAAAATGAATGTTTTAACCTCAATCACAGTTCTGGGATTTCTCATTTTTTTTCATGAGATGGGTCATTTTCTTGCGGCAATTTTGCAAGGCATATACGTTGATGGATTTTCAATTGGTTTTGGACCCTCAATAATTCAGAAAAAATTTAAAAATATCACTTATTCATTTAGAGCCTTTCCTTTAGGAGGATTTGTTTCATTCCCTGACGAAGAACTAAATAATATTGACCCTAAAGATCCAAACCTTTTAAAAAATAGACCAATAATTCAAAGAGTTATTGTAATCTCTGCAGGAGTATTCGCTAATTTAATCCTTGCTTATACCATCTTAATTTTAAATGTAACTACTGTTGGTATTCCATTCGATCCAGAACCGGGGGTTTTAGTTTTAGCAACTCAACCTGACAAGGCTGCCTATTTGGCTGGCTTAGAACCAGGGGATAAAATACTAAAGGTTGAAACTCTCTCCTTAGGATTAGGTGACCAAGCTGTTTCCACCTTAGTAAAAGAGATACAGAATTCTTTGGATGAACCAATTTCAATAATAATTGAAAGAGATGGAATTTTTAAAGATATAACATTGTTACCGAAAAATGTTGAGGGTAAAGGAACCATAGGTGCTCAATTACAGCCCAATATAAGAAAAGAAACTAAAAAAACAAAAAACGTTTACGAACTTTTTAAATACACTAATAATGAGTTTTCATCACTTTTGGTAAAAACAATTCAAGGTTATAAAGGATTAATAACAAATTTCTCTTCAACGGCTCAACAATTAAGTGGGCCAGTCAAAATTGTTGAAATCGGGGCCCAACTATCACAACAAGGTGGAACAGGAATATTATTATTTGCTGCTTTAATTTCTATTAATTTAGCAGTACTCAATTCATTACCTTTACCACTATTAGATGGAGGCCAACTTGTCTTCACTTTAATTGAAGGGTTAAGGGGAAAACCTGTCCCAGTAAAGGTCCAAATGGTTGTTACTCAGTCTAGTTTTTTTCTTTTAGTTGGACTAAGTGTTTTACTCATTATTAGAGATACTAGTCAACTTTTAATCGTCCAAAGATTTTTAAACCAATGATAATTTTAAAAATTGTTAGACGAGCTGTTAATATATTAATGTTAATTAGTTTAAAGTTCTGAATAAATGGCTAAAAAGTCCATGATCGCGAGAGAGGTCAAACGAAAAAAACTTGTGAAGAAATATGCTGCGAAAAGGAAATCATTATTAGATGAATTCAATGCAGCTAAAGATCCAATGGAAAGATTAGAAATACATAGAAAGATTCAAGCTCTTCCAAGAAATTCTGCTCCAAACAGAGTTAGAAATAGATGTTGGGCAACAGGTAAACCAAGAGGAGTTTACAGAGACTTTGGTCTTTGCAGAAATCAGTTAAGACAAAGAGCTCATAATGGTGAACTTCCTGGGTTAGTTAAATCAAGTTGGTAGTTAAATTTTAGGGATATTTTTAAAAATTTTTATAGCTTATCTAAATAATTTACTCAATATGTCCCTATAAAATGTAAGAATAAATTATGTATAGATTTATAATTTAAAAAGTGGAAGGACAAAATAAGTCGATCACGTTTGACGGACGAGAGATACGACTAACTACAGGACTATATGCTCCTCAAGCAAATGGATCAGTAATGATTGAGTGTGGTGACACCTCATTATTAGTTACAGCAACAAAAACTACTAAGAAAGAAGTTGCAGACTTTCTACCTCTTATATGTGACTATGAGGAAAAACTTTATGCTGCAGGGAGAATTCCAGGTGGTTTTATGAGGAGAGAGGGTCGCCCTCCTGAAAGAGCGACTTTAATTTCAAGATTGATTGATAGGCCAATGAGGCCGCTTTTCCCCGCATGGATGCGTGACGAGATACAAATAGTTGCCTCTTGCCTTTCTTTAGATGAGAGAGTACCTGCAGATGTTTTAGCTGTTACTGGGTCTTCAATAGCCACATTACTCGGTGAGATACCATTTTATGGGCCAATGGCTGCTGTTAGAGTTGGGCTCATAGGAGATGATTTCATTTTAAATCCAAGCTATAGAGAGATTGAAAAAGGAGATTTAGACATTGTTGTTGCAGGATCACCCGACGGTATTGTCATGATTGAAGCAGGGGCTAATCAATTATCAGAGCAAGATACAATCGAAGCTATAGATTTTGGTTATGAGGCAGTAACCGAACTAATTAAAGCTCAAGAAGATTTGCTAAAAGATTTAGGAATAAAACATGTTAAGCCCTCGGCTCCTGAAGAAGATAAAACATTGCCCTCTTATTTAGAAAAAAATTGTACAAAAGGGATTGAATTGGTTTTAAAGAAGTTTGAGCAATCTAAAGATGAGAGAGATCTTGAACTCGAAAAAATAAAAGTTGAGACTCAAGCTAAAATTGAATCTTTAAAAGATGATAATGAGTTAAAAGTCCTTCTTTCAGAGAATGATAAGTTGTTAAGTTCTGATTTTAAGAAATTAACAAAAAAACTCATGAGGTCACAAATTATTAATGATGGGAAAAGAGTTGATGGCCGCGAATTAGATGAAGTCAGAAAGATTTCAGCATCAGCTGGAATCCTTCCAAAAAGAGTTCATGGTTCTGCATTATTTCAAAGAGGATTGACTCAAGTCTTATCAACCACAACTTTGGGAACTCCAAGTGATGCACAGGAAATGGATGACCTTAATCCAAGCACTGAAAAAACTTATCTACATCACTATAATTTCCCGCCTTATTCGGTTGGGGAAACCAGACCGATGAGAACCCCAGGCAGGAGAGAAATTGGTCACGGCGCTTTAGCAGAGAGAGCTATAATGCCTGTGCTCCCTGGGAAAGAAACATTCCCATATGTATTAAGGGTTGTTAGCGAAGTTTTAAGTTCGAATGGATCAACTTCCATGGGTTCTGTATGTGGAAGTACGCTTTCATTATTAGATGCAGGAGTCCCCTTAAAAGGCCTCGTCAGCGGTACCGCTATGGGTTTAATCAAAGAAGGTAATGATATACGAATCCTTACTGATATTCAGGGCATAGAGGACTTTCTTGGGGATATGGACTTTAAAGTTGCTGGTACTGAAAAGGGAATAACAGCACTTCAAATGGATATGAAAATTACAGGTCTTTCCGTTTCTGTTATTTCTGATGCAATCAAAAAAGCTCGACCAGCAAGATTACATATCTTAGAAAAAATGCAAGAGGCAATTGATAAACCCCAAGAATCATTATCTCCTCATGCACCAAGACTCTTAAGCTTTAGGATTGATCCAGAGCTTATAGGGACTGTAATTGGACCTGGGGGAAGAACTATCAAAGGAATTACTGAAAGAACAAATACAAAAATCGATATTGAAGATGGAGGAATTGTTACCATCGCATCCCATGATGGTGCTGCGGCAGAAGAAGCTCAGAAGATAATAGAAGGATTAACTAGAAAAGTCCACGAAGGTGAAATTTTTACTGGGATTGTTACTCGAATAATTCCGATTGGAGCATTTGTTGAAATTCTCCCTGGAAAAGAAGGAATGGTTCACATATCCCAACTATCTGAAGCGAGAGTAGAGAGAGTTGAAGATGTTGTAAGGCAAGGTGATGAAGTAACTGTAAGGGTTCGCGAAATTGACAGTAGAGGAAGGATCAATCTCACATTGAGGGGAGTTTCTCAGAATGGTGGGATGTCTTATCCTCAGCCAACACCAACTCCAGTAGCACCTTTAAACTAATAATTTAAGGATAAATATCATATCTTTCAATAATTCCTTTTATTTGAGAACAGATTTTTTTATGGTTCCTCTTTTTATTTGAAGCAACTATTATTCCTGGATGTTTTAGATCAGTGTTACCATAAACCAAATCATTATTATCGATATTAGTTATTGATCCACCAGCTGCTTTCAAAATAGCTTCCGGTGCTGCAAAATCCCAATCTTTAGGAGCACTTTTGCCCGGCAAACTTAATGCAATATAAATATCACTATCTCCTCTAATAATTGAGGCAACCTTGCAACCGATACTCCCCATAACAATAGTTTTCTTAAAATTAATCTTTTCAATTAAGTCCTTTAATTTTTCATTCCTATGGTTTTTACTAGTTACTAAAGTCATCTCTTTGAGAATATTTGTCTCAGATAAATTTTGTTTTCTAATACTTCCATCTCTGTTCTCACACCAAAGTTTTTCTGCATAAGAAATCCATAATTCATCCTTTTCGGGTATAAGAACAACTCCAATATATGGTTTTCTCTTGTAGTTCAATGCCAGATGCATTGCGTAATTTCCTGTTCCTTGAATAAAATCTTTAGTTCCGTCTAAAGGATCAAGAACCCATAGCCATTCGTCATTATCGAAATATTGAGAATTAATTTTAAAGTTCTCCTCACTTAAGATTCCCCAATTAATGTTTTTATATTTTTGATTTATTCTATTTATTATTAATTCATTAACTTCCAAATCAGCCCGAGTTACAGGATCATTATTATTTTTATTTTCAAGAAATTCATTTTTTTGTTCTGAATTTTTAATAATATTGGCGTAGTGCAACAAAGTATCTGAAGCTTCCCAGCTAAAGCTCCTAAGATCATCGATAAGATCATTAGGATTTACTCCACAAGGTAATTTAATCAATTATATGGAACATAATTTCTTATTATCTCATAGAAAAGAAGAACCTGAGGAAGGAATTTTATATTTAGTAGGTACTCCGATTGGTAACTTAAATGATATCTCTCCTAGAGCAATTAATATTCTTGCAAATGTCTCTTTCGTTGCTTGCGAAGACACTAGACAAACCAGAAAAATAATGAATAAATTTAGCATTTCTAATAATTTAGTAAGTTTTAATAAAGAAAATTCTTTAAAAAAAATTCCAAATTTAATTAATAATTTGAAAGAAGGCAAGTCAATTGCGCTTGTGAGTGATGCAGGAATGCCAGGAATTTGTGATCCTGGGGAAAAGTTAGTTAGGCAAGTCAAATCTCAAGGATATGATGTTATTTGTATACCAGGAGCTTGTGCTGCCATAACTGCTCTAGTCTCAAGTGGAATGCCATCTTCTAAATTTATTTTCGAAGGTTTTCTTCCTAAAAAAAAAGTTGATAGAGAAAAAATCCTTTTTGAGATTAGTAAAAATGAAAAAACAACTATAGTTTATGAATCACCCCATCGTCTTAAAAAATTGCTGAGAGAATTATCAGATTTCTGTGGAGGTGAAAGAGAAATACTTGTAGCAAGAGAATTAACTAAAAAGTTTGAAGAACATGTGGGAAATAAAATTGATAGTACAATAGAATTTTTTAAACACAAAGAAGTAATTGGTGAAATAACTATAGTTATAAGAGGCATTAACAAAGATAAAAATCAAGAAGTCAATAAGTCTGATCTTAGAAAGGATCTTAATGAATTAATTAATGCAGGTTTAAGCTTATCAGCAGCATCAAAGTATTTAGCTAAAAAATATGGCATTAAAAAAAGCATAATTTATAATTTGAATTAGAGTTAAAAAAAGTTAAATAAATGTCAGTAATACTAAAGAAAATAATTTTTGCAACTACTTTCAATCTTTGTTTATTCCTTTTTTTAATGATTGGGATACAAAATAGCGCTAATAAAAGTAGGGTCGACTTTTTGATAAATAAGACCATTAAATTACCAATAAGTTTTATTATTGGTTCAAGTTTTATTAGCGGTTCTATAATTGGAAGTTTTTTTAATATTAATCTTACCAAGAAAAGTTAATAGCTTAGAGAGCTATAAGTTTTTCGGCACTCACAATCCTCGATATTCCTCTTGAAATTAATATAGGAGAGACAATTCTAAATACATCAGTATTAGGAACCTTAATAACTTTTTGTTCCTTACTACAAGCCCTCTTTGCTAATTTTAAATCATAATATATTTCTATTGTTTTTCTTTCTAGGTCTTCATTTGGGAGGAATTCCCATTCAGGATAATCTTTTAATAATTTTATTTCTAATTCAATATTTTTATCAACAATCATATAAACAGTTTTAGGAAAATCAATTTCTTTTATAGGTATAGAAGACAACTCTTTTCTAGGAATATTTTCTATTTCGAAATGCAAAGGAGAAATTTCTACAAATTCTGTACTCATGTAATTGTTATTCTCAGATTGATTAACATCCAACTTTAGATGATCACTAAATTCATTTTTAGAAATCTTATTTGTTAATTCAATATCTTGTTTTTTCTTTTTATCTATTTCTAAATGAGTACTTAATTGATCAAAATTTTTATTCTTTTCAACAAATTTCTTATATTTTATTTCCCCAAGATTTTTTCTCAAGTTTCTAGTTATGGTTGATGTTGTACAATTAAATTCTTCAGATAAAGCTTCAATAGTTTTACCGTTTTTAAAATATTCAGCTATTTCACTTTTTTGTTTTTCTGTCAGTCTTTTAGCCAAATTTAATTTGTTTTATTCTTTCCAAAGTTTACAATAGTTTAAAGAAAAGAATATATATCCTTATAAAAAAAATTATTTTATGTTTATTTATAGAGTATTTCTATTTTGAAATTTACTTGTTGTGTGTGCAGAGCTGATTTAAAATAGAATGGTTATTTAGCTTGTTTATCAAAAAAACATTCAAAATAAGATGAAAAACATCTTTAAGAACTTTTCTTAGAGAGCTTCTAGCAAAAAAACAAGCTTCCTTAGCTCAGCTGGATAGAGCAACTGCCTTCTAAGCAGTGGGCCGCAGGTTCGAATCCTGCAGGAAGCGTTAATAATTATTTTCAAAAGGTAATGATATTTTCAAAGCTTTTGTAAACAAAACTATAAATGCCTAATAGATTAAGACTATTATTTATAGGTAAAAAAATTTTTTTAATAGGAATTTTTTTTCTCGCATCAGCTCCATTTATCTCAGCAATATTTTTTTTGTTTTGTTTGGTTATAAGTTTTTATATTCAATTCCCCAAAATTCATAAAGATAAATGGAATTATCCCTTAGCATTAGCAGCCTTAATAATGATCATAATAACCTTAATCCATAATTTTTATTACATAGAGATAGAGACTGAAATTAAAGAAAAATTTTTTTCATGGAGTCCAACATCTTCATGGATTGGTTTGGCTAATTGGTTACCATTATTTTTTAGTTATATGGGTTTCCAAGCATTTTTATCCAATAAAGAAGATAGAAAACTATGCGCACAATATTTAGTAGCTGGAAGTATGCCAGTTTTAGTTACAGGATTTGGACAATACTTCTTTGATTGGCACGGTCCACTATTTATATTTAATAAATTAATAATATGGTTCCAATACCCATTAGAGGATGGACAAGGATTAGAAGGATTATTTAGTAACCAAAATTATGCAGGTTGTTGGTTAAATATAATCTGGCCATTTTCTATTGCATTCTTTTTTGACAAGTCATTAAATATTTTTAAAAAAAGTATTTCAATATCTTTAATTATCTCTCTTTCAGTAGCAATATTTCTAACATCTTCAAGAAGTGCATGGGGTGGTTTGCTTTTAACATTGCCTCTTCTTTTAGGAAAAAATATTTTTTTATTAGTCCTTGCTGCAATTATTGTTTTATTTGTCCAAATAAATTTAAATTCTCATCTTCCTGAACTTATTAGAAAATTTACGACATTTATTCCATATAATTTAAATTTAATAAATGAATTCAATCCCGCAAATTACGAAAACTTTTCTGAGACGAGAATAGGTATAATGTCTTTTGCAGCTAAAATGATCCTTGAAAAACCTTTTTTAGGTTGGGGTGCAGCATCTTTTTCTTATTATAATTTCCTAGAAACATACATCTATACCGGCCATCCTCATAATTTATTTCTTGAATTAGCTTATAGTTATGGTTTTTTACCATCAATTTTGGTCTTCTTTAATATTATTTCTCTTTGCTTTATTTCGCTGAAAATTATTTACTTTAAAACAACAAGTATAGCTTTTAAAGAAATATTCTATGAGAAGGCTTGGTGGACTTCTTTTATAGTTTTATTTATTACTCAAATGATTGATATTCAATATTTTGATATAAGAATAAGCTTAGCTTTTTGGATATTGCTGGCAGGTATCAGATCAATAATTAGAGAAAATAATATCCAAGCAAAACAAATTTAAAAAATTTTTATTATCAATTAATAATTTAGATTATTCTAGATTATCAACTTAAAATCAAAAACTTTTTAAAAACTTTAGAGACAAAAGAAGAAAAGTATAAAAAATCAATGAAATAAATATAAATTCACTTTTTGAATAAAGCAAATAAACAAGAGAAACAAAAGATATATTTAAAAGCAAAATAATTGATATTGTTGCTTTATAATTAACACCTAGTGATAATAGTCTGTGATGGAGATGGTTTCTATCTGGATAAAAAGGAGATTTTGAATTATAAATTCTTTTTAAAATAACGAAAGACATATCCATAATAGGTACGGCAAGTAAAATAAAAGGAAAAAGAGAAATAGTCAAAGGATTAGTAATATTGGCAATCGAATAAAGATTATTACTCGCTATCAAACTTAAAGCAGCTAGATTAAAACCTAAAAAGTAGGACCCTCCATCTCCCATCAATATAGTTGCAGGTCTGTAATTATGAACAAGAAATCCATAACAAGCACCAGCAATGGCTATTGAATACAAAGCATATTCATATAGATCTAAAGATAAAAATATAAAAAATAATCCTGAAGATAAAACTACTGATACACCCCCTGCTAAACCATCTAAACCGTCAGTCCAATTTATCGCATTTGTAACTCCCGTAATCCATATTACTGTTACTAATAAGCTAAAAATTAACCATATCTGATTAAGATTATTTCCAAAACTAAGATCTGTAAATAATGGGAAACTAATATCTTCTAATAAATTAAAAGCAATTAAAGTTGCCAAAGCCTGTAAAGCCAATCTTGGCTTTGGTTTAATTGTAAAAATATCATCAAGAAATCCTATAGAGAAAAATATAAAAGAAAAAAATGATAACAGAATAATCTGATTATCAAGTTCAAAATTTATAAAAAAAGCAGATAAAAAAAAGGATATAAAGCAACCTAGAAGAATTGATACACCTCCTATCCTTACAATTACACCTTTATAATCTTTCCTCTTTTCATACTTATCAATTATCCCGTATTTAAGACCGAAACTTCTAACTGGAGAAATTGCAAAATTCGAAATAATAATAGAAACTAAAAATACTATAAAATTATTACTTTCAAAGATTCCAATCATTATTCTAATATCATTATAATTTAATGATACCAATCTCTCTGAGACAAAAAATAAAAAAACAAGATATTGAAATAGCCATTAAAAAATTAGACAAACAAAATATATTATGTATAGTAGAATATTTCTTAAGCTAGAATTATAGGTAATATAATTTTATATTCTATAAATATAAGTAATCAATTCCTCACAAATTCTTAAACTGTAATTAGCAATTGTGATTTTTAAATAAAATTCTCTATTATTGTATGAAATAATAAATTATAAAATCATTATGAAATATAAAAATAGTTTTAAAACATCTTTTTTAATAAAATTAAAAATATTTATTGAATCAATCAAATTTAAAAATTATAAAGGTATATCTCCTTATATTTTTAATGGGACATCAACTCTATTTAATGTTTCAACAAGAAGTTATATCGAAAAACAAATATTTAATCATCAAAACCACTGTGGTTACTTACTAGAAGTTTTAAGTAATTTTATAGTGCCTAATAAAACTTTTTTAGATGTAGGTTCTAACATAGGTTCGATTTCCCTCCCTTTAGCAAATTACTTTAAAGAAACAAATTTTCATTTATTTGAGCCTGATGAAGATATCTTTTCGAAGTTAGAATCTAATATTAAGCTAAATAATCTAAAAAATGTAACACCTAACCAAATAGCTTTATTTTCTAGTATCAGTAAAAAAACATTTTTTAAAACATCTCAAAAAAGCTTTAATCAAGGGACAGGTTCTCTAATCAAAAATAAAGATATTAAAAATTGTACTCATAAAGACATTTTAACTGAGACGATAGATTCGTATATTGAAAAGATGGGTTTATTACCTGAGGAAATATGTTTTATAAAATTAGATGTACAAGGGCTTGAATATGAAGTTCTTAAGGGAGCATCAAATTTATTAATGCATTTTCAAGTACCAATATTGCTTGAATATGAAAAATCTTATGATAACAAATACTCAGAAACTCGAATAAATTTAGAGAATTTGCTTCAGAAAAAAAAATACAAGTTATATAAAGTAAGTAGATTAAAAATTGGATTTATAGAAAAAGTTAAAAGTTTTTCAAACTTTGATGGCAATTATTTATGTCTTCCAAGTTAAAAAATTTTAAAATCAAAAAGCTTATTTTTGCTAAATATCAATTTTTTTTAAATAAAAAATATGGCTAAGAATCTAACTACTACTACTATTATATTTCTTTCAGATTCTAAAAAATCTCCTACAAATATTCCTTATAGGATCAAGAAATCTTTAATAAAATTTGAAAAAAATTTAAATATTTATTTTTTTAGTTTAAACATTAAAGACTTTGCAAAGTTTGTGAAGATTATTTCTAAATTATTTCTAAAAAATAAAAAAATAATAATTCATTCTCATCATTTAAAAAGTTTAACTATAAATTATTTTTTAAAAATCATTTCATTTTTATTAAAAAAAAATAAGTTACTTTTTTCATACCATACTTTTCATTGTGAATTAATCAGATACTCTAAATTTAAAAAGATTTTAATATATCAAGCAAAATTTTTAATAGATAAATATTGCTGCGTTTCAAGCAATTTAAAAGTAAATTGGGAAGACTTTCTAAAAAAAGAGGTTACTTTTTTCCCTATAGGTATTACAAAAAAAGAAAAAAACTTTATATATAAAAAATCAATTTCAAAAAATAAAAAGGGAAATTTTTTAAAAAAAAATGATAAGATTTTAAATATTGTTTGGATAGGAAGATTCGAAAAGGTAAAAAATCCTATATTACTTTTAAAAGCATTGAAAAAACTAAATATAAGTAAAGATCATAAAGTAAAAGTTATTTTCGTTGGAGATGGACAATTAGTTCCTTTTTTTAAAAAAGAACTTTCAATTTTTTATAATTTAAATCTTTTTAATATTGAAATAAATTATATGGGCTTACAAGAAAGAGAAAAAGTTTTAAATATAATTTCATCTACAAATTTATATATAAATACTTCATTCTCAGAATCATTCTGCGTAGCTGCTAACGAATTCTTAAACAACCCTTTTTGTAAATTAATAATGCCAGATATAGAAAATATTAAAGAAATTTATAAATGCAAAAGAGTAGAATTTTATAAAGTAAATAATGCGATATCTTTATCAAAAGCTATATCAAAAAATATAAACAATTTTTTTGAAAATAATTTTTTAAAGCATGCAAATACCTTTCCAAAAAAATTTGATAATTACAATTTAGATGCTACGGCTCAAAATTTATATAATGATTATCTAGCTACAATAAATAACTATAGATAAGGAATTAATATTATTAGTGGCCATATAGGCGAAGCATAAAAAGTACCATGAAACATTAAACTTGTAATCGGAATTAATATTAATGAAAACTTATCATACAAAGTTAAACCGTTCCTAGAAGGTGATTTTATTCCGTTAAAAGAAAATAAAGTTAAAGGAAATAAAAAAATTATAGTCCCAATAAAACCCAAATCACCTAATAAGGTTAAAAACCAATTAATAGCACTTCCATCCTTACTATATTTTCCAACTGTACCACTTAAACCAAAGGGATCATTTAAAAATAATCCATAATAATCTTGAAAGATAGACGTTCTTGCTATTACAGAATTATAGTTAGTATCCAACAAAAATTTATCTAAAACCATGTTTATAGAAGTCTTCACTGGATCATAGTTAAAATAAATAATCAATACAGGAGCCAAACAAATAATCAAGATGCAATTAGAAATTAAGTGGATAAAGCCATTTCCTCTAAATAAAAAACTTTTAATCATCAAATAAATATTTCTTAGGAAAATTAATAAGATTCCAAATAAACTGATAACAACTGATGTAGCACTTCCCGTAGATATTATTGCTAATAAAATAATCCAAATAATTATAATTTTAATTTTAATTTTTTTCTCTAATATATTTCTTCTATTTTCAAAATAATTAGTGAGTTCTAATAAGAAATAATGAAAAGATGTACTTAAAAAAATTCCTGTAATCATCGGTTCAGTAGAGAAAGCCCTGGATCTAAATAGAACATGACCTTTATCAGTTGTAGTAAAAGCAAAATTCTCTTTTGCATGAGGAATTAAAGAGGTTATATCAAACCCAAAATAATATCTTATTAGAAATTCTAAAATAGAAAATATTGCAACAATAAAACATCCATAGAAAAAAACGTTTATCAACTTCTTTCTTTCTGGATAATTTATTTTTATTAAGGAGGGAATATAACAATACAAAAATGGGAAAATAGTATATGCCAATGTATAGTTCAAGGTTTTTTCATGATAATTAAAAATAGAAGTACTAAAGATATAAATTAAAACAAAAGAAAAAGGTAAAAGGAGAATTTTCAACAAATTTCTTTTTAATTTTAAATCGGATTTAAAAATAAGACTAAAATTGTATAAACACGCAAAAAGAAAAGGAAGAGAAAAAGCTCCAAAAGAAAATGCACTTGTCCAACTTGCTGTTAATAAAAAGAAATATAAAAAAATTAACAAGCTTCAAATTAATTCAATATTTATTATAGTTTCAACAATGCGTTATTATTTATAATAATTAAATATTAATTACTAATAAATATATTAGATGCAAATTTATTTTTAAAAGTCAATGTCAGAAATAGATTATATTAATTCATCTGAATTCAAAACATTTTTTTTAAAAAATAAAAGATTTTTTTTAATTACAACTTTATTGGGGGGATTGTTGGGGATTGGAGTATCTTCTAGGATTCAAGATAATTGGGTAGGTAAATCAGAAATTGTTTTTAGAAGAAATATAATAACTAAAGATGAAGTAATGAAGAAAGCTGCAAAAAACATAAATATTAATAACTCCATATTTAAAAAAAAGAATATTTTTGAAGATGCATATACTGCGTATGAAGTCATGGAAGATGATAATTTTAAATACAAAATATTCAAGAGACAGTATAAAAATAATTCATATTATGAATTCTTGAAATGGAAGAAAAATATTAGTATTAAACAAGTTAGACAAAATATAATTAAGATAAATGTTAAAGATAAAGACAGAGAAGAGGTTTCTAAAAATATTAAAAATACCTTATCAATTTACAAAGATATTTATAAAGAAAATTCAAACAAAAAAATTGTAAGTCTTTTAGAGAAATACCAAGAAGAAATAGATATTTATAAATCAAAGTTAAATTCCTCTTATGATTATATTTATGATCAATTATTAAAATTGCCTTATAAGCAAAATAAATATCCAGAAATAGTAGCATTTATTAGTGATAATGAATTCAGAAAATATTTCGAAATAAAAAATAAATTCAAAAAATTAACTCTAGAGGAGATAAATAAATTAACTTTTGAAATTAAAAAGATAAAAATTCACAATAGAATTTTAGATAATTTGTTATTTGAATTTAATGCAAATCTCATCAAAAATAAAAATATTTCTGAACCTTGGGTATTTTTAAAAGAACCAATAATTTTCAAAGAAAATAATAATAAAAAAAGGTTTTCATACTTTTTATTTAATATATTTCTAATAAATATAATTTCAACTTCGATATTGGTTATTAAAAAAAAATATAGTTACAGCAATTCAAATATGACAATTAGAAAAAATAGCTAAATCTCTTACTTCATCAATTTTATTTATTCTTTTATAGGGAAATTTATTTTTAATATTCTTAAATTGATGAACGACTTTATTATAAGAAATTTTGGATAACTCTTTTCTTTCATATATATCAACTATTATTATTATTTTTCGATTTATGCATAATAAAGAATTCAACATATTTGAGACTTCTTTTTCTGAATATTGATGTAACCAATTAACCATTATCAACAAAATATGCTCATCCTTAGGAATAGAATTTATAATCTTTTTTAGCTTATTATTATTTTTCATAATATCTAACTGAATAGTTTCTATTTTTCTATCTAATCTTTTACACATAATTAACGCATCATTGTTAATGTCTAAACCATATTTTTTAGAAGCATTTAATCTTGAGATAATTTCTCCTATTCCGCAACCAATTTCAATTACGTAATTAGTTTGATAATTATTACAAATTTTTATTACTTGATTTTTATATGAACGCGATTCATAAGTTGCA
>QCCT01000014.1 GCA_003281165.1 Prochlorococcus sp. AG-347-M18
AATTTGGTGGGGTGCCGAATTAGACTTAGAAACTAGGATAGCAATAATGCAAAAAGCAGAAGTATTTTTCTTACCAAGCTTAGTAGAAGGTTTATCATTATCACTTTTAGAGGCAATGTCTGCTGGTACTGCTTGTGTAGCTACAGATGCCGGAGCTGATGGTGAAGTTTTAGATAAAGGAGCAGGAATAGTAATTTCAACTGATAATGTGACTGCACAATTGAAAACTATAATCCCAATTCTTGTAGAACATCCTTCATTTACAAAAGATCTTGGTGAAAAAGCTAGAGAAAGAGTACTTGAGAGATATACAATTACTAAAAATATAAATTCACTTGAAAAAGTTTATACAAACTTAAAAGATAATTATAAAACCTAACGAAACTCTTTACTTCTATTACTAGCTGAAACTATTGATTCAATTAATGCTGACCTAATACTCTTTTTTTCTAAAACCCTTAAAGCAGAAATAGTTGTTCCACCTGGAGAGGTTACTAAATTTTTAAGCTCAGAAGTAGTAAGTTTATTTTCCTTTATTAGGCAAATAGTCCCTAGTATCATTTCCATAACAAGTTCCTCTGAAATTATTTTTGGCAATCCCCCGCTTAATCCTCCATCACTTAATGATTCTATAATTAAAGCAATAATTGCGGGTCCTGATGAAGTTAAAGCTAAAAATATATCAAGGTAATCTTCAGTAAATTCATAAATCTTACTAGTATTTTCAAATAATTTTTTTGTAAATTGTTTCTGATCTTCTGTGATTTCTTTTCCCCAAGAAATCCCTGTTAAACCTTTTCCAATAGTTATAGGAATATTTGTAACCACTCTTACACATTTATGATTAGGGAACTTTTGAGAAAGTCTATTTATTGAAACCCCCGCAAGAATTGAAACTATTAAATTGTCCTTGTTTTTTATATGATAGGTCTCACTAATATCATTAAATTGTTGGGGTTTTATCGAAAGAAGTTTATATTGACAATCCCATATTATTTTTGACTCTCTAGAACCCGATCTATAAACGTTTATATTATGTTTATAATTTTTTTTTATATTTTCTAAACTTTTTTCTGAATTTACAACACAAAAAACATGCTCTGGCTCAATTAATTTTTTATCTAATAGAGGAGTTACTATAGCACTTGCAATATTTCCAAAACCAATAATCGCAATTTTTTCAGTCACAAATTAATCATGAATAAGCACTTAATTTAGAATTACCCCATGCTGGTTCAGGAGTAGTATTTTTGCCCAAACTATATTGTGGTGTTTTTTCTGTAGGGACAGAAGAAGGAGACGCTTCTTCTGGTGAAGAGCTAGTTACATTAACACAACTTGGCGCAAAAAGAAAAATACTTTCACCGACTCTCTCTTGATGTCCATCAATTGCATATGTACCCCCAGCAATAAAATCAACCGCTCTTTGAGCTTGATCAGGATCCATCATAGTTAAATTAAGAATTACGGTTTTTCTCTCTCTTAATGCTTGAATCGCTTGAGGCATCTCATCAAAACTTCTTGGTTCCATTAAGCTTACTTCTGAGGATGAATTTGAAATTCCAGGCATACCAACCACTTTTGATGATCTGTTATTATTCATAAAATCGAATGGATTTGAATTTGCAAGGGCATTTGCATTACTTGAATTTTGTTTGTATTTATGAATATCATTTAATTCATCTTCTGACGCATAATCCAACTCATCAAAATCATCATCGAGATACTCATCTCCTGCAACTACTGCCTTTAATCTAGAAATAAGTGACACCTGTTAAATCCTCTTGAAATTGATTACTAAGGTTTAAGAACCTTAAGGAATAGATTCATTTTTTAAATGAATAAACTACCTATACTTAAATAACGTTAGTTGAACTTTACTGCAAGTTTATAGATAAGATTTTTATAAAAAAATAACTAATTAGGATCTACCTCCAAAAATCAATGATCCTAATCTTAACCAAGTTGATCCAGCGTCAATAGCTTCCTCCCAATCACCAGACATCCCCATTGAACAATCTGGTAGTTGCAGTGAATCAGCGAGAGCACGACATTTTTTGAACAACCCTAAATTTTCTTTAGAGCTAAGTCCTTTAGGATTGATAGTCATCAAACCGGTTAATGAAATATTTTTCAACTCTTGAATTTCTCTCCATTTCATTATTAAAAATTCAGGATTAAAGCCTCCTTTAGTAGGGTCATCACTCAACTTAACCTGCAACATTATTAATGGATTTTTCTTCTCTTCAAATGAAATATTAGAAATCTTTTGCAACTTTTCAAATGAATCTACTGAATGAATGTATTTAAAATTTTGAACTATTTTTCTTATTTTATTACTTTGTATTCTTCCAATAAAGTGCCAATTTATTTGTTCATGATCTTTTAAGGTTAATTGTTTTTCAAGCGCCTCTTGAACCTTGCTTTCACCAAAATCGTTCTGACCTATATTTTGAATAGTCTTGATTTCTTGACTTTTAAATCCTTTACTTACAGCAAGAATATTTACATTTGAAGGTATTTTATTTTTTATTTCTAAATAATTTGCAGGGTTCACATTTTATAAGAAAGTTTGGGTGAATAAATTCTCCCATTTAGAAAGCTCTTCAGATCCGTTTCTTCTGGCTTTTTGAAGGTTTAATTCGGCCTGATTACGGGCATCTAAATATGGTATAACTTCAAAAAAAACTTCTCTCTGTCGAACTTCTACCAAGAAAAACATTTTTTGAGCGTATAAAGTCGCATAAATATCCCTCCCATCATTTCCAGGAGAAACTTGGTATAACATGCCAAATGTTGGATGGTTTAAATAACGCTCAGAACTCAAACCTAAAAGATTGTGTCATTTATAATGCACCATACAGTTTTCTAAGAAAAATTGCTATGCAAATAAAACAAATCGATAATGTATTAACAATTACATTGAGAGATTTTAAAGGATAAAGAGTTCTAAATCTGTTGGTTTTTATAATAATTTCTTTCTTTGAAAGCAATGACTCTGCTCCTTGATCAATTCTCAAAAATATATTTTGAAATAATCTTTCCACTAAGATTAATAAAATATTAAAGGATTTCTTTAATCCTAAATTTCGGAAATTTATTGATCTAACTGAAACTGATTTAATGATATTTTGAAGTTCTTCCTGCACTAAAGGAATAAAACGCAATGCTATTAATAACTGAAAAAGCCACTTACTTATTGGCAATCCAATTTTTCTTAATGGATACATAAACCAACTTAATCCCCATACAATATCTTCTTGCAATGTGGTTAAAAGCATCAAATTTACACTATGTATAACAGTAAATATCAAAGTAGAGGTTTTTATTCCTAGTTCAAGGGCTTTTCTTGATAAGTTGTAGGGACCAAAATTTACAAACCATATCTTTTGCGAAGGGATTTGTAAAATATTCCATTCTTTATAGCTTTCCAGTAGTACTTGCAACTCTTTGGGATTTCTTATGTAGCTATCAAGAGATTGAATATCAGATGAGGCAAGAATTGATATACAACCAATGAAAAGTGATAAGCATGAGAGAAAAAATAATGATCGCCACCATACTCTAGATGGCAATAAACTCAAAAAAGTAATTAATAGTAAAAAAACAACTAAACTCAATCTCCATATTGGACCTGCCCAAATTGGAGTGATTAAAAATATCATTAAAATAACTATTTTTAATCTACTATCTATAATTCTTAGCCAACTTCTATTGCCATGAACATATTGACCAACTGAAAATTTGGTTAGTAAATTCATTAATCTTTTTGAATTAACTCAATATTTTCCCTTTCAACTTCTTTATTTAATGCTCTTTGCTGTTTCCCTCTCCAAAGTAAAATCAGAGGTGTGCCTTCAAAGCCTAAATTTACTCTAATTTGTTTTTCAATATATCTTCTATAAGTTATTCCAAATAATTTAGGGTCATTCACAAAAAGAGTAAAAGTGGGAGGTTTGTTCTTTACTTGAGTACCGTAATAAAGCCTTCCTTGCTTGCCACTTCTTTTCGTTGGAGGACTTTTCCAACTGATTGATTCTTTAAGCACTTCATTAACAACTGATGTTGTAACTCTTCTTCTGTGTTGATTTACCGCATTAAGAGCATGCTCAAAAATATTATCAACTCTTTGTCCAGTTAGGGCAGATGTAAAAATCATTTTTGACCAGTGTAAAAAATAAAGTTTAGATCTAAGTTCTTTTTCTACTTGATAAATTGTTGAACTATTTTTTTCTACAAGATCCCATTTATTAACGACGATTATACAGGCTCTGCCTTGTTCCTCTATTCGCCCTGCCAACTTCTGGTCTTGATCAGTTACTCCATCTGTAGCATCAATAACTAAAACACAAACATCACTTCTATCAATTGATTTAAAAGCCCTATTAATTCCGAAGAATTCGGTACCGTATTTAACATTTTTCTTTCTTCTAATCCCAGCAGTATCAATAATTTTCCATTGATGATCACCTTTTCTTATAAGAGTATCTATTGAATCAGTTGTCGTTCCACTAATATCACTAACTATTGCTCTTTTTTCTCCACAGATTGAATTTAACAAACTAGATTTCCCAACATTTGGCCTACCAATAATCGACATCATTATCTTTTCTTCTTCATCCTGAATATTATTTTCAGGGAGTTCGCCAATGACGAGATCTAAAAGATCTCCAGTACCTGAACCATGAATAGCCGAAACAGGATTAGGTTCTCCCAATCCTAATTTCCAGAACTCTGAAGCTAGGGATATTCCTAAAGTAGTCGATTCGCATTTATTAACAGCAACAATTATTTTACAGCTTGAGTTTCTTAACCATTTTGCTATTGATAAATCACCATCAGTAACGCCCTGATTCCCATCTACCACCAGTAACGCGAGTGAAGCCTCTTCTAGAGCCAAGAAAACTTGTGTCCTTATCTCTGGGAGAAATTCACTATCATCATCAAAAACTAAACCTCCAGTATCAACTATTTGAAATTCCTTACCTCCCCATGAAGCATTTTGATAAGTTCTATCTCTTGTAACACCAGGCTTATCAAATACTATTGCATCATTACTTTGGCAAAGACGATTAACTAAGGTAGATTTCCCAACATTCGGTCTTCCGATAATTGCTACTGTAGGAAGAATCAATTCTTCTCTCCAAAGAAAGTAGTATCCATTACAACTATAGCTTTATTAGAATCATTTACCTTATTCAAAAAAACTTATTTAATTTCTGGATCGCCAAAATGTCCTTTAACCGGATTAGCCGGTGGTGAACTAGGACTTGGCATTAATCCATTATCTTCTGAAAAACAATCATTTTCAATCGCCCAATAAATTAACCAATTTACTGCCGTCGCTCTTCTAGTTCTTCTTGGATATAGTTCATTAATCTTATAACCTTTAAAATTAAGAAAATTTTTCAATCCCTGTTTATAGTCTTTTGGAATTGATCGAGTCAAATATACTGAGGCTGGTCGCTCTGAAATGATTTGCGGAGCTTTTTCAAATTTTTCTGACCAATAAGAAGGAGTTAATGAGCTAGAAACCCAATTATTTAAAGTTCTTTCTCTAGTATAAAAAAGTCTTTCCCAAACTAATTCACAAACAAATACATCACTAACCTTATCTTCAAGAACAAGAAATAATAGATCCTTACATATTGGCCATGTAAATTGATTTTCAACTAATTTTTCTTTTTTATACATTAATTGAACCTTATCAAAATCAAAGAAAAATAAGGCATAAATTCCTTTTTATATTGAGATGCATATTGAATAATTTGATCAGGCATACCAACACTCAAAGCTATTAATGATGTATTGATGATATCCTCTTTGTTTAAAATTTCTCTGACTAAATTCCATCTTTTGCCAACCTTCATAATGGCCAATACCGTTTTATTTGCCTTACTTTCACTAATTAGGGTTGTTAATTCAGATTCTGAAGAAGGGCATTCTTTGATGATCAAGGTCTCGCCTTTTTTTGCCAAATCAAAATCATTCAAAGCTGCTGCTGCCGAAATAGAGGAAATACCAGGAATGGTTTTGGTAATAATTTCAGCATGATTATTTTTTATTAACCTCAAAATATTAGAAGAACTTGCAAATAGTGAAGTATCTCCGAGACAAAGTAAAACAACTGATTCTCCATTTTTTATAAATTTCACAATTTTTTCTACTGCGTTAGACCATATTTCATCAGGATCAAAATCCTTCCTAGCCATGGGAAAGATGATAGGTATATTTTTTTTAAATTTAGTGTATTTCTTGACTATTTCTGCAGCGAAACTCTTTTTGTTATCATCTGATATTGGAAAAACTATAACTTTCGCTTTTTTTATTGCATCCACAGCAGCAAGTGTTAAAAGCGATGGATCTCCAGGGCCTACACCAACGATTGTGAATGTTGGTAAATCAGTTTTATATTGATTAATTAAACTTAAAAACTTATTTATTATCATTTTTATTTTATTAACTTTAGCTATGTACCCTTGGCATCATAAAAGTTTCAGATAGTATTGCTGACTCAATTTCAGACAATTCCTGTAACCTTTTGAAAGTTTGATTTTTAGAGAATTTAGTTTGCGCTAGTTTCCAGTAAACTCCAAAATGTCTTGCCTCACTCTCAAGCAGAGACTCATAAAGGGATTTAAACGATTTATCTTCAGAATTCAGCGCAAGCAAACTTAATCTTTCATGACTTCTTGCTTCAATAAGTCCGGCTATTAAGAAACTATCAAGCATTCTATTGGGCTCATTCTTTCTTATGTTCTTGGACAATTCAGCTCCATATGGAGGCGGTTTTAAGGACTCAAGGGCATGTCCAAGATCCTTTAAAAAATAAAGTATTTTTTCAAAATGCTCTAATTCCTCTCTGGCTATTGGACTTAGAACTTCTGCCAGATTTGGTTCTGAAGGATATCTAAACATTAATTGAATAGCTACTCCTGCTGCTTTTCTTTCACAATGAGCATGGTCAATAAGAATATCTATTGGATTAGATAATGCGAGTTTGATCCACTCATCTGAGGTAAATGAAGATAAATATTTAATATGAGAAGTGGGCCTTTTAAAATCGACTAGCATTTAATCTTTACTACTTAAATATCCAATAATTCCAACAAGAGCTAAGGAATAACTCGATATACCGAATCCACTAATAATTCCAATAGCTTTATCTGTAAGAAAAGATTCTTTACGAAAATCTTCTCTACTAAAAATATTTGAAATATGTAACTCTACAAAAGGAATTTTTGATCCAATTAAAGCATCTCTAATTGAAATCGAAGTATGAGTAAAAGCGCCAGCATTTATAAGAATACCTTGAATACTTTTTACAGACTCTTGAATTTTATCTACTATTTCTCCTTCATGATTACTTTGAAAACATTCAAGATTAATACTCTTTTCTTTAGCAACTTTAGTTAAATCTTTTTCTATATCACTCAATGTTTTATTACCATATATTTCAGGTTCTCTAGTGCCCAAAAGATTTAGATTTGGTCCATTTATCAATAAAATATTCATCATCAATAAAGTCTTTTCTTTACAAATGCTATCTAGAAAGAAACAAAAAAACCAAAACAATTTAACACAAAGTGTCCATTAACTGATAAGTTCAAATAGTGGGGGTCGGTGCCCGAGTGGTTAAAGGGGGCGGACTGTAAATCCGCTGGCTCTGCCTACGTTGGTTCAAATCCAACCCGGCCCACTTTTAAATTGCCCTTGTAGCTCAGCGGTAGAGCACTCCCTTGGTAAGGGAGAGGTCTCGGGTTCAAGTCCCGACGAGGGCACTTGAACAATTGATTAATATAACTGTGATCTAGTAGATCAGCATTTTAACTAGAATTCAAATATATTTAACATAGTTTGTATTTAGTAATGCCACTATCGTCATACCGGATGCACAGAATTTATCTTGCAGCGACCATGAATTATGGTCTAGGTTCTGATGATCCAGAAGAGTTAGCCTACTACAACAAAATCAGAAAAAAGATGGATGATATGAAAAAAGAACCAGTTAAAAAAGGGATACCCCTTAATTGGGATATCCCCGAAGGATTGGATAAATGAACCTGAATACTTTTTTATTAATTGATGGCAGTCTGATACTTATTGGTCTGCCTTTACTAATGATTCTTAAAGGCAAAAATTGATCAAAATTTCATATATTTTACCCATATTTAAATTCAATTGTTGATCCTCTATCCGTATAAGGAAGTTCCTCAAACCGTACATATTTATTAGTCGAATGGCCTCTCTAACTAGTTAGAACATGATTGTATTCGTCATGAGCAAATGTCTACCAAATCCACTCTAAAAGAAGATCATCAATCTGAGATTGAAGAAAGATCAGAAGATGAACTTCTTGAGGAAGAAACTAGGAATCAGCAAACATTGGATAGCTTTGTTGAATCTGATAAGAACTGGAGCTGATCAAAACTTATTTATTAGGAGAAAGTTATGAACTTAAAAAGATCACCATTCTCAATCTTGAATAAAGAGAATAGAGAAATTGACTATATCAAAGGAGTATATAAGAGAAAAATTCAAGCTGAAATTGAATCTTATAAAGATTCCGAAGATGAAGATAAGAGAGATACAATCCAAGCTCAAGATATATTGATGCTTGATAGGATCTCAATTTAGTTATTCTTTTTTTTCTTCTTCTTATCCTTTTTTTTCATCTTTACCTTTTCATAAACCTCATCAGCCTTCTTTTCAATACTTTCCAGCTTATTTGAAAGTTCCTTTAAAGTTTCTGCTTTTCCCTCGTTAACTACGGTATTTTTTAGCTCAATAATTTTAACTGGCTCTCTTTTAACTACAGTATCTTTTGTCTCTTCAGTTTTAATTCCAAACTTACCTTTGATGAAATTGGCTATAAAAATAAGAACAGGAACATGAGCTAGACCGCCTATTACTATTCTTGTTTCTGAATAAGCCATTTAATAGTTATGAGAACTGAGATATTTAAGCATAAATTTAATTTTTAAATTCCTTTTATTAAGCCAATAAACATTTGTAATCATCTCTTGATTCGTAGATCAATAATCTTGCTATTAATTAAATAGAGACTTTTTTAAAAAATGCCATTAGACGTATTTCTAATGAACATGTGTGTTGTGGTAATAGCGTTGCTTATCAGAAGAGAAATCAAACTTAAGAAGGCGAGATAAATTATGAAAACACAAATTTTAAAAGAGCATTACATTCCAAATATCCATGCTATTACTCTTTTACTAATGCTTCTTCTATGTCTATGGTTACCTCTATCACTCAGATTCCTATTAATAATTTAGCCATAATTAATTAGTTAATACTCTTATCCTTAAACTCTTCTATAACCTAATTTTGTTTTAAAAATCTTATATGGAAATCGTGTTTCAAATTATTTGTATGGATTTAAATAGTTAGTATTTCGACTACTCAGAAACCCAACTTGTGATTTTCGTTGTGCTATAAATATGCCCTCCAGATTCTATATTCTTGATGGTTTCTGGATCTGAAAAAACATGCTTAGCCACACCTTCTTCAGCTTGATGAATAACAATAACTTCTTTTGGATCAATTAAACTTTTACCACGATATAAAGGAGTAAGTCCTACCGTTTTATGAAATGCATCTATCTCTGGACTATCAAAAATTTTTACCCACTCCTCAAATGTATTTGAAAGTTTAAAAGTGAAAACCGTAGTTTCAATAGTCATAAAAAAAAGCTAATTGCTTTTTATTTTAGATCGACTGTCAATAATCAAGAAAAAACTGGTGGATAAGGTGTTTGTCCATTCATTAATGATGTGTCAATTGGTTTACAGATATTCATCAGGGCATCTTGTCCGAAACCTGGACCAGAAGGACCGTCTATAAACTTCTGAAACTCCTCAGCTGAAATACCCTCTTTTACTTCCCAAAAACAATATACAGGACCAGTTTTAGTTACTGCATTTGCAGAATGGTTAAAAAATCCTTTTTCTTTATTAGCTGCTACCGCATCATCCCATCCACCACCTGGTAACATTGCCGCATAAGCTGTTTCCCACCATTTTTCAGCTTTTCCTGCCTTAAATTCATGATGAACAATATAAAAAGTTGATGCCATAAAATAATATTTGATCTGATAATAAAGTTACTTGATCTAAGTAAAGGGAAGATTAATTTATTTTGAATTCCTAAATAAAAAGGGGCCTAAAAGCCCCTAGCGATCGACTGTCAATATATACAATCTAGATCAGAATCCAGATATTGCTTCATAGAAATCAGCGTCTGGCAGTATTTCCTTCAAGGGTTCAATCTCCTTGGCAGGGCCTTGGACCTGCACAGTAATATCTGACACTTCAAAAAGCTTGGGAATCATATGTCCCATATTTTTGAGATGAAATATAGCGGCGGCACCATTTTTATATGCCTCTCTTACATAAGCCTTATCTGACCCGCATGTAGTGATATTAAAAAAAAGGCAGTCTGGTTCATTAGCTTTTGTCAGTACCAAAATTTCTTCTAAAAGAGCTATGCACTGGTCCATCTTTCCATCCTTGATTGTGAAATGGGGATGGATAGAAACCATGGTTGTATCTAGAGACATTAATTTATAGATATTTCTCCTATCTTTTTAGCAACTAATCTTTATGAACAAGTTAAAAATTTGGATTATCTAAAAATTAAGAATTTTAATTTGGTATCGCATGTACCGTTTATGCGCTTTTTGGAAGCTATTAATTAGATATGAGTTATTTTGCTGAACCAAACCATATTGAATATGATGCATGGTTCGATGAAAACATCGACCCAGTGGATCTTGTGAATTACTCAGATGAAAAAGAGTTCAGTGATTCGGTACATTTTAAGTTCCATAAGATGTCCACTAAAAATTTAATGATTGGTTCTTCTGATAATTTTCACTGGTAAATAAAAGATTTTTCACTCTATAGATTTTTATGAATCTTACGCAGAATATGTTCCGTCACTTTCTCTTTTTGCCTTAGCTAATACAATTTCTTCTACAACTTTTTCAATCATGTAAGCACTTTTTTTACCAAAACATTTTTCTTTTTTAATACTCTCAAAATCATTTAGGATTAAATCATTACGTTCACAACAATCGCATTTAATATCAATTTTCTTACCTCTAAAAACCTCCAAAGCTCTTGAAAAAATCCATTGCTGGACTGAAATACTTTCCCAACTATCAAAATTCGACCATTCATCAAAATCCCTATTAAGGATGCCTTTTAATCCATCAGCCTGATTTACATATACTAAGATTGAATCTTTTCTTGGTTCATCATTAATACCAATTGTTTTGACAGAATTTTGATTCATTAAATATAGATTGATTCAGTAGCCCTATAAATCTAGAGGATAATTTCAAAAATATAAACAAAAAAATGTCTCAAATAAGATCATTAATTGCTTTATCTAATCTAGAAGTATGATTTGTATTTCTGAGTAATTCAAAATCCTTAAAATCAAAGCCCGGGCCAACACAACAACTCACTAAAGTATATTCGCCTGTACTTTTTGCAGCTTGCCAATATCCAGATGGGATCATTTCTACTGGATTATTGGAATCTAAAATTAAATTTCTTATTAACTTATTATCATCATCTAGACACCATAAATTAAGAGGATAGCCCCTTAGATAAATCCAAATTTCATCAGCATTTTTTACTCTATGCCAAGCACTTTTTGCATCTCTCTCCAAAAGATAATATATTCCTGTAATAAAGTTTCTACTTTGGCCATCTTCCCTTATTAGAGAATTCTTACTCCTTACTATCTCTCTAAACCATCCACCTTCAGGATGAGGAGATAAATTGAATTGTTTAATTATTTCTATGTTTTTTTTATTAGGATTCACATCACAAAAATATCTTTAAAATTTCTTTTGTAGTTAAAAGCTACCTGAAAATAAACCAAAATATATTTTCTAAAAAATTAAGCACAAATAACTGACAAATCTACGAAATTTTTATTTTCATCTGCTAGTTCAGTGATGATTCTATTGAGCCATTCAGAGGTCGTTTCACAATAGCCTACATTTAAGATAGTTTTTTGATTTGATGTTTCTTCTTTATTCATAATTAAAGTATTTTTATATAAATTAGTCTTTAATTAAATCTATGTGAATAAGTCTTAATTACTATCTATTTTAAAAAGTTGTATTTAATACATATTTAAGAACTGCTAGTAAACAAATAAAATTAAATCGTTGACAAGAAAATGTATACAAGTAAGAGTAGAAAAAATTTATTATTTAACCTATGAATAACATCAAGATTGAGGAATTGATGAAAGTAAGGTTCGATGGTATTGCTAATAGAATTGGGAAATTAAGCAAAAGGGAAAGTGAGTCTTTATTACTTGAGCATCTTGAGTGGTTAGAGGGAGGATGGGAGACTGAAGAAATCTTATTTTTAAAAAAGCCCTACAGAAAATGGTGGTTCTAACTCCACTTCCATAAATAATTAATGATGACCTAAGGGACCAGGGCCAGATCCTATTTTGTAAGAATTTTCTAAAGATTTCTCAACAAATAATTTAGCTTTTTGAATGGAATCAAATAGATCAAAACCTAAAGCCTTGTAACCACAAATAGCAGCGCTCAAAGTACAGCCGCTACCATGGGTATTTTCTGTATTTATAAAATTATTAAATAGCCACTCTTTTCTACCATTTATGTCAAGAAAAAGATCCTTCCCTTTCATATCTGTTAAACCGCCACCTTTTATAAGGACCGCTTTAGCTCCAAGACCAATAATATTTCTTGCGGAATTTTCGATATCTTCTTCACTCCTTATTTCTAAACCAGAAAGTAGATTTGCTTCATAAATATTTGGAGTTACCAAATCTGCAATTGGCAATAGAAGTTTTTTATAAGCATTAATCGCTGAATCTTCCAGTAATTTAGAACCAGTTCTTGTAACCATTACTGGATCAATAATTTTGGTTATTTTGTATGTATTTAATTTTGAAGCAGTATCATTAATTATCCTTTCATTTAATAACATTCCAGTTTTTAAGGCATTAATACCAAAATCAACAAATAAAGCATCTAACTGACTTAATAAGGTATTCTTCTCTACTGGTTCAACGCATGTAACCTCTAAACTATTTTGTGCAGTGATACATGTAATAACAGAACATCCATGTACTTTAAGGGCCATGAAAGTTCTCAAGTCAGCCTGTATACCTGCTCCACCCCCGGAGTCACTACCGCCTATTGAAAGTGCAATTTTAGAATACATAATTTATTAACTCGTTTTTGAAAGTAATATAAGTAAATTTTAATTTAAATCAGAAATCTGAATATGCATTAAAAAAATCTAACTCTAATTCCATAGCTCTCCTGTATAAATATTTGGCCTTATTAATATCATATGTTTCTTTATTGGTCTCAATAAGATTTTCAAGTGAATGTGCTAGCTTTTCAAAGCTCTCATCAGAATAAGTAATTATCCATTCTCTATATTTAATATCAAAATCATCCTTATACAAACTTTTTCCTATCCAAGAATAAAGTCGCATACATGGAGTCATTGCAAACATTATTTCAACGGAGCTAAATCTTTTAGAAGTATCCTCAAGAAAATCTGTATAGTTTTTAGTGGCTTTTTTTATATAGTTATTAGACAAATCAATATCCCATTCTTTTGCATACGTTTCATGAAGTATTAACTCCTCTGAAACTCCCATTAAAAGTTCACTCAACTTCCTTATTGAATATTTATCTTTTGATTTAGAAACTGCAAGACCATATGCTTTAGCAAAAGTCTCTAAAAAGAAATAATCTTGAGCCAAATATTCTTGAAATATATTTTTAGGGAGACTTCCATTCTTTAAACCTTGAACAAATTTTGTATTTAAACTTAGTAAAGCAATCTCATAATTATCCTCCCAAAGTTGTTTTGTAATTGACATAGATATTTCTTGAAAAGTTTAAAAATTTTCTTTCTTAAATCTTAATACCTAAGAAATTATTTATTTTAAAATTAGTAAAATTAAGAGGGTTTTTCATAAAAATTCCCATTTCACTTCGCAATAAGATCTCTTTAGAATCATAGGGAATTTTGTCTGGTATTAATCCTTAAGACTTGAAAATGGAAATTTATTAAATTCCAATATCAATTGGCATTATTTTTTTATCCATTTTATTTTAATCCTGATAATTTTTTAGGGTCATTAAATAAAACTTTTTTTAAACCTAAAATGTATAAACAAACACCAACAAAACTTAAAATAAAATCAACATAAAGATATTGAGTCATAGTAATTTGATCTTTAATTATTTATAGCTGATTAGGAAAAATCAAGATGTGATTAATTAAACCCAAAAGCAGAAAATAATGATCAATAACATAGTAAATTTGCACATATATAATGCATTATTTTGAATATTTATAATTATCAAATATTTCAAAAGCAATGCATTAGTTTTCTAAATATGCATTGAGTAAATTTTTCTTAAAAATAGATATTATTTTATACATCAAAAAGACGTCAGCCTTAGCTATATATATATTAAAAACTATGTGGTCTAAGATCAGGCTTGCCATTTACGGAACTACTGCTTTAGCAGGAATTATTTGGCCATTTTATTTTATTAATCAGTTTATTAATTTGGTAAGAAATGGAAACATTCAAGGGTCCGCGATAGATATAGGAAACGCCTTTTTTGATGATGCATGGATAACACCTACATCAGGATTTATATCCGCTGATACGGCTGTTCTTCTCATAGCTATTTTTGTTTTTTATGCTGCTGAAGGGAGGAGACTAAAATTACGTTTGTGGGGTATTTATTTCCCGCTAACATTTATTATTTCGCTTGCTTTTTCATTTGGGGCATTTATGTTTATTCGTGAACTAAAAACTAATAAAGAACTAAATGAAATTAATTGACAATTTTGTAGAAAAATTCCACAATTATTCTCTTCCTACTCCAGAAAAGTGCTTTGTATTAGAAGAAGGAGATGAACTATACATAAATAAATGGATAAAAAATGGAAAAATTAATGGAAAAATGAAAGATATATTTGAATGGATTGAAAAAAAATATTTATCTAATAAAAAGCAAATAGAGAAAACTGATAAAAAAAAATTTGATGAATTAATAAGAAGATTTTATTTAAAAAATTGGAGGATTATCTTATTAATGTGTAATTACCAAACTAAATATAGATATTATTCAAAAGTTATAATTTCAATTAAATATAAAAGTTATCCTGAAATGAAAAATAAAGATTTTCTGAAATTATTTGCAAATAATTAGTTATTTAATAAATTTATATACAAATTAAAATTTTGTTTTTTAGTATAAAACAAAAAATTAATGAAGGAAATAAATATTTTATGGTTCAAAAAGGATCTAAGAATAGATGATAATGAAGCACTTTATGAATCTTTAAAAAATAATGACATCTTACCCATATATATATTTGAAATTGATTTATGGAATCAAAAAACTCATTCAAGAAGGCAATGGCAATTTTGTAAGGAAAGTGTATTAGATTTAAGAAATTCACTTAAAGAAAAAGGTCAACCACTAATAATAAGAACAGGAAATGTAATTGAAATCTTTGAAGAAATTAGTTCCAAATTTAATATAATGGGTATATATAGTCATCAAGAAACTGGAGATTGGCTTACTTATAAAAGAGATCAAGAAGTTAAAATATGGGCTTCAAATAAAAAAATAATTTGGAAAGAATATTTACAGTTTTCTGTATTTAGAGGAAATATAAATAGGGATGACTGGTCAAAGAAATGGGCAAAAAATACATCCAGGGGATTAATTAAAGGCCCATTAAAAATTAATCCAATTGATTTTGATAGTGGGGCAATACCCGACGAAAAAATATTTTCTTTTAAAAAAGACGAATGTAAAGGAAGATTAAAAGGCGGAAGGAAAAAAGGCCTTGAAAGGATGGAATATTTTTTTAAAGAAAAATTAAATTCATATTCAAAAGATATTTCAAGCCCAGAAAAATCTTTTGATAGCTGCTCAAGATTATCTCCTTATATTAGTTGGGGATGTCTTTCATTGAAAGAGATTTTTTATCAAGCAAATTTATATAAAAATAATAATTCAAGAATGTTGAAGAGTAGATTAACTTGGCATTGTCACTTTATTCAGAAACTTGAAAGCGAACCAGAATTAGAATTCCAAGATTTCCACCCTTATTTTCAAAATATTAGAACTTATAAAGCTGAATTACTTGTTTTATGGAGTCAAGGCAATACTGGTTTTCCTTTTATAGATGCTTGTATGCGTTCATTAAACTTTAATGGATGGATCAACTTTAGAATGCGCGCAATGCTCATGTCTTTTGCAAGTTACAATTTGTGGTTACCTTGGCAAGATTCAGGATCAGAATTAGCAACAAAGTTTATAGATTATGAGCCTGGAATACATTGGAATCAATGTCAAATGCAGTCTGGAACAACATCTATAAATACCAATAGAATTTACAATCCTATCAAGCAGGGAAAAGATCACGACCCCAAGGGTAGATTTATAAAAAAATGGGTCCCAGAATTAAAAAAAGTAACTGATACTTTTATTCATGAGCCTTGGTTACTAAGCAAATTTAATAATGAAGAATACTCAAAATTAGAATACATTAAACCAATAGTTGATATTTCTAAAACATCTAGAGAAGCTAGGGAAAAAATTCAAGAAATCACACAAAAAAAAGGCTACTGGGATATATCAAAAAAAATATATTTAAAGCATGGCTCAAGGAAAAAAACAGTAATCAATAAAAGACCTAAAAAAAGTAATAACCACAAACAAATCCAATATGAATTGAATTTAGGGATATAAATTTAATTGATTATTTTATTATTCATTTATGATTAAATCCTTCATAATTAAATAATCAGGTAATGATTTTGGTAAAACCATTTAAAAAATCCACAGTCTAGTTATCTAAGCTTTAAGGTAGATTTAACAAGATAAGAACATGCCAAAACCTACTAAAGAGCTAAAGTCAACTCCTTTTACAGAAGTAATAGAACTAGAAAGGATAGTTACTCCAGATGAAGAAAAAAGAGTTGATCATATTTTTGTAAGGAGAAAGAAAATTTGTACTCGTCATCCTGAAGGTTTTGCTACAGAAGAAATTGCAAGATTTGATGTTGCCTGGCCAGAAGAACCTAAAGAAGAATTAAAAGATTCAACTAAAGTCAATGAAGAGGTCGAAATCAGTATTAATAAGTAATGTCAAATAGATTTGAGTGGGATGATACCAATAGTTCAGGTATATGGTGGAGTACTAATGTAAGTATTAGAGACGAGTGCATTCTGCTCAAAGAAGATACTAAATGCGAAGATTCTGATATCGTAGAACTTCTTAGGAGTATTGCACAAAATATTGAAGATAATGGCCTTTAATTTTTAGAGGAATATTCTCTCTTTTAGAGATTTTGAATTCCTTTTACAGCTTTTATTAATTCTATACTTATACCTTTTTCACTCATTGAATGACCTGCATCATTAACAATAATTAATTCAGAATTCTTTAATTTCTTATTTAGATCCCAAGCACTCCTAACAGGACATACAATGTCATACCTCCCTTGAATTATTTTTGTTGGAATCGACTCTATTGTGTTTATATTTTTCAAAATAAAATCATCTTCTAAGAAAATATTATTAATAAAATAATGACACTCGATCCTTGCAAAGGCATCTGAAAAAGAATTAACTTCAGACTTATCAAAATCAAATTTTTTATTTATTAAATGACTTGTTGAGAGTTCCCATTTTGTCCAAGCAGCTGCTGCCTTTGATCTAAGATTCGCATCTGAAGATGTTAGATATTTATAAAAAGAACTTATTAAATCATTTCTTTCTTCTTTTGGTATTACAGAAATATATTCTTCAAATTCATCGGGGAATATCTCACTTGCACCATATTGATAGAACCATAACAATTCAAACTTTCTACATAAAAATATTCCTCGCAAAGTTAAGCTGATAACTCTTGAGGGATTTTTAATCGCATATATAAGTGAAAGTGTTGAACCCCAAGATCCACCAAACAAATGCCAAGTATCTATTTTTAAAAGAATCCTTAATTTCTCAATATCATCAACTAAATGATTGGTCGTATTTTCTTTTAATTCGGAGAAAGGAGTTGAAGAACCGCACCCTCTTTGGTCAAATTGAATAATATCGAATTTATCTGGGTCAAAGTATCTTCTATATCTTGGTTGACTTCCTCCTCCTGGACCTCCATGAATAACAAGAATTTTTTTGCCATTTGGATTACCAGATCTTTCCCAATAAATAGTATGAATATCACTTACTTGTAAAAAACCCTTTTCACGTACTTCTATTTTTGGAAACAAGACTTGATCTTTCATTTTGAAATATTTTTAATCACTTTATTAATCCATAATATCCAAAAAGATGTCTAGTTTAGAAGAAATTTGTTAAAAAAAAGGACTGCCTGTACAGTCCTTTTTAATATTTGATTTCCTTCTTACAGGATATAAAATTACATATTTTAAAGTCTATTTACTCATAAACCTATAATACGTGAATTCGGGGATTTCTCTCGATAATTTAAGTCCCTGTTGTCGCTAGTAATTATAAAGCGAAGTCTTATCAGACTAATTGATTGAACTTTAATTTTCGAATAATCCCATTCTCAGGAATACGCTTCCTATATTTTGGAATTTGCTAAATTTCAGGCGGACTATCAATCATTTAGATTGCCTCCGAACTCAACATTTATAAATTACTCCTTTTTATATTTTCAGTAAATCCGTAAATATGCTGATTTACTTTTTTCCTAATTTGTAAGAGGATTTTAATGATCCCTTGTTTTTTATAGATAAATATAAAATTAAAGTCTATAATCCCTTATTTATTCAGATTCATAGAGCAAAATAGATTCAATTATTCTTTTATCACTATCAGAAAGTTTATAGTCTTCTAATTTCCACTGAACAAATTTTACACACTCATCAATAGAAGGATTCTTATCCCGGCACTTACGCCACTCTCTAATCCAATCTGCCAAGGCAAAAGTTATTTTTGTAGTAAGCATATTTACCAATCAGGGTAATTAAAATCTCCTCCAATAGGTTCTTCATAATATTCCCCTTCTTTTATACCTTTATCATATTTTTCAATTATCTTTTTATAAGAAGCTATTGAGGGAACTAAATCTCCTATGTATATGGGCTGCATTGTAATTGTTATAATAGTTTTAATTATTTATTATTTTATATAAAAATTTAATAAAAAGATTATTAATATGCATTATGGATTTCATCAAAAAGAACAAGATATTAACACTAATGGCTGTAATTGCAGTTTTATCATTTGCATTAGAAAAAGTAGGCATAATACACCCTTAAATTAATTAAGTTTATTTGTAAATACTTCCTAATGAAATAAGTAAACCGATACTATTACTGCAAAAATAAGCAATGGAGATAATAATGTAAAAACTAAAGTTGAAAGATTAATCAGCATAAATTTTAAATAAATACACAAATTTAATAAACATCACTTTTAAGCATTTGCAATAAGTAAAATTTAAATTATTACGATATAAAAAAAATTTGAATAAAGAAAGATATAAAGAAGAATATGAAGAGGGCTCAGACTTACTATGGCCTAGTGATAAAGAAGATAAAATAACTCGGCAATTTTATAAAGATTTATCTAATCTTTCAAAAAACATATATTATAGTAAAAAGAAAAAGCTAAAACTTTTTGAACAAGTAGTTAGAATAATAAAAGGCAAAGGCTGGGATTAATTAATATTCAAACTAAAATGAAAAATTTAATGATACTAATTAGAAGTTTTTTTCTTTTAAGACCAAGATTTTTATCCACTATATTTTTTATTCCTATTCTTTATGGAATTGGCTGGGCTTTATCTCAGCCACTTTTATTGTTTAATTTTGAAAAAGATAATTTATCCTTAATTGGTACTATTATTACTTTCTTACTTTTTATCTTTTTACTCCCATATTGGTTTCATATCAAACGAAATAAATCAAGTGCTTGGATAATTCTTGGGATAACAAAAGACAAATTCTTGAAAAACTTTATCCATTTTTCTCAAGGTATTTTATTTGCTTTAGTTTTAATAATTCTAATTCTGTTACCACTATTGCAAAAAAATTATATTTCTTGGATAGGTGAATTCTCTCCAATAATATTGTTAAATTCTATTTTACTGGGATTAGGTGTTGGATTCGCAGAGGAAATAATTTTTAGAGGCTGGTTACTAGAAGAATTAAAATTTGAATATGGCACAAAAATATCAATAGCTTTACAAGCTATAATTTTTAGCTTTGTTCATAATTTATCAAATGAGCTCTTTTGGAACATATTAGGATTACGATTGGGATTTATTTTACTTGGGATATTTCTATCATTAGTAAAAATTAGAGATAAAGGTTCTTTATGGAATTGCGTAGGAATTCATGGAGGACTAGTGGGTATTTGGTTTTTATTAAATAACGGATTAATAGAATTCAAAGAAAATACACCTTCTTTTTTAGCAGGGCCTTTTACACAAAATATTCCAAACCCAATCGGAAGCTTTAGTGCAATTTTAATATTATTTTTATTATGTATTTTTTATACCGTACAATCAAAAAAGATTTTTACTAGACGCATTAATTAGATATAAATACCGATTGATTTTTGATAAGTAATTGTCAGATTAAAATAAAGCTTAATATTCATATGAACTTTGATGCAGGAATAAGATTTATTGTGTTTTTAATAATTTTTGGAGTTACAAACTATCTAATGATGTTGAGAAGATATGAAAACGACGTCAAAAAAAAGAAATATTTGCAACAGGAAAAAATTTCCAAGCTATACCCTAAAGGTTCATTTATTTTCTGAAATTAAAAAAAATTTTGTAGAATTTGCTCACCATTTTTTATTAGTTTTTTGCCAACCTTCATTTAACAATTTTTGCCATAATAATCTCGCTTCTTCAATAACAATTTTTTTTCTAGTTTTCATTAATGGAGGATTTTCTCCATGAATTCCCATAATAATTCCTTCTTCAATAAACATATAATCAATAGATTTATCAGAATAATCTCTATCTTTGTAGAAACGCATCACCCCTACAAAATTAGAGTCAATTAACCAGAAATCATTAGTTGAATTCAAAAAAACCAAAATAAAATTAAATTTATCACATGCTTTGATTGCAATCTGCGATGAAAAAATTAATTTAGTTTATTCATATTTGATATATTTTTTCTTTTTGTCGACTTTTTTTCAATTCGCCGCGTTTTTTCTTAACCTGAACTCTTTTCTTTTGTGATGCTTTAGTAGGTTGTGTAGATTTTCTCAATTTAAATGATTTATTTAAAGCATTTTTTATGATTGAACTAAATTTTATTAAAGCTAGCTGCCTATTTAATAATTGATTTCTGTGTTCTTGAACCGCTAAACGCAAGCTATTATTTACTAATTTGTTTTTCAAGTTTCTTTTAAGAATTTCTTTCTGATAATCATTTAATACTTTGGAATCTTCTAAATCAAAAATAATCTCTACTCTGCTTTCAATTTTATTTACATTTTGCCCTCCAGGACCTGAGGATCTGGAAAATCGCCATTTAATTTCGTTGGATGGGATTACTAATGTTTTAGTAATTTTTAAATCCATTTTTAGTTCTTTTTGATTTAAATTTTTAGAAGCATCTCCTTCATACTTTAAAACATAACTTAAAATTTGATCGGTAAATACTGGGCGGTTATGTTATGTAAACCGAAATTCGGTGTATTTGCCGTATCAATATCTTCGGTATTTATCCTTTCATATTCCAAAGAATTATCAGATATTGAATTTGTACTAATTCAAAGGTCACCTATGTATTCAATGTTTGATCTTCTTTTTGAAACACCTTCATATCGCCCTGTATATGTTATTTCCGATAGTGAAATGAAGGAGTTAAAGAAAAACCAACATCAAGAAGAGCTTGATGAAATTACAACACAAAAAGTAAGACTTGAAGATGCTTTTAAAGCTCAACTAAAACATCTTGAAGAGAGAGAAAAAGAAGTAAAAAAACAACTTAAAGTACTCTCAGTCTCAAAAGATAAATAATTTATTTTTAGAGAAATTACTTTTTTCAAAGACGGTTAAAAACCGTCTTTTTTAATTCTTCTGATTTTAAGGTATCTATTAAATCCACAGATTTTAAAAATATTTTCCATAATTAAAAAATGAATAACAATAAAGAAAAAATAAGAATGTTCTTACCCTTTAGTTGGGTAATTTGTGCAGCAATATCTTTTGCTTATATAAATTCACATTTAATAAATACCTAACATAAATGTCTTATGCCTCAAGAGACGAAATACTTGCATCTTCAAAAGGATGGGTAGCATCTTTTTTGAATTTTCTTCCTGGTTTAGGATCAGGTTACTTATATCAAAGAAGATGGAAACCCTATTTTTTTACCATCACTGCTAGTACTGCATGGTTCGCTTTAGGTATTTTTTTACAAGGTGATTCAGAACCTTCTCAAAATGAACAAATAATTGGGATTTCTGGTCTTTTTTTCATATCAATAGTTACAGTTATCGAAGCCAACTTGGCTTTCAAAAAAGCAAGTAATAAAACAAAAGCTGAAAAAGAGAAAATAATATCCTCTAACAAAAAAGGATGGTTTAAATAATTTAAAAAATTAGATCTAAATAAATACTTTGTTAGTTCTCAATATTTTTAATTTAAGTAAAAATTACCATATATAAATTTCAAGATAATTTAAAAATTTTTAGTTATAAAAAAACAAAATTTCTTTTTCTTTGAGACCTTCCCATCCCGAGTCTATTAATAATTGATTTAATGTTTCTTTATCAAAATGCTTAGAACCCGTTTTGACGCATCTATTTCTCATTGATTTTTTAACACCACTCCTTTTTCTTTTATTCTCCTCATCCATAATTCTATTGTATAGATCAAGCATTTTTTGAGGGATTGGTGTACCGTCAAGATCCACTCCATTTTCAATAGCAAGATCAACAGCCTGCATTCCTATTTTCTTCATATAGTTAAAAAAGCTGAAACTATAATAAAACAAAACTTATTAATCTAAAATTCTTTGAATAATAATTTATTGATTTTGAATTTCCTTAAGTACTCTAATGGCCTCTTTAATGTGTTCAGGACCATTCAATAAATCTCTAAAAATATGCCTAACTGTCCCTTTGCGATCAATAACGTAAGTTACCCTACCATCCATAAAACCTAATACTTTAGGAACTTTAAAAGTTTTCCTAAGAGAGTCATTCGTATCACAAAGTAATGGATATTGCAATTTATTTTTATTAGCAAATGCCAAATGACTTGAGGTACTTCCATTACTCACTCCCCAAACTTGTGCGCCTAATACTTTAAATAAGTCATATTTATCTCTAAATCCGCAAACTTCTATAGTGCAACCCGGCGTATCATCTTTTGGATAAAAAAACAAAACAAGGGGATTTTTTAAACCCTTATTTGATCTTTTAACTCCATTTTGATCCAGTAAAGAAAATTCTGGAATTTTATCTCCAATCTGCACAATAATTCTTATAAAATTCCATATTAGAGGTTAATATGTTTTTTTTGTGGCCTTGAAGTAAATAACTGATATTAAAGTCAGTTTTTTTGTTTTATAAGATACAAAAAAATTATTGAAATAAACTAGGGTGAATTTAACTATGGTAAATTTATTAATTCAATAATATGGAATTAATAATTTATATTTTTTTATTTCTTATTCTTTTTTTGGGAGTTATTTTTAATTTAAAAATAACTAATTATAAAAAAGTTAAAGAAACAAGAAGCAAAGCTAAAGATTATTCAAAAAAGAATAATTAAATATATAGTGCTAAATTTAAAATTCAATTTTTTCATTTGGAGTAAATACTGAGCAATATTTTTTTACTAGATCCTTTGGCTGACTAATGGAAGAATTTTTTAATTTTAGTTTTTCTATAGCCTCATTAGCATTAATCTCACCGAGTCGATATCTTGCACACGTATCCAATACTTTAAACATTTTTGTGGTAACGGCTTCAGCTGGATAAATTAGAAAGAATAGATAAAAAACAACAAATAAGTACTTCATTTTTTTTAAGAAGGTAGATATTTAGCGAATAGTTTCAATAATTTAGAAAAGATTAAAATCTAATAGAATAATCTATTATGGATTGAATGTAGGATTTCTATAAAATAATAATAAAAGAAATTAATATAAAATAAGTGATAGTAATAAATTATCTCGGTGAAAATGAGAAAATTAATAGACAAACATAAAACTCTTATAAATTGGTACCAAAAAAAATTCAAATTGAGTGATTATCAATTACTTTGGTTAGTTTTCTTTAAAGGAGTATTAATAACAATAATATTTTTCAAAATTTTTTAATATTAAAAAAGCTCTTCCGAGAATGAAATTTTCACATGATTTGACTATATTTAATAGTAGATTTCCTAATTAGTTAAATAGTTATCAGTTATGAATATTTTTGGTGTAGGTTTGCCTGAAGTTACTGTAATACTTATCTTAGCTCTTTTAATTTTTGGTCCAAAAAAGCTTCCAGAATTAGGGAAACAGCTTGGTAAAACTTTGAAAAGTCTTAAAAAAGCATCGAATGAATTTCAAAATGAAATCGACCAAGTTATGAACGAAGAAGATGAATCTCCTAAATCTATAGAAAGCAATCAAACCAATGAAATTAATCAAGAAAAAATAGATTCAGAAAACAGCAAAAAATAATATCTTGGATAGGCCCATAACTCCCATAGACGAATTTGAAAGAGCATTAAATAAAGCAGCTCTTACTAAAGAAGAATATGAATTGATAGACTACATCCGCTATACAAGTGTTTTTACACAACCTAGTCTTATTAAAGATTTAAAAAGGCCATCAAAACCTCCTCTTTTGTCAGTTCTATGTCAAATTTGCAGAAAAATTGGTTCGGAGATGCCAGATCATTTCAAAAAAGTAATTGAGTGGTCAATCGAAATAAGTGATCACAATACAAAATGGGATGCTCATTTAATTTGCGCAGAAGCATTAAATATAGACAAAATCCCATTAAGTCCTATTCATGGAACAACTTTATTTGATGTTCTTGTTGTACACAAAGAATTATTTCTTGGATTTGATTAAATTAATCATCTAAAGGCACAGAATCAGTATCTATAACTTCCGAATCATCATAATTATTTATTTTATTTTCAATCCAGTTATTTATATAACTAACTAAAGGTAATGAACCTCTAAAAATAAAAATAGAGGTAGGCAAAGCGCTTAATAATCCGACTACAGGACTTTTAAAAAGTAATCTTCCCGCTTTTATGTTAAATAAAATAATAAGCGCTGAGGGGACTATAACTTTAACTACTGTTTTGAGCGCCTCAAGCCAACCGACACGATATATCCACCATATTAAAATTATGCCAACTATATATAGGAATAAGTAAGTCATAAAAATAGTATAATGATTATCTATTTATCTTGTTCTTGCTAAGAAAAAGATTTTATAAATTTCTTTAAAATCAATCAATCAAATTCTAATAATGAGTTTTTCTGAAATAAGAAAATTTTTAATTAAGATGCAATCTGATGAAGAATTAAAAAAGCAGGTTACGACATCCTCTACAGCAGATGATATAGCCCTAATAGGTCAACGCTTAGGTTATGACTTTTCAGGAGATGATCTCTTAAGATTTAATGGACAAAAAGTTGATAAAGTTACCGTAAGAAAGGTAGATCATCCAGGGGAATACCACTAAATTAAGACTTAACCCATATTGCAAGCCCTCCGCCTCTGCCTCGAGCACACAACCAATTATCTTTAGTACTAATTCCTACAAGTGAGAAAAAAGGCATTCTTTTATCTTCTGGTTTTTTTAATTCCTTATTAAATATAGGAAAACTACTAATACTAATTTTTAATTCTTCAAAATAGAAAGCCAATAAAGGTCTTATCCCTTTTAATTCTGCGTTGCCTATAAAAGTGATATTTAATAATCCGAAATTAATTGAATTTTTTATTTCATAATTTATTTGATCCTCTTTATTTTTACTTTTCAGTTCGAGTCTTGCCGACAATACTTGGAGAATGGAACTGGGTATATTTTTGATTTCATCTGACTCCTTTCCCCATACATACTTAAACTTCCATATTCCTAACAATTCCTCATATGCAATTCCGCTACCATTTTTTTGGGAATTTTTTTCTAATAGTTTTATCTCATTAATATTAGGAAATTGTTTCATAATAGATTTTAATCTAAGAATCAAATACTAAGATAACTCTATAAAAAATGTTCTTTGTTAAAAATATCTCCAAAAAAATTTTCTTTATTTCAAAATATTTCCAAAAAAATAATTTTATGGCACACATAAGGAACAAAATCTCGTTATTATATTTACATAAAGTAACTAAATTAATGGATTTTATTTCTAAAAGTCAAGGATACATCCCTTTAAAGGCAGTCCCTTACATATTTTTCTTAGCTGTTGTACTAAGTATTACAACTTCAACTAATACATTTGTTTAAAACTAGCTAGTTGCGCGAGAAGAGTAAAATAAATATTTAATGGAAAAATACGATGTTGTAATAATAGGTAGTGGCATAGGGGGATTATGTTGTGGTTCGATTCTCGCTTTATCAGGCAAAAAAGTACTTATATGTGAAGCTCATAGCCAGCCAGGTGGTGTTGCCCACAGTTTCAAAAGAAATGGTTACACTTTCGAATCAGGTCCTTCCTTGTGGAGTGGAATAGGTAAATGGCCGACAACTAATCCCCTAGGGCAAATTCTTAAATTACTTGATGAAGAAGTTGAACTATTTCAATACAAAGGTTGGCAAGTAATTGTCCCAGAAGGCAATTTTAATCTTGATGTGGGGGAAGAACCTTTTAAACAAACAATTAAATCTTTAAGAGGTGAGAAATCTGTTAAAGAATGGGAATCATTTATTTCCGGAATAAAACCTCTTAGCCAAATAATAAATGAAATACCATTACTCTCTTTTTCTCCCGAATCAATAAATTTCTTAGATCTAATAAATTTAACACCAAAATTTTTACCTAATATCAATCAAATACCAAAAATTAATAAAGGCTTTGGGAATTTAGTAAATAATCATCTAGAGGATCCTTTTCTCAGAAATTGGGTTGATTTATTGAGCTTTTTGATAAGTGGTATGTCAATGCATGATACAAATACAGCTGCGATGGCTACTTTATTTAACGAATGGTTTGAACCAAATTCGTACCTTGAATACCCCAAAGGAGGTAGTGAATCTATCGTAAAAGCCTTAATTAATGGATTTAAAAAAAATGGAGGAGAATTAATTCTTTCTTCGAGAGTAAAGACAATTAACTTCAATAAAAATTTAGCTACAGGTATAACTCTTAATAATGGTTCTAGTTATAGTTGTGAATCTGTTGTGACCAACACTGATGTTTGGAATTTAAAAAAGTTAATTCCAAATGAAATTTCAAAAAGATGGAATACAAAAGTTTTAAATCCTAATAAATGTGATTCTTTCCTTCATATACATCTAGGTTTTGATGCTGATGGTCTTGAAAATTTGCCAATACATGCGATACATGTTGATGATTGGGAAAAAGGTATAACCGCAGAAAGAAATATAGCTGTATTTTCAATCCCATCGGTTTTAGATAAAAATATGGCCCCTGAAGGAAAACATGTTCTTCATGGATATACACCCGCAAATGAACCTTGGGAAATTTGGGAAAACCTAAATCCAAAGGAATTAGAATATA
>QCCT01000015.1 GCA_003281165.1 Prochlorococcus sp. AG-347-M18
ATACCGAGCAATTAGAAGTCATATTGATACATACAAAAGTCAATCTATTGATATTTGGATTGAACTTTTTAAATTACAAAAAAAATTTTCATCTGAGTTGACTTTACAATACGTTGCTCTAGCTCCATTGGAATTCTGGGATACAAATGATGGAGAAGATTTGGCAAAAATATTTTCCTCTAGTGGAGGCATTTTAGGAGGTGTTATTGTGCCCCCTTTTAATAAAAAAAATAAAAGCAAATTTCTAGCAAAGATGCTTCTTCTTGCGAATAAATATAAATTAGAAATTGATTTGCATATAGATGAATCAATTATTGAACCTGGAGCAGGAATAAAAGTTTTATTAGAAACGATCGAAAATTTAAAAATTAATAGTATTCCTATCACTTGTAGTCATTTGAGTAGTCTTATTTCTCTAAGTAATAGAGAGATTTTAAATTTAGGAGAAAAAATGGCTGAGAAAAATATTAAGGTTATTGCCTTACCCTTAACAAATTTTTGGCTGCTCAATCGAAGTAATAAAACTACTTCATTAAAAAGACCAGTTGCGCCAATAAAGCAACTACAAAAATCGCATGTGGATGTATCTCTTGGTAGTGATAATGTTCAAGATCCTTGGTACCCATTTGGTAATTTTGACCCTTTTTATATGTTGTCTTGCTCGATGCCTATGCTTCAACTAAATCCCTGGGAGAGAATGACTCTATCTTCTATTTTTTTAGCTCCAAGCAGATTATTAAATTTAAAGTGGGATGGTTTAATTAAAAGAGGTTGTCCTGCTGATTTTGTGGTTTTAGATGCACAAAGATGGGCAGATGTTTTTTCGAGCAATTTAAAGAGAAAAGTATTTATAAATGGCGATTTATATTGCTAATTGGCTAAATTTATATACAAAGCATAAAAATTTTTATTCATGATATCAAAACCTAAATTTACAGACAAATTTAGAGAAGTCAAAAACTTAGAGATCATTGAAAATAAATCCGATGTAAAAAGACTTTCAAAAGATTTTTATAACTACTCTCCAATCCTTAATGAAAAATTAGACGAATGTATTGCAGATTTGGTGGTAAGACCTAGTGATCACAAAGCGGTAAAAGAAGTAGCAGAAATTTGTTGGGAATTATCTATCCCACTTACTTTAAGGGGTTCAGGAACGGGTAATTATGGACAAGCTGTCCCATTATTTAAAGGAGTTGTAATGCAGATGAGTCAATTTAATAAGTTAGAAGAATTTGATCCAGATACAGGATTTGTAAAAGTACAGTCTGGCTGTGTTATGGGAGATTTGAATAAACAATTAGAGAAATATGGTAGAGAATTGAGGTTACTTCCTAGTACTTGGAAAACAGCAACAATTGGAGGTTTTATTGCAGGTGGATCAGGAGGTATTGGTTCTATCAGGTGGGGATTTTTAAGAGATCCAGGAAATCTTATAGGTTTAGAGGCAGTAACGATGAATGAAAAACCTGCATTATTAAAATTTGATGCTGAAGAATCCGAACCTCTAAATCATGCTTATGGGACTAATGGAATAATTACCTCTTTATTACTTGCTACTGATATCAAACGTAAGTGGTACTCATTAGTTATCGATTGTATTGAATTTGAAAAAACAATAGAAATATTAAAAACTCTTACTAGCGCAGCAATTAATCTTAAATTAGGCGCAATTCTTGAAGAAGAAATTGTAGATCAAATGCCAAAATGGTTTAAAGGTAAATCTAGAAGTCACAAGATATTAATACAATCAACTCTTGGAGGAATAAAAACTATCGAGCTAATTTGTAAAAAATTTAAAGTTGAATCCACCCTTCTTGGGGAAGAAGAAAAGCTCTTGAATGGAATTTCTGAAGTCGTATGGAATCATACAACTCTGCATATGAGGTCTAGGGATAAAAATTGGACGTATTTACAGATGCTTTTGCCACTTAATAATGAACTAGAATTAATTAATTTTTTGAGAAAAAAATGGGGTAAAAAAGTTCTTTGGCATTTAGAGGCAGTTTCTCAACAAGGATCACCGAGATTAGCGGCTTTGCCTGTATTAAAGTGGAATGGGGCAGAAGAATTAAATGAAATAATGGAAGATTGTAAGAAACTTGGGGCATTTATTTTTAATCCGCATGTTTTAACAGTTGAAGGCGGAGGTCTAGGAGTGGTGGATGCAGATCAAGTAAAAGCGAAATTAAGATTTGATCCTAAAGGGCTATTAAATCCAGGGAAATTGGAAGGTTGGGAAGTAAAAGAACAATTTAAAATTTAACATTTCTGTTTATTCGCAAATTTAATAAATTCTGCAACTAAATAAATAGAACCTGTTAGAACAGGATGATTAGTCGGCCATTTTTTTAAAGAAAATAAATACTCAATGGCAAGTTCAAATGTTTTAAATTCAAATGTTTTTTGGAAGTCAATTTCTTTAATCTGAGAGAGATCATTTAATTGCCAACTAGGTTGGTTTGGAACTGGCACAAGTAATAAGTGATCATTTTTCTTTAGAAGTGTTTTTAATATTGCGTAAATATCTTTTTGTCTTTGGACACCTAAAATCCAATAAATTCCTTTATCTTCATTCTTCCAATTGCTTCGCTCATGAGAGAGTGCTTTTGCAGCAGGATAATTGTGCGCACAATCTACAAGAATTTCTTTGTTGAAATAATTTATTATTTCTAGCCTTCCGTTCCAAGTTGTCTTTTTAAGACCCTCAGATATGTGTTTTTCTTCAATATTAAATCCCAAATTATTCAGCGCTTCAATTGCTCCAACAGCTACAGAAGCATTTTCCTTTTGAAAAATTCCTTTTAATCCAAGCTCATAGCTGTTTGTAATTGAATCTTTCCAGATAATTTCTGCTCCAACCTTTTTAACTTTTTTGGTTATTAAATTTTCAACTTGACTATTTTGTTTGCATGAGATGACAGTTGAGTTTTTTTCAATAACTGCTAATTTTTCTTCGGCAATTTTTTCAATCGTATCTCCAAGAAATTCTTTATGGTCTAAGCCAATATTCCCAATAGCAATTATTGGTCTAGCTTTATGAGCTGTTGTAGCGTCTAATCGTCCCCCTAAGCCAGCTTCAAGAATAAGTAATTCAACTTTTTGATGGTCAAAAAAATTTAGTGCGCAGCAAATTATTTTTTCAAAAGGAGTTAATTCAAATGTTGAAAAATTTTTTTCTATTAATCTATAGATTTTTTCAAAATCAGTTTTGTTGATATTTTTTTTATTAACTCTAATCCTCTCGCATACATCCAAAAGATGAGGAGAAGTCGTTACACCGAAATTCCTTTTAGCTTCAAAAAGTATACTTTCTAAATATGCTGCGATTGATCCTTTCCCATTGGTTCCAATAATCTGTATGGCAGGGATATTCTTGCAAGGATTACCAAGTTCTTGAAGTGCTTTTTTAATTCTTGATAAACCTAACTTGATATTATCCCTTTCATATTTAGGAAATAATAATTCAAAAGTTTTTAAATTTGCATTTTTCAAAATTTAAATTGCTATAACTCTTCAAAAATTGAATTTAGCTTATTTAAAAGAATATTAATTTCTCTTCGAGAAATAACTAATGGTGGGACAATTCTTACAACATTTCCTCCTGCAGGAACTACCAGTAATCCTTTATCAAAAGCTTTTAATGTAATTTTTTTTGCATCAGCATAATCATCATTGATCACAAGACCTTGTATTAAACCTAAACCTCTTTTCCCTCTAATAATATTTGGAAATTTTTTTGACAATTCTTCAAACCCAGCACTTAATTGTTCCCCTCTTAGATAAACATTATTGATAATGTTTCTTCTATTTATTTCTTCTAATACAGTTAGGGCAGCTTTACAAGCAAATGGGTTCCCTCCAAAAGTGCTTGCATGATCCCCTGGAGAAAAAATGTTGGCTTTTTCTTTTACCAATAATGCTCCAATTGCATGACCTCCTCCTAATCCTTTAGCAAGGGTGAATCCATCAGGTTCAATTCCTAAATTCTCATAACCCCACATTTTTCCAGTTCGACCTACTCCACTTTGGACCTCATCTAAAATGAGAAGAGATTTATATTTATCACATATTTCTCTCAGGCTTTTAAAAAATATTTTACTTCCAGGAATTACGCCGCCTTCGCCTTGTATTGGTTCAACTAAAACGCCGGAAATTTTTTGATCATTATTTTCACACTCTTCAAATAATTTTTTTACCGAATCAAAATTGTTAAACTTAAAAAATTTGAACCCTTGAATCATTGGTTCGAACCCTTTTTGATATTTTGGTTGTCCAGTGGCACTCAAGGCTGCAAGCGTCCTTCCATGGAAGCTGGATTCTGCTGCGAGAATAATTGATTCTTTACCTTGATTTGTTTTATTTCCATATTTTTTAATTAATTTAATTGCTGATTCATTTGCTTCTGCACCACTGTTACAGAAGAAGACGCTTTTAGCACAACTCATATTCGTTAAAGTCCTGCTTAACTGTTCTTGTTCTTCAATGTTGTAGAGGTTAGAAATGTGCTGAATCTTTTTTAGTTGAGTTGATAACCTTCTTCTCAAAACTCTATCGCTATGTCCAAGACTACAAGTTGCTATGCCAGCAACTGCATCAAGATACCTTTTACCTGTTTTGTCCCATAGCCAACAACCTTTTCCTTTTTTGAAAGATATATCGAATCGACTATAGGTATTCATTAAAGTGGGAGCGGTCGGACTTGAACCGACATACCCGAAGGTGCCGCATTTTGAGTGCGGTGCGTCTACCAATTCCACCACGCTCCCAAGGCTTTTGAAAAAATTAACTTTTTTTATTATAACAAAAATCAACTTATTGACTATTGTTTTGGTCAAGGAATAGTTATCCCGATAACGTTTGTTAATAGCTAATTTTTTCGATAAAAACATAGAATTATTTATTGCATTTGCTGACAAGAAATGGGGAAAAAGAGAAATTTTTAACATTTATGATACATTTTTGTGACTATATGCTCTTAAAAGTCTTTTTTGAAAAGAGATAGCTTCACGATTAGTAATATTGTGTTATATTTGTCAAAAAAAACAAATGTCTAAAACTCAAGCTAAAAAATTATCCTTTAAATTTGTTCCTTATCTTTTTATTGCAGTAACTATACTTACAACATTCGGATCTAATAGCGGAACTTGGGCATGAACGAATTCAAATTTAATGGTTTAAATAAAATTTGGTCTAATCGCTTTCTAGTTTTGTTTATATTATTTTTAGGTTGTATTTCACTAATAAATATTGCTTACGTTTGAATAAATTTTCTTGGTTTGAAAAATTGTTGGAAAAGATTAAGCTGCTTCTAGTTTTGAAAGTTTCTCAGATTTAGTTTTAATTTTATATTCATTCTTCTCAAAAGTACTTTTACTAACCTCTCTGGTTATTTTAATACCTAAATTTTTTAGTTTTAATTCAAAATTTTCATAGCCTCTATCTAAATGTTCTAATCCATAGATCTTACTACTACCTTTTGCGATGATTCCTGCAATTATTAATGCAGCTGATGACCTTAAATCTGAGCCAACTAGATTCATTCCTTTAATTGTTTTAACACCTTTGATGTGAGCTACGTTTTTGCTTAGTTTTATACGGGCACCCATTTCATTAAGTAAATAAATATGATTCATTCTGTTTTCGAAAATTGTTTCGGTTATCTTTGATTCCCCATTTGCGATTGTCATTAAAGCTGTAAATGGTGCCTGCAAATCAGTAGGAAAGCCTGGAAAAGGAGCTGTTTCAATATCTACTCCTTTAATCTCTTTACTCTTGATAGAAATCGAATTACCTTTAATCGTAATTTTACTCCCACTCTCTTGAAGCTTATTAGTGACAGCTTCAAGATGATGAGGGATTACTGGACAAATTGTTATTGAAGAGGAAGTTGCAGCAGCAGCTATTAGAAAAGTTCCAGCTTCTATTCGGTCTGGAATTACTTTATGGGTACATCCGCCAAGCCTATTAACACCATCAATAATAATTGTTTCTTTACCGGAGTCATAAATTTTTGCTCCCATTTTATTAAGCATTTGGCATAAATCTTGAACTTCAGGCTCTCTAGCAGCATTTTCAATAGTAGTTCTTCCTTTGGCTAAAGATGCTGCCATTATTAAAGTTTCAGTCGCACCTACACTTGGACAATTTAATTTAATATGAGTGCCATGAAGTCTATTTTTGTTCCCCCTTGTTTTTGCCTTTACAATTCCCTCTTCAATAATAATGTCTGCTCCTAGTGCGATTAATCCATTAATGTGCTCGTCTATTGGTCTTGAACCAATATTGCATCCACCTGGTAACGGTACTTGAGCTTCTCCAAATTTAGTTAATAATGCGCCTATACAAAAGAAACTAGCTCTTAATCCTTTAACAAGTTCATATGGAAGTTCTTTAATCGAAATAGTTGTTGGATCTATTTCTAGTTGGTTGTTTTTACGAACTAAATTCACTCCTAAATTCTTTAAGATATTCCCCATCTTTTCAATATCAGTGAGAAAAGGTACATTTTCAAGAATTATTTTTTCATTAGTTAGCAATGATGAGGCTAATAAAACTAAGGCAGAATTCTTCGCACCACTTATTTTAACTATTCCATTTAACTTGCCTTGGCCAAGAATCTTTAAATTTTGCGATTTAAGATATGACTTCGTTTTGCTTCCGCAAATCATTAAGACTTAATTTATTAGATTCATCATGACAAACTAACAATATTAAGTCCACCCTATGTAACGTCATGAATATTAATTAAAAGTGAAAATGTATTTTTTGATTTCTTGGGAAATAAAAATTTAATAAATAATTGATCAAAATATTTATGTAATTAAAATATAGTTGATAACAAATTTTTCAAAATACTCATAGAAAATACTTTTTTAAAAATAACTAGTAAAAACAATAATCTAGTTAAAAGATTTAGATCATTTAAGAGAGGATCATCTCCAAAAGATCAAGACTTTTTTTGCATAGAGGGTACACATCTCATTGAAGAATTGCTGAAGTCTGGAAAAAATCCCTTTAAGATTTTAGTTACCGAAAAATGGCTAAGAAAGAATCAAAATCTAAGCAAAAAATTTGATGAGTCATTAATAAATATTGTCTCAGAGGAAGTCTTGGCATCTGCGATTTCAACAATTAATCCAGATGGAATAGCAGCTTTAGTAGAGATTTCAGCAATACCTAATTATCAATTTAATAGAAAAGATGATTTTGTTCTTGTTCTCGACAGAATTCAAGATCCTGGGAATATGGGTAATCTATTTAGAACCGCTTTAGCTGCTGGTGTTAATGCAATTTTTTTGGCTGGAGGTGCGCACCCATTAGGCCAAAAGGTATTAAGAGCATCCTCAGGTGCTGTTTTTCATCTACCATTTTTAAGATTTGATGGCATTGAAGAAGAAATATTAAATTCTTTACTTAAGTCTTTGTCTGAATTATCAAATGTAGGATTTAAGATTTTCTCTACTAGTAGCCATAATGAGAGTTCAAAAAAACCTTCAAAACCTTACTGGGAAGTTGATTGGTCTAGACGTACAGCATTAATTTTGGGTAATGAAGGTCAAGGTATTCATAAAAAAATTCAAGAAGCTTTTAATGAAACAATTACAATTCCGCATAGTGAGATTGTAGAATCATTAAATGTGGCTTGTGTTGCAGTTCCGTTATTACTTGAACGAAAAAGAGTCGCATACACCTCTAAATAAATAAATAAAAAGTGACTGATTCAAGTTTTGATTTTGATTTAATAGTAATAGGAGCAGGATATGGAGGTTTTGATGCCGCTAAACATGCTGCTGGCAAGGGACTGAAAGTCGCAATAGTAGAATCTTCTGATATGGGAGGCACTTGTGTTAACAAGGGTTGTGTTCCATCTAAAGCTCTTTTAGCTGCAAGTGGAAAAGTTAGAGAAATAGCTAATTATGAACATTTAGCTAAATTTGGTATACATGCTTCACCAGTAAGGTTCGAGAGATCAAAAATTGCAGATCATGCAAATAATTTAGTTTTAAATGTTAGACAAAATTTAACAAAAACTCTTAAGAGGAGTGGAGTTGAAATTATTTTGGGCATTGGAAGAATTGAAGGAAATCAAAAAGTAGGTGTTAGAGATAAAAACGGAATTGATAAAATTTTCACATGTAAAAATATTGTTATAGCAACTGGCTCTTCTCCTTTTGTCCCTCGTGGAATAACTTTGGATAATAGGACCGTATTTACTAGCGATGATGCGGTGAAACTTGAGTGGCTTCCAAGATGGATAGCAATTATTGGAAGCGGATATATAGGTCTAGAATTTGCTGATGTTTATACCGCGCTTGGTTGTGAAGTTACCATGGTCGAGGCTTTGGAGAATATTATGCCAACATTTGATCCAGACATCACTAAAATTGCTAAGAAGAACCTTATTCAAGCAAGAGATATAGACACAAAATCAAATGTCTTTGCGACAAAAATAACACCTGGATGCCCTGTAAAAATAGAACTGACTGATGCAAAATCTAGGGAGGTTGTAGAAACTTTAGAAGTTGACGCTGTACTAGTCGCAACTGGCAGAAGTCCTAATAGTAATAACTTAAATCTTGAGTCGGTTGGAATCGAAACAGTAAAAGGTTTCATTCCTATAGATGATCAAATGAGAGTTAAGAATGGTGATGAAATAATACCTAACATTTGGGCTGTTGGAGATGTAACGGGCAAACTAATGCTTGCCCATACAGCTGCAGCGCAGGGTACTATTGCTGTTGATAACATTTGTGGTGGTAATGTCGAAATTAACTATAAAAGTATCCCCGCAGCAACCTTTACACACCCAGAGATAAGTTCAGTTGGCCTCTCTGAAGTTGAAGCTAAAGAGATATCTACACAAGAAAATTTTACTTTGGGAGTTGTCAAAAGTTTCTTTAAGGCTAATTCAAAAGCATTGGCTGAATTAGAGAGTGATGGATTGCTAAAGTTGATTTTCAACAAAGATAATGGGAAAGTATTAGGGGCTCATATTTTTGGGTTACATGCAGCTGATTTAATCCAAGAAATTTCGAACGCTATTTCAAGGAACCAAGATGTAATTGAATTATCTAAAGAAGTTCATACTCATCCTACTCTTAGTGAAGTAGTTGAGGTCGCATATAAACAGGCGGCTTCTCAAATAAAATAATATCTAAAATTAATGGATATAAGACGCAGACCACCTAATCCAACAGTAAGGGTAGAAAATTTAGAATATGCTGTACCTCATAGAGAAGCAGAAGCAAAAAACATTCTGGAAGAAATTGTATGGCACAAGGATATTGAAATTAAGAATTTTAAAAAAATAGTCTCTTTAGAAGATCTCATCAAAAAGATTGAAAAACTTCCTACCCCCAAAGATTTTTACAAAAATATCTTGGAATCAAAAATAAAACCAGGAGTTATTGCTGAAATAAAAAAAGCGAGTCCGAGTAAAGGAGTTATTAGAAAAGATTTCAATCCTGAAGACATAGCAATTTGTTATGAAGAATTAGGTGCATCATGTATTTCAGTACTCACCGATAAAAGGTTTTTTCAAGGTAGTTATGAAATACTCGAAACTGTAAGGAAATCAACTAATCTCCCTCTCCTCTGCAAAGATTTTATTATTTCTGCTTATCAGATTTATAAAGCAAGGGTATCTGGCGCTGATGCAATATTATTAATCGCTGCGATTTTAAGTGATGATGATTTAATTTATTTAAAGAAAATAGCTGATAATTTAAAGATGAGTGTTCTTGTTGAAGTCCATAACTCTAATGAATTAGAAAGGATTCTAAAGTTAAAATCTTTTAATTTGATTGGAATAAATAACAGGGACTTAAAGACTTTTAAAACGGATTTAAAAACATCAATAGAATTGATGCATACATATGCAGATATATTTTTAGGACAAAATATTATTTCCATAAGTGAATCAGGAATTAATTGTGCCGAAGATTTAGAATCGCTTAGATCTGTTGGAATCATGGGAGTATTAATTGGTGAAAGTTTTATGAGAGAAACTGATATTGAACAATCGTTCAAGAAATTATTTAACTCAATTTAATATTGACTTCAAATCGTGCTATAAAATTGAATAAACAGAGTTGTATTGAATATATATGCAGACAGTAATTTTAACAGGTATAGTCGCAGGATTTGTGCATGTAGTTAGTGGCGCTGATCATCTAATTGCAATGGCACCGGCAGCGATTAATAATCCTCAAAAAGCTCTTAAAAATAGTTTCTCATGGGGCTTGGGACATTCTTCAGGAGTCCTCTTGTTAGCTTTTCTAGCGATTTTTATTAAGGATATTACGCCATTAAACAAATTTTCTAGTATTGCCGAATTCCTAGTTGGAATTTCACTTCTAATTGTTGGAGTATTTGCTATGAGAAATTCTTTTCAATTAAGTATTCACTCGCATTCCCATAAGCATGAGAATGGAATTGCCCATCGTCACTTTCACGTTCATGTTAAAGAACAAAAAAATAATAATAAGCACTCACATGCTTTGACTGGTTTAGGCTTGCTACACGGCATAGCTGGCGGTTCACATTTTCTTGCAGTTCTTCCTGCTTTAGCACTACCTCTAACAAGCGCTTGCTTATATTTGATTTCATATTTAATTGGTTCACTCATAAGTATGAATCTTTTTACTTGTTTAATATCTTTTACCACCTTTAAAGCAAGTCAAAAATTTATTAAAAGATTTATAGCTGCAGCAGGAGGGCTTTCCTTTTCTTTGGGATTATTTTGGATTCAAAGAAGTGCTTCTGTTTTTTTGAATTAAAAAATTTTTTAATTTAGGAATAATTAATTTAGAGGTGACAATCCCAATTATTTTTTCATTATTGATTAATCCAAATTTATTACTATCTTCGCTAAATTCAATATTGTCTCCAATAACCTCAACGTTATTTTGATTTACTGAATTTATCCTTTTTATTAGGTTTTTATTTTTAAATGGATGATTAAAAATGACTATTTGTCGATTTTTAAGAATTGATTTATTCTTTTTATATTTTTTAAAAAATACAATATCCCCATCTTTTAGGTAAGGAAACATCGATTCACCACTTATAATCGCGGTTTTTCTTAAACCTAAAAAAAATAAAATAAAATCAAAAAAACTTTTGAAAATAACTCTGATTAACTAGCTTTTACAAAAGCGTCTGATCTCCCTTTTGAAGCCCAGAAAATATTATGAATTTTTTCTACATAACTCATGAGTTCTTCAGCTTGGGCTAGGTCAATATTAACTTTGCATGCACTGCATAGTTTGGCCGCCTTCCAAATGATTTCATGTAAGTCTGGATAAGTTTCTAAGTGAACTGGTTTAAAGTAATCTGTCCACAAAATTAGAATCTCTTTCTTTGTTTCTTTTGCTTGCTCTTCTTTAACTGCAACATATCTAGAGAATGTATTACTGTATGCAGCCCACTCTGCTGAATCAGTGCTAGAAGGAGCTTCTAATGCAATAAGTTTTTTTGTCATTGATAAAACTGCTTCAGCAGCAACTCTCGTAGATGCTGGGTCGTAAACACCACAAGGACCATCGCAGTGAGCATGGACTGCCATTGGGGATGTTTTATCTAGAAAAGAATTGATGAATTTACTTAACATTTCAAATATTTGGTATTGTGTATATATTACTTGGAGATTAACTAAATTGAAAAGCTTTAGATATTTTTCTTACTTAATTTAATTGACTTTTAATAATTCAACTTCAAATATTAAAGTCGCATTAGCAGGTATTACATTTCCAGCTCCTCTTGATCCGTATCCAAGTTCGGGAGGTATTGTTAATTTTCTTTTGCCTCCAACTTTCATGCCTGCTACACCTTCGTCCCAACCTTTTATTACTCGTCCAGCACCTAAGGGAAAGCTGAATGGAGCTCTGCCGATACTGGTATCAAATTGTGTCCCGTCTTCTAGAGTTCCTGTGTAATTTACAGTAACTGTTTGCCCAGCACTTGCTTCATCTCCTTCCCCGTTTACGATATCTGCAATAATTAGACCACTTTCTGTAGTCCTTGAATTGTTGTCTGATGGTGTTTCTTCTGCCATTGCGAAAAGTATAGGATTTGGATCTGATGGGTCTAGTTCAAATAAATTATTATTTGAGACATTTGATGATTTTGCAAGAGGTGTTCTTTGAACTGACTGAGTTTCTGATTCAGCAGCATTAACAACTTGAGGTGAATTAAATTGACTGAAAATAGTTAATGAAACACAAAAAACAAAAACTGCAAAACTAATAAAGACTTCTTTCACTTAAATTTTGAAAGTTACTAAAACTTAGTTTACAGAATGAAGGTACAATAAATGGGTGATTATAAATTTAATTTCGTAATTTTAGATTGTTAATCCCAACTCAAATTAAAAGTCTAAGACAATATTTTTACCCTTGTTTAGGAGGGATTTTAGGAGGAATTTCAGTTTCAACTCATTTTTGGCTGATTTTTATGCCGATATCTTTATTCATTTTATGGAAGGGAAGTGAAAGGAGAATAGCAAATTTTTGTTGGGGTTTTTTCTTTATCTTGATAAGTCATTCTTGGCTTTATAATCTTCATCCATTGACATGGCTTGGGTTTTCATGGCTTGCAAGTTTAATAATTGCCATTTTAGTATTATTATTTTGCGCTTTTCTAGGTGGGATATTAGTTTATTTATGGGGATTGTTAGTTGAAATTATTCTCTGGAAAGAGGATGTTTTCAAAATGAAAATATTATCTTTAACAGTAAAAGTATTTTTTTTATCCTTGACTTGGGGTATTGGTGAATTGATACTTTCTCAAACACCTTTTTTTTGGATAGGTTTAGGAGAGAGTCTTATCCCAGGTGATATTTATCTTGCTGGTTTAGCAAGATGGATTGGTGCAAGCGGTTTATGCGTTTTACAAATATTGATTGGATTTTGGATTTTTTATATTCAAGGTAGATGGGAAAGAAAACTTCACTTTAAAAAAATATTTCTTTTAGGACTTTTGGTTTTTATTTTCTTACATTTATTTGGAGGTTTAACAACTCCATTAAAAAGAAATTATGAATATCCAGTAGCTATTTGGCAAACTAATATACCAACGAGAGAAAAATTAAAAATACATGATGAATTTATTGAAGAAAAGCTATCCATCGCTCAAAAATATGCTTTATCAAACAAAGCGAAACTTCTTGTTGCTCCTGAAGGAACTCTATCTAATAATTTTTATTTTTCTAAAGGCATTAAGGTTAATATCTTGTCAGGAGGTTTCAGAAATTCAAATAATGAGTTAAGAAGTTCTTTACTCGGATTTCAAATTGGAGATAAATCTTTTACCTCATTTATAGATAAAAATAGACTTGTTCCAATAGGTGAAAAAATACCTAAATTTTTAAATATTTTTTCAAAAGGATTATCTGCAGTAGGAGGAATTCAACCAGGCTCTGATTCAAGATTTTTTGATTCTAAATTTACACCCCCAATAGCAGTAGCTATATGTTACGAAATTAGTGATGGACTAGAAATTAGAAAGGCTATTAATAGTGGTGCAAAACTAATAATAACTGCAGCAAATTTAGATCCATATCCATCTAAGCTTTATAATCAATTCCTATCTTTGGCTAGATTAAGAAGCATTGAAAATAAGAAAAGTAATTTACTAGTATCAAATACCGGCCCTTCGGGCTTAGTTCAAGATGATGGAAAAATAATTAAACTTTTAGATTATGATGTTGAGCGAAATGAAATAGTGTTCCCTAATTTTTCATCTGAAAAGACTTTCTACACAAAATTTGGAGATAAACCTATTTTGTTTTTGTTTATATTTTTTATGGGATTAAATATGTTTTGGAAAATTAATTAATTAACCCTCCACCTAATAAAATTTCTCCTTTATAAAAAACTGCAGCTTGTCCAGGCGTTACCGAACTTTGACTATCTTCAAAAATTAATTTAAATGTTTTAGTAGGATTATTTTTATTTTTCAAAGGGATTAAAGTTCCTTTTACTGGATGACTTCTATATCTGATTTGTGCTTCTACTTCTATCTCTTGCTTAGGTTCTTCGATTGAAACCCAGTTAACCTCACTAATTATTGCTTCTTTATTAAAGAGATCACTTTTATCTGCTACATAAACTATATTTTTTTCCCTGTCAAAACTTTTTACATATAAAGGTTCCGGCCAAGCAATTCCCAACCCTTTTCTCTGACCTATCGTATAGTGCTGAATTCCATTGTGCGTCCCAAGGACTTTCCCATTTACATGCACAATTTCTCCTTCTTTGGGTTCTATGTGTTTGTCGATAAAAACCTGCATTGATCCATAATGCTCAACTAAACATAAATCTTGACTTTCTGGTTTTTGAGCAGTTCTAAGGCCTAATCTGAGGGCTTCCCTTCTTGTATCTTCTTTTTTCATTTCACCAAGAGGAAATTCTAATCTGCTTAGTAATTCTTGGGAAAGAGAATAAAGAAAATAACTTTGGTCTTTGTTTTCGTCAGCACCTCTGAGAAGAAGGAAGTCTTTGAATACAAAGCTCTTACAATTAAGTTTTTCAGCATAGGATGAATTTTTTATCCTTGCGTAATGTCCGGTCGCAATATGAGTAAAGTCTTTTTTGCTTATTGCGTAATTAAGCATCTCTTCAAACTTCACATTCTTGTTGCACATCGAACATGGCAGTGGAGTGAATCCTTTCTGATAGCTTTCAGTAGTTTTTTTAATTACCTCTCTTTCGAAAATTTCTCTTGAATCTATTATTTTATGATTAATTCCCAAATCTTCACAAAGGCCAGCTGCATCTACTAATCCTTCAGAACAACAGGAGCCTTGTCCTTTCATTAGCCAAAGAGTTAGTCCCTCAACATTCCAGTCTCTTTCTACAAGAAGAGCAGCTGAAAGTGAACTATCTACGCCACCAGAAAGACCTACAATAATATTTTTCTTCTTTTTAGTTTTATTATTAGAAGAAAAAAAGTTCTCTAATTTTTTATCCTTTTGTGTCTTTAACATGGAAGTTTAAATTTTTGAACAGTTCTTCAATTGCTTTGTACTAATTATGAACGAAATTGTATGGCCAACAATTGATTCTAAACATTTAATTGTTGATTCAAAGCAAATGCTGATAGTAGAGAAAGAAATGTTTTCTGATGGAATGCCACAAGAAGCATTGATGGAAAAAGCTGCTATCCAAATTAGTAGATGGCTCTTAAAAAAGAAACCTCTTCTAAAGAATGGAATAACTGTTTTTATAGGTCCTGGGCATAATGGCGGGGACGGTGCTGTAATAGCTAGAGAGCTTTTTTTGAAAGGTTTTTATGTTCAGGTATGGTGTCCATTCCCGATAAAAAAAACACTGACAAATGACCATCTTAATTATCTTACATCTATTGGTGTCACAAAATTAGTAGAGCCTCCTGATGCAAATAGGAAAGATCTTTGGATTGATGCAGTTTTTGGTAATAATCAAACAAGAAAAGTTGATGATAAATTAATTAAACTATTCATTCAAAAATTTCATAAAAAATCTGGAAAGGTAATAAGTATTGATATTCCAACAGGATTATGTCCTGATAAAGGAGAGCCTTTTTTAGAAGACGCAGTAAAGGCAGACTATACCTTGGCCATTGGTCTTTATAAGATTGGGTTGACTCAAGATTCTGCTTTACCTTTTATTGGAGAATTGCACCATATAGATATTGGGATCCCTACTAGCAAGCTGTCCAAAATTGATAAAAAGATTTTTAAGGTTACGTATAAAGATGTAAAAACTATTGATTTACCTTCTTTACCAAAGAATTCCAGTAAGTATAAAAGAGGTAGAACATTATTAATAGCTGGAAGTGAGAAATACCCTGGCGCTGCATACTTAGCATTAAAAGGGGCCATATCGAGTGGAGCAGGCTATATCTCTGCGGTCCTCCCAAATTTAGTTGCTAAATCTATTTGGCAAGTAGTCCCTGAAATAGTTTTGAAGGGAACTATGCAATGTAATCAAAATGGTAATGCATCCTTATTCAGTGCATTAAAGAATATTGACTTATCTTTATATGATTCATTAGTGGTAGGTCCTGGAATTGGTATTGATAATGATGATTGGCAAAAATCAAAAGACTACCTTACGGCTTTTGGAGGATTATTGATCTTGGATGCAGATGCACTTAACAGAATTTCAGAATCTAAGTTAGGGTCAAACTTCTTTTTGGAGAGAAAATTTAAAACATGGATTACACCACATAGCAAAGAATTTCAAAGGCTGTTCCCCAATATCAAATCTGATACCAATTTAGGGCTAGCTCTTGATGCAGCAAAAGAATTTAACATTAGTATTTTATTAAAGGGAGCTAACAGCATAGTTGCTGATAATAAAAAAGTATGGCAACTATGTGGAACCGATTCTCATACAGCTCGAGCTGGACTGGGTGATCTTTTATCTGGATTTATAGCTGGTAGTTCTGCGATTGATTTATCCTTTTGCAGAAATATAACAACAGATTTTTTTGCTAAATACGTACTTTTGCATTCATTTGCTGCATCAAAGTGCAAAAAAGGGTCAAATGCTTCTTCTATTGCTGACGAATTGTCAAAATTAATGAGAAATACAAAAATGAGACAAATATCTTGAAAGAAACAATTTAAGAGAGTTATTTATAGTTTTAAACACATAAGTATACAAATATTACTTGAAATCTGAAGCGCGCATTAAATATTAGGCTATTTCAGTAAAAGTATAGGAGAGTTTTAATACCTAAATAGGTCAAAAAATGGTCTCATCAATACCAGCGCAAGCAGAACCTCAAAAAAGAAGAGGTAATGATCCAATAAGTTGGTATTTACAAAATATCGGTAGAGTCCCTCTGTTAACACCTGCTGAAGAGATTGAATTGGGTAATCAAGTCCAAAAAATGATGATCATCACAGAAGATGGTCAATTAAATGAAAAATCAAAAGAATTTTCAAAAGAGCAAAAAAGATCAATAAAAATAGGAAGAAGAGCCAAAGAGAGAATGATGAAGGCTAATTTAAGATTAGTTGTAAGTGTTGCAAAAAAATATCAGGGAAAAGGACTTGAACTTCTTGATTTGGTACAAGAGGGTTCTCTTGGTTTAGAGAGGGCTGTTGAAAAATTTGATCCTACGAGAGGCTACAAGTTTTCTACTTATGCTTTTTGGTGGATTCGACAGAGCATGACAAGAGCAATTGCTTGTCAATCACGAACGATCCGTTTACCAGTTCATTTAAGCGAAAGATTAGCGTCTATAAGAAAAGTTAGTAGGGACTTAGCACATAAACTCGGTGCTATGCCAAGTAGAATCGAAATTGCAGAGGCGATGGAAATTGATGTTGATGAATTAGATTCTGTTTTAAGACAAGCTTTGTCAACGAGTAGTTTGGATGCACCGGTGAATGGTGATGATGGAAGGAGTTTTTTAGGTGATTTAATTGCAGATAGTAATAATGAAGAGCCTTTGGATCAAGTTGAGCAGAAAATGCATCAAGAACAACTTGGAAAATGGTTAAGTCATCTAAGTGAGCAAGAGCAACATGTCCTTAAATTAAGGTTTGGACTAGATGGGAATGAAAGACATACACTTGCAGAAATAGGCAGATTATTAGAAGTTTCTAGGGAAAGAGTCAGACAAGTTGAGCTAAAGGCATTAAGAAAATTAAGAAATTTAACGAGAAAATTACCCAGTGGTATTTAATCTAATCTTCGGCCCAAATATATTTAGTTAATTCATCTGAGGGTGGTTCAGGAGCTTCAATTGCATTTTTAACTGACTCCGATATTTCAGCATCAATCTTCTTTTCAATAATTTTTAATTCTTCTTCCGTAGCGAATTTACCTTCAACAATTTCTTGAGCTAATTTCTTAATAGGATCTCTTTTCCCCCAAAACTCCTTCTCTTTCTCAGACCTTAATTCATCTGGATCTGCAAGAGAATGCCCTCTATATCTATAAGTTAGACATTCTAAAAGTGTGGGGCCTTCTCCTGCCCTAGCTCGCTCAATTGCTCTTTGTGCTGCCCCTCTTACCGCTAATACATCCATTCCATCAACTTCCTCGCCGTGCATGCCAAAAGCAGACGCTTTTCTCCAGATTTCAGGATTACTAGTAGCTCTATCATGAGCCATACCAATAGCCCATTTATTATTCTCAACAACAAAAATTATGGGTAATTTCCATAACTGGGCCATATTTAAACATTCAAAAAACTGCCCATTATTGCAAGTCCCATCCCCGAAAAATGCTGCAGTTACCGAATCACTATTACTATTCCCAGCAACTTCCTTTTTGTATTTACTTGAAAAGGCTGACCCTAAGGCAACTGGAATTCCCTCTCCAATAAATGCATATCCTCCGAGTAGGTGATGCTCTCTTGAAAATAAGTGCATGGATCCACCTCGGCCTTTGCTACAACCAGTGGATTTACCAAAAAGTTCACTCATTACTTCAAATGAGGGGACACCCGCACTTAGTGCATGAACATGATCGCGATACGTACTACAAAACCAATCATGTTTCTTTTTCATGGCGCCAATTACTCCCGTGCTTATAGCTTCTTGACCGTTATATAAATGAACGAAACCAAACATTTTTCCCCTGTAATACATTTCTGCACACTTATCTTCAAACCTACGACCCAGCGTCATGTCTTCATAAAGGAATAATCCGGTTTCTCGATCTAATTCGGCTTTTTTTAGGTCTTGAAGATTTGAGATTCTCTCTACGTGTGTTTCCAAGAAAAATACCTTAACGAAGTTTTGATTTGTTAACATTCTAAGCCGTGATGGGCGATTTTCATGATTTTTTTTAATAACTCTGTAAGACCTTGTGAAAAAAATTTTTAACTTGATAAAATTTGTCTAAGAATTTTTAACAGGATATTTGTTTGGAACTTCCTTTAGACCATTTTCGTTTAATTGGCGTAAGCCCTTCTGCAACTTCTCAGGAAATATTAAGGGCTTTTCAATTGCGGTTGGATAAAACACCTGATGAAGGTTTTACTTATGAAGTTTTAACCCAAAGATCTGAGCTGCTTCGCCTCACTGCCGATCTACTTACAGATCCAGAAAGCAGAAGAGAGTACGAAAATTTGTTATTAAATGGGAATTCTGGATTGGATTTTTCCTCAAATAGAGAAGTAGCAGGATTAATACTTCTTTGGGAATCAGGTTCACCAAAAGAAGCTTTTAAAATTACGAGAAAAGCATTGCAACCCCCGCAAACTCCAGCTTTAGGAAGCAGTAGAGAAGCTGATTTAACATTATTGGCTGCTTTAACAGCTAGAGATTCTGCAATTCAAGAACAACAGCTTAGATCATATTCGAACGCGGCAGACTTTTTACATGAAGGTATACAGCTTCTACAAAGAATGGGAAAGCTTGGAGAAAAAAGAAAAGAACTTGAAGAAGATTTGGTTGCTTTGCTTCCTTACAGAATCCTAGATCTACTTAGTAGAGATCTAAATGATCAAGAGTCTCATAAAAAAGGCTTGAGTATGTTGGAAAATTTAATAATCAAAAGAGGTGGTTTGGAAGGTAATAATAAATCTGAATATAAAGATTATTTAAATCAGCAAGAGTTTGAAGTTTTTTTTCAACAAATCAAGCCATTTTTGACAGTGCAAGAACAGATTGATTTGTTTCTTGAATTACAAAAAAGAGGATCATTAGAAGCAGGATTTTTAGCGTTTCTATCCTTAACAGCTATTGGTTTCTCTAGAAGAAAACCAGAAAAATTATTTGAAGCGAGAAGAATTTTAAAGAAACTAAATTTATCAGGCCTTGATTCAATGCCTCTAGTTGGTTGTTTAGATTTGCTTTTAGCTGATATTGACCAAGCCTCTGCAAGGTTTTCAAGTAGTTCTGATGAAAATTTACGAGATTGGCTTAATAATTATCCCGGAAATAAGTTAGAAGCGATATGTATTTTCTGTAAAAATTGGTTAGAGAATGATGTTTTAGTTGGGTACAGAGACATTGACTTAAAAGAGGTGGATTTAGATTCTTGGTTTGAAGATAGGGAAATTCAAGAATTTATTGAAAAATTAGAAAAGAAATCAAAAAAAATTGCAATTAGATCAAATCTTCAAAACCAACAAATTGAGAAGGAATCCTCCACAAAAACGACCGAAGATTTTGATAATATATCGGGTAATATTGTTGAAAGAAGATTACCTTGGCCCGGTGGTATAAAACAAGTTTATGAAAATGTTGAGACCAAAGAAATAGAATTCAATGAGGAATATTTTAAGAAAAAACCAATTGAGTTTTATAATTTTTTAATTGAAAAAATTGCTGAATTAAAGTTTAGTATTGGGGAATTCTTAAAGGATAAAGACCTAATTAATAGGTCGCCGTATTTAATTTATATCTATGCGTTTTTGATCTTATTTGCATTCGGTATTGGTATTGGATTTTTAAGAAATAACTTTAAAAAATCAATTCAGGACGAATCTATTGCTGAAAAACCATTAATTGCAAAAGATAAAAATCAAAAGATTAGTGAGATAGATATTATTCAAGAAATAAAAAAAAATCCTTCAAGTAAATTGAATTCTATTTCTGAGAAATCTACTTCAATTATTTCCTATGAATTCAAAAAACTTAATACTGCTTCACCTTCTTTGGAAGATATAAGGAATTTAATAAATGGATGGCTTCTTAATAAAAGTAATTACTTAGCGGGAAAGGGTGAAATTAACCTTTCTAAGTTTGTTAGAAAAGGTCTAATTGATCGAACAATCGAAGAAAGACAGAACGATATCAAGAAAGGAATTTATAAGGAGATTAATTCCCAAATACTTAAAATTGATTTGGAATCGCAAACTTCATCTAGGATAGTTGTTTTAGTAGAATTGAATTATATAGAGAGGTTAGTAAAGAATTCTGGAGAATTTATTAATGAAACATCTTTAAATCCCCTTAAAGTTAAATATATTTTGGGCTTTTCAAATAAATCGTGGAAATTGGTTGATTTCGTGAGCGGCTTGTAATTACAAACTTCAAGATCATCTATAATAATTAAAAATACTTTTTAATAATGTTTGATGAACTCTCGTCACGCTTTGAAGACGCAGTAAAGGGTTTAAGAGGCGAAGCAAAAATTAGTGAAAATAATATAAACGATGCCTTGAAGGAGGTAAAAAGAGCACTCCTTGATGCAGATGTTAGTTTGTCTGTAGTAAAAGAGTTTATATCAGATGTCAAAGATAAAGCTATTGGAGAAGAAGTAGTTAGGGGTGTAAACCCAGGGCAAAAATTTATTGAAGTTGTAAATAAAGAATTGATTAACATTATGGGGAATGAAAATTCTCCATTAAACGAAAATGAAAATAGTCCTACAGTCATTTTGATGGCTGGACTTCAGGGAGCGGGTAAAACAACTGCAACAGGAAAATTAGGACTTTATTTAAAGGAAAAAGATAAAAAAGTTCTTTTGGTGGCTGCAGATATTTATCGACCAGCAGCTGTAGAGCAGCTTAAAACATTGGGAAGTCAATATAAATTGGAAGTTTTTTCAGCTAAAGAAAAAAATAGCAAACCAGAAGAAATAGCAAAGGAAGCATTGAATTTTGCTAGTGAAAATGATTTTAATTCGATAATTATTGATACCGCAGGAAGACTGCAAATTGATGATTCCATGATGAGTGAAATGGTTCGAATTAAAGAAGTTTCTAATCCTGATGAGGTTTTACTTGTTGTTGATTCAATGATTGGGCAAGAAGCTGCTGACTTAACCAAATCATTTCATGAAAAAGTAGGAATCACAGGGGCGATATTAACTAAGTTAGATGGTGACTCAAGAGGTGGAGCTGCTTTATCGATAAGAAAAATAAGTGGTAAACCAATCAAATTTATAGGTGTAGGTGAAAAAATAGAGGCATTGCAACCATTTCATCCAGAGAGAATGGCCAGCAGAATTTTAGGCATGGGCGATGTATTGACACTTGTTGAAAAAGCACAAAAAGAAGTTGAACTTGCTGATGCAGAAGCGATGCAAAAGAAACTTCAAGAAGCGACTTTTGATTTTAATGATTTTGTAAAGCAAATGAGATTAATTAAGAGAATGGGTTCACTTGGTGGATTGATTAAATTGATTCCTGGAATGAATAAAATAGATGATGGGATGATAAAAGATGGAGAAGATCAACTTAAGAAAATAGAATCTATGATCTCGTCAATGACTCTTGAGGAGAAACAAAAACCCGAAGTTCTTGCCGCGCACCCCTCAAGAAGACAAAGAATCGCTCAAGGTAGCGGTTATGAAGCAAAAGATGTAGATAAAGTTTTAGCCGATTTTCAAAGAATGAGAGGTTTTATGAAACAAATGTCTAACGGAGGAATGCCAGGAATGGGAGGTATGCCAGGAATGGGAGGAATGCCAGGAATGGGAGGAATGCCAGGAATGGGAGGAATGCCAGGAATGGGAGGTATGAGTGGTAATAAGCCAATGAAAAAACAAAAAAATAATAAAAAGAAAAAGGGTTTTGCCGATTTATAATTTCTATATTTTTACCTTTAAATGATACTATTATTAAAAACACATTAATTTAAGATGATTAAATTGCGCCTTAAGCGCTTTGGAAAGAAAAAAGAGGCAAGTTTCAGAATTGTTGCATGCAACAGTACTTCCAGAAGAGATGGCAGGCCCCTTCAAGAACTAGGTTTTTATAATCCAAGAACTAAGGAAACTAGGCTTGACACAGAAGCTTTAAGAACAAGACTTACTCAGGGTGCTCAGCCAACTGATGTTGTGAGAACTTTATTAGAAAAGGGAGGGTTATTAGAAAAAACAGAAAGACCCTCTATCGCAATTGGTAAAGCAAAGTTAGATAAGGAAAAATTGGCTAAGGCTAAAACTAAAGACGAAGAAAATGATAGTAGTAAAATTGAAAGCGAGGGTAATGAAGCTGAAAGCTAGTGAGTTGTTAAATTTTTATTCTTATTCAATAACTAGATGAAGGAAGTTTCCAAAACTGGTCACTTCAAAATAGATTTGCCAAGCTCTGATGCCGCTACAGCATTATCTGGACCTGGTAATTCTTTCTTAAAAAAATTTGAGTCTCTTACAGGAGTTTCTTTAACTATAAGAGGTTTACAACTTGAGATGAACGGTGTCATATCTAAAATTGAGAGAGCCTCAGCATTAGTAGAACTAACAAGACCAATTTGGGAACAAGGGTTAGAAGTCCCAGAGGTAGATCTTAAAGCGGCTTTAAGTTCTTTAAATATGGGTGAATCGTCTTCACATGCTGAACTAGGAAAAAAAATTCTTGCGCGTTCCAAAGAAGGAAGATATTTAAGACCAAGAACTATAAGGCAAAAAGAATATGTTGAATCAATTGAAAACTCTGATCTTACCTTTGCGATTGGTCCGGCTGGAACTGGTAAGACATTTTTAGCAACTGTTTGCGCGGCACGTCTATTGAACGAGAAAAAAATTGAAAAAATTGTTTTAACCAGACCAGCTGTAGAAGCTGGTGAAAGTTTGGGATTCCTACCTGGTGATTTGCAACAAAAAGTAGATCCATATTTAAGACCCCTATTTGATTCTTTGCATAGTATTTTCGGGACTGACAGAACAAATTCGTTAATTGATAAGGGAATTATTGAAGTTGCACCTTTGGCATATATGAGAGGCAGAACCTTAGACAACTCCTTAGTTATCCTAGATGAAGCGCAAAATACTACTTGCTCTCAAATGAGAATGTTTTTGACCAGATTAGGAGAGAGATCAAAAATGGTTGTAAATGGAGATATTACGCAAATTGATTTAAAAAAAGATCAGGAAAGTGGCCTCATCGAAGCATCGAGAATTTTCTCTGAAACTCAAGGTATAAAATTTTGTTATTTAACGGTTGATGATGTAGTTCGTCATCCTTTAGTTCAGAAAATTATTGAGGCTTATCAATAACTTCATAACTCTGGAGATCCGTACCCTGAAATTTTAAAAATCGAGTAGAATAAAATCATATTTAAAAAAGAAAATGCCAGCAAGTAGTAATTTCAATCAAGCTATTCGTGAAGCACAAACTAGTTCAATTGTTGGACCTAATGTTGTTCAAAAAGCTTTACCTTACGTAGGTGGAGGTATGGTTCTAACTTCTTTAGGCGTTTTAGCAGGTGTCTCACTAATAGCAACAAATCCTGGGCTTTTTCAGCCTCTCTCAATAGTTGCATTAATTGCAGAATTGATTTTGTTTTTTATAGCCACAAGTGCTGCAAATAATGCAAATAATGCGAAGGCCTTACCCTTGTTGACAGGATTTAGTTTGTTAACTGGATTCACCTTAAGTGGAATAGTTGCTTTAGCAATAGGAACAATTGGGATTGGTTCGGTTGGAACAGCTGCCTTAGCCACTGGTATAACTTTCGTTATTGCCTCTTACACTGGCCAAAGAATGAGTGATAGTGTTGGTCAAGCACTAAGTGGGGTAGTTGGTCTTGGTTTGATAGGACTGCTTATAGCAATGTTTGTCCAATTAATTGGAGGATTCTTTGCTCCAAGCGTTTTTGGAGGTTCAGGACTCGAATTGATAATTGCAGGATTTGGAACCGTCTTATTTGTTGCAATGTCATTCGTCGATTTCTATACAATGCCAAGAAGATATAATGATGATCAATACCTTGCAGGGGCTTTAGGTATGTATCTGACTTATATAAATCTTTTTGTTTTTATATTGAGATTAATGATTGCACTTCAAGGTGGCGGAAGAAGAGACTAAACACATACGTAAATAAATAAACTAAAAGCGTAGATTGGTTTCTACGCTTTTTTATTGGGCGATATCAAGAATTTGTTTTTTTATAAATTCCTTTTGCTCCGTATCATACTTTACTGAATTATCAAAACTATTGCCCATATCATCTAAGTCTCTAAGGACTTGATTGACAGACTTTGTAACTGACTTAGTTTCTAACAGTCTTAAAATAGCCTTACATCTATCTGAAATGTTTTCCGATGTTATCTCATATTCATGATTATTATCTCTTCGATGAATAATAATTTGAGCAGAACTCATTATTAAATTTTTTACTACTATGTCTGTTACAGCATCACCACCTTCATTCAATTTGTAAATTAGTGAAAAAGGAAGTTTATCTAATAAAAAACAATCTTTATCTGATAAAGCGTATGCAAAAAATCCTCTGAGTCCATTTCTTGTTTTAGTTAGCTCTGAGATTCTATCTGCTAAAACCTCTTCGCTGAGTAAATCTTCACCCCACTCTTTGCACCATTGTGCGGATATGTTTATTGCTTGGGTGAAGGAAGCTTCTTTTAAATTTATTGTTTTTTTTTCCATTTTTGATCAGAATTTTATTATTGATGCATTAAAAGTCTTTGGCCAATTATAGATCTGGGTTCGTAACTTTACTAGGAAGGCCAAATGTCGGTAAATCTACTTTAATAAATAAATTGATTGGAGAAAAAATAACAATTACTTCTCCAATAGCACAAACTACTAGAAATAAATTAAAAGGAATACTTACTACAGATAATGGGCAAATAATTTTTGTTGATACGCCTGGTGTTCATAAACCTCATCATCGACTTGGAGAGATACTAGTAAAAAACGCAAAATCTGCAATTAATGGGGTTGATATTGTAATTTTTGTGATTGATGCAAGTGAAGAACCTGGTAGAGGTGATGAATATATTTTGAACTTTCTAATGGTAAATAAAACTGAGTTTATAGTTGCATTAAATAAGTGGGATTTGGTTAATAAAGAATTTAGGAATTTACGATTAGATCAATATAGAAGATTTTTTGGAATTAATAGAAACTTTCAAATTGTAAGTGCTTCTCAAGGAGAAGGATGTTCTGAACTAGTCGATATGGCACTTAATTTCCTTCCAGAGGGACCAAAACTTTATGACGAAGAGACGATTTGCGACCAACCATTAGATAACTTATTATCTGATTTAGTAAGAGAACAGGTATTAAAAAATACAAGAGAAGAGGTACCTCATAGTGTCGCAGTAAAGATAGAAAAGAGAGAGGAAATGAAAAGAAAAAATGGCAAAGTTTTTACAGCTATCTTGGCTACTATTATCGTTGAAAGATCAACTCAAAAGGGCATTCTTATTGGAAAGCAAGGTTCAATGTTAAAAATGATTGGTCACTCAGCAAGATCAAATATGTCAAAATTAATTGATTGTCCAGTTCATTTAGAGTTGTTTGTGAAAGTTGTTCCAAATTGGAGAAAAAAAGAATCAAGATTAATTGAGTTTGGTTATGAGGAAGATTTCTAGATGAGTAGTTTTAATTTTGATGTAATTACATTGTTCCCTAAAGCTTTTGAATTAATAAATAATTTAGGGGTCATAACAAGAGCTCTAGATAAGAATTTGATCGATGTAAATTTGCATGATTTAAGAGAATATGGAGAGGGTTCTTACAGACAGGTAGATGATAAGCCTTATGGAGGAGGAGCAGGTATGGTATTAAAACCTGAACCTATTTATAAGGCATATGAATCAATTAGAAAATTATCTAAAAGTAAAACTTTGCTGATGACCCCACAGGGTAAAGTTTTAAAGCAAAAGGATCTTGCGAGATGGTCCACTTTGAATCAAATAATAATTATTTGTGGTCAATATGAAGGTTTTGATGAGAGGATTAGATGTTTAGCTGATGAAGAGATATCGATGGGCGATTACGTACTTTCAGGGGGTGAAATACCCGCTATCTCAATAATTAACGGTTTGACTAGATTATTACCAGGAACACTGGGTGATCCTGACTCCTTAGTGGATGAGAGTCATAATTCTTCTTTATTGGAATATCCGCAATACACGAGGCCGTTAACTTTTAAAGATATGAAAGTGCCTGATATTTTGGTAAGCGGCAATCATGAAGAGATTAAATCTTGGAGAAGACGAAAAAGTATTG
>QCCT01000016.1 GCA_003281165.1 Prochlorococcus sp. AG-347-M18
AGTCTTACAAATCCTTTTTCAGTAACTTTTTTAGCAATTTTAATACCCATTTCTTTTGTATAAGGTTCACTTATAAGTCTTGGAATCTTTCTTAGAAAAATGTCAATTGAATAGCCGGGTACTTTTTGTAAAATCTCTAAAAAGTTTCTCAATGGCTCTATATACATTATAAGGTCATTCAAATTGTTATTTTCGTTGATAGTATTTAATTTAATTGATTGTGGAAGATAGTTATTTAAACTTTTCAATATTTTTAGACTAAGTAAATCTATCTGATTTGTTAAACCCTCAACTATTTCATTTCTAAGAAATCCTCCATTTGGAGAAAAGAGAAGATTTGTAACTTCGTCTAAAAGTTTTTCTAAATCGAGATTTGTTTGCTTTGCAGCGTTAGAAAGTAAATCTTCTAATCGATCCCATTTAAATTTTTTATTATCAAAAAGCATTTCTTTAAGGCTTTCTCTTAATTGTGGATCAGGGTCTTCCATCAATCTTCTTGCAAAATATGGATAAGCTGCACCTAATATTTTGAAGTTTGGATCTACGCTTAAAGCTATTCCTTCTAATGTAAGTAATGACCTAATTATCAGTGCATAATATGGAGGTAGTCTGAAAGGGAATTTATACATTACACCAGACATATCGTCTGTAACGCTCTTGAAATCCATTTTTGAAACTCCTTGTTCAACGGCGTTAATAAAAACATCTTGAAATGCTGGAACAATGGGTTCTAGATTTACCTCTTCTGATAAAAATCCCAATTTTACAAAATCTTGAGATAATTTATCGAAATTTTTATTTACTAAGTGTACTACTGCTTGAATTAATCCAGATCTAGATTCTCGGGAAACCTCGCTCATCATTCCAAAATCTAGATAACATAATCTTCCATCTTCTAAAGCTAATAAATTTCCAGGATGAGGGTCTGCATGAAAAAAACCATGTTCTAAAAGCTGTTCTAAACTGCACTGCACCCCTATATCAATCATTTCATCAGGATTAATTCCTAATTGTTTTACGTCTTCTAAATTTGTTAATTTTGAACCTTCTATCCATTCCATTGCCAAAACTCTTCTTGAAGTTATTTCTTTATAAATTTTTGGTACTGCAATCATTTTGTTATGTTTATGCATATTTCTAAATTTTTCTGCATTTGCAGCTTCGTTTAAATAATCCATCTCTTCAAAAACTCTCTTTCCTAATTCATCAATCAAAGCGACTAGATCACTTCTTATTAATCCGATATTGTTTTTTAGCCAATAAGCAATATTTCGCACTATGTAAAGATCTAAAGTTATTTGTTCTCTTAAACCTGGCCGTTGAACTTTTATTGCAACGATTTCTTCATTTTTTAATTTAGCTTTATGCACTTGCCCTAAAGAAGCCGCGGAAATTGGCTCTTTATCGATTTCTAAAAAAATCTCATCTATTTTGGATCCTAAATCTTCTTCTATTAATTCCATAGCTTTATCTCCATCAAACCCAGGGAGTTGATCTTGTAATTCAGATAATTCTTCAAGAAGAATCGATGGAATTATATCTGGCCTTGTTGATAAAGCTTGGCCCGCTTTAACAAATGCAGGTCCAAGTTCTACTAATAAATTTGTTAATTCTCTTGCTCTAAATCTTGCTTGCGTTTCATTTTTTAATCTTCCAGTTAATTTATCCCATCCAACAGAGAAGATGTAAGCAAAAATAGGAATGAGTGTTTGCCAAAGTCTTTTTAAAAGTCTTTTAGGATTTTTTTTGTAAATCTTAGAAATTGTATCTGGATCATAATTTAGTAGTCCAGATACCTCAATAAAATCAGTAAAATCTTCTTTCATAACTTTATATATTTAAAACCTTTATTTTTTTAAAAAAGAAGTTAATTTTTTTATATGGAAGATTTATCATGTTAATACAATTAAAAATAGAAAACGTTGCCTTAATAGAAATTATAGAAATTAATTTCGAAAAAGGTTTGAATATCATAACTGGAGATTCAGGTTCAGGAAAATCATTAATTTTGGATTCCCTAAATGCTTTATTTGGTGGATCTAATATACCTCTAAAACATTTAATACGTCCAGGAAAAGATTTTTGCATTATCGAGGCGATATTTTCTTCTTCATCGCAAATTAATAATTGGTTAATTAGTAACGGTTTTGAAATAAATTCTTCAGAAATACAAATTAAAAGAAAATCTTATAAAAAAAATAATAAAATTTTGTCCAAATATAGCGTTAATAATTCATCAATTAATAGACAATCATTAGAAAAACTTGGACGATTTTTAATAGATTTTGCAGGTCAGGCTGATACTTTTATCTTTGATTCTTTAGAAAAGAGGAGATTAATTATTGATGACTTATGTTCCCAAGAATTAAGAGACATAAGCCAAAGGATTAAAAATATATGGGGAGAAAATAAAGTTTTAAAAGGATTAATGGATGAAAAAATAGAATTTTCTAGGAATCAAGAACAAAACAACTTAGTAATTAAGCAAATGTTGAAAAGTTTAGAAGAGGCTGATTTATGTTCCAGTGAAGAAATTTTAGAATTAGAGATACTAGAAAATAAACTTGTAAATAATCTCGAAATTAATAATTCAATTAAATCATCATTAGAAAACTTAAATAATTTCAGTTATGACGAACCATCAGTAACTTCTTTGATAAATAAATCAATAAAAGTTTTAAATAAAACAGCAGATTTTGATTTAAATATTCAAACATTTAGAGAGAAGTTATTAAATATTCATGCTTATGTTGAAGACTTAATTTTTTCTTTAAACTCATATTTGCAAGAGATAGAAAATTTTGAATCTAATCTTCCAGAAATACAAAAAAGATTATTTTTTTTAAAAAACTTAGAGAGAACTTTTTCATTGGACTTACCTAAATTAATTGAAAAGCGCGATCAATTAAAGACATATTTTCATCAAAATGATCAAGATAATGAAATTTGTAGGATTAAAGCTCAAATTGAGAGTTTACAAAATAATTTAAATTCTTTGTTTGTTCTTCAATCTACTGAAAGAAAAAAAATTGCTAAACAGCTGCAAAATTCAGTAATGTTAATTTTAAGTAATTTAGGTCTAGAAAATGCAAATTTTTCAATTCAATTTTCCGAATCTAATCCTTCAAGTGAAGGAATTGATAATATAAATTTTTTGTTTTCAGCCAATCCTGATCAGAAGCTTGCACCTTTATCAAGTATTATTTCTGGTGGAGAAATGTCAAGATTCTTATTAGCTATCAAATCTAGCATTTCTAAAAAACCTAATACTTTCTTTTTAGATGAAATTGATAATGGTTTAAGTGGTAAATCATTATTTTCTTTGGTTAAGCTAATAAAAAAAATTTCTAATGATCAACAGGTTTTATGTATTACACATCAGCCTTTTTTGGCTGCTAGAGGAATAGCACATTACAAAGTGAATAAAAATGTAATTGATGGAATAACTTATACTTCAATATCTAAATTAACGACAAAAAAACAAAGAAAACAGGCATTAGTGGAACTTATTGGGGGAGGTTTTGATGAAGCAAATGATTACGCTTCCGGTCTACTAGATAGGGTAGCTGCATAAAATAAAAAAAATTCCACTATAATAACCTTTTTAAATCAGAAATAGATTTAAACATGGTTAAAAAGATCAATAATAGTTTTGAAGAAGGAAATTCAATTAATATCAGGGGAGCTCGTCAGCATAATTTAAAAAATATCGATCTTTCTTTACCTAGGAATAAATTTATAGTTTTTACTGGGGTTAGTGGTAGTGGAAAAAGTTCATTAGCGTTTGACACAATTTTTGCTGAAGGACAAAGAAGATATGTTGAGAGTCTTTCAGCATATGCAAGGCAATTTTTAGGTCAAGTAGATAAACCAGATGTCGATAATATCGAAGGTCTATCGCCTGCTATTTCAATTGATCAAAAATCTACTAGTCATAATCCCCGATCAACAGTTGGAACAGTAACAGAGATACAAGATTACTTGAGGTTGTTATTTGGACGTGCTGGCGAGCCGCATTGTCATCATTGTGGGATTCCAATTGCTCCTCAAACAATTGATGAAATGGTTGATCAAATTCTTCTACTGCCAGAGGGTACAAGATATCAATTATTGGCTCCGGTGGTAAGGGGGAAGAAGGGAACACATACAAAATTAATTGGCGGACTAGCTGCGGAGGGCTTTGCTAGGGTGAGAATTAATGGAGAGGTAAGAGAACTTGCTGATAGTATTGAATTAGATAAAAATCAAATTCATAATATAGAGGTAGTTGTTGATAGATTAATCGCGCGAGAGGGAATACAAGAAAGATTGAATGATTCTCTCCAAACTTGTCTCAAAAGAGGTGATGGTTTAGCAATAGTAGAAGTTGTTCCAAAAAAAGGAGAAAACCTACCACCTAACTTAGATAGAGAAAAATTATATTCAGAAAATTATGCTTGTCCTGTCCATGGCTCTATTGTAGAAGAACTTTCTCCTAGATTATTTTCTTTTAACAGTCCATATGGTGCATGCCCAGATTGTCATGGGATTGGTTATTTGAAAAAATTTACCGCTGATAGAGTGATACCAGATAAAACATTACCTGTTTACGCTGCAATTGCCCCATGGAGTGAAAAAGATAATACTTATTATTTTTCTTTACTATATTCTGTAGGACAAGCTTATGGATTTGAATTAAAAACTCCTTGGAAAGATTTAAGTGATTTACAAAAGAAAGTTTTACTTTTAGGTTCTGATAAACCAATATTAATTCAGGCAGATAGTCGTTTTAAAACTTCAAGTGGCTTTGAAAGGCCTTTTGAAGGAATTTTACCAATTTTAGAAAGACAACTGAATGAAGCTAATGGAGAATCAGTAAAACAAAAATTAGAAAAATACTTAGAGTTGGTACCTTGCAAGACATGTGCTGGAAAAAGATTAAGACCTGAAGCACTAGCCGTTAAACTCGGTCCTTACAATATTACTGATCTAACTTCTATTAGCGTATCTGAAACCCTAACTCACATAGAACGCATTATGGGATTAGGAAAAACTAAGAAGGAAAATATATCTTTATCAGAAAAACAAAAGCAGATAGGTGAATTGGTGTTAAAAGAGATTCGTTTACGTTTGAAGTTTTTAATTAATGTTGGTCTAGATTATTTAACTTTAGATAGACCTGCTATGACTTTGTCTGGCGGAGAGGCTCAGCGTATTAGATTAGCTACGCAAATTGGCGCAGGCCTTACTGGAGTTCTATATGTATTAGATGAACCAAGTATTGGTTTACATCAGCGAGATAATGACAGATTATTAGAAACATTAAAAAGCTTAAGAGATCTAGGAAATACTCTAGTTGTTGTTGAACATGACGAAGATACTATGAAATCTGCAGATTATTTAGTAGATATTGGCCCAGGGGCTGGGGTTTATGGTGGTGAAATTATTGCTAAGGGATCATATCAAGATGTACTGAAATCAGAAAGATCATTAACTGGGGCTTATCTAAGTGGTAGAAAGTCGATTCCTACTCCAAAAGAGCGTAGATCAGCTGTTAAAAAAAGTTTAATTTTAAATAATTGCTCAAAAAATAATTTAAAGAATATCTCTGTAGAATTTCCTTTAGGAAGATTAGTTTCTATAACTGGTGTTAGTGGTAGCGGGAAAAGTACATTGATAAATGAATTACTTCATCCTGCCTTGTGTCATTCTCTAGGTTTAAAAGTTCCTTTTCCTCAAGGTGTAGAAGAGTTAAAGGGTATAAAGGCAATTGATAAAGTTATCGTTATTGATCAATCTCCAATTGGAAGAACACCAAGGTCAAACCCTGCCACTTATACAGGTGCTTTTGATCCTATAAGGCAAATATTTACCGCCACTGTGGAAGCCAAAGCAAGAGGTTATCAGGCTGGCCAATTTAGTTTTAATGTGAAAGGAGGAAGATGTGAAGCATGTAAAGGTCAGGGAGTAAATGTTATTGAAATGAATTTTTTACCTGATGTGTATGTTCAATGTGAAGTATGCAAAGGAGCTCGCTTTAACAGGGAAACTCTTCAAGTTAAATACAAAGGTTTTAACATATCCGACGTTTTAGAGATGACTGTTGAACAAGCTGCAGAAACTTTTTCTGCTATACCTCAAGCTGCTGACAGATTATCTACATTAGTAGATGTTGGTTTAGGTTATGTTAAATTAGGTCAACCTGCTCCTACATTATCTGGCGGAGAGGCTCAAAGAGTTAAGCTAGCTACAGAATTATCTAAAAGGGCTACTGGAAAAACTTTATATTTGATTGATGAACCAACTACAGGTCTAAGTTTTTATGATGTTCATAAATTAATGGATGTGATACAACGTTTGGTAGATAAAGGTAATTCTGTAATTGTTATTGAACATAATTTAGACGTTATTAGATGTTCGGATTGGATTATTGATTTAGGACCTGATGGAGGCGATAAAGGTGGCGAAATTATTGCAGAAGGCATTCCTGAAGATATCGCTAAACATCCCACAAGCCATACAGCAAAATATCTTAAAAAGGTTCTAAACTAAAAAATCTTTGTTGTATTTCTTCTTATTCTTAATTATTACAGCAAAAAAAAAGTTTTATTTAGAGGTCATAAATTAAGCCTATAACTGGTTTTTAAAAATTTTTGCATTAAAAAAAATTAAAATCATAATGCTTTCTTAATATTTCCTCTTGAAATTAAGCTTATTTCTATTAAAGGCCGTTGATCGGAGGATTTGCTGAATGAGGTTGAAATTTTTACATTTACATTTACATGGTCTAATACGTTCTAAAAATCTTGAATTAGGCAAAGATGCAGATACTGGAGGGCAAACACAATATGTTTTAGAGTTAGTTAAAAGTTTGGCTAATACTTCAGAAGTTGATCAAGTAGATTTAGTTACTAGATTAATTAATGATAGTAAAGTAGACGATGAATATTCTCAAGAAGAAGAATTTGTAGAACCTGGAGTTCGAATTTTGAGATTCAAATTTGGCCCTAATAAATATTTAAGAAAGGAATTGCTTTGGCCTTATTTAGATCATTTAACTGAAAGACTTATCTCTTATTATAAAAAAAATAAAAAGCCTAATTTCATTCATGCACATTATGCAGATGCTGGATATGTAGGTGTTAGATTAAGTAAATACTTAAACGTTCCACTTATTTTTACTGGTCACTCTTTGGGAAGAGAAAAAAAGAGGAAATTGCTTGATACTGGTTTAAAAACTAATCAAATAGAAAAGCTTTATTCCATAAGTAAGAGAATTGAGGCAGAAGAAAAAGCTTTAAAATCTGCAGATATTGTAGTTACAAGCACTAAACAAGAGTCAGTTTGTCAGTATTCACAATATTCTTCATTTTCACCTCAAAAAGCTAAAGTGATTCCTCCTGGTGTTGATCATAATAAATTTCACCATATTCATTCGACAACAGAGATAGCTGAAATTGACAATATGATGAAACCTTTTTTAAAGGATTCTACAAAACCTCCTTTGTTGACTATTTCTAGAGCTGTGCGAAGAAAAAATATTCCTTCTTTGATTGAGGCATACGGAAGATCTGAAAAACTAAAAAGAAAAACTAATTTAATTTTAATTTTAGGTTGTCGAGATAATACTTCAAAACTTGATCCTCAACAAAAAAATGTTTTCAATAATATTTTTGAGACTATTGATAAATATAACTTATATGGAAAGGTAGCTTATCCAAAAAAGCATCTTCCAAGTCAGATACCTGCTATATATAGATGGGCTGCTAGTAGAGGGGGTGTATTTGTAAATCCAGCTTTAACAGAGCCTTTTGGGTTAACTCTTCTTGAAGCTTCTTCATGTGGACTGCCAATAATATCAACAAATGATGGAGGGCCAAAAGAAATTCGCTCAAAATGTGAAAATGGACTTCTAGTAGATGTTACTGATATTAATCAGTTGAAAGTTATCCTTGAAAAAGGAATTTCTAATAATAATCAGTGGAAATTATGGAGTAGAAATGGAATTGAGGGTGTTAATAGGCACTTTAGTTGGAATACTCATGTACGTAATTATTTATCAATACTTACAAAAGAGTTTTCAAGGTCAAATAGCTATTCTTCATCTGATATTAAACAGAGTTGTTTAAAAGGAAGTTCTTCACTAATAAAACCCCACTGATCAAATACTTTAGGATCGGGGTGGAGAATTAGTTGATTGTTATGCTTTTTCTTTAGTTTGAAGCCTTTCTTAGAAAGTTTTTTCATTAAATTAGCAGTTTCTTCAAATCTTGATGCCATTGCATCAAGACTTGAGCAGTCACTGGTTAATCCATTATCTTTCCATGTAAAAAAACTCATAACAAATTTTTTAAAGATTGATTTTTAAAACTATACCTAAAATTATAAGTAAAATGTTGATTTTCCAAAAATTTTCAACTATTTTTTGTTCCTTAATTCCTTTAAGTTCAAAATGGTGGTGCAGTGGAGACATTAAAAATATGCGTTTACCTTTATAAAATAATTTTTTTGTAATTTTGAAAAATCCTACTTGAATTATTACTGATAAAGATTCAATAATAAATATTCCTGAAAATATAGTTAAAGTAAAAATGCTATTAGTTAATAAAGATATAGAACCCAGAATTGCACCAATACTTAAAGAACCGGTATCACCCATAAATATTTTTGCAGGATAATTATTGTATTTGAGAAATCCTAGGCACAAACCTGACATTGAGTAACATAAGATACTAAAAACGATAAGCTCTTGCTGTTCTTTCATTAAGATTTCTGTTCCTAGTCCATAAAAGACGATTCCACTACATCCAGCTGCTAATCCATCAAGTCCATCAGTCAAATTAACTGAATTACTTAATCCAACTAGTACTAAAAAAGAAATGGGCAATATAAAAATGTTCATATTTATTCCCCAAGAGTCAGATACTAAAATTAGTGGATTTATTAAATTTTTTTCATAGGCTACCGATATAAAAACTATCGAGATGATACTTTGCAGTATAAATTTTTCTCTTGTTTTTAAGCCCGTGTTTTTCTTGTTTTTAATACTTAAAAAATCATCTAAAAATCCTGTAATAAAAAAACCAAAAATAGTAAGCAATAAAAGAATTAATTGTAGGGAATCTAAATTGATAGCTATTATCAAAAGAAAAATTAAAAAAGGAAGTATCATAAAAATCCCACCCATTGTTGGGGTATCACTTTTTTTAAAGTGATTAGTAGGACCTTCAACTCTAATATTTTGAAGTAAATTTAATTTTTTGATTATCTTTAGTCCGTTCTTTGTTGTGAATAAAGAAACAAAGAAAAAAAATGTATAAACTCCTATAAAAATAAAATTATTAAAAAAAAATGAGGTAACTATTAACGCAAAAGTATTAAATATTAATAACGATTTATAGTTAAATTCTTTAATCTTCCCAATCATCTTCTAAAGATGGGTCTTCTTCAGTTTTATAATCTTCTTTTTCTCCCATTAGCGCTGAAAGTTCTTCTTCTTCTATCGTACTAATCTCTTGTGAATCCCCGTCTTTTTCAGAAACAAGCCTTCCTGTATTTTCAAGCCAAGATAGTAGATCAGGTTCATCTCTTAGGGGTAATACAGGTGCTGGATCATCTCTGTGGTAGCAAGTTAAGGCAGGGTTGACTTCAGAAATATCGTCTAATCTAAGTTTAAGTTTATTTGAGTCCATTAAAGGTTATGTTCTATATATAGGATAATACATAATGATGCGTACGAAAAACTTTGTTTTATAAAGGAAATTTAAAATACTTTTTTATCTGGCTAATTTCATTGTTGCTGTCTGGATTATTAAAACTTTTTGGATATTTGAATACCAATGTTTTAATAATAAATAACTTTCTTCTCTTATTACTAGTTTTTGGTCCAGCTCTTTTAGTTACAATAGTATTAGTTTTTAATAAGTTTTCAAATTCTTAATTACGTAAAAAATTTAAATTTATGGAGCAAATTTAGATGCAGCATGTAAAAAAAGTTGTACTAGCTTATTCTGGTGGCGTAGATACGAGCGTTTGTATTCCATATTTAAAGAATGAATATGGAATTTCAGAAGTGGTTACTTTTGTTGCTGATCTTGGCCAAGGGGAGGATTTAGAAATTATTAGGCAGAAAGCTTTAAATTCTGGTGCATCTCAATCAATAGTTGGTAATTTAGTTAATAGTTTTGTTGAGAAATATGCCTTTCCAGCTATCAGAGCAAATGCATTATATCTAGATAAGTATCCTTTATCTACAGCTCTTGCTAGGCCGTTAATTGCTGAAAATCTTGTAAACATTGCTCGGGAGATTGATGCAGATGCAGTAGCTCATGGATGCACTGGGAAAGGGAATGATCAAGTTCGATTTGATTTGGCAATAAATGCTTTAGGTCCTGATTTAAAAATAATTACTCCTGCAAGGGAGTGGAATATGAGTAGGGAAGAGGCAATAATGTATGGAGAAAAATTTGGTATTCCTGCACCAGTATCAAAAAAATCACCATATTCAATAGACGTTAACTTACTTGGTAGGAGCATTGAAGCGGGCATATTAGAAGATCCAATGCAAGAAGCACCTGAGGATATTTTTGCCATGACATCATCTATTGTTAATTCACCTCATTCTCATCAAGATATAGAAATTATTTTTAAAAATGGTTTTCCTGTTGGAATTAATGATGAATCTTTAACCCCTGTAGAGATTATAAAAAAAGCTAACGTTCTCGCAGGTGAGCATGGTTTTGGAAGAATTGATATGATTGAAGATCGAGTAGTAGGAATTAAAAGTAGAGAAATTTATGAAACTCCTGGCCTCTTGCTTTTAATCAAAGCTCACAAAGAATTAGAGAGTATTACACTAAACCCAGAAGTTGTCGACTTTAAAGGAATAGTGGAAAAAAAATGGGGACAACTAGTCTATCAAGGCTTTTGGTTTGGACCTCTTAAAGATAGTTTAGATGCATTTATTTCGTCGACTCAAACTTCAGTTAATGGAAGAGTAAAGATTAGACTTCATAAGGGGAACGCAAAAGTAATTGGGAGAATGTCTGAAAATAATTCACTTTACCGGGAAGATTTGGCAACTTATAGTAAAGACGATGTTTTTAATCATTCTTTAGCGGAGGGTTTTATTTATATGTGGGGTATGTCTAATAAAATATGGGCTGAATTAAATTCAAAAACAAAAGATTAATATTTAAGATTCTGAAATTTCTTTGGATTTAGTATTTTCTTTTCCCGGAGCTGAAGTATTTGCGCTTACTACTGGTTGTTCTTCCTTAGATTCAACTTTAGTTTCTTGATTTTCTTTATCATCTGCTTGAATTGAACTCTTCGAAGAAGGTCTTGGAGTAGGTAAAGGTCCTTCTTGTTTAACGGTCATATACCTTATGACATCTTCACTAAGTCTCATTGCTTTTTCGATTTTGAAAATATGTTGTCCATCCCCTTGATGACTTAGTTGGACGTAAATACCTTCTCTATGCTTTGATATTTGATAGGCTAATCTTCTTTTACCCCTCATTTGACTATCGAGGATGGTACCGCCAAATTCTTCTACAAGCTTATTGTATTTATCAATGTGGTTAGTTACTTCATCTTCCGCAATATCTGGGCGGAGGATGTACATGGTTTCGTAATAAGATTGTTGATCGTTCATAATTTCAGACAAGGTCTTTGGCTCATGTAGTTGATGTTATGAGCGTCTGTTCATATTTAACGATACATCATGATGTGCAGTTCCTTGAAAATTAGCATTATTTATTATAAAGATGATTCTTGAGTGCGTCATTCATAATATGAAAAGGTACTTCTAAGCCATTTGTCCAAAATGATAATGACTTCAATCCCTGAGCGACAAGCATTTCCAAACCATCTATAGTTATGCATCCTTTGTTGGCGCTAAATTTCAATAGATGAGTTGGAGAAGGATTGTAGATTAAATCATAAACAATTGTTTTTGAGTTAAGAGATCTCCAAAAAGACTCTCCATATGGCAATACATTTATTTCATGTTTGGTGGTTTTCATTCCTACTGGTGTAGTATTTACAATTAAATCTGCCTCTTCGATTAAATTTTGAGCTTGATTATTATTATTTAAGAAGCTCTGGATTTCAATTTGATTTTCAAAGTTTTTTATTAATTCATCTAGTGATGATTTATTACGTGATATTACTGAAATTTTCGAAATATTTAAATTTATTAAACCTTGAATAACAGATCTTGCTGCACCCCCAGAGCCAAGAACTATTGACTTTTTCTTCGTTAAGTTTAAATTTTTCAATGGATAAATAAATCCATCTACATCGGTATTAGTTGCGCTCCATTCTTTTTGAGAATTTAATTTCAAGGTATTAATTGCTTTCAGTTTGTTTGCGATAGGGGAAATTTCACTACAAAGGTTAAATACTTTTTCTTTATGGGGAATTGTAATATTAATACCTTTGCAATTAATTTTTTTCAAAGAATTCAGAACTAATTCTAGATCTTCATCTTTGCAAGGTATAGCAATATAAATTAAATCTAGACCTAAATATTGGAGTGCAGCATTTTGCATAATCGGTGATAAAGAATGGCTTACTGGATTGCCGATTAATGCAATAAAAGATGTCTTACTTGTAATCATGTTTAGAATTTTGCCTTAAAAATAATGATCTGTTCGGGAACCACCCCCCGTCTTTGAGTAACAATAATGACGTTAATGACCGATTATGGAGAATAGCAAATATAGAAAATTTACCCATGGGTAAGGTTGTAGGAATTGATTTAGGAACAACTAATAGTTGTGTCGCTGTAATGGAAGGTGGTAAACCTACTGTAATAGCAAATGCTGAGGGTTTCAGAACTACTCCATCAGTTGTTGCATATACAAAAAATCAAGATCAGCTTGTTGGACAAATTGCAAAAAGACAAGCTGTAATGAATCCTGAAAATACTTTTTATTCTGCAAAACGTTTTGTTGGTAGAAGAGTAGATGAAGTTAATGAAGAATCCAAGGAGGTTAGTTATTCTGTTGAAAAATCTGGTTCTAGTGTCAAATTAAAATGTCCTATTTTGGATAAGCAGTTTTCTCCTGAAGAGGTTAGTTCTCAAGTTTTAAGAAAGTTGGCAGATGATGCGGGCAAATACCTTGGCGAAAAAGTTACTCAGGCTGTAATTACAGTCCCAGCTTATTTTAATGACTCTCAAAGACAGGCTACTAAAGATGCTGGAAAGATTGCAGGTTTAGAAGTCCTCAGAATTGTTAATGAGCCAACCGCTGCAGCTTTAGCATATGGTTTGGATAAAGAAAATGAAAAAATTCTTGTTTTTGATTTAGGGGGAGGAACATTTGATGTTTCAGTTATTGAGGCTGGTGATGGAGTAACTGAAGTTCTATCTACTTCTGGAGATACTCATTTAGGTGGTGATGATTTTGATAGATGCATCGTAGATCATTTGGCTAATACTTTTAAATCAAATGAGGGAATTGATCTAAGACAAGATAAGCAAGCTTTGCAAAGATTGACTGAAGCTGCAGAAAAAGCAAAAATAGAACTTTCAAATGCTACTCAAAGTGAAATAAATCTACCTTTTATTACAGCGACACCCGAAGGACCAAAACATTTAGATTTGAACCTTACTAGAGCAAAGTTCGAGGAATTAGCAGCTTCTTTAATCGATAGGTGTAAGACCCCAGTTGAGAGAGCTATAAGTGATGCAAAAATTTCTACTAGTGAAATTGATGAAGTTGTTATGGTGGGAGGCTCATCTAGAATTCCTGCTGTTTTAGATTTAGTTAAAAAAATAATTGGCAAAGAACCAAATCAAACTGTTAATCCTGATGAGGTAGTAGCTGTTGGAGCTGCAATTCAGGGGGGAGTTTTAGCAGGAGAGGTTAAAGATATATTATTGCTTGACGTTACTCCACTTTCTCTAGGTGTAGAGACTCTAGGCGGAGTAATGACAAAAATGATAAATAGAAATACTACAGTACCTACGAAAAAATCCGAAACATATTCAACTGCTGTAGACGGTCAAACAAATGTTGAAATTCACGTTTTACAGGGTGAAAGAGAAATGGCTTCTGATAACAAGAGCTTAGGAACTTTTAGATTGGATGGTATACCGTCAGCACCAAGAGGCGTGCCGCAAATTGAAGTCACATTTGATATTGATGCAAATGGTATTCTTAGTGTTACTGCTAAAGATAAGGGAAGTGGTAAAGAGCAAAGTATTTCTATCACTGGTGCTTCAACTCTATCTGATAATGAAGTAGAAAAAATGGTAAAAGATGCTGAATCAAATGCATCTGCAGACAAAGAAAAAAGAGAAAAAATAGATTTAAAAAATCAAGCTGAAACACTTGTATATCAGACAGAAAAGCAACTTAGTGAACTGGGAGATAAAATTGATGCTGCAGCAAAGTCTAAAGTTGAAGAAAAAAGTAATGCTTTAAAAGAAGCAACTTCAAAAGAAGATTATGAATCAATGAAAAAACTTCTTGAAGAACTTCAGCAAGAACTTTATGCAGTAGGTTCATCTGTTTATCAGCAACCTGGCAATCAGCCACCATCTCCTGGCTCGGCGGGCGGTCCTGATCAGAGTGATTCAAACGAAAAAGGAGGAGATGATGTAATTGATGCAGACTTTACTGAAACAAAAGATTAGTAAAGGTAATTTTTAATTTCATTTGCAACCCATTTAGAACAAGCCGGCGCCAGTAAAATTCCATTTTTGTAAAAACCTGTACATATAATTAGTCCATTCTCAAGAATTTTCATTATTGGTGAAGGTTCACCATCAGGTCTTGATCTTATTCCGTACCATTTTTTTAAAATTTTTCCTTTCATCAGCCAATTTGGTCTTTGATCTAGAAAATTTGTGAGTTTTCCGAAGGTATTTTCTTCTGGCGTAGTACTATATTCGTCAGTTGATCCAATAATTAGCTTATTTTTTGATTTTGGAATTATATTTTTACCATTTATATTGAATTGTTTTGGCAGCGATAATAAATCAACTTCTGCATCATTAATCTCAATTTCCATAGCTTGACCTAAAACAGGTTTTAATTTGATGTCGTGAGATAGGCTATCTATTAAATCAATCGCTTTTAGTGAATTACACAAAATAACCATGTCAGATTTGATGTTTTTATTATTCCTTGTTGTAGAAATCCATTGATTATTTGATTTTCTTATTTTTATTATTTCTTCTCGCAAATAATTTACTTTTTTATGTTTTAGATATTTATCTAATGTTTGAAGTAAAGAAAAAGGATTTATTCTTCCATCTTCGAATGATATCATTCCTTTTATATTTTTTGTTTGGAAGGCTTTATTTATATTCTTGATAAATATTGAGTCTCTTTCTAAAATTCGCAAGTTTTGATCATTATTTTCATAAACAAATTTCTCTAATTTTTTAAATTTTTCTTCATCAGTAGTTAGTTGTATTAATGGTTTTTCTATACTTAATTCACAATTAAATTTTTGTAGGAATGTAATCCATTGTGGCCATAATTCAATGCTTTGTCTCCTCAGATCCCAGCTTCTACCTCTTCTTTTTTGATACATATTACCCATTAGTAAGCCTAAAGCTGCATTGCTACTATTTTGGTGTTGAGTTGGATCTATTATCGTTACTTGCGAACCTAATTCTGATAATTCTAAGGCGTTAAATTTTCCAATAATCCCTGATCCAATAATAACTATTTCTGCTTTTTGGAAATTTTCTTTTAAGCTTTTCATTGATATATTAGATATACTTGCATATTTGACTTAATAGTTAAAGATTTTTTGGAACATCCTTCAATTATATTCAAAATTGTTTGTCCCGATCGTCCTGGCCTTGTAAGTTTACTTACAAGTTGGATTTCAAATTACGGTGGTAACATAAAACATTCTGATCATCATACGGATCAAGATGCGGGTTTATTTCTTAGTCGAATTGAATGGAATAGCAACAATCAATTTTTTAATAGAGATGAAATTTATAAAGAGTTTGAAAAAATTGCAAATGAAGTAAATGGAAAATTTAACGTAAATTATTCTGATGAAATTCCAAATGTTGCTATTTTTGTGAGTAAACAAAATCATTGTTTAATTGATTTACTTTGGCGAGTAAGAAATGGAGAACTCAAAATGAGAGTCCCTTTAATAATTTCAAATCATTCTGATCTTGAATATATTGCAAATGACTTTAATGCAAAATTTGTTCATGTTGATTCCTTTAATACTGATAAATCTATTGTTGAAGATCAATTTTTAAATTTACTAAAAGAATATGAAATTGATCTTGTTGTATTAGCTAAATATATGCAAATTTTAAGTGACTCTTTTCTAAAAAAGTTTTCTTCAATAATAAATATTCACCATTCTTTTTTGCCTGCATTTAAGGGCGGGCAACCATATCATCGAGCATGGAAGAGAGGTGTTAAATTAATAGGTGCTACTGCTCATTACGTTACTGAAGATCTTGATGAAGGCCCCATAATTGAGCAATGTACAGTTAATGTAAGTCATAGGGATGAAGTTGATGATTTGATTAGAAAAGGAAGAGATATTGAAAGAATAGCTTTAGCAAGAGCAGTTAGATTACATCTGAATCATCAAGTATTTGTTTATAACAGCAAAACTGCTGTTTTTGATTAAAAACAGTTTCTTAGTCTTCTAATTCTACTTGTATTTGTCTTTCGTAAATTGATTCTTCATTAAAAGCTCTTGCTATCAAGAAACTGGCAATGCAGCTGATTAAGACAGGTTTCATTATTAACAAATTTTTTGTTAAAGCAAATGCCAAAAACATTGCTGTTATTGGTGTTCTTGAACATCCAGCTACGAAAGCGCCCATTCCTGCAAAAATGTATGTACTTGGAGCATGCCCTGTTGCAATTTCTACCCAGCTTCCCATTATTAGTCCGATTGACCCTCCTAAAGTAAGCATTGGATAGAATAATCCTCCAGGAGCTCCAGATGCGGCAGCTAAACCTGTCGTGATAAATAGTACTAAAACTGCTAATAAAGCAATTCCAATACTTGTACTTTGTTCGGCTATTATTTTCTGTAATTCATCTAAATTGTGAAATGTACTAGGTAAACAAGAGTAGATACTTCCTAACATAAGTCCACAGATACTCATTTTTAAAACAAATTTATTTTTATACCACTTTTTCCCAAGATTTTGCATTAACAAAACATATCTGCTGTATAGTTCTGCAAATATCCCAATAATTATTCCTAGTAAAACTAGGTAAATAAAATCTACAGGTAAGAAAAAAACTGATGGGTCATATTCTTTTTGAATCAAAAATCCCAGGTTAAAATCAAATCCTCCTGCTTTAGGATCTAAACCCAAGGCTTGAATAATATCAGCAGATGAATCTGCAATAAAAGTTGTAATTATTACTAATAGCAAAATTACTGGTCTAGCAGAATTTAATAACTCTTCTATTGCATACACAAACCCTCCTAATGGAGCGCTAAATACTGCAGCTATTCCAGCACCACCACCTGCTGCTACTATTACTCTTCTGAAAGCTGTAGGAGCTTTGAGCCACTTGGCCATTTGCCAAGCTACTGATCCTCCCATTTGAACCGATGGACCTTCTGGACCCAAAGGGAATCCACTACCAATAGCAATAATTCCTGATATGAGCTTTACTAATCCTACTTTTAAATTCATTGGAACTTTTTTATGTCTTAGGAAACCCATGATTTGACTCACACCTGAACCTTTTGCAGCAGGTGCTAAATTTTTGATCAAATATCCAGCAATAGCTCCTCCAAGAGCTCCAAAAATAGGTAAGACCGCAATAGATGGGAATTGGTCTAATAATGCTAATCTCCAGTTATTAATAAAATAGATTCCAGTTTTAAAAGATATGCTTGTAATTGAGGCCCCTAAACCTGTTAATAAGAGTGAAAATGCAACGACTAGAGATCTTTGTTTTAATAGTTTTTTGATGCTGCGAGAAGAATTATTACTTGTTTTTTGAATATTATCTTTTAAAAAGTTTGGCATAGTCCATGATTACTTTGACAAGCTGAAATCGTGTATTTCATCAAATTGAAGATAGCGATAAAGCTCATCTGAATATGGATTAATTTTATTCTTAGTAATATCTTGATATTCTTCAACTTCAGGTATTTTGCCAAGCAGTGCGCAAACTGCTGCTAATTCAGCACTGCCTAAAAAGACTTGTGCATTCTTGCCAAGTCTATTGTCAAAATTTCTTGTACTAGTAGAAAATACCACAGAACCTTCATCTACTCTGGCTTGATTTCCCATACATAAAGAACAGCCTGGCAACTCTAACCTTGCACCACAATCTTCGAAGATTTTATAGTAACCTTCAGCTTTTAGAGTTTCTTCATCCATTTTTGTTGGAGGACAAATCCATAATTTAGCTTTTAAATTTTGTACACCTTCAAGAATTTTCGCAGCTGCCCTGTAATGGCCAATATTTGTCATGCAAGAACCTATAAAAACCTCGTTAATATTTGTATTTGCAACATCAGTGATTTCTTTTACATTATCTGGATCGTTTGGGCAAGCAACTATAGGTTGTGTTACTTTTGCTAAATCAATTTCAATGATTTCTTCATACTGAGCGTTTGAATCTGGTTGAATTAATGATGGTTTTTTTAGCCAATTTTTCATATCATTTATTCTTCTTGAAATTGATTTTGAATCTTCATAATTGCTCTCAATCATTTTTTCTAGCAGGCAAATATTACTTCTTAAGTATTCTTGTACAGTTTCTTGAGATAAAAGTATGGTACTGCCAGCGCATGAGCGTTCTGCAGTAGCATCAGTAAGTTCAAAAGCTTGTTCAAGTTTTAGGTTTGGTAATCCCTCAATTTCCATAATTTTCCCGTTGAATATATTTTTCTTATTTGCTTTCTCAACAGTTAAGAGTCCTTTTTTAATTGCGAAGAGAGGGATTGCATTTACTAAATCTCTAAGAGTGATTCCTGGTAATAATTCTCCCTTAAATTTAACCAGCACAGATTCTGGCATATTTAATGGCATTGATCCTATGGCAGCGGCAAAGGCAACAATGCCCGAGCCTCCAGGAAATGAAATGCCGAGAGGAAATCTAGTATGGCTATCTCCCCCTGTGCCAACAGTATCTGGGAGAAGCATTCTATTAAGCCAGCTATGAATTATTCCGTCTCCAGGCTTGAGAGCTACTCCACCTCTTTGAGATATAAAATCAGGTAATTCTTTATGGGTAACTAGATCTACTGGTTTAGGATACGCAGCTGTATGACAAAAACTTTGCATCACTAAATCTGCAGTAAATCCTAAACAAGCTAGTTCTTTTAGTTCATCTCTAGTCATTGGCCCAGTAGTGTCTTGACTGCCAACTGTGGTCATAATTGGCTCACAGGTCATTCCTGGCCTTACTCCATCTAAACCGCATGCTTTGCCTACTATTTTTTGAGCTTGAGTAAAGCCGGCATTACTTTCGATTAGATTTTGTGGTCTGGTAAATATTTCACTAGTTTGATAATCTAATTTATTTCTAATTTTGTCTGTAAGAGATCTTCCAATCATAAGATTAATTCTTCCGCCAGCTTGAATCTCATCAGTAAGAGTTGATGGATACAAGTCGAATTTGCTTATTAATTCTTCAGTATTTGAATCTTTTTCAATTTTTTTAATAATGCCTGCATAAGGATATATTTTAATAACATCTCCTGTTTTCATTTGAGATACATCAGCTTCTATTGGTAAAGCTCCTGAATCTTGTGCAGTATTAAAGAAAATTGGGGCTATTTTGCTACCAATTATTATTCCTCCTGTTTTTTTGTTTGGAACAAAAGGAATATCTTCTCCTATATGCCAAACGAGTGAATTAATAGCAGATTTTCTAGAACTACCTGTTCCAACAACATCTCCAACATAAGCTATTGGTAAATTTTGTTTTTTTAAATTATCAAGAATCTTTAGTCCATCAGGTTTTTTGAATTCCAACATAGCTAATGCGTGCATCGGAATATCCGGGCGTGTTGTCGCATGTACAGCTGGAGATAAGTCGTCTGTATTTGTCTCACCGTCAACTTTAAATACTAAACAAGTAATCTCTTTTTCCAGAACTTTTTTATTTTTGAACCATTCTGCATTTGCCCAACTTTTTACAATCTCTTTTGCATAAAAATTATTTTGAGATAATTCATAGATTTCATTAGCTGAGTCATAAACAAGAATAATATTTTTTAAAACTTCTGCCGCTTTTTTAGCAAGCAAACTATTTTTTCCTTTTAGTATTTCAACCAGAGAATTTACATTATATCCTCCTATCATTGTTCCTAGTATTTCAATTGCTTTTTCGGGATTAATTGATTTGCAATATTTTTCGGAATTAACAATAGCTGTAAGCCAGCTTGCTTTTACGTAAGCAGCTTCATCGACTCCTGGTGGTACTCTATTTATTAGTAAATCAAGTAAATAAGAAGAATCATAAGAACTATCTTGTTCCAATAATTTTGTAATACAATTTGTTTGCTCAGCATTTAGAGGTAAAGGAGGTATACCTTTGGTTGCTCTTTCAGCTACGTGATCTGCGTAATCTTTTAGCAATGTTTCCAAATTCTTCATTAGTAAGGTTTAATGCCTAATCTATTGTTATTTTTAATATTGAAAAGGAGAGTATTCATAAATGCTTTTTTAAATATTCAAACTTCTTAATTAATCAATGACGACATCATCAAATAATTCAGCTTTAGAAAAGACATCAGATTTACATGTTGTTGAAACCCGACCATTAATACCTCCAAGCAGATTACATAATGATATACCTTTGGATCACGTCTCTGCTAATACAGTATCTAAAACAAGAAGATCGATACAAAATATTTTGCATCATAATGATCAGAAGCTTCTAGTAATCGTGGGTCCATGTTCAATTCATGATTTAGAGGCGGCGAAGGAATATTCAAAATATATTCAAAACTTCCGAGAAATTTATAAAGATAAATTAGAAATTATAATGAGAGTATATTTTGAGAAGCCAAGAACAACTATTGGCTGGAAGGGATTAATAAACGATCCTCATCTAGATGATTCTTATGATATTAATACTGGTTTAAGAAGGGCAAGAAGTTTGCTTTCATATCTAGCAACTCGTGGCATACCTTCTGCTACAGAATTACTAGATCCAATTGTTCCCCAATATATTGCTGATTTAATAAGTTGGACAGCTATAGGTGCGCGGACTACTGAAAGCCAAACTCATAGGGAAATGGCATCAGGATTATCTATGCCTATTGGTTTTAAAAATGGAACGGATGGTTCTTTTACAACTGCAATCAATGCAATGCAGTCAGCTTCAAAATCACATCATTTTTTAGGTGTAAATGAAAATGGAATGGCTTCTATTGTAAATACCACAGGAAATCCTGATGGACATATAGTTTTAAGGGGCGGTTCAAAAGGCCCAAATTTTGAAAATGATCATGTTAAAAGAATTTCATCTGAATTGCAGCAATGTAATCTTCCACATAAAGTGATGATTGATTGTAGTCATGGAAATTCCAATAAAGACTTCCGCAAACAGTCAGAAGTGTTAAAAAATATAGCTTCTCAAATTAGCAATGGTGAAAAAAATATTTTAGGAGTGATGCTTGAAAGTCATCTGAAAGAGGGAAATCAAAAACTTTTAAAAAAAGAGGATCTTCAATTTGGCAGAAGCATTACAGATGCATGTATAGATATAGAAACAACAAAGGAATTACTCGCTATTTTATACGATTCACTTAGCTAGTTATAAAAAAATTAAAAAATAATGCTGAAGAAATTGGAACAATGAAGTTATCTATTCCTAAAACACTAAATTGTTCGAGCAAAGTCGCAAAAAAAGCTATTGTAAAATAATTAAGATTTAGACTATTTTGTTGGGCGTATCCTATTGAGCAAACTACTATCAAACTTGTTAAAAACATTGTTATAGTGCCAAATAAAGATTTTTTTTGTTTAAAAAAAATCCAACTCATTGAATTAAGGCTTTTTCCTATTAACCCAGCTAATCCATCACCAAAAGTCATTATGAAAAATCCAGTAATTAATGCATATGGATCTTTATCCCAGAAAAGATAAATCAAAATAAATAAACTTAGACAATAAAATAATGTTCCATAACTTTTTCTCTCAACGTCCTCTATTGTTGGAAACAATTTATAGTTGTAATTGATGAGAACAATTAATGAAATAATTCCTGTAAAAATTAGAGCAGAGTTTTGATTAATTTTTAAAAATTGAGCAATTGGTATTAAAGGTCCTATTCCTATATGTATTATTTTTCTTACGATTTCTTTGCTATCTTCATTATATCTTTTAAAAACTATTGATATTAGAAAAATTGAAAATAGATATAATAAAATTACAGTAAATTTTATCAATTTGGTTAAGCTGCTTTTTGATGAGTTGTCATTACTCTAAGTTTTAATATTGCTTTAGCTTCCAGTTGTCTTACTCTTTCTCGTGAAACATTAATTTGTCTTCCTATTTCTGCGAGTGTTAATGGTTCTTCACCATCTAATCCAAATCTGAGCTTCATTATTTTTTGTTCTCTTTCATTTAATTGAGAAAGCCAAGTTCCTAAATGTTCTTTTTGAATAGTTCTATCCATACCTTCCATAGGCTCTTCACAGTTTGGATCAGGTATGAGTTCACCAAGAGTACTTCTATCTTCTTCGCCTCTTGCATGAGCATCAAGGGAGGCGCAAGGAGCACTTTGCGAAATTAAATCTTCTAAATCTTTTTGATCAATTCCCATTTCAGTTGCCATTTCCAATCTGGTAGGTTGTCTACCAAATTTATGTGATAATTCTCTAGAGACTCTTCTCATTTTGGATAGTTTTTCACTTATGTGAATAGGCAAACGGATTGTTCTTGCACTGTTATCAATTGCCCTTGTCATTCCTTGTCTAATCCACCAGTAAGCATAAGTTGAGAATTTATATCCCATAGCAGGATCAAATTTATCTACAGCTCTTTCAAGGCCAATAGCTCCTTCTTGGACAAGGTCTAATAATTCAAGCCCTTGGTTTTGGTATTTTTTTGCAACTGAGACAACAAGCCTTAAATTAGCTGCCATCATTCTATCTCTAGCTCTTTTGCCAATTTTAATTTGATAAAGATTTCGTTGCGTTCTATCAGTTTCTGGAATTTGTAGCAACTTTTTCATGTTCTGAACATGATGAGCTAACTCTATTTCCTCTGCTGGAGTCAAAAGAGGTACTCTGCCAATGCTACTTAAGTAATAGCCAATAGAATCTGAAGCGAGTCTGCCAGATTTTTTTTGGCTTTGTTTTGCAGTAAGATTGGATTTCGATTTGCGAGACTTGCCCGCAGTGTTTGGTAATCTTGGCTCATCAAAATTTTTATCTGAAGAGCTCTTTGCAGATTCCAGAGGGATCCCCATCACCCTGGCCTCCTAAATAGTGGATTTTTTAAAAAGCTAGCACTGAAATTGAAATAAAAACTACTTTTACGTTGAAACTTTAAAGACAAAAAAAGTTTTTTTTCCCCTATTTTCTTGAAATCTTTTGCTATGAAAGGCTTTTACAAAAATAAAAAAATTTTTAAATTATTAAGTAATTTATTAAATGTTGTAAAAATCAATAATTTTTTTATTTTTCTATAAGGTCAATTTGTGAACGATTAACTCCAGAATCTAATGCATTTTTTGCATAAGAACCATCTTCTTTCATAATCCAAGAAAAGTAATCATCTTTAATATATGTTTGCAAAAGTGCTTTTAGTTGATGTTTTAATTCAGTATCTTCTATTGGAGTAACAGCCTCAATTCTTCTATCAAGGTTTCTTCTCATCCAATCTGCACTCCCAATAAAAACTTCATTATCTCCGTTATTACAAAACCAAAAAATTCTTGAGTGTTCAAGAAAATGTCCAATAATGCTTATGACTTTAATATTTTCACTTAAATCTTTTCTTTGGGGATATAAGCAACAAATACCTCTTATGATAAGACTAATTTTTACTCCTGAGTCAGAAGCTAAATAAAGAAGTTTAATTATTTCTGGGTCTACTAAAGAATTCATTTTTGCAATTATTTCTGCTTTTTTACCTCCCTTTGCATTTTTAATTTCTCTCTTTATAAGAAATATAAATTTCTCTCTCATCGATGCCGGAGAAACTAATAATTTTTGATAATTTTTTTGTTTAGAAAAACCTGATAAGTAATTAAATAACTCAAGTAAATCTGATGCAATATCGGGATCTGTTGAAAGTAATCCTAAATCTGTATAAAACCTTGAAGTATTAGAATTATAATTTCCCGTTCCAATATGAAAATAATTCCTTAATCGTCCTTTTTCTTTTCTTACTATTAAAGCTATTTTTGTATGTGTTTTAAATCCTATGATTCCATATACAACGTGAATTCCAGCCTGTTCAAGTTGTTTTGCCCATTGAATATTATTGTCTTCATCAAATCTTGCTTTTAGTTCAACAAGAGTCATTACTTCTTTCCCATTCTCTGCAGCTCGCATTAAGGCTGCGATGATAGGTGAATCCTTAGAAACTCTATATAAAGTAATTTTTATAGCCATTACAAGTGGATCA
>QCCT01000017.1 GCA_003281165.1 Prochlorococcus sp. AG-347-M18
TCCTGGAACATCAATTTTAGGGAATGTTCGAATAGGAGATAATAATATAATTCATCCAAATTGTGTTATTTATGAAAATACCACTTTAAAAAATAATTGTGTAATTAATTCAAATTCCGTTATTGGATCAGAAGGATTTGGTTTTATTCCTAAAGATGGTAAATGGGTAAAGATGCCTCAAAAAGGAGGTGTAAAAATAATGAGTTTTGTAGAAATTGGCACGAATTGTTGTATTGATAGACCCGCAGTTGGATTTACTTTTATTGATGAGGGAACAAAGTTGGATAATTTAATACAAATAGGTCATGGCGTAAAAATTGGAAAGAATTGTGCATTTGCTGCTCAAGTTGGTATCGCTGGAGGAGCAAATATTGGAAATGGTGTCATTTTGGCAGGGCAAGTAGGAGTCAATAATAGAGTAAAAGTTGGTAATAATGTTATTGCGAGTTCAAAATGCGGAATCCATTGTGACATAGAAGATGGCAAGGTAATTAGTGGTTTCCCCGCGATGGAAAATAAATCATGGCTAAGGAGTTCAAGTATTTTTAAAAAATTACCAGAATTAGCAAAAAAACTTAGACAATTAGACAAACAATAATTTATTGTTCTATTAAACAAAAATTTAAATGAAGAAATATAAGATTGTTTTATTGTCAGGAGACGGAATTGGACCAGAGATTTCAGAAGTTTCAAAAAAAGTTTTAAAAAAGCTTTCAAAAAATCATAATTTCGAAATTGAGATTATTGAAAAATTATTTGGAGGGATAGCATATGAAAAATATGGTACTCCTGCTCCAGATGAGACACTAGATCAATGCAAAAAAAGTGATGCAGTACTTTTAGCATGTGTTGGAGATATTAAATATGATTCTCTTGCAAGAGAATTAAGGCCAGAAAGTGGGTTACTAAAGTTAAGATCTGCCCTTAACCTTTTCGCAAATATCAGGCCTGTCAAAATAAGAAAATCTCTCTTGGAAGCAAGTACATTAAAAAAAGAAATCGTTGAGCATGTAGATCTTATTGTTGTAAGAGAATTAATAGGAGGAATTTATTTTGGAAAACCAAGAGGACATATAACAAATACAAAAATCCCAAAAGCTTTCAATACGATGGTTTATGATTCGACCGAAATAAAGAGAATAACTGAAATAGCAATAAAAATTGCTAACCAAAGAAATAAAAAAATATGTTCTGTTGATAAATCAAACGTTCTTGAGGTTAGTCAATTGTGGAGAGATACAGTTTTAAATATCACCTCAAAAGATAAAAATATTTCTCTAAGCAATATGTACGTTGATAATGCAGCAATGCAATTAGTTAGAGATCCTGGTCAATTTGATGTGATTTTAACTAGTAATTTATTTGGAGATATTTTAAGCGATTTAGCCGCAATGTTAACTGGTTCTATTGGTATGCTTCCATCTGCTTCTTTAAACAATAATGGCCCAGGTGTTTTTGAACCTGTTCATGGTTCGGCTCCTGATATAGCTGGTAAAAACATAGCTAATCCTATTGCAATGCTTTTATCTACTTCCATGATGTTGAAAATTGGATTAAATGAAGAAGAAGCTGCAGAAAATTTAGAAACTGCCATTGATAAAGTTTTATCAAAAGGATTTAGAACAGCAGATTTAGCTTATGGGTCTACTGAAGTTTTATCTTGCAGTGAAATCGGAGATAAAATAATGGATGAAATTTAAAAAAAAATTAATAAATAAAAAAATATTTTTAAGTAAAACATAAAGTTGGCATATGACCTGTCAGAATCATTAGATATTGTTTTTAAAAAATGTCAAAACGTCATCCAGTTGTTGCTGTAACAGGATCTTCAGGAGCAGGAACAAGTACAGTAAAAAGAGCCTTTGAGCATATTTTTGCCAGAGAAGATATTGTTCCCGCAGTTGTAGAAGGTGATAGTTACCACAGATTTGAAAGAATGCCTATGAAAAAAGCTATGGCAGACGCTCTTGCAAAAGGTGAAAATTTCTCTCATTTTGGTCCAGAGGCTAATCTTTTTGACAAGTTAGAAGAACTTTTTAAAATCTATGGTGAAACTGGAGGAGGAAAGAAAAGATATTATCTACATAGTCTTGAAGAAGCAGAAGAACATAATACAAGACTTGGTACATCCTTAGAACCTGGGCAATTTACTCCATGGGAAGATATTCCTGAGGGAACAGACGTACTTTTTTATGAAGGTTTGCATGGTGGGGTAGAAGGTGATGGATACAATGTGGCATCTTATGCTGATTTACTTGTTGGCGTTGTTCCGATAACAAATTTAGAGTGGATTCAAAAAATCCATAGAGATAACGCAGAAAGAGGTTACTCAGCGGAAACCATTGTCGATACGATATTGAGAAGAATGCCTGATTATATAAATCACATCTGTCCACAATTCAGCAAAACCGATATTAATTTCCAAAGAATTCCCACAATTGATACTTCCAATCCTTTCATATGCAGAAATATCCCAACTCCTGATGAAAGCTTTGTGATTATACATTTCAGAAAAGGAGCAAGAGAGAAATGGGGTATTGATTTTCAATATTTGCTTGGAATGATTAACGATTCATTTATGTCAAGTCCAACAAGTATCGTTGTAAATGGAGGGAAAATGGGTTTCGCAATGGAACTAATTCTGACTCCAATAATTCATAAAATGATTGAGGAAAAAAATAAATAATAATTAATTTTCGATTATCAACTCAAATCACTATATTTTTATTTTGAGGAGTTTTTAATCTAGAGGATCTCAAATTTTTATATATCTTTCTTGATAAAAGTACCTTATTTAGATTTAAATAGAAAAAACAGGAAACGTTGTGTCATTAATCGACTGGTTTGCCGCAAGGCGTAAAGATCAATTTGTTGGGAAAGTTTCGCAAGATACTGATGAAGGAGATGGTTTGTGGGTTAAATGTTCAGAATGTTCGCAAGTAGCCTATAGAAAAGACCTAATTTCAAATTGCAATGTTTGTAGTAATTGTGGACATCACAATAGGATAAATAGCGATGAAAGGATAAATATAATTGCTGACAAAAATTCATTCGAAGAGTTTGATAGTTCACTAAGTCCCACAGATCCTTTAGGTTTTAAAGATAGAAGATCATATGCTGATCGAATTAAAGAAAGTCAAGCAGGCACAGGTTTAAGAGATGGAGTAGTAACAGGTATCTGTTCTGTAAATTCAATGCCTTTAGCATTAGCTGTTATGGATTTTAGATTTATGGGAGGATCCATGGGTTCAGTAGTTGGTGAAAAAATTACGAGAATAATTGAAAGAGCAACTTTAGAAAATTTTCCAATTCTTATTGTTTGCGCATCAGGTGGAGCAAGGATGCAAGAAGGAATGTTAAGTCTCATGCAAATGGCAAAAATATCTGGAGCACTAAAAAAACATAAAGAAAAAAATCTTCTTTATATGCCCTTATTAACTCATCCAACTACTGGGGGGGTAACAGCAAGCTTCGCAATGTTAGGTGATTTAATTTTGGCGGAACCTAAAGCTCTTATTGGGTTTGCTGGAAGAAGGGTTATAGAACAAACATTAAGAGAAAAATTGCCTGATAATTTTCAAACAGCTGAATATCTGCTTGAGCATGGTTTTGTTGATGTAATAGTTAAAAGGAAAGATCTCAAGGATACTCTGACTAAAATTTTAAAAATTCATGGTGTAAAAGAACTTGCAAAAGCAAATATATAATATGAGAATTATTTCAAATTTATTTTATTTTTCTTTAAGCCTTTTATTTTTTATATTAAATTTTGCTTCCTATTCATATGCGATAGGAAATGTTGACTGGGTCCTACTAAAAGAGAATAATGAAGGAAAAGAATGGCTTGATAAAGGGAGTATTAAGCAGCTTCCAAATAATGAAATAAGTGTTTTAACAAAGTTCTTTAAAAATCCAACTAATTCTGATGATGATGGGGAGTTATCACTTTATGTAATGAGAATTAATTGCGATGAAAAAAAGTTCAAAGATACTTCAATAAATGGAATTCCTCAATTTAATTCAAAATGGCGAACTTCTAATAATGATGAACTAATAGATGTTGTTATTGAAAATAGTTGTTCAGAGTTAATTAATAGATAAGAATGAATACTAAAAATAAAAAATTAAAAATAGCAATAGCTGGATTAGGGTTTGGTAAAAAAGTCCATTTAGAGGCGTTAAGAGAGTCTGATTATTTAACTCCTGTAGCTATTTATCATTATGAGACTAAGCAAAAATCGATACTAGAAAAAGAAACTGGATTAGAGTTCTTTCATAATTGGGAAGAATTAGTTAAATCTCCAAAAATTGATGGAATTATAATTGCTACCCCTCCTGAATCAAGATTTAAATTAGCAAAACAAGCTCTTGAGAATAATAAAAATTTGCTTCTAGAAAAACCTGTTTCAATATCCTCCTCAGAAATTGAAGAGCTTCAGAGAATATCTTTGATTAATAATTTAAGCGTATGTGTTGATTTTGAATATAGAGCAGTGCCTCTTTTCCTTCAGACAAAGAAACTTATTGATGAAAATATCTTAGGAGATATATATTTAGTCAAATTAGATTGGTTAATGGGCAGCAGATCCGACCCCAAAAGATCCTGGAATTGGTATTCATTGGAAGAAAAGGGGGGAGGAGTTATTGGCGCCTTAGGTACTCATGCATTCGATATGTTGAATTGGTTTTTTGGGGAAGCAATAAACGTGTCTGGAAAGTTATCAACATCAATAAAAAAAAGACCTTTACCTGATTCATCTGATTTAAATGATGTTACGAGTGAAGATGTATGTTTAGCCAATATAGAAATATCAAACTACGGCTCGAATCTTATTCCATGTCAGGTATCTTTATCATCGATTTCTAAAAATGGTAGAGGATTTAGTTTAGAAATATATGGAAGCGAAGGTTCACTTATTCTTAAAAGCGAAAACCAAAAAGATTATGTACATGGTTTTAATTTGAAATATTCAAACAACGAAAATAAAATACAAAATCTAACTGCAGATTCAAGTTTTAATTTTGAAAAAACATGGACTGATGGGAGAATAGCTCCAGTTTTGAGAATTCAAAATTTATGGGCTGAGAGTATTTTCAATAAAACACCCATCATTCCAGGATTGTGCGAGGGACTCGCAAGTCACAAAGTTTGTGAAGCTATAAAAGAATCATCTAAGAGTGGATTGAGTATAAAAATTTAGAGCTGTACATTGATACGTAGCAAATATCACTTCATAAAGTATTAGATTGGTTTTATTTTTTCTTCATATTCTGGAAAAATCAATTGAACTGAATTTTTAAGGATGGCTTTAAATTATTACAAAAATGAGCTTAAAGAAAATGCTCAATTACTAGCTTCTAAAGGTAAAGGGATATTAGCTGTAGATGAATCCACCAAAACAGTTGGGAAAAGACTAGCTGGAATTGGTGTTGAGAATACAGAAGAAAACAGGAAAGCATATAGAGGTATGCTTTTTACTACAGAAGGTCTTGGTAAATATATTAGTGGAGCAATTCTTTTTGAAGAAACTCTTTATCAGAATCACCAAGATGGTGAATCAATGGTTAAGAAATTAAATGATTTAGGTATTATTCCAGGTATAAAAGTTGATAAAGGTTTAAATCCACTTCCTGGAGCAGGAGATGTGGAAACTTTTTGCTCTGGCCTAGATGGATTAGTTGAAAGAGCGGCAAAATATTATGAACAAGGCGCAAGATTTGCCAAGTGGAGAGCAGTTCTTCAGATAACAAGTGATGGTTGCCCTTCAAAGCTATCAATACAAGAGAACGCCTGGGGACTAGCAAGATATGCTAGATCAGTACAAGAATCAGGCTTGGTTCCAATTATTGAGCCTGAAATCTTAATGGACGGAGATCATACAATTGAAAAAACTGCTGAAGTTCAAGAAGAGGTTATTAAGCAGGTTTACATGGCTTGTCAAGCAAATGGAGTCTTTCTAGAGGGAACACTTCTGAAACCTTCCATGACAGTAAATGGAGCAGATTGTCCAACCAAGGCAGATCCTATGAAAGTTGCCGAGATGACTATAAGAACTATGGAAAGATGTGTTCCTGCGTCTGTACCTGGGATAGTATTCTTATCAGGAGGATTAAGCGAGGAGGCTGCTTCAGTTTATTTAAATAATATGAACACTCTTTACAGGAAAGCTTTATGGAACGTTTCATTCTCATATGGAAGAGCCTTACAGCACTCATGCTTAAAGGCTTGGAAAGGAAGTGATGTAGAGGGTGGTCAAAAGGCCTTAATAGCAAGAGCTCAAGCAAACTCAGAAGCCTCTACAGGTTCCTACGTAGCAGGGTCTCAACCTTCATCAGATGAGCAATTATTTGTTGCAGGCTATACTTACTAACCTAAAAATCCTAAAAATATACACTGGGCCATAAAATTAGTTTCTTTAATTTAGTATTTTGTATATCTAATGACGTGACATTTGATACCTCAGTATACTAAACTCGCGGAACATATAGCTTACATACTAAGCATCTAATTAATTTTAATTATGGCCCTTGTTCCCCTAAGACTACTTTTAGATCACGCTGCTGAAAATGGATATGGTATCCCAGCGTTTAACGTAAATAACCTTGAACAAGTTCAAGCGATTATGGAGGCTGCATATGAAACAGACAGTCCTGTAATTCTTCAAGCTTCAAGAGGTGCTAGAAATTATGCTGGAGAAATATTCCTTCGTCATCTGATTCTCGCTGCAACTGAAACTTATCCTAATATTCCAGTTGTAATGCACCAAGACCATGGTAACGAGCCATCAACATGTTATTCAGCAGCAATAAATGGTTTTACATCTGTTATGATGGATGGTTCCTTAGAGGCAGATGCAAAAACACCCGCGAGTTACGAATATAATGTTGCTGTCACAAAAAAAGTAGTAGATTTTGCTCATTCAGTTGGAGTTAGTGTTGAAGGAGAGTTGGGTTGCTTAGGTTCATTAGAAACAGGAAAAGGTGAGGCAGAAGATGGTCATGGATTTGAAGGTGAACTTTCTACAGATATGCTTTTGACTGATCCTGAAGAAGCGGCAGATTTTGTTGCAAAAACAAAAGTTGATGCATTAGCAATTGCTATAGGTACAAGTCATGGTGCCTATAAATTCACAAGGAAGCCTACAGGAGAAGTTCTTGCAATAAGCAGAATTGCTGAAATCCATAAAGCACTTCCAAATACACATCTTGTAATGCATGGATCTAGTTCAGTTCCTCAGGAATGGTTAGATATTATTAACAAATATGGTGGTGAAATTCCTCAAACATACGGCGTTCCTGTTGAAGAAATTCAAGAGGGAATAAGGAATGGAGTCAGGAAAGTTAACATTGATACTGATAACAGACTTGCTTTCACTGCCGCGGTTAGAGAAGCAGCATTTGCTGATAAGGCAAACTTCGACCCAAGACATTTCAACAAGCCTGCTAGAAAATACATGAAGCAAGTTTGTCTTGATAGATACAAGCAGTTCTGGTGCGAAGGTCAAGCAAGTAAGATTAAACAAAACAGCACTAATTATTTTGCTGATCTTTACGCAAAAGGTGATTTAGATCCAAAAGTAAAAGCTACTGTTTAATTTCTTACCAAATTAAATAAAAAAGATCTCCAAAATTGGGGGTCTTTTTTTTATTTCAATATTAATGATTTTAATGTAAAGAGACCATCAGTCCCTCCAATTGTCTCGTCACATGCCCGCTCTGGATGAGGCATTAAACCTAGAACATTACCCTTTTCATTAGTTATGCCTGCGATATCGAATGAGGATCCATTAGGGTTATTTTTATATCTCAAAGCGATCAATTCATTATCTACAAGTTTTTTTAAAGTATCAGAATCACAATGATATCTTCCTTCCCCGTGCGCTATGGGTAACTTAATAGTTTGTTTTTCACCTCCATCATTAAACCAACCTCCTTTTGAAGAAACAATATCAAGTTCAACATCATCGCAGATAAAATTAAGATTTTTATTTGCAGTAAGGGCACCAGGCAAAAAACCTGATTCTGTCAAAATTTGGAACCCATTACAAATTCCTAAAACTCTTCTTCCACTTTTCACGAAGTCATCCAAAGCATTTATTAATGGAGAGAATCTCGCTATTGCTCCGCATCTTAAATAATCACCATAGCTAAATCCTCCGGGTAAAACTATTGCATCTACATTGCTTAAATCTGAAGACTCATGCCACAAGTATTTTGTTCTTATGTCTAAACAACCTTCCAATGCCCATGAAACATCACGATCACAATTAGAACCAGGGAAGACCACAACTCCTACAGTAAAATTATCCATCTTATAATTTTTCTAGTGAATACTCATAATCTTCAATAACAGTATTTGCGAATAACCTATCACACAATAAATCAATTTTTTCTCTTACTTCGTTTTCACCATTACCTTCTATATTTACCTCAATCATTTTTCCTATACGTAATGATTTTATTCCCTCGGCTCCAAGTTTTATAGAAGCAGATTTGGTAGCTTCCCCTGCTGGATCTAAAACTGAGGGTCTTAGCCTTACAAAAACTTTTACAGCAAATTGGTCCAATTAAAAAATAATTTCTAATAGAAGATTAGTTTAAATTTTAATAAAAAAAACTATTGATTAATAAACAAATATTTTTACCTTAAGGTTTTCTGAGTTATTAAATGTTTATGTAGCCTCTACCAAAACAAACTAAACAAGTTCTCCTTGAATTTTCAGGTGTTTTAAAATTTCCTGCCCCTCCACATTTTGAACATTTTATTTTATCAATTGATGTAACGTCGTCAGAGATTATTTGTTTTAAAGTAATTTTTGGATTTTCCATCTTGGGCTGTCTACTGTAGTTAGTATCCCGACAGCTAACTATAAAGTCAAATTGCTATTTTTGGGTCACTTAAAATCTTAAATTTCTCTTTAATTTTTTTATTGAAATTTTTTATAGATTTTTCATCAAAGGAAATTATTACTAATTCAAGCCCAGCATTATCATTTGGTCTCCAACAATTGTCTGGAGCTTCTTCAAACCAAGTATTAATTTTCTTTCCAACAATTTGTATTTGTAAAGGCAATGATTTGTTTGGTATCCAAATACGTCCTTTTATTCGAAGAATGTTTAATTCATCCAAGATTTTTGACATCTCCTTTTCAAAGTCATTTTTTTCAAGGAAATAATTTAATTTAAATGAATCTGATACAAGCTCAACATGATTATGGTCATGTTCTTCCGTTAAAAATTCTTTATAAGTTTCTTTTTTAAAATTAAAGTCAAATAGATAATTTAAATTAATTTTGCCATTCTTGGATTTAAGGACTGGTGTAGATGATTTTAGGCTTCCTTGAATTTTATTTTTTACAACGTCAAACTGATCATCATTTAAGATATCTGATCTTGAGACTAAAACGATATCAGAAACTTCTAGCTGCTCCTCAAAAAGTTCATCTATAGTGGCATTGTGATCAATTTTATCTGTTTCGTTATATTGTTTTGTTATTTTATTTAAATCATTAATTGGTGAACCATTAAGCATTGATTCTCCATTAACAATACCAACAACTACATCAAGATAGATGGAAGACCTAATCTCAGGCCAGTTAAGTGCTTGAATTAAGGGAATTGGTAGTGCCAAGCCACTTGTTTCAATAATTATTGATTCGATAGGAGGATTAAATTCTAGGAGAGCTTTAATTGATGGAACAAAATCATCTTGAACAGTACAACATAAACATCCATTGTTTAATTCGATAACGCAGTCTTCTTCAGATTCATCACATTTATCACAACTTTTAATCAAATCACCGTCAATTCCAACATCACCAAATTCATTAATTATTAAACCAAATTTTTTATTACTCTCTTTTAATAAATATCTTAGAAAAGTTGTTTTACCTGAACCAAGAAATCCCGAAACAACAATAACTGGAATTTTTTTTTTCATCTTTGATGATTAACAACCTAAGCTATATTCTGTACTCTCTCCTGTAGAACTATTTGTGCCATTAGCAATCGCACATAATTGTTTTTGTTGTGTACGACTAAGAACAGCATCAGTAAAATCTGCACCATCTATTTTTGCACCTTCAAAATTACTCTCCATTAATAAGGCATTAGTAAAATTAACATCCGAAAGATCAGCATCTGTAAAGTCTGTTGCATAAGCTAGTGCATCTCTTAAATTTGCTCCAGTAAACTTTGAGTTTTGCAATTTACTATTATTGAACACCGCCCCTTCTAAATTACTTTCACTGAAATTAAACCCATTCAGATCAAACTTAACGTATTCGTTACCGCTTAAGTCTTGACCATGCATATCTGGCTCTAAATTAAGGTCTTGCTGGTTTCTAATCTCAGGAGGTCTTTTAGCCCATGCAGAATTTACAGAATTAAAAAATAAAATTCCAACGAATAACAAAGTAATTAATGCATTCTTTAGTGAGGGGAAAACAATTGATTTAATCATAATAAGACTGTATTTTAGAACTTAAGTATTTAAAGTTTGTAAGAGTATCTTAAAGGAAAATATATGGCAATGTCACTAAAGGTTATTGTTCCTCCTCATCCATTAATAAAACATTGGCTTTCAATATTGCGAGAAAAAAATACTCCAAATATTTTGTACTCAACTGGATATGAGCAATTAGGGAAATGGCTTACATATGAAGCATTACGTAATTGGCTCCCATATAAAAAAGAAATAGTAAATACTGATAATGGAGATGCTGATGGATTCTTTATTAATAATGATTATCCAATAAAAGTGCTCGCAATGTTGCCCGAAGGGTTATCTCTTTGGTTTGGATCTAAAGAAGTAATTCCTAATCCAACCCTCTCATTAGGAGAACTTCCTAAAACTATTGAATCAAATGAAGGAGTTATATTTTATTCAGAACAAATAACAACAAAATCAGCAACATTAGAAACTTTAATTAAATTAAAGGAATTAGGTGTTGATTCAAATAGAATTCTTTTAATAACCGCTATTTGCTCAAATAAAGGGTTAAATGAAATTGCGAAATTATTCCCTAATCAGGTAATTTACACTTCTTGCATAGATGAGGAAGACGAAAAAACACAATTATTAGTACCGGGTATTGGGAATCCTCTATCGCGTTTAAGTACTAAATTTCAAGATAAGAACTAATATAGGATATAGGAGTAAATATTTTACCAATGTCTGAATACAGAGATTCGTCTTCAAATAATCTTTTATCATTAATAAGTGGTGCTTTTATTGGAGCAGCAGGTCTAGCTTGGTGGTTAATATCCGAAGCAGACAAAAGAAAGGAAGAAAAAAAACAAAAAGCAATGATGTATTCCTCCAGAATTCAAGACGGCTCAGAAGCGATTGATTCAAATGAAAATATAAATGAAGTTGAAGGAGAGAATCTGGAGAAGAAAGTTGAGCAACTTAATTCTGCAATTGCTGATGTGAGGAAGCAACTTGAAGAGTTGGGGCAATAGAATAAAAAAGGTTCTCAAATAATATGAATAAACTCAGATCATCTGCAATAACCCAAGGTGTGCAAAGATCCCCTAACAGATCGATGTTAAGAGCTGTTGGATTTAATGATGAAGATTTTAATAAACCTATTATTGGAGTTGCGAATGGATACAGCACCATAACACCATGCAATATGGGTTTAAATAAGTTAGCTCTAAAAGCTGAAGAGTCAATAAAAAGATCAGGTGGGATGCCTCAGATGTTTGGGACTATAACAGTAAGTGATGGGATTTCTATGGGAACAGAGGGCATGAAATATTCCCTAGTTTCAAGAGAAGTTATTGCTGATTCAATTGAAACAGCATGCAATGCTCAGAGTATGGATGGAGTACTTGCTATAGGTGGATGTGATAAAAATATGCCGGGTGCCATGATTGCGATTGCAAGAATGAATATTCCCTCAATTTTCATTTATGGAGGGACAATAAAGCCTGGGAAATTGCATGGAGAAGATCTTACTGTTGTTAGTGCATTTGAAGCTGTTGGACAATTAACATCAGGCAAAATTAATGAAGAAAGGCTAATCCAAGTTGAGAAAAATTGTATTCCTGGTGCTGGTAGCTGTGGAGGAATGTTTACAGCTAATACAATGTCTGCGGTTATTGAAGTATTAGGGTTAAGTCTTCCTCACAGTTCCACTATGGCTGCTGAAGATCTTGAAAAAGAACTAAGTGCAGATAAAAGTGCTGAGATATTAGTCTCTGCAATAGAAAAAGATATAAGACCTCTAGACCTAATGACAAAGAAAGCATTTGAAAATGCAATATCAGTAATTATGGCAATTGGCGGATCAACAAATGCGGTATTGCACATCTTAGCTATTGCGAATACTGCAGGAATAGATATCAACATTAATGATTTTGAGAGAATCAGACAAAAAGTACCCGTTATTTGTGACCTTAAACCGAGTGGGAAATATGTGACGGTGGATCTTCATAAGGCAGGTGGGATTCCACAAGTAATGAAAATACTTTTGAATGCAGGATTAATTCATGGCGATTGCAAAAATATTGAAGGCAAAACCATCTCCGAATATTTACAGAATATTCCAGATAAGCCTCCAACAAATCAAAATGTCATAAGAGATATAGATAACCCTCTTTATAAAAAAGGACATCTAGCGATATTAAAAGGTAACTTAGCGAGCGAAGGTTCTGTAGCCAAAATTAGCGGAGTAAAAAACCCTGTATTAACAGGTCCCGCAAAGATTTTTGAAAGTGAAGAGGATTGTTTAAAATCGATATTAAATAACGATATAAAAGCTGGTGATGTTGTCGTTATTAGAAACGAAGGTCCTGTAGGAGGTCCAGGCATGAGAGAAATGTTAGCTCCAACATCTGCGATTGTTGGTCAAGGGCTTGGAGAGAAGGTGGCTTTAATTACCGATGGCAGATTTAGCGGGGGTACCTATGGTCTTGTTGTGGGTCACATAGCTCCAGAGGCTGCTGTAGGAGGAAATATTGCTCTAATAAAACAAGGTGATTTAATTACAGTAGATGCTGTAAAACAACTAATTGAAGTTGATTTATCTGACGAAGAATTAGAAAAAAGAAAAAAAGATTGGGTAAAACCTATTCAAAAATACAAAAGAGGAATTCTTTCAAAATATTCGAGAATCGTAAGCACATCAAGTTTAGGGGCTGTTACTGATTTATAAATCAGCTCAAATTTTATTTTCTTAATCAAAAAAACTTTTTATCCTATTTGCTAAATTTTCCAATCTAGCGCTGTATTTTGGTGAGTTGCATTTTTTCCCATTATTGCTATCCATCCATAATGTTTTAACTCCACACCATAATATTGGTTCATCAGGGAAGTTTAGCTTAGAGATTACTAAAACCAACTCTTTATTTGATTTAAAAAGTTCTAATTCAAGATCATAAATTTCTAATCTTTTACCTTCTTTATCTCGACATAAAATATTAACTGTTAAATCAATATCTTCATCTTCGAATTCGTATTCACCATTTATTTTTACTACAGAATGTACAAAAGGTTTATTTGTTAAATCTGCTGACTTAGCGATTAAGCTCTCTATATTTTTAGGTGGATTTTCAAATAACACTTATTGATTTAATTAAAACTTTTATTGAACCCTGTTTAAACTCATTATTAAGTAATCCATCATCACCGAACTTAGAGTGGAGTAGTTGCAATCTTTTAATTTTAGATGGCTTGAATTTAAATGGGAAACGTACTTTATTAGCTCTTACTGAAGGTTTTAACTCACTAAAAGGAATTTGAACATTTGTTGTCCCGAATTTTTTTGTTGGGAATGATTTAATCCATCTAAGTCCACCCGGAATAAATTCGGTTAGTCCTAGTAAATCATCTTCACAAGCGACAGCAAATTTAAAAGTTCTTCCTTGTCCATCAATATTTAATTCAAACGATGAATACTCAGATACATTTAAAGAAGGTTTATATATAGACGATCTACAACTAACAAATCCTCCTGCTTTCTCGACAATATTACCCTTTAATATCAAACCCGAATTTGAAATTTCACAAAAAGCTGAACTTGATCCGCCCATAACAGTATCATTTAATGTTTTCCAACCATCGAACTCCTTTTTCTGGAATAAAAATTTTTTCTTACTCATTAAATAATTAAAATTATTAATAGACTTTAACTAAATTTCTAATTCTTTTGCTGATTCCTGATCACAAAATATTGAAATTTGATTAATAGATTTTATTAATTTTGATGGTGTTCTATCTGGTGGCTCTTTTTCATCTAATAACCTCTCAAGAGCAATTCTTTTAGAAGCTCCACTAACTAAAAATACTATCTTTGAAGAAACTGAAAGAACCTTTGGAGTTAATGAAATTCTTTTTAAACCTTTACCTTCATTAAAAATAACAAAATCATCTACATTATTATTTTTTTGGTAAGGGAATAGTGAGGCTGTATGACCATCGTCTCCAAGACCTAATAATGTTAAATCAAAAATTGGAGGGTTTGATCCGCATTTTTCAAATAATTTAGAAATAAATTGATTTTTTGTAGCTTCATCATCAGCATTTAAATCATTGAAAATTTCATAGAAAAAAGCTTTAGATCCAAAATTAGTTAACAATGAATTCTTCAACATCAACGAGTTACTCAATTCTGAATTTGGATCAACACATCTTTCATCCCCTAAAAAGACATCAACCATATCCCATCTAAGATCACTTTTTGATAAAAGCTTATAGACAGATTTAGGAGTTGAACCTCCACTTACACAAAATTTGAACCTGTCTTTCTTTTTTAAAGTATGAATAATGTGACTTTCAATAAACTTAAATACTTCTGAGGATAGTTCTAACTTGTCTTTGTAAATGTTAAGTGTATATCCATTTTTAACCTTTTCAATCATTTCATCCATTCAGTATGAAAACTACCTTCCTTATCAATTCTTTCATATGTATGGGAGCCAAAACAGTCTCTCATTGCCTGAACAAGGTTCTGAGGAAGTCTATTGGTTCTATAACTATTCAAATAATCTAAGGTACTGGATAAACATGGTACTGGTATACCAGCTTTTGTGGAAAAAGAAACAACTTTAGCTAAGTTATCTAATCTTGTCGCAATTTCATTATTGAACCAATCATCAAAAATTAAATTTTTTAGATTAGGATCTTTGTTATAAGCATCTTGAATTTTACTTAATAATTTTGATCTAATTATGCAACCACCTTTCCATATTTGAGCAATTGACGGCATATTCAAACCATAATTATATACAGCAGATGCTTCTCTTAAAATGTCCATACCCTGGGCATAGCTAGCAATTGTGGCAAGGACTACAGCATCAAATAAAGGTTTCATTCCATCTGATATATTTCCTAAATCAAAATCCTCTATCTCTTTAGATGGAATAGTTTTTTCAATCTCACTACGTTGCTCTTTTAAGGAACTCATTACTCTTGCATTTAAAGAAGCATAAATAGTTGGGACTGATACCCCTAGTTCTAGAGCACTTACAACAGTCCATAAACCTGTACCTTTCTGGCCAGCTTTATCTAATATTTTTTCCACGACATCATCTCCAGTTATCTCATCTTTTGTATTTAGACAAATCTCTGTTATCTCAACAAGATAAGAAGCTAATTCATCAGTATTATTCCAAATACCAAATACCTCTGACATTTGCTGACCGTTCATACCTTTGACTCTCTTCATAAGGTCATAAGCTTCTGCAAGTATTTGTTCAATTCCATATTCAATTCCGTTATGAACAGTTTTCACAAAATGACCTGAGCCTCCTGGGCCAACATATGCAACACATGGTCCGTCTTCAACTTTGGCAGCCATTTTTGTTAATAAGCTTTCTATTGCATCATATGAAGCCTTAGTACCACCTGGCATCATACTCGGACCCTCTAAAGCTCCTTTGGCTCCTCCAGAGACTCCCATCCCGATGTATCCAAAACTTTTACTTTCAAGAGTATTCACCCTTCTTTCTGTATCTTTAAATTGAGAGTTGCCGCCATCTATTAATAAATCTCCTTCCTCGAGATATCCAGAAATATTATCAATTACAGCATCTGTTGCGGGCCCAGCTTTTACCATCATTAGAATTCTTCTAGGTCTCTCTAGTTTATTAACAAATTCTTGAAGAGTTTCAGCTCCTTCTATATTCTTCCCAAGGCCACGACCTTTTAAAAATTCTTCGGTTTTTGAGTAAGTCCTATTAAAAACTACACTAGAAAATCCATTTCTCTCTGCGTTAAGAACTAAATTTTCGCCCATAACACCAAGACCTATTAAACCAAAATGTGCCTTGGACATAAAAAATAAAAAACTCAATAAATATAGTGTGCCTGCAACTCAACAAAATTGCTCAAAAAAAATACTTATGTCAGCGAAAAATGATGGAAAAGATTTAAATAACAGTTCCATTTGCAATAGTTGCATTTTTTACTACTACAACAATTCCATTTCTGATATAAAAGCCTAATTCTGGCTTATCTGCTTCTTCTACTCGATCTTTATTAATGATCACAACATTATCTCCAATTCTTGTATTCTTATCAAGAATTGCTCTTTTTACAGTAGTCCCTTCACCTACTCCAAGAGGAGTTCCGCCCCCTTTTCTTAATTCAATCCTCTCTTCAGGGGATTCAAAGAAATCGGCTCCCATAACAAGAGTATCTTCAAGAACCGAGTCACTTTCAATTCTGCTTCTTACACCTAAAACACAATGTAAAATACTGCATGACTTCAAAATTGTGCCTTCACAAACAATTGAATCAGTAATTTGAGCATCTACAAGTTTAGAAGGGGGTAAAAATCTAGGTCTAGTATAAATTGGAAATTTCTCATCATAAAAACTAAATGGAGGTTTTGGTTGTTCAGTCAATGCAAGGTTGGACTCAAAGAATGCCCCAATTGTGCCGATATCTTCCCAATAATCATCGAATACATAACTTTTAAGAGTATCGCCTCTATTGAGGGCTTCTGGAATTATGTCCTTACCAAAATCCGTATAATTAGGAAATTTATTTAGAAGATCGAAGAGAGTATTTCTGCTGAAAACGTAAATCCCCATAGAGGCTAGATATGGTTTTTCGGCAGCTGACTCCTTACTTAATCCAAATTTTGAAGTATCTACTGCCATAGCCTTCAACTTCTCTCCAGTAGGCTTTTCACTAAATTCTTTTATATTTCCTACATCATCGGTTCTCATTAGGCCAAAACCTTCTGCTTGAGCCTCATCAACAGGCAAAGCTGCAACAGTTAAATCAGCACCATTATCTCTATGATGTTGAACAAATAAACTGTAGTCCATTCTGTACAGTTGATCACCTGACAATATTAAATATTCATCAACATCCCATTCTTGAAATAACCATTGGTATTTTCTTACAGCATCAGCAGTACCTTCAAACCACTTCGGACTATCAGGAGTCTGTTGTGCAGCTAAAACCTCCACAAATCCTTGGCCAAAAGGGCCATTTAAATTATAGGTTCTTCCTATATGTCTATTTAGAGATGCACTATTGAACTGGGTCAATACGTACATTTTTTCAATACCTGAATTTATACAATTACTAATCGGAATATCTATCAAACGATACTTTCCTGCCAATGGCACAGCAGGTTTAGCCCTCATTTTTGTTAGAGGGTAAAGTCTAGAACCTTTTCCTCCTCCGAGGATTATGGCCAACACACGCTTCATTCAATCTAATAGAGGTAGATATACAACTACTTAAAGTAACTGATTATGGGCAAATTTAGAAATCTAAATGGTCAGTTTACAAAGGTATTTCGATAAATCACTGGAAAAACTTAATATAAATCGAAAAAAGTTAGTTATTTTTATCCTCTTCTACCAAAGAAAACAATTTTTCAACGATTTTCAAAGAAACTTGTCTTTCTTCTCTTGATTGAGGACTTCTCAACTTGGTGACCGGCGTATGAAGTATTTTATTAATTATTCCTTTAGTCAGAGCTTCCACAACTTTTCTTTCTCTAGCCGAAAAATCTGGTCCCATTCTGCTAAGTGCTTTTTGCAATTCCTCTTTTCTAATTAACTCCAAATCTGATCTAAGTTTATTAATTACTGGAACGGCCTCTAAACTTGCCCACCATTCTAGAAAAATGATCCTTTCTTCTTCTACTAAAGATTCCGCTTCCTTTGCTATTTTCTGTCTAAATTCTTGATTTCTTGAAACGACCTCTTGTAAGTCATCAACATCAAATGATTTAACAAATTCATGTTGTTTTACATCATTAGATATATTTCTCGGCACACCAATATCAATAAATTTAAGTCTATTACTCAAATTTATTTTTTCAATTTTTGTGAGATCAATAATTGGTTCTTCAGAAGCAGTACTGGTGAAAACAAGAGAAGATAATGAAATGTTTTCTTCTAATTCGTTTAACCCTTTACAAACAATCTCTAAATCAGGGAAGTCTTGAGCAAGATTTAATGCTCTTTCAATATTTCTATTTAAAAGGATAAGTTTATGACATCCTTTTGATTTTAAATGAGTTATTAAAAGCCTACTCATTCGTCCGGCGCCAACAACAAGAACGTTCTCTGATTCCAAACTTACAAGAGTATCAAAACCCTTTTCTTGTCCAATTTTTAATTGAGCTAGTTCTACCGCTGCTGAACTGATTGACACAGCTCCAGTTCCTAAATTTGTTTCGGATCTTACTTTTTTACCTGTACTAACTGATTGAGTTAATAATCTATTAAGAATTGGTCCAGTAGATTGATTCTCTTGACCTAATCTCATCATTTTTTTTACCTGCGAAAGGATTTGTCCTTCCCCTAAAACGAGGCTATCTAGTCCTGCCGAGACTTTCATCAAATGCAAAACTGCTTCTTCCTGTCTAAAGCAAAAAAGATGTGGATTTAAATCATCAAAAATAATTCCAGAATATTCTGATATAAATTCTTTAATAGATGAAATTCCAGTAATTTTATCCTTTACTAGCGCATATATTTCCAACCTATTACAAGTACTTAAAATTGACACCTCTAATACATCAGAGAAAGCTTTTAATGCTTTCAATGACTCTGTTATGGATTGGTCGGGAATACTTAACTTCTCACGCACTTCGACAGGTGCCGTGCGATGACTCAGTCCGACGACAACAATATGCATAAAATCAAAAGTGAATTTTTAAAGGCTGATACTCTTAGCACCATCTTTTATATGGACAGTATTTGTGAACCTTGCAGTACTATCTAATGTACTAATAACTAGGCTACTTGTTCTAACACAATCCCTTTCAAATTTAACTCCGTCAAATAATAATCCATCTGTTATTCCACTTCCAGCGAAAACAACATTTTCTCCCGATGCCAATTCATTTGCTTCATAGATTTTATCTATATCTGTTATGCCCATTTCATTAAGACGTTTTATATTTCCTTCTTTTGTGTAATCAGCCCATTCAGAAGTTTGAGCGATTGCCGGATCATAAACTAGTTGTCCTTGAAAGTGTCCGCCGAGAGCTCTCATTGCAGCAGCCGAAATAACACCCTCTGGAGCTGCACCTATACCCATCAAGCAATGTGTTCCAGTTCCTGCAAAACCGCATGCAATAGCAGCTTGAACATCACCATCAGAAATCGGTTGTACTTTAGCACCACATCCTCGAATCTCTTTAATTAAATCTTTATGTCTTGTTCTATCCATTACAACTACAGTAAGCTCATCAATAGAAAGGCCCAAGCAATCACTTAGTATCTTCAAGTTTTCAGTAGCTGAATTTCTAATATCTACTTTACCTTTGGCCGCAGGAGGCGCTGCTAATTTGTTCATGTAAAAATCAGGGGCATTGAAAAGACCACCCGTATCAGAGGCAGCTAAAACCGCCATAGAACCTCTTTGATTATTTGCACAAAGATTAGTTCCTTCACAAGGATCTACTGCAAAGTCAACCCCTGGGCCACTTCCACTACCAACCTCTTCACCTATATAAAGCATGGGTGCTTCATCTCTTTCACCTTCTCCAATAACAATTTTCCCTTTCATTTCAATTTTGCCCATTCGCAATCTCATTGCTTCGACAGCTGCAGCATCAGCTTCATCTTTTTGACCAAGTCCTGTTAGTTTTGCTGAGGCAATAGCTGCTTGCTCGACAACTTCGAGAATTTCTTGAATTAAAGTTTGATTCACAATTAAATTTTGAGGATTTTCTAAAAGGTTTTGAGTATGATCTCATATAAAATGCAATTTTTTATGAGAATTATTATGCTAGTAAGCTTTTTTTAACTCTTTACAGCTGTTACTTTATCAGGCCGCGACTTGAAATTAGGAATAAACAACTAAATATAGTATCTTTATTAAATATTTTAAAAATTAAATGACTGAGTCAAATCGATCAAATTTAACTGGTGCAAATAGACCAATTCAAATAATTCCTTCAGTTTTACCAGCAGATTGGGCAAATATGGGGGCATGTGTGAAAGAGCTCGAAGAAGCTGGGGTAGATAGAATTCAATTTGATGTAATGGATGGAAATTTCGTACCAAATCTTACATTTGGTCCTGAAATGATTGCTGCATGCAGGAAATATTGCAATGTCCCTTTTGAAACTCAATTAATGGTAAGCCAGTACAACTGTGAAACAATGCTTGAATCATATGTAAACGCTACAAAAGGGGCAAATGGTGAACCAGGAGTAGTAATAGCTCATGCTGAAGCAAATATTCATTTGCATAGAGTTCTTGGAAGAATAAGAGATTTAGGAGGATCTCCCTCTGTTGCATTGAACCCTCATACTCCTTTTGAAATGATTAAAAACATAATGGATATGGTTGATCATGTTTTGGTTATGACAGTTAATCCAGGCTTTGGTGGACAAGCTTATATACCAACAATGATTAATAAAATCAGAGAAATAAGAACCTTTGTTATCGAAAAAAATTTAAATGTCGACATTGAAGTTGATGGGGGAATAAAAGCAAATTGGACTATTTCACAATGTGCAGATGCTGGAGCTAATTGTTTTATTGCAGGTAGTGGAATGTTTGCTTACCCAACATTAAAAGAGGGATGTGATGACTTGAGAAAAGTTGCACAAGAAGCTCAAAAGGGGAATGTTCTTTCTGAACCTCAATAAATATTCTGGATAATTAAGAAATCACCCAAATATCCATCCATAACTATGCAAACCTATTCCTAAGAAATTAACTCCCAAATAACATACTAAAACTACTAAAAAGCCTGTAGATGCTAATAATGCGGGTCTACGTCCTTGCCACCCCTTGCTTATTCTCATATGCAGATAAGCAGCATAAAACAACCATGAGATAAATGCCCATGTTTCTTTGGGATCCCAACTCCACCATGTGCCCCAAGCTTCATTAGCCCAGACAGCACCTGAAATTAAACCAAGAGTTAAAAGAACAAAGCCGATTAATATAGAACGATAACTTAATGTATCTAATTCTTCTGAATGAGAAAATTCAAATGGTTCAACTAAATCATTTACAGGATAGCTATTTGAAAGTTTAAATCCTCCTATACCTGTAGAACTACTTCTAATTTGAAGAGGCTTATTTTTATTAATAAACAAAACGGACATTGAAAGTAAAGAACCTATTATTAATGCTGCATAACTAAGCATAACGACACTAACGTGCATTACTAACCAACTAGACCTTAAAGCTGGAACTAAGTTGGACGATAATTTCAAATCCTCAGGTAAAACAAAACAAGCAAAAGCCACAGTCAGTAACTCAATAGGTATAGCAATTGAGGGAATTATTGGAGCTTGGTATTCTCTTTCAACCAATAGTTGACCTAATGTGATACCCCAAGTAAGGAAATAAAGAGATTCATACAAATTGCTGATAGGAAAGTGCCCAGAAATTGACCACCTAAAAAGTAATTGTAATGTTATCAATAAGTTCACTAAAATCGTAATAAGTCTTACAACAGAAGAAGACTTTTTTTTAAAAACTGCACCCAAAGATATTGGTAAGTTAATTAATAAAAAATAAAAAACTAAAAGACCTAAAACTGAAACCGGTTCATATATTAAATTTTTAAAAAAATTATCCAGTATCATTTCTAGAAATTTCTCAAGTTTTAATATTCAATGACAACCAAATAATAATTAAAATCATTCTCATATGAGTAAATCTTTAATAATAAAGTTTTAATTTATTTAAAAAAACGCATTTCAAAGTTTGAAATTATCTCCTAGATAATACTTCTTGACTATTGGATTATCAGCCAATTCACTTGATGAACCGTTAGCTAAAATTTTTCCTTCACTTAATACATATGATTTGTTAGTAATTAAAAGGGTTTCCCTCACATTATGGTCTGTAATGAGAATCCCAACCCCATCACTACTTAATTTTAGAATTAGTTTCTTTAAATCATTAACAGCTAGAGGATCTATCCCCGCAAAAGGTTCGTCTAATAACAAATATTTAGGTCCTTTTCTGCCTACTGTAAGAGCCCTTGCAATTTCACACCTCCTCCTCTCTCCTCCTGAAAGTTGATAACCATAATTATCTACAAAGTTATTCAAATTAAATTCATTAATTAATTGTTCTCTTCTATTTCTTATCGCTGCTCTACTATAAGATGAATTTTGTAAAGCCAAATCTATATTATCCTTAACTGTGAGGTTTCTAAATATACTTGCTTCCTGAGTTAAGTACCCTAACCCAAGTCTTGATCTAATTGGTAGAGGAAGATTGGTTATATTTTTCCCATTCATTAAAATTTCACCTTTATCTGGTTTTATATTCCCAACTGCAAGATTAAAAGTTGTAGTTTTCCCAGCACCATTAGGTCCCATCAAACCTACAACTTCCCCTGGATTTACCGTTATGGAAACATCATTTACAATTAATCTTCCTTTAATTGAAAGGGATACATTATGAATATTTAGGTTCATTTTCCTATAGATCGATTAGTTTTCTTACTTTCTTGAAGAAAAATTAAATACATAACAATAATTTAATTGAAGATAAAGATATATTCATCAAAGAGGTTTCAAAAAAGGCTTATCGTTCTCGTTTAGTAGTTCTCTATTTTGTAATTTCCTTAATAAATCTTCCAAACATTGGCAGAAGGATTCAAGATCAATCCCTAAATCAAGCTTGGTTCTAGTTTTTATTCTGCCTAATCCCTCTCCAAGCAAAATAGTAGCTCCATTTAAATTACCTTTACTTAAGTGAAACTGAGAAACAGATACTTGTAAAATTCCTTGGATAACTTGTCTTTCGTCACCATCTACGGAATTCCATATTTCTTCAAAAGCATCATGAGCCTCGTACCATTCATGATTATTAAAAAGATTTAAAGCTGTAAAAAGGGAATCTTGAAAACTTTTTGCACTTTCTTCGTTCATTAAAGCAATTACTAATTTTTTTTCTTTTTATTTATTTTTCTCATTCTTATTGAATCCGGTGTTACCTCTAGCATTTCATCTGGACCAATATATTCGAGTGCTCTTTCAAGGGTAATATCCACAGGTGACTGCAAAGTATCGAGTTCTTCTGCCCCTGCAGATCTCATATTAGTCAACTGCTTAGTTTTACATATATTCAACTCAAGATCTTGAGGTCGATTATTCTCACCAATTATCATTCCTTTATAAACTTTAACTCCAGGTTTAATGAAATATACTCCCCTATCTTCAGCATTCTTTAAAGCATAAAATGTTGCTACACCTTCCTCAAAAGCTATAAGAACGCCATTCCTTCTGGTTTCAAAGTCTCCTGTTTTAGGTTTATATTCATAAAACGAATGGCTCATGATACCTTCACCTCTGGTTATCCTTACAAACTCCCCGCGAAATCCAATTAATCCTCTTGATGGTACTAGAAATTCTAATTGAGTTCTACCATCTGAACTTGTCTGCATGTTTTTCATCTCTGCCTTTCTAGATCCAAGTTTTTCGATGCAAGAACCAACAGATACTTCAGGTATATCTAAAACCAAAGTCTCTATAGGCTCACATTCAACATTATCAATTTCTCTGAAAATTACTTGAGGTTGTGAGATTTGAAACTCAAAACCCTCTCTTCTCATAGTTTCAATCAATATCCCTAGATGTAATTCTCCTCTTCCTGAAACCGAGAACCTGTCAGGAGAATCAGTTTCTTCTACTCTCAGGGCAACATTTGTTAAAAGTTCCCTCTCCAATCTATTTTTTAATTGTCTACTAGTAACAAATTTCCCTTCCTTACCCGCGAATGGTGAATCATTGACAACAAAAGTCATATTTAAGGTAGGTTCATCAACTTTGATTAATGGAAGAGGATGAGGAGAATCGGGACATGCTATGGTCTCACCAATATTGACGTCATCGAAGCCAGAAACAGCAACAATATCTCCTGCAAGTGCTTCATTTATATCAATTCTTTGTAATCCTTCAAATCCTAAAAGCTTACTAACCTTACCTTTAATAGTTTTTCCGTTTTCTTTAATTAAACTAGCCTGTTGGCCATTTTTTATAGTTCCATTGTGAATCTTCCCAATTACTATTCTGCCTAAGAAATCAGAATAGTCCAAAGTAGTTATTTGTAGCTGAAGAGGCTTATTAGGATCACCTACTGGAG
>QCCT01000018.1 GCA_003281165.1 Prochlorococcus sp. AG-347-M18
TAGGAGCAAATACTGCAGAATTAGCAGCAATTAGTCTTCCAATGTTAGTTGTTCTTCCAACTCAACATTTAAATATGATGAACGCTTGGGATGGTATTTTTGGAGTAGTTGGAAAAATTTCATTCATAAATAGATTCCTAACTTTTATAATTAAAAAATTTTATTTTAAAAAAAAGAAGTTTTTTGCTTGGCCAAATATTAAAGCTAAAAGAATGATTGTCCCTGAAAGGATTGGTAACATTTCGACAATAAAAATTGCAAGAGAAGTATTATTTCTTATTAAAAATAAAGATCAATTAAAAAGTATTAGGGATAATCTAAACAAAGAAAGAGGTGATAAAGGTGCTGCAAAAAAACTTGCTACTATAATTGTTAATTCAATAAAAAAACTTTAACAATTACCAGGGATCATCAATTTCAAACTTTTCTGATTTTTGATTATCTTGAACTAAATTTTGTTCGTTTAGTGGTTCAATATCTAAAGTTTCAGTTGCATTTTGAATTGGTCTTTTCGAAGCTAAATTAGTAGTTGATTGTTTTTTTTGCTTTAAATCAATATTGTTTTTTTCATCTATTTGATTAACAATATTTTGATTCTGGATCTGATCAGAATCATCATTATCCATGTATAGCTTTTTTCTATTATTTAGTTCTTCTTCAGAACCCTTTATTTCAACATATTCAAGTTCATCTTCATAATCATCTTCATAATCATCTTGTTCAACAACTTCTTCATATTCCTCGACCAAATTGTTTTGCTGTTCTGATTCAGAACCTGAAAGTAACTGATTCTCAACAGGTACAAGATTGGCTGAGTATCCATTGACTTCCCTTTCATCCCATGAAGAGCCCCCGACTCCAAGTTTCTCAAGTAGTCCACTAGTTAGTTGCTTCAGTTTTTCTTCCGCACCTTCATAAACAATAATCCTATCAGTACCACTACTTACAATTTCCTCAACAGGTATTTCCCAAGTACTTAAAACTCCCTCGCCTAAAAGCGGCACACCAACAGCACCCATAACAAGAGATATCAAATCCCCAGTCTCAATATCAAAAGAAAAGCCAAGAACTCTTCCCAGAAGTTGTCCAGATTCTGTAATCACTTGACAATTAATTACCTTCCCATACCTTTCTGGAGAAAAACTTTCACTCAAAGAATCTAGAGAGTCAACTAATATGACATCTCCAACTTGCTTTATACTTTCTAAAGGCATCCATTTTGGCAGACCTGGTAAAAATCTTGTAAGTGGATTATCTCTTAGTCCCAAAGCGACCACCTCTCTTCTATCAATATCAACAACAACTTCGCCAACTACGCCTAGCCGTCTTCCAGTATCAGTAGTTATCACTTGTGTTCCCATTAATTCTGACCTTAACCATAAACGTTCACTAGGAACCGAGTTAGGGAGATTCTTATTAGCAGATGTGTTAGACAAGCTCATAAATTTCTTTTTATCATTCTGACGTATAAATTTAAAAAAGTGTGTTTATGCAGCATTTGGTAACCCAAGAACTTGAGTATAAGCACCTCTTGCTTGCGCAACCCCAATTGTTCGTTCAGATGCACTAATCATAGGCCTTCTATGACTTACGACTATAAATTGAGCATTTGATGACTGATTTGATATTAGTTTTGACAACCTTTCAACATTAATACCATCTAAAAAACTATCAACCTCGTCTAATGCATAAAAAGGCGAAGGCTTATACTTTTGCAAAGCAAATAAAAAACTTAAAGCAGTTAACGATTTTTCACCACCTGACATAGACGCTAATCTTCTGACATTTTTTCCCTTGGGATGAGCCACTAAAGTTAATCCTCCTTCTAAAGGAGAATTAGGATTTTCAAGTTGAAGAAATCCATCTCCATCAGATAAATTTGCAAAAATTTCTCTAAAATGTATATCAACTTCTTTAAATGCTTGCATAAAAGCTTCTTGACGCATCGTAGATACAGTCTCAATTCTCAGCAATAATTCAGATCTTTCATTAGATAGAATTTCTAATTTTTCTCGCAAACCATTTAATCTCTCAATTAATTCTTCTAGTTCATCAAGAGCTAACATATTGACAGGTTCTAAGCTTTCTAGTTTTGCATTTATAATCGAAATTTCTGATTGCAAAGATTCAAGACTCTTCCCTTCATATTCTCCAAACTCCGGGGAAGGATTAGGTAAATCTTTTTTATAATTTTCTAATTTTATTTTCTCGCTCCTCATTTCTTCTTTAAGGGAATGCATATCCCTTTCAAGATATTCAAGCTTTAACAGATAATTATTATATTCTTGCCTTTTATTTGAAATTGAAGAGTTTAATTCATCTCTTTTCCTTCTCAATAAACCTAAATTCTTCTCTAGAGAATTTTTTTGATTATCGAGATCTGAAAGCTCTTTTTTAAATTGATCCCTTTTTTCTATCCATTCACTATGAGCAATTGCGAGTTGTTTAATAGATTCCTGCAAGTTTTTTTCTTGTAGTAAAGTAATTTTTAATGAATTATTGATACGCTCTTTATTTAAAGCAAATTGATTCTTTTTATCTAGTAATGTATTTCTCTCTTTAATAAGTAATTCAAGTTTTTTATCAAGATTATTAAAATCGTCATTAAAAGCTATTAAAGATGATTTTTTATTTTTTTCATAATTTGCCTTTTGAATGGTTTGTAGTTGATCAAACTTATCGTGATAAGGCTTCAATTGATTTTTTAAATCACCTAAATCGTTAACTAATAAATTATTAGCAGTATCAAGTTTATTTACTCTCGATTTACAATCCTCAATTCTTTGCGAGACAGCTTCAAGAGAATCTTGATTTACTTCAATTTCTTTATTAAATGAGGCACAATCCTCAATTATTTGGCTGCGGTTAGAATTTAATATACTAAGTTTATTATTTTTTAGTATCAAATCATTATTTGACTCTTTTAAAGCTTCTTCGATAACTAATAATCTTTCTTTTATAGGACTGGAATCATCATTATCATTATTAATTCCAAACCTATAAGCCAAATCTTTATTTAACTTACTGCCTCCTGTAATAGCACCACTTGCTTCTAATAATTCACCACTTAAGGTAACCAACCTATTTTTTTGTGTAGATAACCTAGCTGAGGATAAGTCTGAAAAAACCAAAGTATCTCCAAAAACATATCGAAAAACATCTGAATAAACTTCATCAAAAGTAATTAGATTAATAGCTTTATCAATGAATCCATTCTCCCTGTTATTTTCAAATCTTGAAATTGCATAATTCTTTTTTTGACTTTTAATTCTATTTAAAGGTAAAAAAGTTAATCTTCCCGCTTTCTTCTTTTTAAGAATTCCAATTGCTTTTGCAGCAATATGATCATTATCAACAACAATTTGTCCTAACCTATTTCCAGCAGCAATTTCTAATGCATATCTATTTTTCTCACTGACCTCTCCAAGTTGAGCTACATAACCATGTATACCCTCTAATCCTGCCTCTAAGAGAATTCTGAGAGCATATGAACCTCTAGATTCGTTTAAAGCTTCCTTCCTGCTTTCGAATCTAGATAAATCCTTTTCAAGACTTAATTGCTCGTTATTTAGCCTTGATTTAGTTTTAATTAATAAATCGATTTCATTTTTTAAAGAATTAATTTCTGCGCTATTACTTTCCAAGTTTTTATTCTTTGTATCGGATATCTCTTTTTTTCTTTGATTTCCCTGAAAAAGTTTCTGCTTTTCTAAGTCTAAGGATTCGATCTGTGACAATATCTCATCTTTTTGAATATTATTTTGAATAGTTTCTTCTTCAATTTTCCTTTTTTTTATTTCCAAAGGATTAATTTGATTTTTTATACTTTCAAGCTCAGCATTTAATTTGATACTTTGTTTTGAGAATTCTCCAGATTCTCCAGCCGCATCAGAAAGTTTTTTTCTTGATAGTTTGTGTTTTAAAGTGAGATCGTCAATTTGCAAGTTCAATTGATTTAAAAAATTATCATCGAAATTTTCTTGTCTCATCTTTTCTGACTCGATATTCCTCTTAGAAATTGCAATTTCATCTCTCTGTTTTTGTAATTTAATACCTTCTTCTTTATTCAGACTTGATATCCTATCAAGTTCTCTCAAGCTAGAATTAATACTTCCAATATCAGAATTAACTTTTATCAATTTATCCTCTCCTTTCTCCTTAAGCTCATCAACAAGTATTTTCAAAGCATCTTCTAAAACTGATATTTCTTTACTAATAGATTCTTTTTCTTTATTAAACAAGATTTTATTTTTTTCAATTTCACTTTCTTTTTTTTCTATAGATTCAACATGCTTAACTTGTTTTTCAAAAATAAGAACTTTCTCTAATTCTGTTATTTGTAATAGTTTTGCCTTTAACTCTTTATATCGCTTTGCTTTTTCACATTCTTTTTCAAGCTTATTTTTACTAGATTGCAATTCATTTTCTAAAATTTCACATCTTTCTTGTCTTTCGAAAACGTCATTTAATTTTGCATTAGTTTGTTCTATTCTTGTATCAAAAAGTGCGACTCCTGCTAATTCATCAATAAGATTTCTCCTCTCCTTATTATTCATTGATACTATTCTTGTTACATCACCCTGCATAACAACATTGCTGCCCTCAGGATCAACACTAATATCTCTTAATATTCTCTGTATTTGTTGCAAGGTACATTGTTTGCCATCAGAAGTATAAGTAGAAGCATAAGAACCACCTGGCATAAGCCTTAATTTTCTAGAAACTACCCATTCTTTTTGACCTTTATTAAGGGCAATTTCTTCTTCTTCTAGTTCCAAAGGCGGAAGGTCCTCTCTGGGAGACCAATCTTGAATATTAAATTTTACTGATACAGATGTTTCTGATGACTTACCCTCTTTAACTTTGGAGTTATTTATTAGATCTGGTAATCTTTCAGCCCTCATCCCTCTACTATTAGCTAGACCTAAACAGAATAAAATTCCATCTAAAATATTACTTTTCCCAGAACCGTTAGGACCCGTAAACACTGTAAAACCTTCTTCAAGCGGAATTTTTATATTCCCCCCAAAAGATTTAAAATTTTCAAACTCGACCTGATTGATATGTACCAATCTCAAGTCTCAATAGCTAAATAAGAATAACTAATTTACAAAAATTCTCAATAGAAATATTACGTTTATTTATAAATGAATATTAATAATTTTTGCTCAATCTACAAGAATTAGCCGAAATTTCAAACAAACCAGAAAGAAGTTCACCATCCAAAATGAATCGATAATTTTCAGAGTCCAAGTCTGTAGAAACGTTTTTAAATATTCCATGATCAATTCTTTTTACAAAACCTCTATTATCAGAAAGTTCATGTTCTATCCTAGATAGCCATATAAGTCTATGATTTGGCTGCTTAGAAATTTCTATAGAAGCTTGATTTAATAAAGGTAGTTTTAAAAATTTCCAAGTTAAGCAATCTATTCCATTTTCAACAAGAAAATCATAATGAATATCTTTAGACTTAGCATTATAAACTTTATGTTCCAGCAAAACCCATTTATCCATTATGTAGTTGATAAATAAATTAAATCTTTTTGCAAAACAAAGTTTAGATAAAGATATTTTTTCTTAAAGATGGTCCCTTTTATTTAATTACCTGCGTCAGGAACAAATCTTAAAGCGATGAATAGCAAACTGCCAGCTCCAGCGATAGCTGCAGCTACTAATCCAAAATCTGTAGGGATTGTGCGAGATGCAAAAATTAATGATGCAAATGTAATATCCATGATGAAATTTAAACTCATTTTAATAATTCCAGTAATAGCTTAACAAAAGCTTCTTGCAGAACAGAGTAGATAAATAAAATGTAAATAAACTTTTATATGTTTTTATTCTTTATAAATCCCACAATTATTTAGATAAGGGTTCCAAATTAAGAAAATAGGGTCTAATCTTAAAATAAATAAGTTTTAATAATGGAGACTTACCATCCTCCCAAAGAAGTAGAAGATAAAGAAGATAACTCTAATCTTCCTGAAAGAGAGGTTCTCTCTGAAAAATGGTTACTCGAAAAAATTGACAGTTTAATACCTTTAATCAAAGAAAAATGGCCTAACATTGCACAACAAACCCTTGAAGCCACAAAAGGGAGTATTGACGATTTAGTTGAAGTAATAGCAAGCCATAGTGGAACCTCAGCAATTAGAATAAAAAGCCAACTATTTGAAATAATTGATTCAATAAGAGAAAACAATTGGGAAATATCAGAAAAAATTGATCCTATAGAAAGTCAATTAGAAGAATTATTAGAAGAACTTAACAATACACTTAGACCAAAAATAGTAAGTCCTATAAGAAAAAAACCATTATTATCTATTGCTATTGCGGCTGGTATTGGTTTACTAATAGGAACGCTCCTAAACAGCGGTAGAAAATAATATGGAAAAACCAAAAAATAAAAACTTTGCAAATACCGCCTCCAGAATTTCAGCTATTGCAAGTTCAGTTATGGATTTGCATGTAAGAATAGCTCTTCAAGAAGTAGATAGAGAAAAAAGAAGATTAATTAGTGGTGGAATATTTTTAGCAATTGGCAGCACATTATTATTATTAGTACTAATTTGCATCCATATTATCTTCTACCTTTTTCTAACAAAATATAATAACTGGAGTATTGAATATAATTTATTACTCATAATATTTATCGATTTAGTTCTTTCAGGCTTAAGTTTAAAACTTGGAGGAAAATTAGCCAAAGGACCATATCTTCCTCAAACATTAGAGGGTTTAGGCAAGACAACAAAAGCCGTTTTAGGCAAAAAATAAATTACCTTATTAAATACTTTATCCATCTACAATCTATTCCCCCATTACTAACAGGAATTTTCAATGAAGATTTCATTTTCAAATATTTTGTTAGTTTTGGATTTCCACTTAGCAACCAAAATTCCCAACCTGAAAAATTATTCTTTAGGAAGATTCCCACTTGTTCATATAAATAAATCAATTCATTTTCATCGCCTAATTTTTTGCCGTATGGAGGATTACATATGATTATCCCAGGTGTGCAACTTAATTGGAGTGCTAAAAAATCATTATTTATAAGCTCAATATAATTTTCTAGTCCAGCTAATGAGATGTTTACATTCGCCTGCTCAAAAACCTTTTTATTAATTTCACATCCTATTATTGTTGGCAATTTTTCATAATTTATAATTTTATTTTTTGCCTTATTTTTTTCATTAAGATAAATATCTTTCCTAAAGTCCAACCAATTCTCAAAAAGATATACTTGATCAATATTTATGGGAACTCCAAGGTATTGGTTGACTGCCTCAATTAAAAAAGTTCCCGAGCCGCACATAAAATCTATTAATGGAACTTTGCCATTCCATTTAGTCATATTTATCAATCCAGAAGCTAAATTTTCTTTTAATGGAGCATTTCCAATTGCGGGTCTATAGCCTCTTTTGTGTAAGCTTTCAACGCTGCTTTGAAGACTGAGAATTGCTTTATTATTATTTAAATGCAGATGAATTATAAAATCAGGGTTAGCTAGAGAAATATTTGATCTTTTATTCCAAACTGCCTGTTGCAAATCAGTTATAGAATTTTTTACTTCAAGAGCAGTGAAATGAGTATGACTTAAAGAAGATGTTCTCCCAGTCACTTGAACATTAAACGTTTTATCAAAGTGCAACCAATTTAACCAATCAAATGAATCTCTAACCCCCGCATATAAAGATTGCTTGTCATAGCAATTAAAACTTGCAATTTCTCTATAAAAACGAAAAGCTAATCTTGAAAAGAAATGAACTCTATAAAAAGTTTCAAAATCACATTCAAAATTAATAAATCTTTTATAAGTATTAATATTAAAGCCGCCTAAATTTGAAATTTCTTCTGCTAAAGATTTCTCTAGTCCCTCCGGAGATGATGCCACTACATTCATATACGATAAAACTTAGTAAAAAAACTATTCAATAACCATTTTGCCTGTCAGAATATAAATGTCCAATTGGACTAGGTGATCTCAACCGATGTTTCGGACAGCGGTTCGATTCCGCTCAACTCCACTATTTGGGGTTGTAATGGTTTCGACGGGGCATAAGGAAGGTGACTGAAGCCGGCTCGGTTAGAGCAAAAACACAAATGCTAACAAAATCGTTAGTTTCTCCCGTCAAACAGCACCAGTTGCTGCTTGATCCTAAAGGAGATGGGGTTATATCAGCCTTATAAACCAAATGATACGAGGAGTCTGGAAGGACTCCATTTTTTTTTAAATTAATAAAAAGTTGTAATAGATAATTTATTAGTGTGTAAATATTGCTGCAAATGCTTGTATTAAAAAGAATTTTTTTAACTTTATAAGTATAAATACTGAGAAGATAAGTTTTAAATTAATTTATCTTATTAAAAAGTCGAATCTTGCAAAATGGAATCTAATAAAAAACTGAATGACTTGATAATAAATCTCAAACCAAAAGTTATTAGATTCACTGGCGAAAAATTTCCCAATGAACTATGGAATAGTGGTTGTCAAATAAAAAAAAATAAGAAAATCTCCAACTAAAAATTTAATTAAATGCTTGAAAAAGGATTTTTAGGCATTTTTTTTATACATTTTTTTGACAATTCCTGAAGTACTTCAAATTCACTTTTATTTAAATTCCACTTGAATACATTCGATACATCTATAACTTGAGATTTTTTTCTCATTCCAACGAGCGGAATAGCTCCTTGATAACAACACCAATTAATTGCAACTTGCGCTTGGGAAACTGATCTTTGATTGGCAATTCTTTTTAAACACTTCCGCAATTCATATGTTGGTTTTTTATATTTTTCAAATAATGCATTGCGAATAAAACTTTTTTCTTTGTTATGTTCTTTATCTGGATCAATACAAAGTATTCCAAAGGACAAAGGACTATAAGCAAAGAAATCAATATTATTTTCGTCGCAAATTTTTTTTACCTGATATTGTTTTCCTAAATCGGGAGCAAGCAAAGAAAACTGTATTTGAACACTCTTTAGGCTCTGATCTCTTTTTTCTAAGAAATTAATTAATTTCATCAATCTTTTAGGGCCTATATTTGATAAGCCTATTTGAAAATCAAAGCCTTCATCTTTTAAATCGCAAAGATTATTCAAAAACCCTAATTCCTGCCAAGGATTGTATTTTGCAGTTGACCAATGTAATTGCACTATATCTAATTTGTTATTAAGTCTTTCTAAACTTTTCAAAAAAGGTTTATTAAAACCTCTGTTACCTATTCTCCAAGGATAAGGTGCAAGTTTGGTTGCTACTTGAATTCTTTTTTTCTTTGCTGACGGAGTATTTAGTAAAAATTTTCCTATCAACAATTCACTTCTACCCTGAAGATTCCCAGTGCCGTAAGAATCTGCAGTATCAATTAGATCGAAACCTCTTCGCAACGCTTCATCATATGTCTCACGTAAATCATCATCATTTGTAGATTGGTAATTCCAGAAAAGCTTATTCCCCCAAGACCACGTACCTAATCCAATTCTTTTCTTCACCAGCCAATTTAAATAAGGAACTTTATAAGGTTATCTAAAAATATTAACTTCTTTAAAATATTTCAAAAAATAAGTTTTAAAGCATTAAAAATCAATTTCTCTTGACATTAAGAAATTATTCTCCAAAGTAAGAGAAATAAAAATAAAAAATTGTTCATTACCGTTTGCGGACAAAAGGGGGGGGTGGCCAAGACCTGTACAAGTATTCACCTTGCAAGTGTTTGGCATTCTGAAGGTAAAAAAGTTTGCATAGTCGATGCAGACAAGAATAGATCTGCATTAGCATACGCATCAAGAGGCAATCTTCCATTTCCAGTTTTCCCCGTCAGTTCAGCTGCTAAAGCATCAAGATCATCAGAAATTGTAATAACTGATGGCCAGGCTAGCAGTGATCAAGAAGAACTTAAACACTTAGCGTATGGTTCAGATTTAGTTATCTTACCTACAACTGCAAAAGCAAGATCAGTAGAATTAACTGTTGAACTAGCTAATTTATTAGGTAACTTAAAAGTTAACCATGCTGTAGTGATAGTAAAAGTTGATTTTAGACAGCAAAAAGCAGCGCAACAAGCCAAAGCAGCTCTAGAAAATTTTGGTTTATATGTTTTTGATACATTTATACCCTTACTCTCAGCATTTGATAAAGCAGAAGCTTCTGGCAATGCTGTATTTGAAGCTGTAGACGATTTAGGCAGATCAGATCCTCGTCGAATGACGGGCTGGTCTGCTTATTGTTCAATTGCCTCACAAATTCCATGCCTGATTTCGAAGCCCTCATCCGACACCAACAACTTAAACAACCAACAACCAATAAGCGCTTAAAAGTAGTTGATTCTCCTAATTTTGAAAAAGAAAAAAAAGAAGAAGCAATAATTAGACAATCTGGATTATTAGTTAATTTTTTTGGAGGTTTTATAGGCTCTGTAATTGGAACTTTAACAATACTGTTTCTCTATATTAATGAATATCTACCTTTAGATTTACTAAAACTTAAGTAGTATATTCTGAGTTTATTTCAACATATTTTTTAGAAAGATCGCACCCCCAAGCTGTGCCTTTCGATTCGCCAGAATTTAGATTAATCATAATTTTTACAATATCATCTACCAAATATCTACCTTTCATTCTGGACTTAATATAGTCTGTGACTTTTTGTGGATCATATTTATTTAACTGCCCTTTTTCCAAAATGTGGGCGTTTCCTATATACAAGTCAACGTCATTTAAATTAAATTTGACCCCAGAATTACCTGCAGCAGAAATGATTCGTCCCCAATTTGGATCACAACCATGTATCGCAGTTTTTACCAAGGCAGAATTACAAATAGATTTCGCGAGCATAATTGCATCATCTGTATTTTTTGCTCCTTGAACCAAAACTTCTAATAAACAATTTGCTCCCTCTCCATCCCTTGCAATATTTTTTGCCAAGTTCTGACATACAATATCAATCCCTTGTTGGATAATTGGAAAAAACCTTTTTTCAATTTTCTCTCCTGCATTTATTCCAACAAAAGAATCATTTGTGCTTGTCTCTCCATCAACTGATATTGCATTAAAAGATTTTTGAACCGCAATAGCAATCATTTTGTCCCATTCTTCTTTTTGAATACCCGCATCACAGGTTAGAAAAGCAAGCATTGTAGCCATGTTGGGGTAAATCATTCCTGAACCTTTTGCAAATCCTGCTATTTTTATTTTTCTACCTTGAATAATCGTCTCTATTGAAGCTTTTTTCAAAGTCAAATCAGTAGTTAAAATTGCTTCTGCTGCATTTTCAAAATTATTACCCTTTAAATCACTAACTAAATTCGGTAAATTTTTTACTAAATCATTGATTTGTATTGGAACACCAATTACACCAGTTGAGCACATTAAAACTTCTTCTTCTTTTATTTCTAAAAGTTCCGCAATCTTTCCTGTAGCAATTTGAAAATGTTGAATGCCAAGATTTCCTGTACATGCATTTGCTTGACCAGAATTAATTAGTATTGCTCTTACAAAACCTGAAGTTGTTTTAATCCTTTCCTCACAAATATCCACACAAGAAGCTCGAACTATTGATTGGGTAAACATCCCACTAAAAATACTTCCTTCTGGAGCGAGTATTAGTGCTAAATCTTTTTTATTAGAAGCTTTTAAACCAGCAGATATGCCAGCAAAAAGAAACCCCTTAGGTGTTACCTTACTGTCATCAACAAACGACCAATTGGAATCTAACTGGCTCAAACTTTTTGGTATTTTAATTCATACTAACTACTCTTTAATACTAAAGAAACTAAGTAATTAGATTATTATTAATTATATGGATATTCTTCAAAAATTAAAAAACAACCAAAGAAGGATTGGTTTAACAGGAGGTATTGCAAGTGGGAAGACAACCATAACTAATTACATTAGAAAACATAAAAATATACCAATATTAGATGCAGATCATTTTTCAAGAGAATTAATCAAACCAAACACATATGGATATAAGAAAATTTTAGATTATTTTGGAAATAAAATTATTGATAATAAAAGCAATTCAGAAAGGGAAATAAACAGAAAACTTTTAAGGGACATTATTTTTAAACATTCAGCAAGCAAGGAATGGATTGAAAAACTACTTCACCCCTTAATTAAAGAAAGAATGATAGAAGAATGCAGTCAATACAGAAATAATCAAACTATAGTATTGGTTATTCCATTATTGTTTGAAGCAAAATTTGAAGATATTTGCACTGAAATATGGTTAGTTAAATGTCCTAAAGAACTACAAAAAAACAGACTTATCACAAGAGATAAAATTAGCGAAAAAGAAGCATATGAAATGATAAATTTTCAATTAAGTTTTGAAGAAAAAAGAAAATTCTCAGATATTATTTTAGAGAATTCGGATGATCAAAATAAATGGATCAATACGATAAAAGAGCTTCTTTAAGCTTTAGCTATTTAATTTTTCCATAAGAAGTTTATTTGCAAGTTTAGGGTCAGCTTTACCTTTTGTTCTTTTCATAAGTTGACCAACAAAAAAACCAAGTAACTTAGTTTTGCCATTTTTAAATGCTTGAACTTCATTTGGATGTTCATTTATAAGTTCATCAATTATTGGTGAAATACTTGAAGAATCAGATATCATTGCCAAACCTTTTTCTTCAACTAATTTTTTCGGGGAAATATTTTTTTGAATAAGTTCAGGTAAAATTTCTTTTGCAATTTTTCCACTAATTATATTTTTTGAAATCATGTTAATCATTTCAGCAAGATTTTCAGGAGTAAGCTTTATTTGACTAAAACTTAGTTTGTTTGATTTTAAATAGCCCACAATATCACTTGTTACCCAATTTGAAGCTAGTTTGGCCTCGGCACCATTTGCTACTGTTTCTTCAAAAAAGTTTGCCATGCTTATTTCATCAGAAATTACCCTTGCATCATATGCAGACAAACCAAATTGACTTACGTATTTATATCTTTTCTTTGAAGGTAATTCTGGTAGTTCTTTAAACCATATTTCTTGTTGGGCTTTTGTTATTTCAATTGGACCTAAGTCAGGATCAGGAAAATATCTATAGTCACTGCTACCTTCTTTTAATCTCATACTTTTCGTTAATTGCTTAGCTTCATCCCATAACCTTGTTTCTTGGAAAATTTTTCCTCCATTTTCATAAACTTCTATTTGTCTGGCTATTTCATAATCACAAGCCTTTTGAATTGCAGAAAATGAATTCATATTTTTTATTTCCACTTTTGTACCAAAAGGAGCATTAGGTCCTTTTCTAACTGAAATATTAACATCACAACGTAATGAACCTTCTTGCATATTTCCGTCTGATACCCCTAGATATCTAACTGTTCTTCTAATCTCTGAAGCATATTCAGATGCCTCTTTACCTGATCTAATATCTGGTTTACTTACAATCTCACAAAGTGCTATTCCGGCACGATTGTAATCAACTAAAGAATACTTAGAGCCAGCTAATCTATCACTTCCTGCATGGACTAGTTTTCCCGCGTCTTCTTCCATATGTAGCCTTTCTATACCAATTTTTTTGATATAAGGTTCTTTGTCCTTTTCAATTATTTCAACCTCTAACCAACCATTTTCAGCTAGTGGCTCATCAAATTGTGAAATTTGATAATTTTTAGGCAGATCAGGATAAAAATATTGTTTTCTATCAAATTTACAATGTTCTGCAACGTTTAAATTTAATGCTAATGAAGTTTTTACAGCATACTCAAGAACAGTCTCATTTAGAACTGGAAGAGTTCCTGGTAACCCACAAACTACAGGATCTATATGCGTATTAGGTGCATCACCAAAAGCTGTTGACGCAGATGTGAATATTTTACTTTTCGTATTAAGCTGTACATGAGTTTCCAAACCAATCACAGCTTCCCAAGATTCCAAATTGTTCATTATTAAAAGTCTCTTTAATAATATTATTGGATATAAAGGAAAAGAGGACCAAAACACAAATAAAAATATTAATTTTTAAATGGCACAAGAAACCAAAAATTCAATATTAATCATTGGCGGTGGACTTTTAGGTTTATCTATTGCTTATGAATTTTCTAAAAATAACTTCAAAGTTTTAGTTTTAAGCAAAAACAGAAATGAATCAGCTGGATTTGTAGCTGCAGGAATGTTAGCTACTCATGCCGAAGGGCTCGAAGATGAATTACTAAAATTTGGCCAAGAAAGTCAAAATCTAATTCCAAAGTGGATAAAAAGTATTGAACAAGATAGTAATATTAAATGCGGTTTAAAAAAATGTGGCATAGTAGTTCCTTTTAAAAACAAAGAAGATCTTGAAGAGTTTCCCACTTTTAAATATGGAAAATATTTAAATCACAAAGATCTTCAAACAGAAATTAATGGAATGAATTCTATTTGGAAACATGGTTTACTTTTTGAACAAGATGGTCAAATAGATAACCGAAGAAGACTAATGCGTGCTCTTGAGAGAGCATGCTCCTTGCATGGAGTCGAATTTCAAGAGGGATCAGAAGTAGAGGATTTAACATTCGAAAAAAACAAAATTACAGGCGCAACAGTTTTATGTGCCACTGGAGAAATAAAAAAAATTAACTGCGAAAAAGCAATTATATGCAGCGGTGCTTGGAGTAAAAAAATTTTTAATAAGATTCCAATCTTTCCTGTAAAGGGACAAATGCTATCAATACAAGGTCCAACAAATTTTTTGAAAAGGGTTATTTTTGGTCCAAAAACTTATCTAGTTCCCCGTGATGATGGACTTATCATAGTTGGAGCGACAGTTGAAAAAGATTCAAAATTTAATCAAGGTAATACTCCTAATGGAATAAAACAACTGCAAGAAGGCATTCGCTCCTTATTGCCAGAAGCTATTAATTGGCCACAAATGGAACATTGGTGGGGATTTAGACCTTGCACACCAGATCTAAAACCAATAATTGGAAAATCAAAAATTGAAAATCTTTTTATAGCTACAGGTCATTACAGAAATGGAGTTTTATTTTCTGCAATAACAAGTGATCTTCTTTTGAAAATAGTTCAAAATAAAAATCTCAAAGAAATAGAAAAAAGCTTTTTAGAAAAATTTAGTTTAGATAGATTTGCGATTTAAATTTTAATTTTCAGATCGCCATTTCGAATCAGAAGTTTCCCACTCAGATAATTCCTCTTCGTTAAACCATAGATCAATTTCAAATTTTGCTGTATCTTCTCCATCAGAACCATGAATAATATTCCTCCCAATATCAATAGCTAAATCACCTCTAATTGTTCCAGGCTCTGCATCCAGAGGTTTTGTTGCACCTATTAGTTTTCTAGCACTCAAAATAACTCCTTCGCCTTCCCACACCATTGCTACAACAGGACCACTTGAGATGAAGTCTACTAAATCACCAAAAAAGGGTCTTTCTCTATGCACTCCATAATGATTTTGAGCAAGTTCTTTTGAAGGAATTAATTGCTTTAATCCAACCAATTTAAATCCTTTTTTTTCAAATCTGCCAATAATCTCAGAAATATATCCTCTTTGAACTCCATCTGGTTTAATTGCAATAAATGTTCTCTCTTTGGTCATTTAGTTAATAATCACTCTATGTATATTCAACTTTTGGGTGGTAACTTGGCAAGTAATCATTAAAATAAAAGATATTGTTTTGAGTTATTTTCAAAACATTTATTAATCACTAAGACATAAATTGACCAATTTTGAGCCGAAAAAATTAAAAAATATTTGGACTATTGAAGATAGTATTTCGACTTATAACATAGATAAATGGGGAGATAAATATTTTTCTATAAATTCAAAAGGCAATATATCAGTAACTAAAGATATAAAATCTGAGCATGAGATTGATCTTTTTAAACTTGTCAAAGAACTTAAAAGTAGAGAAATAAATCCTCCATTAATCATAAGATTTAATGATATTTTGAAAGATCGAATAAATGCATTACATGACTCTTTTTTAAAAGCAATAAAAAACTATAAATATAAAAACATTTATCAAGGCGTTTTTCCTGTCAAATGTAATCAACAGAAAAATGTCCTAGAAAAGATAATAGAGTTTGGTAGCCAATGGAATTTTGGTTTAGAAGTAGGAAGTAAATCAGAACTATTAATTGGCCTTGCGCTTCTTGAAAACCAAAATTCATTATTAATATGCAACGGATATAAAGATAAAAAATATATTGAGATTGCTACTTTGGCCAGAAAACTCGGCAAAAATCCAATAATAGTTATTGAACAACGAGATGAGGTAAAAAGAATTATTCAAGCAGCTCAAGAACTTAACGCGACTCCATTGATAGGAATTAGAGCAAAATTATCAAGTAAAAGTAGTGGTAGGTGGGGTAAATCTATTGGAGATAATTCCAAATTTGGATTATCAATCCCAGAAATTATGTTGACAATAAAAGAACTAAAAGAGGCAAATCTTATCAACGAAATGAAATTGCTTCATTTTCATATAGGCAGTCAAATAAGTGATATTGCTGTGATCAAAGACGCATTACAAGAAGCGAGTCAAATATACGTTGAACTATGCAAACTAGGAGCCCCAATGCAATATATCGACGTTGGGGGAGGATTAGGAATAGATTTTGATGGCACTAAAACCTCCTCCAACACCTCTACAAATTATTCTCTTCAAAATTATGCTAACGATGTAATTGCAACTATTAAGGATTCATGTGAATTAAATAATATCAAGCATCCAACGATAATCTCAGAAAGTGGTAGAGCAATAATTAGTCATTGTTCAGTTTTAATTTTTAATGTCTTAGGAACAAGCCATGTCAGTTCCAAACTAAAAATTCTTAATAAAAAAAATCAACAATTAATAATTTCAAATTTACTTGAAACTTTCTATGAATTAAAAAAACTTAAAAGTAAAAAAATAAATTTATCTCAAATAATTGAACTATGGAATGATGCAAAAAAGTTTAAAGAAGATTGCTTAGTCGCGTTTAGATTGGGATTTTTAAGTTTGGCAGAAAGAGCTTATGCCGAAGAACTTACTTGGGCTTGCGCAAAAGAAATTTCTAATAACCTCAATAATGATGAAATCAATCACCCTGATTTATCTGAAATTACAGAAACTCTTGCATCAACTTATTATGCCAATTTATCTATCTTTAAATCTATTCCCGATAGCTGGGCAATAAATCAGATTTTTCCAATAGTTCCAATACATAGGCACTTGGAGGAGCCGTTCTGCAAAGGCAACTTTGCAGATTTAACTTGTGATTCAGATGGGAAACTAAATAATTTTATTGATGATGGAAAAATTAAATCATTACTAAATTTACATAAGCCAGAAAAAGATAAAGATTATCTAATTGGAATTTTTATGACTGGAGCCTATCAAGAAGCATTAGGAAACTTGCACAATTTATTTGGTAGTACAAACGTTGTTCATATTGAAATAAATCAAGATAATTCATATAAGGTCAAAAATATTATTAAAGAGGACAGTAAATCTGAAATTTTACAATTATTAGATTATAGTTCAGCTTCTTTGGTGGAATCTATAAGGATTAATACTGAATCAGCAATTGATCAAAAAAAATTAACTATTGAAGAAGCAAGGAAATTAATGGATCAAATCGAAATTAGTCTCAGAAAAAGTAGTTATTTATCAGAATGACTATCTAATATTTTTTTCAAATAATTTTTAGCATAATCTAGAGCTTCACTTAACTTATCAATATCTTTAGCACCTGCTTGAGCAAAGTTAGGCTTTCCTCCTCCTCCTCCCGAACAAATTCTTGCAATCTCATTAATTAATTTACCTGCATGCAATCCTTTTTTGACTGCATCATCACCTAAAGAAACTACAAATAACAACTTTCTATTTTCTGGATTTGGTATTCCCCCAAGAATCACTATTGCTTTATTTCCCAAATGAGAAGTTAAATTAAGTGCTGCAGATTGCAAAGAATTCCCATCTAAGCCATCAATCTGATTTACTAAAATTGAAAAAGAATTTACTATTTGCGAGGATGATTTTATAGAAGAGTATTTAAAATATGCAATTTCATCTTTCATTTTTTGTATCTCTTGATTCTTATTAATAAGCTCTGCTTTCAAATTATTAACCCTTTCAAAAAGTTGATTAGGATTTGCTTTTAACAAATCACTTAGTTGGTTTACTAAAGCATTTCTATCACTGAAATAGTCTAATGCTGATTGGCCTGATAATGCTTCGATTCTTCTTACTCCGGCTGAGATTCCTTCCTCACTAATTATTTTGAAAGAACCTAATTCAGATGTAGTGTTTACATGTGTGCCACCACAAAGTTCCATTGAAACTCCTGGTACATTAACAACGCGCACCTCATCATCATATTTTTCTCCAAACATGGCGACTGCACCCTTTTCAAGAGCCTCATTCTTAGACATATTTTTTATTTCTAGGGCATGATTTTCCATAATCCAAGAGTTGACTAAAGTCTCAATCTTAGAAATTTGATCTTTAGAAATAGGATTAGAGGAATTAAAGTCAAATCGTAATTTATTAAAGGCTACCAATGAACCTTTTTGTCCAACACTTTCATCAACAACTGATTTAAGTGCAGATTGTAATAAATGAGTAGCTGTATGATTTGCAGCAGCCTTAGCTCTATTAGAGGAGCTAACATTAGTATTAACTTTTTGTCCAATAGTTAATATTCCTTTTTTGATCGTTCCATAATGTAAAAAAACATTTTTCTTTCGCATAACATTATCAACCAAGACCTCTACATCTTTTGAAAATATCGTTCCAATATCACCAACTTGCCCGCCAGATTCTCCATAAAAAGTGGTCTGATCAAGAACAATTAAAACTTTCTGACCTTCACATGCTTGCTTAACTAATTTTGAATCCAAGAATATACCCTTAATTTCAGCTTCGGAAAAAAGTGACTCATAACCATTAAAAACAGTTTTGTTAAAAAGATCTATCTCTCGCTCTAATGATCCCTCTAATGTCAAATCAATATTACTTGAAGCAGCTTTAGCTCTCTCTTTTTGTGTATTCATTTCTTCTTCAAAACCCTTTACATCTACACTGATACTATTTTCTTCTGCAATTTCGACAGTGAGTTCTAGAGGAAATCCATAAGTATCATAAAGTTCAAAAGCTTTAAAACCAGAAATTAATTTCTGCCCTGAAGTAATTATCTCATCTAGCAATTTCTCTCCTCTTTCAAGAGTTTCCCTAAATCTTATTTCTTCAATTTTTATCTCATTCAAAATTAAATCATTATTATTTTTTAAATCAGGATAATTATTTTGCATTAAATTAATACCGACAGTAGCTATAGGAGGTAAAAATTCATTTGTTATACCTAATAATCTCCCATGTCTGACCATTCTTCTAATAAGCCTTCTTAATATATATCCCCTGCCGAGATTACTTGCTGCTACTCCATCAGAAATTAAATGAATAACAGCTCTTGTATGATCACCAATGATTTTTAAAGAAATTTTGTTTTTATCGTTTGAAGAAAAATAATCAATATTTGCAATCTCACAAATTTTTTGAATGATAGGAAAAATTAAATCTGTCTCATAATTATTTTGCTTTTTTTGTAGTATTTGAGCCATCCTTTCAAGACCCATTCCTGTATCAATATTTTTAAATTTTAAATCTGTCAATTTTCCATGAGGATCACGATTATATTGCATAAAAACAAGATTATAAAATTCAATAAAACGATCTCCATCTTCTAAATCAATATTCTGCAGACCCTTTTCAGGATGAAAATCATAATAAA
>QCCT01000019.1 GCA_003281165.1 Prochlorococcus sp. AG-347-M18
ATCTGATGTTCAAACAGGAGCATTTTTAAGCGCGCTGAGAGCGAAAGGATGTACAGGAGTTGAATTATGTTCTATGGCAGAGGAACTCTTAAATGTCTGTGAATTGCCTGTTTCTAGGCCAAATTTGTATATGGTAGACACATGTGGAACAGGAGGTGATGGTGCAAATACATTTAATATTTCCACTGCAGTAGCATTTGTAGCGGCATCTTGTGGAGTAAATGTTGCTAAGCACGGAAATAAAAGTGCTAGTGGCAAAGTTGGTTCTGCTGATGTTTTATTTAATCTTGGTTTAAACTTAAACTGTTCATTAGAAAAAGTTATCTCTGCTGTTAACGATATCGGAATTACTTTTTTGTATGCACCTGCTTGGCATAAATCTTTAATAAAACTAGCTCCATTAAGAAAATCCTTGGGAATAAGAACTGTATTTAATCAACTTGGACCTTTGGTAAATCCTTTAAAACCAAATGCCCAAGTATTAGGTGTTGCTTCTGAGGATCTTTTAGAGCCTATGGGAAGAGCATTATTAAAAATGGGTATGAATAGGGTAATTGTGGTTTATGGTTCTGGTGGCCTTGATGAAGCCTCACTTCAAGGGGAAAATAAGTTAGTTTTTGTTGAAAAAGGTGAATTACGATTTTCAACAATAAATATTTCAGATTTTAACCATGAAAACACATCAAACGAAAAGCTTATTATTTCAAATGGTAACTCTAACGAGGAAATTTTAAAGTCCGTTTTGAGTGGTTCTGGAGATACGTCGCATAAAGATGTTGTTGCTTTAAATGCTGCTTTGGTTCTTTGGGTGGCAGGAATTGAGGATGATCTCAAAGAGGGATTTAATAAATCTTTATTATCCATAAATAAAGGAAATCCATGGAATCATTTTTTACTCTTAAAGAATTATTTATCTGCAGATGAATTAATTTCAAATTGATGATTAATCCATACAAGAAAAATGCAAAATTAGTTCTAAGCAATGGAATTGTATTCCCTGGATTTTCTTTCGGAGCTTCTGGGACAGCTGTTGGCGAAATAGTTTTTAATACGGGAATGACTGGATATCAGGAAGTTATTACTGATCCAAGTTACCATGGACAAATACTAACGTTTACTTATCCAGAAATTGGTAATACTGGCGTTAATAATGAAGACTCAGAATCTAGTATGAGTGTTAAAGGAATAATTGTTAGAAATTATTCAACAAACAATAGCAACTGGAGATCTCTAAAGACTTTTAATCAATGGTTAGTTGAGAGAAATATAATTGGACTTTATGGAATTGATACGAGAGCCCTAGTAAAAATCCTAAGATCCAACGGCTCGATGAATGGAGTCCTTTCCTCTGATAATAAAAATGTAGAAACTTGCTTAAAAATAATAAATGAAACTCCTAATATGGAAGGGTTAAATTTATCTAATGAAGTTTCCGCAAAACAAAGCTACTTATGGAAATTTCCTACTTATACAGATTTTGATGTGAGAACAAGTTATTCAGAAAAGTCTAAAAAATTAAAAATAGTAGCAATTGATTTTGGAATAAAAAAATCAATTTTAAATAGACTAGTCTCCCATGGGTGTGAAATCTTAGTATTACCTTACCGATCTTCTTTAAAAGATATTCTATCTAATAAGCCTGATGGAATTTTCTTCTCAAATGGCCCTGGGGATCCTGCTTCTGTTACTGAAGGTATTGATTTAGCAAGATCACTTATTGAACATGGTGAAATTCCTATGTTCGGAATTTGCCTTGGTCATCAAATATTTGGATTAGCCTTAGGAGGTTCAACTTATAAATTACCTTTTGGACATCGTGGCCTAAATCATCCTTGTGGAAAGAATAATAAGATTGAAATTACTAGCCAGAACCATGGTTTTGCTATTGATCCAAATTCTCTCTCAAAGGATATAGTCAAAATAACTCACTATAATCTTAATGATAATACTGTTGCAGGATTGGAAGTGATTAATAAGCCAATATTTAGTGTTCAATATCATCCAGAAGCTGCCCCTGGACCACATGATTCAGATTATTTATTTAAAAAATTTGTTTCTCTAATGTTAGAAAGATGTTGACATATTGTTTTCTTTTGATTTGATAATTACATTTGATACATTAATTTTTTGGAGGGATAAGATCATAGAAGATTTCCAGAAGCTAACGGTTTCTTTAAGAGGAAACCTCGATGTAAAAACAAATATAATTGTTTTTACTTTTAAAGGCCAACTTGATGCCTTCTCAGAAAAACAATTTAAGACTTTTGTTACCAATAACTTAAAGAATGAACTCCCATTCATTATTGACCTTACAAAAATTGATTTTCTAGATTCTTCTGGTCTTGGAGCTCTTGTTCAGACTGCTAAAGAATGTAAAAAATTGAAATTAGGTTTTTCAGTAGTTGGTAATTCGAGAGTGGCACAAACTATTAAACTTGTACGTTTAGGAGATTTTCTTAACCTACAGTCAACGCTTGAAGACGCATTAGCTTATTTAAAAAATTGAATTATTGGATTCAAAATTTAGTTCCATATGGATCCCCAGATGAAATAGGTGTAATTCAACTTGCTTGGCTTGGAGATTCTATATGGGAACTTCATCAAAGATTAAAATATGTTCACTTTCCTTTGAAATCAAAAGATCTCCATTTATCAGTTGTTAACGAAGTCAAGGCAAAATCCCAATCAAAATCGTTAAGTCAAATTGAACATTTATTAAATGAAAAAGAAATTGATTTGATTAGACGTGCTAGAAATAAAACTAAGCGATACTCAAAGTCCATAGACCCCGTTATATACTCAAGAGCTACTGGTTTTGAGACTCTTATTGGTTGGTTATTTCTTAAAGATCCCCAACGATTATCAACCCTTTTTGAATATCTCGAAATTACAATTCATTGAATCTATGAAAAACTATTCTAAAAATAATTATTCTGGGAAGAATAGCAAAAAATATAAAAAAAATTCTGATTCTAATTTTTCTTCTAAAAATACAAATTCTTCAAAAAAAAACAACAAATTTTTGACCAATTATTCAGAAAGTAGTGGTTTTAATAAAATAAATGAAAGTGATAAAAGGAAAAGTAACTTTTCATCTTTGAAAATAAAAAATTCAATAACTAAACCTAACTTAAAAGTTTCTAATAGAGGTCCAGATACTAATAAGGATTTTCCAAATAAAAGAAATTTTGATGATTGGATATGGGGGAAACATTCAGTTTTTGAAGCCCTTACAAGTGAAAGAGCTATTAATAGAGTTTGGTGTACTTCAGAAATATTTTCTTCAGAGAAATTCTATATCGCCCTTAAGGACCTCAAATCAAATGGAGTCTTAATTGAAGAAGTCTCTTGGAATAGGATTTCGCAACTTACTTATGGTGCTTCACATCAAGGTGTCGCTTTACAGTTAGCATCCTCCAAAACAATCCCCCTAAATAAATTAATTGATTATTCAAAAAAGAATTCTACAAATCCGATCGTTCTTGCCCTGGACGGAATAACTGATCCACATAATGTTGGGGCCATTATTAGATCAGCAGAGGCATTCGGTTGCAAGGGCATTATTATTCCCCAAAGAAGATCTGCTGGCCTAACGGGAACAGTTGCCAAGGTAGCAGCAGGAGCGTTGGAACACTTACCGGTTAGTAGGGTTGTCAATTTAAATAGAGCACTAGAGGACCTTAAGAAAAATGGTTTTCTAGCTATTGGATTATCTGGAGATGGTCAATTATCTATTACAAAGTTTCAAGAAAAAACACCCTTGGTTGTAATTGTAGGAGCAGAAGATAAAGGTATTTCTTTGATTACTCAGAAAAAATGTGATTTTCTATTGAAAATCCCTTTAAAAGGAAAAACATCAAGTCTAAATGCTTCTGTAGCAGCTGCTATATCACTATTTCACTTAACAACTAATTAAGGTCTTTTCTTAATTATTAGCGCATTAAGTGTTTTTTTTAAATATTGTTGTTTCAATACATTTATATGATTAATGAAAATATATTGAATATTTACAGCAAAATTGTATAGAATTTAACCAGAATTGCTGATCTTTAAGGATCAATAAAATTGATTAGAAATTTTGGAAACAAACTCGGTTTAGCTTGGTGGGCTAAAATAGAGACAGATCAACCTAATACCACTTACTGGTTTGGTCCATTTATTACCAAACGTAGTTTAAAAGAAAATATAACTACTTTTCTTGAAGATCTTTCAAATGAAGGTTCTACAAATATTAAACATAGTTTAGTTCGCTGCAAAAAAGAAGAACCACTAACTGTTTGATAATAGTTATTTATTTGAAATATTTTAAAAATGGATTTTAAATCTTTTAGAAAGGAAATTAATACTAAAAATGCTTCTGTTAAGGAATTAATAAATGATTTTTTTTTAAAAATCGATTCTAAAGATTCTGAAATTAATTCTTATATTTGCATTACGAAGGATATTGCAATAACACAAGCTGAAAAAATAGATAATTTAATACAAAATGAAGAAATACTTCCTCCTCTCGCAGGAATGCCCTTGGCAATCAAAGATAATATTTGTACGAAGGGAGTTTTAACTACTTGTGCAAGTAAAATGCTCAAAAGTTTTATTGCTCCCTACGAATCTACTGCTTCAAGTAAATTATGGTCTTCTGGTGGAATTTGTTTAGGTAAAACAAATTTGGATGAATTTGCCATGGGTAGTTCAACAGAAACTTCTTTCTTTGGGGTTACTTCAAATCCATGGGATATTAATAGAGTTCCTGGAGGAAGTTCAGGAGGAAGCGCTGCTTCAGTTGCAGCTGGATTATGTGCGGCTGCTATTGGCTCTGATACAGGAGGATCAATAAGACAACCAGCTTCTTTTTGCGGTGTTGTAGGACTTAAGCCTACATATGGCAGAGTAAGTAGATGGGGACTAGTGGCGTTCGCTAGCTCTCTAGACCAAATAGGTCCAATTACAAATACTGTCTCAGATGCGGCCGAGATGCTTTTTGCAATATCTGGTAAAGACCCCTTAGATTCAACATGTCTTGATATACCAGTGCCAAATTATTTGAGTGATTTAAATAAATCTATTAAGAATCTAAAAATTGGAATTATTAAAGAATGCTTTGAACATCCAGGCCTTAACCCTGAAGTTAAAAATTCTGTTCTTTCTGGAGTTGAGAGATTCAAAACTTTAGGAGCCGAAATTATTGATGTTGAATGCCCTAGGTTTAACGATGGAATTGCTACTTATTATGTAATTGCGCCATCTGAAGCATCTGCAAATTTAGCTAGATACGATGGAGTTAAATATGGTTTCAGATCGAATGAAGATTCTAATCTTTTAGAAATGACTTCAAAAAGCAGAGCTGAGGGATTTGGTGATGAAGTTCAAAGAAGAATTTTAATAGGAACATATGCTTTGTCAGCTGGATATAGTGACGCTTATTACAAGAAAGCACAAAAAGTTAGAACATTAATAAGAAAAGATTTTGATAATGCTTTTCAAAAAGTTGATATTTTATTAACCCCCACTTGCCCCTCTACTGCTTTTTTGAAGGGTGATTTTGCTAATGATCCGCTTTCAATGTATTTGTCTGATCTATTAACAGTTCCTGCTAATTTAGCTGGACTCCCGGCGATCAGTATTCCTTGTGGTTTTGATACTAAGGGATTACCTATAGGACTTCAACTAATAGGAAATGTATTAGAAGAGGATAGAATATTGAATGCAGCAAATATTTTCGAAATTGATGCTCAGGTAATTAAGAATAGACCTTTATTTTAAATTTGTATTAATAATTAATTTGTAATCACAAAATATAGATATTTTAGAAATTTTCTCTATCTTATATATATAAATTATTTGAATATGGCCTTCGTTCCTCTTCATAATCATAGTGATTACAGCTTACTTGATGGTGCCAGTCAAATTTCAAAAATTGTAGAAAGAGCTTGTGATCTTGGAATGGAATCGATTGCTCTTACTGATCATGGAGTTATGTATGGTGTTCTTGATTTGGTCAAGAAGTGTAAAGAGAAAGGTATAAAACCAATTATCGGGAATGAAATGTACGTTATTAATGGATCTATTGATGATCCTCAACCAAAAAAAGAAAAAAGATATCATTTGGTGGTGTTAGCAAAAAATTATACTGGCTATAAAAATCTAGTGAAGTTGACAACAATTAGTCACCTAAATGGGATGAGAGGTCGAGGCATTTTTTCAAGACCATGTATTGATAAATCTCTATTAAGCAAATATAGTGATGGTCTTATAGTTTCTACAGCTTGTCTTGGTGGAGAAATACCTCAGGCTATCTTAAAAGGTAGATTAGATGTAGCGGAGGATATAGCTCTTTGGTATAAAAATTTATTTGCAGATGACTTTTATCTAGAAATACAAGATCATGGCTCTATTGAGGATAGAATTGTTAACGTTGAATTAATAAAAATTGGGAAGAAGCACCAAATAAAAGTCATTGCAACCAACGACGCCCACTACTTATCAAGTATGGATGTTGAAGCACATGACGCTTTGCTTTGTGTATTAACAGGAAAACTAATAAGTGATGAAAAAAGATTGAGATATACCGGTACAGAATATATTAAAAGTGAAAATGAAATGCTTGAACTTTTTAAAGATCATATTGATGATGAATCAATTGTTGAGGCAGTGAACAATACAGTAGAAATTTCTCAAAAAGTTGAATTATTTGATTTGTTTGGCAATTATAGAATGCCAAAATTCCCCCTTAACGAAGATATAGATTCATTTTCCTTCCTTACACAGTTATCTAATAAAGGCCTTTTAAAAAGACTTAAAAAAAATGATCTTTCAGAAGTTGATGAGAATTATAAAAAGAGACTATCTTCCGAATTAAAAATTATTAAAGATATGGGTTTCCCTGATTATTTTTTGGTTGTTTGGGACTACATCAAATTTGCTAGAGATAACTCTATTCCTGTAGGACCAGGTAGAGGTTCTGCCGCAGGTTCACTAGTAGCTTATGCTCTACAAATTACTAATATAGATCCTGTTGAGCATGGATTGTTGTTTGAGAGATTTTTAAATCCAGCAAGAAAGTCAATGCCAGATATTGATACCGACTTTTGTATTGACAGGAGAAATGAAGTTATTGATTATGTTACTAATCGTTATGGAGAGGATAAAGTTGCGCAAATAATTACTTTCAATAAGATGACCTCTAAGGCGGTTTTAAAAGATGTCGCAAGGGTTCTAGATATACCATATGGAGAGGCGGATAAATTGGCTAAATTAATACCGGTCGTAAGAGGGAAACCTTTTAAATTAATTGAAATGATTGATAAGAATTCTCCTAGTCAAGAGTTTAGAGAGAAATATATTAATGATAATAGGGTGAAAAAATGGGTTGATTTGGCTTTGAGAATTGAAGGAACTAATAAAACATATGGAGTTCATGCTGCTGGAGTTGTTATAGCATCAGATCCACTTGACGAACTTGTACCTCTTCAAAGAAATAATGAAGGACAAATAATAACCCAATATTCTATGGACGATATCGAATCACTAGGATTATTGAAAATGGATTTCTTGGGTCTTAAGAATCTTACGATGATTGAAAAGACAGTTTCTCTTATTAATCAATCTACTGGTAAGAAAATAATGATTGATGAGTTACCACAAAATGATGGTAAAACCTTTGAGCTTATCGGGAGAGGAGATCTTGAAGGTATTTTTCAACTTGAATCTTCTGGAATGAAACAGGTAGTTAAGGATTTCAAACCTAACTCTCTAGAGGATATTTCTTCCATACTGGCTCTTTATAGACCTGGTCCTCTTGATGCAGGCCTCATACCTAAATTCATAAATCGAAAAAATGGAAACGAAAAGATTGATTTCCCTCATCCACTTATTAAGTCAATTCTCACTGAAACCTATGGAATTATGGTTTACCAAGAACAAATCATGAAAATTGCTCAAGACTTAGCCGGTTATTCTCTAGGTGATGCTGATTTACTTCGAAGAGCGATGGGGAAAAAGAAAGTTTCTGAAATGGTAAAGCATAGGAATATTTTTGTAGATGGTTCTATGAAGAAAGGTGTAAATGAAAAATTAGCAAATGATCTTTTTGATCAGATGGTTTTATTCGCAGAATATTGTTTTAACAAAAGTCACTCAACTGCTTATGGTGCCGTAACTTATCAAACTGCATTTTTAAAAGCCCATTTTCCTGTTGCATATATGGCAGCCCTTTTAAGCGTAAATTCCGGTTCTAGCGATAAGATGCAAAGATATATTTCTAATTGTTATTCAATGGGAATAGAAGTTATTTCCCCGAGTATTAATTATTCTGGGGTTGATTTTACTATTAAGAACAATCAGATTTTATTCGGGTTGTCTGCAATTAAGAATTTAGGAGATTCTGCAATAAGAAATATAATTGAAAACCGAAATAGCTCGGGAACCTTTAAGTCATTAGCGGATTTGTGCGACCGTTTGCCTTCTAATATTCTTAATAAAAGAAGTCTTGAATCTCTAATTCATTGTGGAGCACTAGACGAGTTTTCAAATGATAATAATAGAGCTCAGTTATTGTCAGATCTTGAACATGTTATTGAGTGGGCCTCCTCAAGAAATCGTGATAGATTATCAGGCCAAGGTAATCTATTTGACTCTAAAGAAGAATTTTCTAATGTTGCTTTTTCCGATTCACAATTAGCTAAGGTTGATGATTATTCACTTATTGAGAAGTTAAAGTTAGAAAAGCAGCTATTAGGCTTTTATTTATCTGATCATCCTCTTAAGCATTTAACTAAGCCAGCAAAACTTGTATCACCTATAAGCATTTCTCAGTTAGAAGAAACAAAAGATAGAACCAAAGTATCGTTAGTTGGAATGATCCCTGATTTGAAGCAAATTACAACAAGAAAAGGAGATAGGATGGCTATAGTTCAGCTAGAGGATCTTTCTGGATCTTGCGAAGCGATAGTTTTTCCAAAAACCTATGTAAGATTATCAGAATTTCTTTTGACTGATACTAGATTATTGTTGTGGGGAACAATAGATAAAAAAAGTGATAAGACTCAATTAATAATTGATGATTGTAGAGAAATAGATAACCTTAAATTACTTATTATTAATCTTGATAGTTCTCAAGCATCAGATGTAAGAGTACAAAATACTTTGAGAAACTGTTTAACTAAATTTAAACCAGATAAAGATAGATGTGGAATAAAGATTCCAGTTTTAGCTGCAGTGAGAAGTAAAAATAGCGTTACCTACGTTAAATTTGGTGAACAATTCTGCATTGGAGATATTCAAGGAGTATGCAAATTATTAGAAGATAAATCATTCAAAGTTAATTTGAAATCTTTAGTTTCTTAGATTAATTTTTATCCTCGAAATTTTGAGTTGCAGGTTTGAATGCTGCTTTTGCACGTTGAATGTTCATTGGAATATTTTCAATACCAAAAAAAGATCCAGGCTCTTTATCCCAACTAGCTGATAATATTCCAAAACTCAATCCTGCTAAACCTAACAAAAAAAACAATGCTGAAATCGCAATTGTTGATGAAGGGGGTATTTCAGCAATATTTCTTGTAACGATAATATAGCTAACAACAAAAACAGACATTCCCAATATTGTTGGTATTCCTGCTGTAAAAAATATTCTTCTTGCCATTCTGTCAGCTACATATTTAGGTATACCACTTGATGAACGCTTTGGGATTGTTTCAGAATTAGATGTTTTTTCTAAATTAGCGAAAGCAGTTTTCTCTATGTAATTATTTTTTTGTTTATTTTGTGTCTTTTTTTTTGATTTCTTCTTTTTCATTAATGGTAATCATCCTCTGATTCCAATTTTCTTTACTAAATCTTGATATCTCTGAACATTTTTATCTTTTATGTAAGATAGCAATCTTTTTCTTTTGCCAATCATTTTTAGTAATCCTTGCCTTGAGGAGAAATCATGTATGTTTCCTTGAAGGTGGTCACTTAATTTAGATATTCTTTTAGAGAGCATGGCAACCTGAACTTCTGCTGATCCTGTATCAGTTGCATGTACTTGATGATTTTCAATAAGCTTCTGTTTTTCAGCTGTATCTAAAGACATAAAATTTATTTTTCTTATATTTATAATACTACGTTATCTAGCTATATTACTACAATCGCTGTCAAGGTGATTCATAGCAAATTTCAATAAATTTTCAAATGATATTTTCTTCTTTTTTGTCGTAAGGATATCTACTTCCTTAATAAGAATTGGCAAAATAGTCTTTATTTCTTTATTTTTATAATTTAAAGATTTAAGTGTTAACTCAAGGTCATCCACAATTTTGTTAATTTCAGGATTCTTAATTTCTAATTCATCTTTGCTTTTTCCTTCTTCTAATAGGATTTCACTTTTAAATCTACTTTTTAATTCTAAAATCAATCTATCACCCATTTTTTGTCCTATTCCTGGTACGGAGCAAATTAATTTTTTGTTTTGTGTTTTTATTGCATTGATAACTTCACTAATAGAAAATTTATTTAATATCCCCATACCAATTTGAGAGCCAACACCTCGAATACTTAAAATGTCAATAAAGAAATTCTTTTGATCCTTTGATGTAAAACCAAATAAAAAATCTGAATCTTCTTTCTTAATATGCTTTATCCAAAGAGTGATATTTTTATTTGATATCTGATTTGTTTTTAATATAAGAAAAAAGGATTCTAGTATTTGAACTTCGTAGCCTAATCCTTGACAATTTATTAAAACAAAGAATTTTTGATTAGTTTGCCATGATTCAACTAACTCTCCATTTATCCAACTAATCAATTAACCACCATCCACCTGACATCCAATTAGCGCACCAGCGGTCCCGCCAGCTGGTACGGCCCAAAATCTATCTTTTCCTCTTGAAGAAGAAAGTGCTATTCCAGCACCAAGAATTCCTCCAATAACAGTTCCTTCACTGCAATCATTATCATCTATTTTACTCGCTTGACTTTCGGCTCCACAGGGTATAACAACATCGACCTCATAACTTTTTACGTAGCCAGGATTTGATTTTGTCCCAGGAATATATTCTTCCCTGTATTCAGTTCTAGTACAAGTTACTGACTTTGGAGTTGTAGCATTAACTTGAACAGCTGGAGAAAAACAAAATAATAAAGCTAAATAGAAAAATTTCACTTTTTAAAAATTCTAATAAATATATTCTAGGTCTTTTTGATTATTTTGGTAGTAGAGATAGTAGTTCCTAATAAAACTAGTGAGGCGCCTAATAAAAAATTTATGTTTATTATTTCACTAAAAAACAAAATCCCCCAAATTGTTCCGAATAAAACTTGCAAATAGTTAATTGTTGAAGCTTCAGAAGCAGGTAAATTTTTTAACCCTATAGTTAAGAATGTCTGACCTAATTGGGTAAATAAGCCAATGCCAATTATCCAAAAAAATTCATTCCAATTTGGGGTAACCCAGTTGATTAATACAATTGGCAATAAAGTTATAAAAGAAACAAGTGGAAAATATTCAATAATTACATATACATCTTCAGTAAATGATAGTTTCTTAACTGTAACGTAAGCTAATGCAGTGCAGATTGCTCCAAGAAATGCTATCGAAATCGAAATATTTTCAATTTCAACGTTTATATTTGATAGTTGAATTGGATTTAAAATTACTAATATTCCTGTCCAACCAATAATTAAAGCAATAATTATATTCCGAGTTATTTTTTCATTTATAAATATGCCAGCAAATATTGATATAAAAATAGGATATGTGTACTGAATGACAGTAGATATACTGAGAGGCATATTTCTAATAGCATAAAAAATGCAAACCAAAGCTAAAGTTCCTAAAACACCTCTTAAGATAAGTAATGGTCTGTTTTTGCCCCAAGGATTTATATTTTTTAGGTTAATTATGAATAATGTAATCATTAAACTTAACAATGATCTGAATAAAACTAATTCATAAATAGGTATCCTTTTATCAATATTTTTTACGCACAAAGTCATCAAACTAAAGAAGAATGAAGCTAATACCAAATTAAACTTATTCAATGAATTAAATTTTTTTTCAAATTCTGTAATATTTATCATTTAAAAAATACCTTTTTTGTGAAATTATGTAGATTCTTATTTAATTTTGACCTATAACAAATAAATCATTATTTGTTTTTGATAAAAATCTCAATGGTTCATTCTATACACCCTAGGACTGTTCAAGAGGTTAAGGAAAAGGCAGATATTGTTGACGTTATTTCTGAACATATTGTACTTAAGAAGAAAGGTAAAGAATTTGTTGGGATTTGTCCTTTTCATGATGATACTAAGCCATCTATGACAGTATCCCCAAGTAAACAATTTTATTATTGTTTTTCTTGTGGTGCTGGTGGAAACTCTATTAAATTTTTAATGGAATTTACTCGAGCAAATTTTTCTGATGTTGTACTTACTCTTGCTAAGAAAAATAATATTAATGTTGAAAATCTTGAAGGTCCCCATGTAGAAGCATATAAAAAACAATTATCTAGAAAGGAAGAACTTTATAAAATATTAAGAGTCACTAAAAATTGGTTTAAGTCTCAATTAAATAATTCTCTTGGTTTTGAAGCTATGAAATATTTAACATCCAAGAGAAAATTGAGTAACAAAATTATTGATGACTTTGAACTAGGTTTTGCCCCAAATTCATGGAATGATTTATTTAACTATCTATCCAAGGTTGAAAAGTTTCCTATTAATTTAATATTGGCCTCAGGTCTTGCAATTTCAAAAGATAATTCTGACAAGATATATGATCGTTTTAGAAATCGATTAATAGTTCCAATACATGATATGCAAGGACGAGTAGTTGCCTTTGGTGGACGAACTCTTGATGGAAAAGAACCCAAATATCTTAATTCTCCTGAATCAGAGATATTTGAAAAAGGGAAAATGTTGTTTGCATTTGAAAAAGCATCTAGCAATATAAGAAAAAGAGATAAAGCTATTATTGTTGAAGGATACTTTGATGTAATTTCTCTTCATGCAAAAGGTATTAATAATTCTGTGGCTTCCCTAGGTACCGCGTTAAATAAATATCAAATTTCTCAATTATGTAGATGTACAGATAACAAAAATATAATTCTCAATTTTGATTCTGATAATGCAGGAATATTAGCTACAAAAAGAGTAATAAAAGAAGTCGAAAGCTTATCTCTCCATGATCAAATTAATCTAAAGATACTTCAATTAAATAATTTCAAAGATCCTGACGAATTTTTGAACAATCATACCCCAGAAGATTACTTTAACTTAATTGATAATTCATCCTTTTGGATTGATTGGGAGATTGATCAAATATTCAAAGATAAAGATTTAACTAAATCTGAAAATTTCCAGAGTGTAATTTCTCTATTGGTAAAGTTGTTGAGTAAATTACCACAATCATCAACCAGAACACATTACTTACAAAAAGTTTCCGAACGATTGAGTAAGGGACAAGCAAGGTTAGCGATACAGTTTGAACAAGATTTACGAAATCAAGTTAAGGGATTTCGTTGGCACGGTAGATCAAAAAAATTTGAACAACCAAATGAAATTTCTCGGCGTGAGAAAAATGAATCTGAATTAATTTTTTATTATTTGCATTGTCCTGATCTTCGTCTTTTCATTCGTGATGAATTTCTTAAAAGAGAAATTAATGGTTTTGGTACAAAATATATTCAAAATTTGTGGGAAATTATTTCAAAAATTGAACAAACTAATTTGGGTTTAAATTATTTAAATGAATTAAAACAATCAAATAATCAAATTTTACAAAACGAGTTTTCTTCTATTAACTTAATTTCACTTTTAGCTGACTACTTAACTATTAATAATCCAGATTCTTCAAATAAGATTAATAATTTTGTTAACCCAAATGAATTTTTTTTAACATTGCTGAGTAACCCTAAAGATAATTTACTTGGAACTTTATCACTTCTTGAGAAATATAATTCTTTAAAAAGATGTAGACACTTGATCGAATCTTGGGGGTCTCAAAGATTAAAAACGTTAGAAAATTGTATATCTATCTTGATTGATAATCCCTCTTCAGGTTTATCAGAGACTAATAAAGAGATAGATGATCTTTTTAAGGATTTAAACTCAGATGCTATTAAATTTCAGGAATTATATTATCTAGAAAGACAACATATGAATTTTTTAGATAAACAACGCTGTGGCAATTTTATTGCTAGTTAATATGTTTTATTTAATTCTATAGACAGTATTTTTTAATCATATTTTTTACTTTTTTAGGTTTGTCTTCAAAAATATATGCCTCTACTTCTTTTGCATATGTTCCAGAAAAATTTGAAGTAGAGAATTCTAACGATTTTCTCTTACTTTGATGTAATTTATCTTCTAAATTTTTTATGTCCCCTATTGTCTTATTGTTGTTACATTTTTGTATGGCATGAGTAGCTTCATGTCTTAATGCTTTTCTTACTGCCAGTTCTGTTTTGAAGTTATCTTTGTTTGGTAGCTTCTTTTCATTTCTATAATTTGTTTTTCTTTTCGCATTTTCAGTACATATTATTATTTTATTTTCTACAAAATTATGCAGTCCTTTTATTTCTTTATTTAAGAGACATTCAATTTTATTTTCTTCGACTACATAGTTTGCTTTTATTAATAAGTTAAGAATCTCTTTATCTAATTTGCCTAAAAATATTATAAATTCCATATGATTTTTATTTTACTATAGTTGGAATCTGTTCTATATCGGTTGTAGATGAGCGACTTAAGAAATTCTTGTTCATCGTCCAACTTTTTGGCGTTTTTGTAATAGCCCATGTAATTGCATTGTTATTAAATCTTTTATTTAATAAATCAATAGTTCTCATTAGATTTGATGACTTTTTTAGGTCTTTCTGAGACTTGTAATTGATAACTGATTGCTGTAAATATTCGCTATTAGTTAAATCCTGCATTAAAACACCAGCTTTTGAAAATTTATATTCGGGATTATAAATTTCTTTAGATAATTCAACTACTATTTTTAAAATGCTGTTTGTGTCGTCTGTTGCATTTGTAAGTTTTCTATGAGCACTTTTTTGATAATTTTGATTTGAATATTTACTAGTTCTGGCAAATACTCTAATATCAGATGATTGTAAATTCTGACTTCTCATTTTTTCAGATGCTTTTATTGCGTGAGTCGCCAGTGCTTGAGTTAAATCTTCTAATTTTGTAATAGGAGTACCGAAACTCCTGCTTACCTGGATTTCTTTTTTTGATTTCTTGTTTTTTTCTATAGGCAGACATTTATAACCTTTCAGTTCTAATTGCAATCTTTTTCCTATTATGCCTAGTTTCTTAATGATTTCATTTTCTTCCATATCTCTTAATTCTTTCGCATTTTTAATACCTTTACTTTGCAACCAATTAGAGGTTTGTCTTCCGACTCCCCATACTTTATCTACACTAATTCTTTTTAAATAATTATTCTCATTTTTAGTGCTAGCCAAATCAAATATTCCAGCTGAATAATCAATATTTTTAGCTAATTTATTAGCAATCTTTGCTTTTACTTTATTTTCTCCTATTCCTACTGTTATGGTAATTCCTAGATTCTGATATATTAATGATCTTATGTTTCTTGCCCAAGGATATAGATTTTTATCATTAGGTCTAGAAATTGAGACAAACGCTTCGTCAATCGAATAAATTTCTATTTGTTCACAGTAGTTTTTTAGTAAATTCATCAGTCTCCTGCTCATATCGCCGTAAAGTGAGTAGTTTGAGCTTAAGACTGCTACATCTAATTTATTTAATTTTTCTTTGACCTTAAAATAAGGAGTTCCCATTTTAATTTTTAAAGCTCGCGCTTCAGGACTTCTCGCAATGATACATCCATCATTATTAGATAAAATTACTACTGGTTTATTTTTCAAATTTGGATTAATATTTTGCTCACATGACGCATAAAAATTATTAGCATCTATAAGAGCTATAGCATCATTACTTGAAATTCTCATAAATAGCTATGTATTGAATAAATAACCACTCCCCATATCTGTACATCAATATGGTTTTTAAAGCTAAAATCAGGATAATTATGATTTTCTGCTTTTAAATATAATTCATCATTTTTTATAGATAATCTTTTTATTGTAAATTCCCCATCTATCATTGCAATGACAATATCCCCTGGCTTGGCGATTAAACTCTTGTCTACTATTATTAAATCTTTATCTTTAATTCCTGCATTTATCATTGATTCACCTTTAACTCTAAGAAAAAAAGTGCTAAACGGATTAGATATTAAATGTTCATTTAAATCAATATTTTCTTCCATATGGTCATCTGCAGGAGAAGGAAATCCTGCAGATACCGAATCATTTAACAAGGGGATTCTGAACCTTTTAGTAGTTGAATCAAAGGAATCCAAGATTTAAATTAATAGTATATATGTACTATATAATAAAATTCAAAAAATAGTTAGTTATTAAAGTTTTATAAATTAATTTTAGATTGAATCTAATCTTTTTAAGAACGATGGTAAGGGGAGTTGTTAGATATAGAAACAGCTCTATAGATTTGCTCGATAAGAATTAATCTAGCTAATTCGTGAGGAAAAGTTAAAGGAGACAAACTTAATATAAGATCTGAATTTTGTTTTATATCTGAACTTATTCCATCAGTATCACCGATTAAGAAATTAATTTTTTTATTTTTAAAACTTAAGAGAAAAGAACATAGTTCAACTGAATTAAACTGCTTCCCTTCTTCACTTAGGCAGATAATAATATTGTTATTAGATCTAAGATTATTTAAATTAAAAGTCTTTAACTCATTA
>QCCT01000020.1 GCA_003281165.1 Prochlorococcus sp. AG-347-M18
TTTTCTATAAATACGAATCTGTAAGAGTTAAATATAAGTTAATAATAATTAAATATAGAAAAGCGATATGAGTATAAATAAAAGTAATTGAAATAACAAGACTAGATTTTATCTATTCCGATACAAGGAATTGATAAAGGTAATGTTGTAGGCTAAAAGGTTTTTTTGTATAACTTATAAACCTATTTACCAACTTGATAATAGGTAGAACTTTTTATTAAAAGGTGCAAAAAAATAAAGTTATCTTTTAACATCGTGAGCACAGCCATCTCCTTTATAATTCTCACTTTCGTAAAAATCATTTTTTGTACCAAAATAAACCGTTAATAACACGAATGGTAAGCTTAATATAAATAAGATAGTTGTTAAATCCATAATTAGGTAATTTACATACGAAGGTTAAAAAAAATCAAAATAACCTATAGTTTTATAATTTGGGTTTAATAATCTGTTGGGCCTTTGATACCAAGATAAAAGAATGCACCTAACCCAAGTAAAAGTAAAACTCCAGCAACAGCTGCAGAAGGAACAAATCCACCTATCGCAAAAGAAGAAAAATAATACATATTTAATGAAAATTATAGTTTGATAATATCAATAAAAAATAGGTAATTGTAAAAAATTTTGACTCGAAGACAATTAGAACTTTTGTTTTCTAAGCCACCAAAGTCGAATCTTCATTATCAGAAGAAACTCTTATTCTTTCTTCTAGCTTAGGGCCATATAGTTCATTTCCCCAAATTTCTACTCTGGAATCATTAGGAGCCATAAAAGTAAGAATATCAGTTGGAAATAAAACTCTTTCTAAAAAAAAATTTGATGGTCCTATACATCTCAAGACAACCATTCTACAACCTTCATTTTTGTAAGAAAACTCAACCATCCCTAAACACTAAAATATAGTCTATTAAACACCATTAATATCTAATAAAAATGTATAAAAAATTACTGAAAAAAAGGAAAATCAGAAAAAACTACAAATTTAATCCAGCCTCAACTAAATTTCTTTCTTGATCAATTAATAAAAGTGCATACGAATTGATAAAATCAAAACTTTCTCGAGGAATAGAAACATTAAGCATCCTCAAGAAATTAGATAATTTTTCATCCTGAAGGGCTTTTCCTTTCTTTAAAAGCATTTCTTTTTCTTGAAATGTCTTCCACATATTCATATATTCAAACATCAGCGGCTTTAAATGCCAAATATTATCAATTAAACTCCAAACACTTAAATATTCATCTAACCTTTTTTGGATCTTTATTATATATGAAGATTCATTTGCATTCAAAAATGCTGATTTTATGTATTGATCTTCAACATCAATTGAGCAAGGTTCTATTCCTAAAAACCATCCCTCAAGAATTACTAAATCAGGATTATCAAATCTCCAATGAGATCTATCTCCTAAGCCATTCCTGAGTGATTTATCAAAAACAGGTACATTTAATTCTCCATTTATTTTCCAATTTATTAATTTTTCATGCATTAATTTTACTGAGTGACTACCAGGAAAACCTCTTGATACATTCCAAGGATTATTTTTAATTGCTATCTTCATTTCATTTGAAGGAAGATAAAAATCGTCAATTGAAATAACAGCAATTTTGAAATTTAAATTTAAAGAAATTGCTTCAAGCCAATTACCTAATGTTGTTTTGCCTGTTCCGGGAAGAGCTGAGATCCCAATAATTTTTCTATTTGAAAAATCATTATGAAACCTATAAGCCTGAGATAAAAGAGGTAAAGCTAAACCCCAAATCCAATCATCACTAGCTTTATTTTTCCAAAATTTATCAATTAAAAGAAGATTCTTTTTCTTTATCCAAAAATTGAACCAATCATCCAAGGATTCCCAACCAATATCAATAATTAATTTTTCAAATTTATCAAGAGGAAAATTAATATCTAAATCTTTCATTTCTAACTTAGTTTTCGGTTATTTATCAATTTATTGATTTCATTTTTCCAACCATGTCCATTTGGTTCAGAAGCTAAAGTAAATTCCAAATCTTTTAATTGATCTAGTAAATTTAAGTTAGGTCCATCTATTCCAGGAATAACGATTTTAATATCTGAGTTTAAAAGTAGAGGCAAATCATTTGGAGAATCTCCTAAACCTATAATTTCGATATTTGGAACTTTTGAATATTCTTTAAGAGCATTTATTGCTTTACCTTTATTCGATTTTGTAGATAATAAGTGACTCATTCTATTTCCCTTAAAAATATCAACATTGAACTTTTTACAACAGATATTAATTTTCTCTTCTAAATATCTTGGCGGATTTAAAAAAGGCATGCTCCAATACCTATCACGCATTAAGTTCAATGAGTTACCTTCTAAACCTGTGAGCTGAGTGGCTTCTTGATCAGTGAGATTATTAAGAGGAGTAAGTTTATAGTCGATTTCATTAGAAATAAAATTTAAGATTTCTTCAAGTGATTCATATTTTATTCCAAGAATAATTTCTCCATTTACTCTTTTAAGAGATTCACCATATATTGCCGCACCATTCTCAACAATATATGGATCCGTCAAGTTAAGTTCCTTTCTAATAACTTTAACTTCAGAAGCGGTTTTGCTTGTACAAAGAATTACGGGAATTGATAATTTTTGTAGTTTTTTTATAGTTTCTTTAGCAGGTGAACAATCATATGAGTGATCCATTAAAGTACCATCTACATCACTTACTACCCAAATAGAGGAATTTTCTATCATTTATTAAAAGCACTAAGCCAAATTACTTGAAAAGGTTCAAGACTAATATTTTTGCAATTATATTTAGTAGATGTTAAAAAATCATAGGTATTGAAATCATTATCAATTATTTTTGGTAAATCATTATCATTCAATTGATAATTAATTTTATTTTCAGTCATATTATGAATTGCAAAAACAGACTCAAGACCTTTACCTCTTTTGATTACAACAATATCACTTCTACCTTTAGACAAACATTTCATTTCTGAACAAGGATGAAATTGCTTTAATTTTGATCTGACATCCATAGCATTGCGAAGATATTTTAAGTTTTTATTAGCATTAGATTCAGGGTTTTTTAAAACGGCTAACAGATTTTCTGATTTAAACTTTTCTCTATTGAGGTCTCTTCTTTGACCTGTCATAGAAAAACTTTTGATATCATTTTCTGAAGCTAATAATGCTGGCAAATAAAATGCAGGAACCCCTTTCAGAGACATAACTAATAATTGACTCAAAATAAATCTCTCATATTGAAATTTTTTAGCATCTCTACTGGAGTCTTCCATTGCACTCCACCAACTAATATTTAATTCATAAGGTTTATCATCACCATTTGATAAACGTCTATGACTTACTAATCCGCCTCTTTTCTCACAATTAATTAATAAATCCTTAATTCTCTCCTCATTCATTAAACCCTCAAGAGCTCTTAGACCAACACCATCATGCGATGCAGTGAAATTAAATAAAGTAGTATTTTCAGGTAATATAGGCCAATCATAAATCCATGAGTTTAGGATGTCAGCTCTTGAAGTAATAATTGCTTCCAGTAGAAGAGGGGGTAGTGGAAAATTATATGCCATATGGGCTTCGTCTTCTGAAATAAGATAAGACAAATTTTCCTTTTGAGGAACATTAGTTTCTGTTATTAAAACTCCATCATCAAGAAGATTATTTAAAAGAACTCTTAAAATTTTCACAATCGAATGTGCTTTTGGCAAATGTAAACATGTAGTTCCTGATTCTTTCCAAATAAAACCTACAGCATCAAGTCTGAACCACTTTATTCCATTAGATAAATAATTAATAATTAAATTTAAGAACTCAAGATTCATTTTTGGGTTATGCCAATTCAAATCAATTTGATCTGGACCAAAAGTTGTCCAAACTTGTTTAGGACCATCTTCGGTATTTATTTGAGAGAACAAAGATGAACTTCTTGGTCTAACAACATTTGACCAGTCAAGATTTTGATCAGGGGAGAAAACATTTGATATTCCTGGTTCTTGAGATTTAATAAATTCTTGAACCCATGGGTGAGATGATGAAACATGATTAAGTACCAAATCAGCCATTAAATCATGATTTTTTGAAATACTTTTAAGATCATCCCAACTACCAAATTTCTCTTCTAATGTTTCATAACTAGCGACAGCAAAACCTCCATCACTTGTAGATTTAAGAAAAGGAAGAATATGTACAACCTTAGAAAGGCTACCAAAATAATTTTTTAATAAATCGCGAAGAGTAATTAATGTTGCCTCCCCATTTTTATAAATACTATCTGCATAAGTTATCAAAACCGAATGAGATTCATTCCATCTTTCTTTATTACTTATTTCTTCATAAGCAGATTTCTCTGAGAAATCGTCTAAAATCTGTAATAATTGATTTGAAATAAAATTAATTTCTTCTGTAGTATTATCTGAATAAATTGTTTCCAACAATTTATAAATTTTTAATCTATCTAATTTTTTCTCTGAGTCAATTTGCTTCACTTTGATAAAATCATTGAAGTATTAACACTATTCTGCACATCAATTAGAAAATGGACTTTCAACAAGGGTTAATCACAACAATACATGAATATGGAGTTACAAGAAATTTACTTAAAGAATTAAACAAAAGTCTTAAAAAAAAATCAACTAGTATTCTAATACCCTGCTTATATGAAGAATTTGAGCGTCCAGCATTAAAAGACATAAGAGAAGTTTTAAAAGACCTTACGGGTTTAAATGAATTAGTTATTGCTCTCTCTGCAAAAACTGTTGAGCAAGTTAAATCAGCAAAATCATTTTTTGACTCAATGCCATTTCCAGTTCACATTCAATGGACTAATTCTCCCTCTGTAATAGAACTATTAAAAAACCAAGAAAAAAATGGGTTAGAACTTTTAGGAACTCCAGGTAAAGGATGGGCTGTATGGCAAGGAATAGGAGTTGCGACGAGAAAATCAGAAGTTGTGGCACTTTTTGATGCTGATATAAGAACTTTTAGTCATTTGTATCCTTCAAGAATGATACTTCCACTTCTCGATGAATCATACGGAATATCATATGTAAAGGCTTTTTACAGCAGGTTATCCTTAGAGACCAATCAATTGCAAGGTAGAGCAACAAGATTATTTGTGGGACCCTTATTAGCAAGTCTTGAGCAGTTAGTAGGGAAGGGTCCTTTTTTACAATATCTTCAATCATTTAGATATCCATTAGCAGGTGAGTTTGCTTTCACGAAAGACCTTGCTATGAATTTACGAATTCCTTGTGATTGGGGTTTAGAGATAGGTTTATTATCAGAGGTTTATAGAAACGTAAGAACCTCCAAAATAGCCCAAGTTGACCTAGGTTTGTTTGATCATAAACATAAGAATATTGGTGATTCATCTAAAGAAGGATTGCAAAAAATGTGTACAGAAATACTTTCAAGTGTTTTAAGAGGTCTCATGGAGCATCAAGCAGAGACCTTAACAAGCACTCAACTAGCTACTTTAGAAGTTCTCTACAAAAGAGTTGGGGAAGATCGGGTAAAACAATTTGGATTAGATTCAGCAGTAAATCAACTTCCATACGATAGACATGAAGAAGAGCTATCTGTACAAAAATTTGCGAAATTATTGAGACCGGCTACAGAAAATTACTTAGCTTGTCCTACGACACAGCAGTTACCAAGTTGGTCAAGGGTTCTATCTTGTGAGAATAAACTGCAAGAAGATTTAGCAATTGCTGGGTCACAAGATATAAAGAAAACTGAAAAAGAATTAATTAAAAACTTCTAAAGTAAAAAGTACCTTTGAGCCATTGGGACTTCATCAAGAGGTTCACAAGTAAGAAGTTCTCCATCAGAAAATACTTCATAAGTTTGTGGATCAACTGAAATATTTGGTAGTTTACTATTTAGTTTTAAGTGTGATTTACTTATATTTCTGGTATTTTCTACAGCAATACATTTCTTTTGTAAGCCTAATTTATTTGGAATATCTTGATCAATTGAATTTTTGCTTAAAAAAGTAAAAGAACTCTTAATTAGAGATTGGCCGAAACTTGCAAACATGGGTCGACCATGTACAGGACCTGGAGTAGGAATTGAAGCATTTGCATCACCCATTTGGGACCAAACTATAGATCCTCCTTTAAGAACTAATTCAGGCTTAACAGCAAAAAAGGAAGGTTTCCACAATACTAAATCCGCAATTTTACCCTTTTCTATAGACCCTACATGTTTATCAATACCATGAGCTATTGCAGGATTAATAGTAACTTTAGAGATATATCTCTTTACTCTGTAATTATCGTTTCTATCAGAATCCTGCGATAGCGGCCCCCTTTGGACTTTCATTTTATGAGCGGTTTGAAAAGTTCTTGTAATTACTTCCCCAACTCTTCCCATGGCTTGAGAATCACTAGCAATTATTGAAAAGGCACCTATATCATGCAAGATATCTTCAGCTGCAATAGTCTCTCTTCGGATCCTTGATTCAGCAAATGCTATATCTTCTGGGATTTTAGAATCTAAATGATGACAGACCATTAACATGTCAAGATGTTCTTCTAATGTGTTCCTCGTATAGGGTCTTGTTGGATTAGTACTACTTGGAAGAACATTTTTTTCTCCACAAATTTTAATAATATCTGGAGCATGACCTCCACCTGCTCCTTCGGTATGAAAAGTATGAATAGTTCTTCCGGCAATAGCATTAATGGTATCTTCAACAAAGCCTGCCTCATTTAAAGTATCAGTATGAATACATACTTGTACGTCAAACTTATCTGCAACATTTAGACAAGAATTTATTGTCGAGGGAGTTGTTCCCCAATCCTCATGAAGCTTCAATCCACACGCACCAGCTTCAACCTGATCAATAAGATTGTTCTCGTTTGTTGAATTTCCTTTTCCAAAAAAACCTAAATTCATGGGAAATGCTTCTGCAGATTGAAGCATTCTTGAAATATGAAAAGAACCCGGTGTACAAGTAGTAGCATTTGTGCCAGTTGCAGGTCCAGTTCCTCCTCCCAACATGGTTGTAATTCCGGATGCTAGTGCTGTCTCAATTTGTTGGGGACAGATAAAGTGAATGTGAGTATCTATTGAACCTGCAGTAAGAATTTGGCCTTCTCCAGCTATTACTTCTGTTGATGCACCAATAACAATATCGACATTATCCTGGATATCAGGATTACCAGCTTTGCCGATTTCAATAATAATTCCATCTTTTATACCCACATCAGCCTTAATTATTCCCCACCAATCTACGATCAAAGCATTAGTTATTACGGTATCTACAGCTCCATCAGCTCTTCTTACTTGAGACTGTCCCATCCCATCTCGAATAACTTTTCCTCCACCGAACTTAACTTCATCTCCGTATGTAGTTAAATCCTTTTCTACTTCAATCAATAGTTGCGTATCAGCAAGCCTTACTCTATCTCCGGTGGTGGGTCCGTAAGTTTGAGCATAAGTATTTCTGTCAATTTTATAGGACATAATTTTAAGTATCTAAAGAACCGTTAACTAATGAATTAAAACCATGCACAATTCTTAAACCTGTATATGGAACTAATTTGACATCAGTTGTATCTCCAGGTTCAAATCTAATCGCTGTTCCTGCAGGAATGTCAAGACGCATGCCAAGTGTTAATTCTCGTTCAAAAATTAAAGCCTTATTAGCTTCAAAAAAATGATAATGAGATCCAATTTGTACAGGTCTATCTCCAGTATTAGAAACTGTTAGTGTTTTAACTTCCTTACCAAGATTTAATTCGATTTCACCTTGTTCAGGAATTATTTCTCCAGGAATTAAATAACTCATAACTAGTTAATGGGATTGTGAATAGTAACTAACTTTGTCCCATCAGGGAAAACTGCTTCTATTTGGACTTCATCAACCATTTCAGGAATTCCCTCCATAACTTGTGATTTTGAAAGCCAAGTAGTTCCCTCTGACATTAATTGACTTACACTTTTTCCATCTCGAGCTCCTTCAAGAACTTGAAAGCTCAAAAAAGCAATCGTTTCGGGATAATTAAGTTTAAGACCTCTACTAAGCCTTCTTTCAGCTAAGAGCGCAGCAGAAAAAATCAATAATTTATCTTTTTCTTGAGGTGAAAGATGCATAATAAAAAATTAATCTATAAATTCTTAAAAAAAGTTCTTTCTGAACATAATTAATAATTCATAGAATCTTGTAAAGGCCATACACCTTGATATTTTGGCTCACAAAATCCACTAACAGACCTAATTTGTTTCCAAATACAAAAAAAACATTTCCTAGCATCTTGAGAAGAACTTCCTAGGAATCTTACAGAGATTCCATTTTCAAGGATTCCAATAGATAAATTATTATTAGTTTTATTGAAAATCTTTTTTATATTTCCCACAAGATTATTTATTTTTGACTTGGAAAAATCTTTTTCGCAAATCCAAATTAAGGATCCAAAAACGGGCATGTAATCCATACCTGACTTGGCCACAAAACTTGCCTTAGATAATTCAATCTGATCAACATATTCCCAATCATCAAATAAATCATTACTTCTGATAATTTCTAATTTAGACCTAAAAACTCCACTTTCAATAGATTCTCCGGAAGAAGATCTTCCAAGTCTTATTAAATCAGTAAATAAAAAACTTGAAGTTTCAGAAATTGATACTTTTAACATTTGATCATATAAACCATTTGCAAAGATAATTGTTTCTTGGGGGAGATATTCCAAATGAGAATTATCACGAATCTTTATGAGATTTTTTTGCTTTGAAAAAGTTCCTTTTGGATTAATTTTAGATATCCCAACTGATCCATATACTTTCTGAGCTGAAGAAGTAGTCAATAATACCTTAGATTTTTTTTCAAGATTTACCTCCAACTCAAGTAAATCTCCTCCAACCAATCCACCTGCAGTATGAAGAACAGGTAAAATGCACCTTCCATCCTGATCATGAATAGACTTTAATAATTTATAAGGAGAAGTTGATTCAGATTTAAAGATTGTTTTATCAACATTTCCTAAACTTGCTTTATTATTGAAAAAATTTAAGAAACAATTACCTTCCCAAGAAGTTTTAATCATAAATTGTTTTCTTTAATTACTAAATCAAAGTAACCAAAAATTTTGATTATGAAAACAAAGAAACAAATAGTTGTAACTGATTGGATTAAGGAAAAACCGAGATTAGGTTCATTTTTAAAACTTACCTTAAATTCAGATGAAAGAAGAATCTTACGAGGTAAAAGATTAACTGATTGTGATCAGGAAATAATTTTACAATTACCAAGAGAGGGGAAATTAAATGATGGAGATATACTTTTAACTAATGAGTCCAATTTTTATGTAGAGATAATTGCAAAAACAGAAATTTTAATTGAAATAAGTTCAAAATCTAAAATTGAACTTATTAAAACTGCTTATCATCTAGGGAATAGGCACGTAGATGTAGAAATTGAAGGAGACATTCTTCTGACAAAAAGTGATTACATCATTGAAAATATGCTTAAAAATTTTAATGTTGATATCGTTAATGTCCAGAAAAAATTTTTTCCGGAAAGAGGTGCCCATAGTCATGAGTAAAAGTCACTTATTAAGATATTTATTAACAAGCCCTAACTTACCAGTTGGAGGATTTTGTTATTCGGAGGGATTGGAAAGTTACCTAAACACTAAAGATTTAAAAGACTCAAATTCGGTAAAAGAATTAATCATAAGTGAACTAAAAATTGGCCAGATTAGACTAGATGCCAGAATATTATTAGATTTTTTTGATATTTTTAACGAGTTAAAAGAAAGTAAAAATTTAAAAAGTAATTTGCAAAAACTATTGAGTTTAGATAAATGGATCCTCTCCTCAAAAGACTCTGTCGAAATGAGAGAACAACAAATTCAAATGGCAAAATCTCTCTTTGATTTAACCAAGGAATTTGGATTTGAATATCTATATAAAAAAAATAAAAAAAACTCCTGGCCTTTAGCATGGAGTTGGTCTTGTTATTGTTTTGAAATTACGAAGTTAGAAATGGTTGAGAATTTTTTCTACTCTTGGAGTGCAAACCAACTTAGTGCAGCATTAAGGATTATTCCTATTGGTTCAACAAAAGCACAATTAATTCAGAGAGATTTATTACTAATAATTTCAGAAGTTTCTAAAGAAATTATGGACAAAGAAATTAATGACATTTATTTTGGCAATGTAGGTTTAGCTATGGCACAACAAAATCATAATGACCTTTATACAAAACTTTTTAGAAATTAATTTATGAGCAGCAAATTGAGAGTAGGAGTTGCTGGTCCTGTAGGTTCAGGAAAAACTGCATTAGTAGAAACTCTATGCTTAAGCCTGAAAAAAAATTATGAGATAGCAGTTGTCACTAATGATATTTACACCAAAGAAGATGCTAACTTTCTTATAAATAAAAAAGTTTTAGAAGAAGGAAGGATTATTGGTGTAGAAACAGGAGGTTGTCCTCATACAGCGATAAGAGAGGATTGTTCCTTAAATAAAAATGCAGTTTTAGATTTAGAAAATAAATATGATCCTTTAGATTTTGTTTTTGTAGAAAGCGGAGGTGATAATTTAGCATCAAGTTTTAGTCCAGAGCTTGTAGACTTTTCAATATACGTGATTGATGTATCTGCCGGGGACAAAATCCCTAGAAAAGGGGGCCCAGGGATAACAAGGTCAGATTTATTATTAATAAACAAAATTGACTTAGCAGATATGGTTGGTGCAGATTTAAATATTATGAAAAGTGATACTGAATTTATGAGAAAAGGGAAACCTTGGTTTTTTACCAACCTTAGTAGCGGTAAAGGAGTTGAAGAAATTACTCAATTTTTAGTATCACATATACCCAACAAACGAAACTAGAAAATAATTCATTACTAAATATATTGGATTCAACAAAAAGTTACGACTGATACAAAACGAATCCTCACTCGTTAATAACTTTTATTTTATCCCCCTAATGAGGGTCAATTACCTAATTTATCCTAATTCATGAGAATTTCAAGGCGTATTTTGGCAGGTTTAGCAACTGCCTCACTTGCGGTCACCGCAACTTCCTGTGGTGGAGGCGGAACCTCCGGAAGTTTCGATGACACAGTAACCGTTGGTATTTTGCATTCGTTATCCGGAACAATGGCTATCTCTGAATCAACTCTTGTTGATACAGAAAAAATGGCTATTGAAGAGATAAATGCTGCTGGTGGTGTTAAAGTTGGCGGCAAAAGCTACAAAATAGAATACATAGTTGAAGATGGTGCATCTGACTGGCCAACTTTTGCTGAAAAATCAAAGAAACTTATAGACCAAGACGGAGTTCCTGTCGTATTTGGTGGATGGACATCTGCAAGTAGAAAGGCAATGTTACCTGTCTACGAATCAAAAGATGCGTTCCTCTACTACCCAATTCAATATGAAGCTCAAGAATGTTCTAACAACATTTTCTACACCGGAGCCACACCAAACCAACAATCGGAACCCGCTACAGATTTCATGTATAAGCGTTCTCCCGCAGCTGGTGGAGATTTCTTCCTTGTAGGTTCTGATTATGTTTTCCCAAGAACTTCAAATACAATCACAAAAGCTCAGGTAAAACAGTTAGGCGGTAAAGTTGTTGGAGAAGATTACCTTCCATTAGGAAATACTGAAGTTGCTCCAATTATCTCAAAAATCAAAAAAGCTTTGCCTGACGGTGGAATAATCATTAATACTCTTAATGGTGACCAAAACGTTGCATTCTTCAAACAGATTCAAGATGCAGGTATCACACCTTCAAGTGGGTACTACGTAATGAACTATTCAATTGCTGAAGAAGAGATTAGTACAATTGGTCCAGAATTCCTTGAAGGTCACTACGGCGCTTGGAACTACATGATGTCAATTGATACTCCTGCATCTAAGAAATTTGCTGCAAGCTTCAAGAAAAGATGGGGAGCTGATCGTGTTGTAGCTGATCCTCAAGAATCTGCTTATAACATGGTCTACTTGTGGAAACAGGCAGTAGAAGATGCTGGAACATTCGACGACAACGCAGTAAGGGAAGCTCTTGTTGGACAAAAGTTTGATGCTCCACAAGGTCCTGTTGAAGTTATGCCTAATCACCACTTATCTCAAACAGTAAGAATTGGGGAGATTAATGCAGAGGGTGGATTTACAATCCTTGAAGAGACAGGAGTTGTTCTTCCTCAAGCATGGAACCAAAAGCATCCAAGTTCAAAGGGATTTGCATGCGATTGGACAGATCCTTCCAAAGGAGAAAAGTATAAGCTTTAATCTAATTAAAACCTATACTTCAAAATAAAAGGAGGTTAACGCCTCCTTTTATTTTATATAATCAAATATTTTCTTTTCTAAATTGGAGTTACTTCTCGATAGTCTTTTTAATGGTGTTGCAATCGGATCTGTACTACTTGTTGCTGCATTAGGTCTAGCAATTGTTTTTGGTCTTATGGGTGTAATAAATCTTGCCCATGGAGAACTTATGATGCTTGGGGCTTACACAACATATGTAACGCAATTAATTTTCAAATTACCTATATTAAAACCTTTTTACAATTCGTATATAATAGTTTCTATTTTCCTTGCTTTTATTGTTAGTGGAGTAGTGGGTATTCTCCTTGAAAAAACTATAATAAGAAAGCTTTATGGAAGCCCACTAGAAACACTTCTCGCAACTTGGGGCGTAAGCTTAATTCTTCAACAATTTGTCAGAAGTGTGCCTTTAGCTTATGGTACCGGCCTAGTTATAAGTCTGTTAATTGGTTTATTCTTACCAACAACATTCCCTTCAAAAATAAAAGAATCGATAAATTTTAAATATTTTAAATTTAGTTCTTGGATATTTGCAGCTTTAACTGGGGTCCTAACAGGTAGCGTAATCTCATCCTCTGTAAGCAAACTTAGTAGAGCAAGCGCTCGAAATGTTGATGTAACAGCACCCTCATGGATGAGAGGTCAAGTTGAAATTATTGGCACTGCATTTCCTAAAACAAGATTAATGATAATTGTCATTACTCTAATCTCTGTAATAGCAATAACATTATTTCTTAATCAAAGTGCTTGGGGGATGCGAATAAGAGCAGTTACTCAAAACAGGCAAATGAGTGATTGTCTTGGTATATCTACTGAAAAAGTGGATATAATTACTTTTGGAATTGGATCTGGCTTAGCAGGAGTTGCTGGGGTAGCAGTATCCCTTTTAGGTTCTGTAGGACCAAATGTTGGGGGAAACTATATAGTTGGTTGTTTTATGGTTGTAGTGCTGGGAGGAGTAGGAAATTTATTAGGAACTGTACTCGCTTCATTTGGAATAGGAATAATGACTGATTTAATTGGAGCAGGAAGGCTCTTATCAATATGGCCAGATATGCCTTTACCTTTATCAAACGCAATTAACTTTTTTGCGACCACAAGTATGGCAAGAGTAATGATATTTGCACTAATTGTTATATTCTTACAATTTAAACCTACAGGTTTATTTCCTCAAAAAGGAAGGATGGTTGAAAACTAATGTCCTTAAGTAAAATTAAATTTGATAAAAAAATAGTATTATCATTTTGGATAATATTAATAGCCTTAATTATTGCAGCACCAACTATTCTTCCTGTATTTAGACTAAACCTTCTTGGTAGATACTTATCCTTATCCATAGTTGCACTTGGTGTTGATCTTATATGGGGATATACAGGTTTACTTAGTCTTGGACAAGGTATATTTTTTGCACTAGGTGGATATTGTGCAGCAATGTATTTACAAATAACCAGCTCCTCTGAATTTCCTAATAATATTCCTGAATTTTTTGCCTTATATGGTGTTGAAAAATTACCTTTTTTCTGGGAACCTTTTAGATCGCCTGTTTTTACCTTCTTCGCTATCTGGATAATTCCAGCATTGGTTGCAGGTTTAATTGGATTTCTTGTTTTTAGGAATAGAATCAAAGGGGTTTATTTTTCTATACTTACTCAAGCTTCTCTTCTTGTATTCTTTAACTTCTTTAATGGACAACAAAAACTTATAAATGGAACAAATGGATTAAAAACAGATGTAACACAACTATTTGGTCAAATGGTAGGCTCTGAGTCCATGCAAAGAATTTTCTTTTGGATAACCGCAGTACTAGTAATAGCCGCATGGTTTTTTGCAAAGTGGGTAGTTAAAGGAAGATTTGGAAATATCCTTATAGGAATACGAGATGATGAACCAAGAGTTAGGTTTACAGGATACAACCCAGTTATATTCAAGACGATAATATTTTCTATTGCTGGAGGTCTCGCAGGAATTTCAGGGGCTTTATATACCGTTCAGTCTGGAATAGTATCCCCCCAATTTATGACGGTTCCCTTTTCTATAGAAATGGTTATTTGGGTTGCTGTTGGAGGAAGAGGAACTTTATTGGGAGCGATACTAGGAGCAGTTTTCATAAACTATGCAAAAAGTCTAGTAAGTGAAGCTTTACCTGCCAGCTGGATGTTTATTCAAGGAGGGTTATTTATCCTAGTTGTAACAGCCTTGCCAGAAGGCGTTTTAGGTTGGATTCAAGGAGATGGTCCTAGGAATCTTCTTCAAAGATTTGGTTTGAAAAGAAAGATTGAAACCTATCCAAGCTTAGAAGTTAACACTAAGGAGGGTAACAATGAATAATAAAGATCTTCTTAATTTAATAGATATTACTGTTAGTTTTGAGGGTTTTTTAGCTCTCAACAAACTTAATTTAAATTTGAAAAAAGGAGAATTAAGAGCTGTAATAGGACCCAATGGCGCAGGCAAAACAACATTTCTTGATGTAATAACTGGAAAGGTTAAGCCAACAAACGGTGAAGTAATTTTTAAAGGAAAATCTTTAGTAGGTAGAAAGGAGCACAAAATAGCAAGACTTGGAGTTGGAAGAAAGTTCCAAAGTCCAAGAATCTTTGAAAATCTAACAGTTAAAGAAAATCTTGAAATATCGGTGACAACTCCTAAAAGTCCCTTAAACCTTATAAATAAAACTATTAAGGATGAGCAGCTTAATGAGATTGATCGTCTCATGAAGATTGTTAATTTAGCTCAAAAAGTTGATTCTAAAGCTGGATCTTTATCACATGGCCAAAAACAATGGCTCGAGATTGCCATGTTAGTAGGACAGAAGCCAGATTTAATGTTAGTAGATGAACCTGTTGCAGGTTTAACTGATGAAGAAACAGATCTTACCGCTGATCTTTTAAAATCTTTATCAGGCGAAAATACAGTAGTGGTAATAGATCACGATATGGAATTTATAAGAAGACTTGATAGTAATGTTTCAGTATTAAATCAAGGCACAGTATTATGTGAGGGAACGATGGAAACCATACAAAAAGACAAAAACGTTATTGATGTTTATTTAGGAAGACCTGGGGACTAGTTTTGGAAAATTTACTCGAAATAAAATCGTTAAATACTTATTATGGCGAGAGTCATATTCTTAGAGATGTAGATTTAAACGTTAAATCAGGAGAAATGGTTTGTTTGATTGGAAGAAATGGAGTTGGCAAAACAACATTATTGAAATCACTAATTGGTTTATTAAAACAAAAAAAAGGAGATATTTATTTGATTGGTGAAAATATCAACAGAAAAGCACCTCATCAGAGAGCTAGGAAAGGAATGGCTTACGTTCCTCAAGGGAGAGAAATTATTCCATACCTATCAGTTGAAGAGAATCTTATGTTAGGGATGGAATCTCTACCAGGTGGATTATCTAAGAACAAGAAAATAGATCCATTTATCTATGATCTCTTCCCAATCCTTAAAGATTTTCTTCAAAGGAAAGGAGGAGATCTTAGTGGAGGACAACAACAGCAATTAGCTATTGCAAGAGCATTGCTAGGCAAACCTCAACTTCTATTGCTTGACGAACCAACGGAAGGTATTCAGCCGAATATAGTTTTAGACATTGAAAATGCAATTAACCAGATAATTAGAGATAAAGGAATTGGTGTTTTATTAGTTGAACAGCACTTGCATTTTGTGAGGCAAGCCAATAGATATTATGCGATGCAACGCGGAGGTATTGTTGCTAGCGGAAATACACGTGAGTTGAGTCAAGCAGTTATTGATAAATTCTTAAGTGTTTAACTAAATTTTTATTTTAAATTACTAAAATTTTAATCATTTTTCGCATCTTATTAGGTCTATACTGTTTGGATGTTCATTAATATACTTATTAAATTCCATTGCTAGTGTTCTAGCCTCATAAGCGTCAAAAGCATAAAAACAATTTTCTAATCTTATATTTTGTAAATCACGGTAATGTACTGTGTAGGGCTTCAACATATTATTTTTGTTCATTTTAATTTGCTAAAAAGCAATTATTTATATTCCAACCATGCATATATTCATAAATTAAGAGCACAACTTTTGTTGTTATCAAAATATACTAACTTAAATTATGTAATGAAAAATACTTTATAAAGACAAAAGTAATTAATTTATTTTTTTTTATTTTTAGAATCATGCTTTTTACCTTCAATTAAAAAAACAAATTTTGATAAAATATAACCAAAAACTGGAACCCATAACTTTTCATAAAGAAATTTCATAAAAAATTAAGCAGCTAATGATTCGTTTTCTTCAATTTCAG
>QCCT01000021.1 GCA_003281165.1 Prochlorococcus sp. AG-347-M18
CCTGCCAAATAGTCATCAAATTCAATTTTTTGAACTAAGGTCCAAGTTCCATATAAATCCTTTATTAAATAAAAATTTTTGCCAAAATTAACACCATTTATTTTTATTTTATCTTCAGAATAAATATATATAGGACTTTCAAGTTTAATACCACTATAGTCATTTCTAAGAACAGGAGTAATTTGAAAATTTTTTATTTTTTTGAAAATCTTATTTTTTAATTCAAACTCTGGCAAATCATCTTGAAATGGAATCCATACTTCCCAATTTTTAGGGTAAGCAACAGTCGTCTCAAATCCTTTATCTCTTAGTTTCTCTGATTGTTTTTTTGCCGATTCATAGCTAGCAAAAGGACCAAAAATAATTCTTTCAATTGTTTTTGGATTTTTGACTGGAATATCCACCCAGGTAATATTTATATGTTTTGATTTATGTTTAATACCGTTGGACGATATCAAGTTTAAAAAACCTTTATTAGTTTTAAAGTTTATGTTCTTTTTCTCCGAAAAACTATCATTCTCCCCGCCTAAATATTGCTTTAAACCAATTAAAAATTTTCCTTTTTTAATTTCATTATGGAGTTCAACCTTTAGCAATTCTTCACCTTTTGCATTTGAAATTAATTTAGTGTTTACTATTAAAAGAGAAATACAGCCTAAAAATAAGTTTAAAAAGGCAAATTTAGGTTTCATAAATTAGAACTTTCCTTATCAATTAAAAACTTTAATTTGCACCAATGCGTATAAAGGTTTAGATTATCCTAATTAAACACATTTGACTTAAATGTCTAAACTAAAAACTCGTAAATCAGCTGCCAAAAGATTTAAAGCTACTGCGACGGGTAAATTCATGAGAAGAAGAGCTTTCCATAATCATTTACTTGATCATAAAAGCTCAAAATTAAAAAGACATCTATCAACAAAAGCCGTAGTTGATGAAAGAGATGCTGATAATGTAAGATTAATGATTCCATACGCATAAATCTTTAACCAATTTTTATTAGATATTCATGGCACGGGTAAAAAGAGGCAACATAGCCAGAAAAAGAAGAAACAAAATCTTAAATCTTGCAAAAGGTTTTAGAGGCGGCAACAAAAATCTTTTCAGAACCGCAAACCAAAGAGTGATGAAAGCTCTTTGTAATGCTTATAGGGATAGAAGAAGAAGAAAAAGAGATTTTAGAAGACTTTGGATCTCTAGAATTAACGCATCTGCGAGGATAAATGGAACTAACTATAGCAAGTTAATAAATGGGATGAAAAATGCAGAAATTATCATCAACAGAAAAATGCTTGCTCAATTAGCCTTAAACGATCCTATGTGCTTTGAAAAAATTGTTTCTTCCGTTAGTAAGTAGAAAAAGAATATAATCTAGAAAAGTAAATTATAAATAATGGAAATATCTTCCTTTCAATCTTATTTAATAATTCTTTTTGTTGTATTAATAATAATTTCTATTTTTGTATTCAGACAATTCCTAAAAACAAGAAGAGAAGAATTAAATTTAGTAAAATTCGAGCAGAAAGGTTTAGATTCTCTCACTAAAGCTACAGAGTTATATGAATTTGGGTCTATTCAGATAAAAAAAAGATTATATTCTGAAGCTACTAAAACTTTTTTAAAAGCAATTGAAAATTATGAAAATGAACCTGATGAAGCCAAAGCGATAATAAATAATGCGTTAGGATTTTCTTATGCTGCTCAAAATGAATTTAAGAAAGCAATTAAACACTATAAATCTGCAATAAAATCACTTCCAAAATATCCTATAGCCCTAAATAACCTCGCATCAGCACAACAGCGTTTACTTGAGTACGACTTGGCATATGAAACTTATCAAAAGGTTTTGGTGATAGATCCAAAAAACAAAACAGCAATTAAAAAAAGTAAGGAGTTGGAAAAAAGAAACAACTATGAACCTTATAAAGGTATTAAAGATAAGGGATTCTAAACATGGAAAATTATTCTTCTTTACTAATTGGTGGAAAACAATTTTCCAGTAGATTAATGGTTGGTACTGGCAAATACAAATCTACTCAAGATATGGTGGAAAGTTTGTCAAATTCTGAAACGGAAATTATAACCGTCGCTATTAGAAGAATTAAAAATGATCAGACCGGAGAAAATTTACTCGAAAAGATCAACTGGGAAAAATACTGGATGCTTCCTAATACAGCTGGTTGTGTTAATTCCGATGAGGCAGTCAGAATAGCAATTTTAGGGAGAGAACTTGCAAAATTATCTGGTCAAGAAGAAAATAATTTTGTGAAGTTGGAAGTTATTCCTGACAAAAAGTATTTGCTACCAGATCCAATAGAAACTCTTAAAGCAGCCGAAATTTTAATAAAAAAGGGTTTCGCTGTATTACCTTATATAAATGCAGATCCTATTCTTGCAAAAAGACTAGAAGAAATAGGTTGTGCAACTGTAATGCCATTGGGCTCTCCCATTGGCTCCGGGCAAGGTTTATTAAATTTATCAAATATAAGGATTATTATCGAGAATGCAAAAGTGCCAGTAATAATTGATGCAGGAATTGGAGTGCCTAGTGAAGCTTCTCAAGCTATGGAAATTGGAGCTGATGGTGTTCTAATAAATAGTGCAATAGCACAAGCTGCAAATCCTCCTCTAATGGCTCAAGCGATAAATTATAGTGTGAAAGCTGGCAGGCAAGCTTTTCTGGCAGGAAGAATTAAAAAACAAGACTTTGCAGTAGCAAGTTCGCCGGAAAAAAATATATCTATCTAATTCTCTAAATTGAGAAAAGTTTAAAAAGAAATTAAAAATTTATTATTTGCTTTTATTTATCATAATAAGAAAGAAGATTTGAAACTATTTACAATGTTTTTTCGCAAAGTGGAAGCACGCTGTAGTAATTTAATAAATATATTATGAATCTTTTAATTCTGGAGTTCTGAGTGAAAGTTATTGTTCTAGGTGGAGATGGTTTTTGCGGTTGGCCTTGTGCGGTGAATTTAGCAGAGCAAAATCATGATGTAATTATTGTCGACAATTTAAGTCGTAGAAAAATTGATATTGATCTAGAGGTAGAATCTTTAACTCCAATTTCTTCTATAACAGAACGACTTTCTGCATGGGAAGAGACTGGAGGCAAGCCTATGAGATTTCTTAACATGGATATCTCTAAGCAATATCAAAAATTACTCAATTTGCTCATTACTGAAAAACCAGATTCCGTGATCCATTTTGCAGAACAAAGAGCAGCACCATACTCGATGAAATCGAGTTTTACCAAAAGATATACAGTAGATAATAATGTTAATGGCACCCACAACCTACTTGCTGCGATAGTAGAGAGTAATTTAGATATTCATGTTGTTCATTTAGGAACGATGGGAGTCTACGGATATGGATCACATAGAGGCGCAACAATTCCAGAAGGTTATCTAAAAGTTGAAGTTCCACAACCTGATGGAAGCCGCTTTGAAGAAGAAATATTACACCCTGCAAGCCCAGGTAGTGTATACCATATGACTAAAACTTTAGATCAATTATTATTTCTTTACTACAACAAAAATGATCTTGTAAGGATCACTGATCTACATCAAGGCATTGTTTGGGGAACAAATACAGAAGCAACTTTAAAAGATCCTAGATTGACAAACCGATTTGACTATGACGGAGATTATGGAACTGTTTTAAACAGATTTCTAATGCAAGCTGCAATTGGATATCCATTAAGTGTTCATGGGACAGGAGGGCAAACAAGAGCATTTATACATATAAAAGACTCTGTAAAATGCGTACAACTTGCTCTTGAAAATCCTCCAAAATCTGGAGAAAGAGTCAAAATCTTCAATCAAATGACTGAGAGTCATCAAGTTGGAGAACTAGCTAAAAAAGTTGCTTCTCTAACTGGAGCTGATATCAATTATTTACCAAATCCAAGGAATGAAGCAGTAGAAAATGATCTAATTGTTGATAATAAATGCTTTATAGAATTAGGTTTAAACCCAACTACTCTTGATAATGGCTTATTAGAAGAAGTTGTTGAAGTTGCCAAAAAATACTCCAATAGATGTGATCTTAATCGCATACCTTGTGTTTCATCATGGACAAAAAAACAAGCTGAGGCTATAAAGACTAATTAAAATTTTTGAAATAGTTACCTTAAGAAAGTGAAAATTGCATTGTTTACTGAAACTTTTTTACCTAAAGTTGACGGCATAGTCACAAGACTGACTAAAACAATTGAATTTTTAATAAAAAATGGTGATGAAGTTATAATTTTTTGTCCAGAGGGGTGTCCAGAATCATATATGGGAGCAACTGTAGTGGGAGTTGCTGCAATGCCATTACCCTTATACCCAGAGTTGAAGCTTGGTTTACCAGGTCCTGCAGTCTCAGATAAGTTGGAAAAATTTAACCCAGATTTGATACATGTTGTTAATCCAGCTGTACTAGGCTTAGGTGGCATATGGTTGGCGAAAACAAATAATATTCCTTTAATTGCTAGCTACCATACTCATCTTCCGAAATATCTGGAACATTATGGTATGGGTATGCTAGAGCCACTTTTGTGGGAATTACTTAAAGCAGCTCATAATCAAGCCTTGTTAAATTTGTGTACTTCCAGCGCTATGGTCAATGAATTAAAAGATAAAGGTATTCAAAGAACTGCTCTTTGGCAAAGAGGAGTAGATACTTACAGTTTCAGACCAGATTTAAGAAGTGAGAAAATGAGAGATAAATTATTTGGAAAATATAATGACGCTAATTATTTATTGATTTATGTAGGAAGGTTATCAGCAGAAAAACAAATTGAGAGAATTAAACCAGTCTTAGAAAGTATCCCTAATGCTTGTCTAGCACTTGTAGGTGACGGACCGTATAGAAACCAGCTTGAAAAAATCTTCGAAAATACCAAGACTAATTTCATAGGATATTTATCTGGTGACGAACTTGCTAGCGCCTATGCCTCTGGAGATATATTTTTATTTCCCTCTAGTACAGAAACACTTGGTTTAGTTTTACTCGAAGCAATGGCCGCAGGATGTCCAGTTATCGGAGCCAACAAAGGGGGGATTCCAGATATAATTAGCGATGGGATTAATGGTTGTTTATATGATCCTGATGAAAAAGATAATGGGGTACAAAGTTTGATTGAAGCAACAAAAAAAATTCTAGAGAATGAAGATAAAAGAGAAATTATGAGAAAAGAGGCACGAAACGAAGCAGAAAAATGGGATTGGAATCAAGCAACGTTACAACTGCAAAATTATTATTCAGATACGCTCAAAGAAATAGATTAAATTTGATCTAAATTATTATGCTACGTGTGGAGGGGTAGGATTACTATATGAACTTAAAGGAAGTATTAGAGTCGCTATATTTTGATTCTTTTCAGGTCTTTTTTTCTTTGAGAATTTTTTACCAAAAGGAACTCTTATAACATTAGTTCCCTCAATGGAACAAATATTTGAGTTATCTCCAGAAAAATTATTTACAAAATTTGGTAAGTTGACGTTTTTAACTGGCAGTTGCTTAACATTACCAGATTTAAAATCTTTGGTCATAGCTTCAAATACCCCAAAAAATTTGATGCTCGAATATTTTAATAAAAAAATTTAAAAAAATTCTATAAGAAAATATTAAATTTTTATTTCACATTGATAATAACTAAGTATATACAAGGATGCTAGTCCTTTAAGCACATTTTTTTTCTTGTAAATTATCATCTTGATTTACATTGCAAGAACAAATTAAATTTCGATCTCCATATGCATTATTGATCCTAGAAACTGCAGACCAAAACTTAATAGTTGTTGGAGTTTTATAAGGGAAAGAAGCCTTTTCTTTTGAATAAGGATATTGCCAATTATCAGCAATTAACTCTTTCAGTGTATGGGGAGCATTGCTTATTACATTATTATTTTTTAATTCATGATTATTTTCTATTTCACTGATTTCTTCTCCAATCAATAGCATAGCCTCACAAAATCTATCTACTTCTGCCAAACTTTCACTTTCAGTAGGCTCTATCATTATGGTTTCTGGAACAGGCCAACTAATAGTTGGGGCATGAAAACTATAATCGATTAATCGTTTAGCTAAATCATTGACACTCAATCCAGTTTTGGATTTTAAATCTCTAAAATCTAAAATACATTCATGTGCGACAAAATTATTTTTTCCTTTATAGAGAATCTTGAATTTATGTTTTAAGGAATGCGCAATATAATTTGCAGATAAAATTGCGTGCGAAGTTGCTTTCCTTAACCCACTAAAACCTACCATTTTTATATACATCCAACTTATTGGAAGAATACTTGCACTACCATGCTTGGCAGAAGATACGAAATTAAAACTATTAGATAAATTATTATCCATTAAAGAATGAGTAGGAAGGTATGGGCTTAAAGTTTCTGATGCAGCAACTGGACCTACTCCTGGACCACCACCTCCATGTGGAATGCAGAATGTTTTATGTAAATTCAAATGACAAACATCAACGCCATAGTTTCCAGGTTTGCATAATCCAACCTGAGCATTCAAATTTGCTCCATCTAAATAGACAAATCCTCCCACAGAATGAATTAAATCACATATCTTTCTGATTTGTAATTCAAAAACTCCATGAGTAGAAGGATAAGTCAACATAAGAGCCCCTATTTGGTTATCAAATTTCTTGACCTTGATTGACAAATCTTGATAATCAATATTTCCTTCGTCATCACATTCAACAGTTAACACGTCAAAACCTGCCATAACTGCACTAGCAGGATTTGTTCCATGAGCACTTTTTGGAATTAAACATTTTTTTCTTAACAGTTCACCTTTTGATTCAAAATAAGAATTAATTGCCAATAAACCTGCAAACTCTCCTTGAGATCCTGCATTTGGTTGAAAGGAAACTGATTTTAAACCAACAATCTCACTTATCCATTTTTCTAGGTCAGATATAATTTTTGAATAGCCTTTAGTTTGATCTGGTGGGGAAAAAGGATGCATGGAAGATAAATTAGCCCAAGAGACTGGATTTAACTCTGCTGCAGAATTTAACTTCATGGTACAGCTTCCCAATGGCATCATCCCATCTACCAAAGAAAAATCTTTTTCTGCAAGTCGGAATATATATCTCATTAATTCAGTTTCACTTTGGTAATTTGTAAATATATCTTGCTGCATCCATGCAGTGGATCTCAAAGCTAAACTTTCAAGATGAAATTCTTTATCGAATTTTATATGCTCTAAATCTTTTTCTTTTTCTATAAGATTTGCTATGAAAGTCAAAATATCTTTTATTTCTTTTTCATTACTAAGTTCATCTAAAGAGATCCCAAAGCCAGTTGAATTTTCTATAGTTGATCCCAACGGCAAAATTCTAAAGTTATAGCCATTTTTTAAAGCTTCATTATGGATTCTCTGGGAGTGCTCAGAATAAACATCAACACTATCAAATCTAATCCCATCCGGAATATCAAAACCTAAAGCAGCTAAACTTGATTCTAAATTTATTCTCAACTCAACTAATCTCTTAGCAATTTGAGTTAATCCAGAGGGTCCATGATAAATAGCATAAAAAGAAGAAATTATGGCTAACAAAGATTGAGCAGTACAAATATTACTAGTGGCCTTTTCCCTTCTAATATGTTGCTCTCTTGTTTGCAATGCTAGTCTTAGAGACTTTTCTCCATTTTTAGATAGAGTTTGCCCAACAATTCTTCCTGGTATCAGCCTTTTATATTTTTCGCTACAAGCAAAATATGCTGCATGGGGGCCACCAAAACCCATTGGGACACCAAATCTTTGCATACTCCCCACTGCTACATCAACACCAAATTCAGAAATTGGTTTAATCAAAACTTGTGCTAGTGGATCAATACATGCCGAAACAATAATTTCTGATCTATGTGCTTGAGATATTAAGAATGTGGGATCATATAATTCCCCATTTTTACCAGGTAATTGCAACAACATTCCAAAAACATCATCATGATTAGGAAGGTTGCTTTGAGTAAAGCGTTTTAATGATATTCCCAATGGTTTTGCTCTGGTTTGTAGAACATTAAAAGTATGATCAAAAACATTTGATTCCACTAAGTAAACTTTTAAAGATTTATTTTTTCTTGCGGAAAAACTCATGGCCATAGCTTCTGCAGCAGCTGTACCCTCATCCAACAAAGATGCATTGGCGACAGGGAATCCTGTTAGTTCACAAACAATAGTCTGAAAATTAAATAGAGCTTCTAATCTTCCTTGTGCAATTTCTGCTTGATATGGAGTATAAGACGTATACCACCTTGGATTTTCAAGAACATGTCTTTGGATTACTTTAGGCATGTGATTGTCATAATAACCAAGGCCTATAAGTGATCTAATTTTAGTATTTTTACTCGCAATCTCTTCTAATTCATTTAAAGCCTCAATTTCTGAACAACCTTGGGGCAATATTTCTGAAGATTTATCTTTAATCTGAATATCTTCAGGAATAACTTGATTTATAAATTGATCAATATTATTAAAACCAAGCTTGTTCAGCATAATTCTTTCATCATTATCTCCTAACCCAAGATGCCTATCTATAAACAAATCAGACCCAAATTTAGATGTCATATTAAAATATTTTTCTTTAAAATAGCTCTTTTTAAAAAGTTTGCCTTATTTTGGTACAACCTTTGATTGATATTCCTCAGAATTCATCAAATCAGCAATTGATGCTTTTGATTCTGGTTTCAAAATGACTAACCAACCGTCTCCAATCGGATCATTCTGCAAAAGCTCAGGGTTCTCAATAACACTTTCATTTACAGATACTATTTCCCCTGAAAAAGGCAAATAGACTTCCTCAACGGCCTTAACTGATTCTATTGTTCCAAAAGTCTCGCCTTTCTCTAAAGTCGCTCCTTCATCAGCCAATTCAACAAAAACAATATCTCCTAATTGATCTATAGCGAATTCACTAACTCCAATTTTTAATAATCCATTTTCTTCCAAGACATATTCATGAGTATCAGCATAGTTGAGGTTGTCTGGAAACTTGTAAGACATGATTAAGTAGATAAAGGAAGTAGAGAATCCTTTGAAATTAATTTTTCCTCTAATAGTTCAGATAATAATCGAATTAATGCAATTTTGATGTGAGCTATGTGAGAACCACCTTGAACAAAAATATTGTAAGGATCTCTTAGAGGGGCATCAGCAGAAAATTCACTTGTACTACCTTCAATAAAGGTACCTCCTGCCATTAATAATTTTGAATCATATCCTTCCATTGATGATGGAACAACGTTCAGAAAAGAATCTACTGGTGAAGAATTTTGAAAAGATTGACAAACTTTTTGTACCAAATCAGGATTATTCAATCTTACTGACTGAATAAGATCAGATCTATAAGTTGCTGGCTCTGGTAAAACCTTAAATCCCAAATTTTTAAAGACTGCTGCAACCATATCAGCACCTTTTAGTGATTCGTGTACAATTTGTGGTGCTAAAAACAAACCCTGCAAAATTAATCTTCCTAGTCCAAAATTTATTCCTGAAGAAGAACCAATGCCTGGTGAGGTTAATCTGGAACATGCCATCTCAACCAACTCTGCATCTCCTGCAACGTACCCACCAGTAGGAACTATTGTTCCTCCCAAATTTTTAATCAATGATCCAGCAATTATATTTGCTCCTTTAGCAATTGGTTCACTATCTTCAACAAGCTCCCCATAACAGTTATCAACAAAACATATACAGTTAGGATCAAGAGAATGAATAAGACTACAAATTTTCTCTATCTGATTATTCGTAAGAGACTTTCTCCAACTATATCCACAACTTTTTTGTATGAATACTAATTTGCATGAATTTTCTTTAAAAAAATGAACAATTTTTTCTTCAAAAGAATCAAAATTCTCGCAGATATTTACTTGCTTATATTCAATTTTAAAGTCTTTAAGTGATCCTTTTCCTCCTCCCCTTATTCCTATGACTTCTTCTAACGTGTCATATGGTTGTCCTGTAAGAGATAACATTACATCTCCAGGTCGAAGAATTCCAAATAAGACAGAACTTATTGCATGGGTTCCACTTACAAATTGCATCCTCACAGCAGCCTTTTCAGCAAGAAACAATCTTGCAAAAACCGCATCAATTTTTTCTCTAGATATATCATCATGACCACTACCAGAAGATTGATTGAAATGACAAGTAGAAACTTTTTCTTCCTTAAAAATCGTCAAAATATTTTCTAATTTCTGGAAAACCTGATTGGACCTTTCTTGGAAAACTTTACTTAAACTCTCTTCGACAGAAAGAACAGCGTTTTCAGCCAGTTTTAAATTATTGTCAAGAGTCATTTATTATGAAAATTAATGTTATTTTTCAGAAGCTAAATTCCTTAATTCTGCGAGGAAAGCATTAGGTCCCTTGCCCTGAGAATAAGAAAGTTTTTTTGAAGCCTCATATAAATCAAGAAGTTCTCCATCTAATTCTTCTGCCGTATAATCTCTAATTCCTGCAATTACCTCAGCAAAACGTTCTCTACGGGCAGATTTATTGACAGCGTAGGCTTCCATTACCTGCATTTTACATGATCTCCAAGCCTTATTCTGACAAAAATGCACTGAAAGAGCATCACTTAAAGCAGAAGCTTCTTCATCTTCTATGTACCAGTCAAAAGATGAAGGTAAAGGTTTTAATCCTGAAAATATCTCGAATAACTCCCCGGCCGATAATGGATTACCACAATCATTTTTTAGGGGTACTGCAGACTCTTCCAAAGATTTCCATAACTCTGGGTAATCACTTTCAAAACGATCCCTGATTTTTTCTATACCTTGATCAAGAATCGTATTAACTTGAGCCAAAGCAAGAAAAACTTCAGGACCTGGCGAAGATAACTTACCATTCCTAAGATTAGAAATTTGCGAATTATGAACTTTACCTAAATCAAGAACTTCAGAAAGTAATGGCAATACTCTGTGAGACCATCCATTTCTTTCATGCCAGAGGTGTATTAAATGAGCCATAGCCCTTCGACCTCTAGATAATTTATCGCGATATCCGAGACTCACAGATAATTAAACTTATCAATAGTATAGTATGATAATATTACATATCGGTAATTTTGAAAATAGTATTTCAATATCATGAATTCAGTAATTTTCCAAGAAACAGCAAAATTAAAAAAACCTGTTCCAGCTGAAAAAGTTATAGAACTCTCAGAAAAATTACTGGAACCTTCCAGTCATTCAAAAAGATATCCTCCAAGACTACATAAAACGTGGGGAACAATAGTTTTTATGGTTACAATTCATATTCTTTCTCTTGTAGCTATACAACCAAAATTTTGGAGTCTCCCTGCAGTCACTTCATTATTATTTTTTTACTGGGTAACTGCTTGTTTAGGAGTCACCCTTGGATATCACAGATTGTTATCACACAGATCGTTCGTTGTACCAAGATGGTTAGAAAGATTTTTTGCTACCTGTGGAGCAATAAGTTGCCAGCATGGGCCAATAGATTGGGTAGGTTTACATAGGCATCACCACTCTTTTTCAGATACTGAAGTAGATCATCACAATAGTAAAAAAGGGTTTTGGTGGAGTCATATGGGTTGGATGTTTAAAGACGTAGAAGCACTAAAAGCTGTTCCAAAACTAAGTGCAGATTTAATCAAGGATCCATACTACAGATTTTTAAATAAATATTTTTTATTCTTACAAATTCCTATTGGACTTTCTTTGTACGCCATAGGTCAAAAATTAGGAGTTGGAGGATGGGCTCTAGTCCTTTGGGGAATTCCATTGAGGCTTGTGGTTGTTTATCACGTAACTTGGCTAGTCAACTCCGCGACGCATTGTTGGGGTAAAGCACCATTTGAAAGTGGAGATTCATCTAAAAACAATGCGTGGGTTGCTGCATTAACTTTTGGAGAAGGTTGGCATAATAATCATCATGCATTTCCCAATTCGGCAAAACAAGGATTATTTAGAGGTCAGATAGATATAACATGGGAACACATTAAGATTCTTGCGAAATTTGGTCTTGCAAAAAAAGTAAAGTTACCCTCTAGGTCTTATTATTAACTATATTATTCAATATTTTCATGGCTAAAAGAGTACAAGTCGCATTAACTGAATCAATCGCATCACTTGGTAAAGAGGGAGATCTAGTTGAAGTAGCACCTGGATACGCAAGAAATTTTCTATTACCTTATGGCAAGGCAATGAATGTAACACCAGCAGTCCTTAAACAAATTGAAAGGAAGAAAGAAAAAGAAAAAATCGCTGCTAATAAATTAAAGCAAGAAGCTTTAGATTTCCAAACTGCATTATCTACAATAGGTAGGTTCACTATCAAAAAACAGGTTGGAGAAGATGGAGTCCTGTTTGGAACGGTTACCAATGGGGATGTTGCCGAAGCAATAGAAGCGGCAACTAAAAAAGAAATTGATAGAAGAAACATTACTGTTCCTGATATTCATAATTTAGGTTCCTTTACTGCAAAAATAAAATTACATCCAGAAGTAAATGCAGAAGTAAATATTGAAGTAACAAGTTAATCAATTTGTTGCATTATTTTGAAAAGTAGCCAGAGTATATATCTAAGCAATTAAAGATATGGTTTCCGTACCTTTTCCAAATAATGGGCAAAATAAAAATTTTAAAAGGGATTTTAATAGTGAAAATGCTGGATTAGTTCCTCCTCAAAACGTTCAAGCAGAGGAATCTGTTCTTGGTGGCATACTTCTTGATCCAGACGCGATCGGAAGAATTGCAGACTTAATTAAACCTGAAGCTTTTTATATAAATGCCCATCAAGAGATTTATAGAACAGCGCTAATGTTGCATACCCAAGGTAAACCAACTGATTTAACATCAATGAGTGCTTGGTTAGCAGATAATGGATCACTAGAAAAAATTGGAGGAAACAGCAAACTGGTCGAACTAGTTGAAAATGTTTCCTCTACAGCTTCCATAGAACAAGTTGCTAATTTAATTAACGACAAATTCCTGAGAAGGCAACTTATCAGATCTGGCAATGAAGTGGTTCAACTAGGTTTTGATCAAACTCAAGATACTAATGAAGTTTTAGATAAAGCAGAGCAAAAAATATTCGAAATCAGTCAAGAAAAACCTTCAAAAGGTCTGACTCAAGCAGCTGAAATCCTTACAAGTACTTTCAATGAAATAGAGTCAAGATCATTAGGTACTTCTGTAGCTGGAATTCCTGTTAATTTCTACGATCTTGATGCGATGACTCAAGGTTTTCAAAGAAGTGATTTAATAATTGTTGCTGGAAGACCTTCAATGGGGAAAACTTCAATGGTTCTTAATCTGGCTAAAAATGTTGCACAATCTCAAGATTTACCTGTGTGTGTATTTAGCCTTGAAATGAGTAAAGAACAGTTGACATATAGACTACTCTCTATGGAAGTGGGAATCGAAAGTGGCAGGTTAAGAACAGGAAGATTACAGCAAGATGAATGGCCATTACTAGGAGAAGGTATCAATTCATTAGGTCAATTACCAATATTTATAGATGACAAGCCTAACTTAAGTGTTCTAGAGATGAGATCTCTGTGCAGAAGATTAATAGCTGAACAAAAAAAAGAACTTGGATTAATTGTGATTGATTATCTGCAGCTGATGGAAGGATCAACCCCTGATAATAGAGTGCAAGAACTTTCACGAATAACAAGAGGTCTTAAAAGCATGGCCAGGGAATTAAAAGTACCAGTAGTAGCTTTATCTCAGCTTAGTAGAGGGGTTGAGTCTAGAACAAATAAAAGACCAATGTTGAGCGATCTAAGAGAATCAGGATCTATTGAACAAGACGCAGATTTAGTATTAATGATTTATAGAGATGAATACTATAATCCGGAGACTGAAGATAGAGGAATTACAGAAATCATTGTCACTAAACATAGAAATGGACCCGTAGGAACTGTTAAATTATTATTTGAACCTCAATTTACGAGATTTAGGAATTTAGCTAATTAAATCGCTGCTAAAATGCAAGATCATCACTCAACAAATGAATCTTTTGACGTCATCGTTATTGGAGGAGGACATGCAGGATGCGAAGCTGCTATAACAACAGCAAAATTAGGTTTTTCTACTGCCTTATTTACAATCAATCTAGATAGAATTGCCTGGCAACCGTGTAACCCTGCAGTTGGGGGACCAGCAAAAAGTCAGTTGGTTCATGAAGTTGATGCATTAGGTGGAATTATTGGTAAATTAGCCGATGAAACAGCTATTCAAAAAAGAATATTGAATGCGAGTAGAGGCCCAGCTGTATGGGCGTTAAGAGCTCAGACAGATAAAAGAGAATACTCAAAAAGAATGATCGAAATACTACAAAATACAGATAATTTATCTTTAAAAGAAGCAATGATTACTGAACTGGATATTGCAAAAACTGAACAATTTGGAATGAACTCAAAAAAAATCTTAAAAAAAAGAATAAAGGGTGTAAAAACATTCTTTGGTAGTTATTATTCAGCAAAATCAGTTATCATCACAGCTGGTACGTTCTTGGAAGGAAGAATATGGATAGGAAATAAATCAATGTCAGCTGGTAGATCGGGCGAACAAGCAGCACAAGGTCTTACTCAGAATTTGCACGAAATTGGTATCAAAACAGAACGTTTAAAAACAGGTACTCCAGCAAGAGTTGATAAAAGAAGTATCATTTTTGATCAATTAGATATTCAATCAAGTACTGCAGCAGATAAATATTTTTCGTTTGACACAGATATAAAAAATAATATGCCCCAAGTTAATTGTCACATCACAAGAACAACTAGCAAAACACATCAACTAATTAGAGACAATTTACATTTAACTCCCATTTACGGCGGTTTTATTGATAGTAAGGGGCCAAGATATTGTCCATCAATTGAAGATAAAATCGTCAAATTTGCTGATAAAGAATCACATCAAATTTTCTTAGAACCAGAAGGAATTAATACCCCTGAAATATATGTACAAGGATTTTCTACAGGTTTACCCGAAAATATTCAATTAGAACTTTTAAGGACCTTACCTGGATTAGGTGAATGTAAAATGTTGCGACCAGCATATGCTGTGGAGTATGACTATATACCTGCAACACAGCTCCAAACATCACTCGAAACGAAAGAAATTGAATATTTATTTAGCGCCGGACAAATTAATGGCACTACTGGT
>QCCT01000022.1 GCA_003281165.1 Prochlorococcus sp. AG-347-M18
ACTCATGATATTTCAACGATTACATAAATTTATGACAGGGTAATAATGCTAAAAGATGGCAAAATAATCGCTGATGGAGATCAAAATAAAGTTATAAATAGTGAAAATATTAATAAGTTATTTGGTATTCAAGTTGAGGTAGCTAACAATAATGGACTTTGGAATATAAACAGATTATCTAAATAATAATTATAAAAATAGCTATCGCAATAGCAAGAAATACTAATTTTTTACTTTTAAAAAATGAAGAGGATTTATTTTTAAATGAAGAAGATCCACATTTAGAACATACAATCTTACCTCCTAAAGATCGGTCTGAGACAAATGAAGAACTTCCACAATTAAAACAAACTCTATTTACGCTCATCTAAAATAAAAAATTTAGCAATCCTACCTAAATTATAATTCTAAAAACTATGTAAAGAAAAACTTCAGAAATGTGATGATAATGAGAATCTATTGCAATAAGTGATTTTTTAGTGCATAATTGATAATAATTCTCATTATCAAAATTAAATTAATGAATTTCCATAGTTATGGAGAATCTCCGTCAAAATCGGTAAGGATAATAACTGGACAATCCGTATTAATAGATCCTTCATCTAGACCAAAAGGGACATGTCTAGAGGTTGAAAGCGGAATAGCTAGAGTTTATTGCCCTTGTGAAGAAACTGAAGGAATGACCCTTGCATTTTTACAATCAGGTGATCAATTAAGAACAGACCTTTTATGTAGCGAAGGTGTATGTGTTGAAGCTTTAACAGATTTGTCATTTCATAGCAATGTAAATATTGATGAGAATATTGGTTTCGATGCAGTAAATGAATGGACTTTGCAACTCCTTAGAATTAGACATTTAGGAAATGCAGAACAGCGATTACAAGCGTTGTTTTCAATACTAGTAAATCGTCTAGGTAGAAGATGTGGTCAATGGTGCGAGTTACCTTTTAGATTAACTCACGAAAGGATTGGTGAATTAATCGGTTCTACTCGAGTAACATCAACAAGATTAATTTCTAAATTAAGATCATCTGAGTTATTAATAGCTCCTATTGGAACACAAACAGTCAGTGTTGCTCCTTCTTTTATTGAAACATCGCCGCTATAAAAACATGAAGGAATCACAATCACTTACAAACAACTTATTAATGGAAGTTGATGTTTTATCGAATAGACTCAGAAATATCAAGCAATCCTACAAAACTACAGAAAATAAAGCATTGAAGGGAAGATTATTTGCTGAAAACAAAAATATTTTTAAAAGAGTTAATGAGATTCATAAAATAGCTGGACTCTTAAATAAAAATAATGAAAAAATTAACTTTTCGAATTTACTTTTTGAAATAACCAAAAGGACATTGAATGAAAATAAATTTGAAAGTAATTTATTTTTTCTTTAAATCACTATCTATTAGTAATATTGCAGAAGGTTGATTAGAAGCAAACTTTACTTTGCCCAGTATGTTCGCAAATTCATCTTCTGATTGTGTTTGAGCCTCAATGATTGGATCTAAAAATACATTAGTTCTTGTATCTGAAATTCTTTCTGATATGGAATAAAGTTGTTGTAGAGATGAAGTTAAATCAGCCTCCATGTTAAAAGAATAAGAAATCAGCTCCTCTATGGAATCCCATTTTTGAACTGGTGCAGGAATTTCATCTAATTTTACGCTTTGTCCTCTTGCGATTAAGTAATCTGCAAATTTCTGAGCATGCTCCATTTCGCCTTGTGATTCACTTAGAAAATGAGAGGCAAATCCATTCAAATCACGTTCTTGAAACCATAGATACATAGAAAAATATTGAACATTGGCATATCTTTCCATTGTTAGATGTTCAAAAATGTTATCCAATAAACTATTGTCTATCGGTTGAGCAATAGCTCTTCCGGAAGGACCAAAATTAATTAATTTCTTTGTTTTTAAATTATTTTCATTCATTTTCAACTATGTAACTAAATAAATAATACAACATTTTGTATAAATTAGTAATTAATAGATCCTTTAAATTAAATTAAATAATATGATAATGAAAATCACTCGCAATACTATAAATGAATTTGGAGTACAGTTTTTCTGAACTGCTATTAACTAAAAAAATATATAAAAGTAAAAAAAAGAAATGTAAAAAGAAAAAATGCTCTAATTGGAAGGGAGGCAAGTGTAACTGCCTATAAATAAATTCTATATATGTACCTTATGTGCTCCAGGATATAAAAAATAATAACTATTTTTATTAATAGAAAGAGAACATTTATCACCATTATTTAGAAGATTATTAATATCACTTCTAACCCTTAATATGTTTCCATTAATAGATACTTTATATATAAGAAATTCTCCAAGAAATTCTTTAGATATAACATTCCCGTCACCAGATTCTGATCTTTTAATTGAAATAAATTTAGGGGAAATTGACATATTTTTGATACTTGTATTTTTCAAATAATCTGAACAATTTATTTCACCTAAACAAGAAATATATGAATTACCTTTTTTTTTGAGATTAATAATATTATTGCCCAAAATAAAACTACTAACAAATATGGTCTTGGGATTATTTAGAAGGTTAATTGGTGTATCAATTTGATGTATTTTCCCATCATTCATAACGGCGACTTTATCGCATATTGACATCGCCTCCTCCGGATCATGAGTAACCATCAATCCGCTAGCATTACAACCTTTTAGAATATTAGGAAGTTCACTTCTCAATTTTAGTTTTACATGCATATCAAGACTACAAAAAGGTTCATCCAATAAAATAAAATTTGTACCTGGAGCGAGAGCTCTCGCAATTGCGAGTCTTTGTTTTTGGCCTCCAGAAAGTTCATGTGGGTACCTGCCAACAAAACTATCAAGACCAACAACATTTAATAAGTAATCAACTCTAGATCTGTCTTTTTTGTTTTTCAAACCAAAAATTACATTTTCCATAACAGTTAAGTGAGGGAAAAGTGCATAGTCTTGAAAAACCATACCAATATTTCTTTTCTCAGGACTAAGAATTTTTTTACTACTTGAAATTTCCTTATTATTTAGAGAAATACTCCCTCTATAGGGATATTCGAACCCCGCGATTAATCTTAAAAGGGTAGTCTTTCCGCAACCAGAAGGTCCAAGCAACCCTAACAATTCACCATTTTCAATTTTCAGGTTAATTTCGTTTAATATCCAATTTGAACATTCTCGCTTATCATATTTATGATGCAAATCATCAATTATTAACGCATCATTTTTCACTAAATTCTGCTTATTCAAATATATTAAGTTAGCAGAAAATATTCACCTTAAATATCCCTTGTATAATTTTATACACCATTTAATTTTCAAATTTAATGCGAAAGTCTGAAAGAGCAGAAATAATACGCAAGGAACTCAAAAAGCTATATCCATCGCCTCCAATACCACTTGATCATACAAATGCATATACACTTCTAGTCGCCGTAGTTTTAAGTGCTCAATCAACAGATAAAAAAGTTAATGAATTAACAAAAAGTTTATTTAAGGTTGCAGATAATCCAGAAAAGATGATGCAATTAGGTATTAATGGAATTTACGAATACATAAAATTTTTAGGTCTATCTAATCAAAAATCAAAGAACATCTATAATTTATCTAAATTATTGATTGAGAATCATAATGGTGCGGTCCCAGATTCTTTTGAGAAGCTTGAATCTCTTCCAGGGGTAGGTCATAAAACGGCATCAGTCGTAATGTCTCAAGTGTTTAAAATACCCTCATTCCCAGTAGATACTCATATACACAGGTTGGCACAAAGATGGGGTCTAACAAATGGAGATAGCGTAGTTCAAACAGAAAAAGACCTTAAAAAAATATTTCCTATTAATGATTGGAATACCTTACATTTGCAAATAATCTTTTATGGCAGAGAATTCTGCACAGCAAGAGGCTGTGATGGAACAAAATGTTATTTATGTCGCACTCTTTATCCCAAAAGAAAAAAGAAATTTATATGTAAAAAGCCCTAAGAAATCTATATAATACTTAAATTAGTTTTTTAATCATGAAAATAGCAATTACTGGTGCATCGGGAAAAACAGGTTATAGAATTTCCGAAGAAGCAGTTAAAAGAGGATATAAAGTAAGGCAAATCATCAGAAAGAATTCAAAAGTCTCAGCAGGATTAGAGCGTTTAGAAACAATTAGGGTTTCATTAGACAAAAAAGGAGAACTTGATGAAGCTTTAAAAGATATTGATGCTTTGATAATTGCGACTGGAGCGAGAGCATCATTAGATTTAACTGGTCCTGCAAAGGTTGATGCATTGGGTGTATATAGGCAATTAGAGAGTTGCAAAAGAGTTGGTATTAAAAGAGTTATTTTAGTTAGTTCCCTTTGTACTGGTAAATTATTTCACCCATTAAACTTATTTGGTCTAATTCTTATTTGGAAGAAATTAGGTGAAAACTTTCTACGAAATTCAAATTTTGAATGGACTATTATTAGACCTGGAGGATTAAAGGAAAATGAAGATATTAAATCAGAAAATATAAATTATTCAAAAGAGGATACTCAAATTAATGGCTCAATCCCAAGAAGATTAGTTGCGCAATGTTGTATAGATTCTCTAAAGAACAAAGAATCCATAAATAAATTAATAGAAGTTACAAGTTCGAATGATAATAAAAAGATATCTTTTAAAAAAGCTATGCAAATGATTTAAAAGATGTAAATATATAAATTAAAACTATGAAAATAAATCCCAAAATTGACGCATTACAATTAATGCTTACTGATTTAAGAACTAGAAATGAGCCAATAAGACATAAAGCTGCATTTAAAGGCTGTCAACCAGAATTTCAAAGTCTTGTATCAAGATTAATAAAGCAGTTAGAGGACGAATTAGTTGCTGAAAAGCTTACTAATCGTGATAGTTAAAAAATTTAGATTACTTAAATGAAAGTAAGTTATCCAATTTTGCTTGTTCTGAAAGTTCATCATATCCTCCAAAAAATTTATTATCCAAAAATATTTGAGGGAAAGTATTATGGCTACTTTGAGCCATTATTTTTTGAAAGCTCTCATCATTGTCTATCAGAATAACTTCATGAGGGATAGATAAAGAATTAAGCAACCTAATTGCTCTTTTAGACCAAGGACAATCCTTTAAAATATATGCTTTTACACGCGATTCATTAGTAATCAAATCATGATTTGAGATATTAATAATTTTCTGTTCAAAAGAAAGTAATAATATATCAGTACCTTTTTTTACAATACATCCCTCCTCAAGATGACCGCCAAACACATTACATCCCTCATCTGCAAAACTCAAATGTAAATGAACATCTCCTTTATTAAAATGTCCGTTTAAAGAAACTATCTCTAGATTTCCTTCAAATTTATTTATCTCTTGATTACCTGGGCATTGAATACAAACTGTTCTAAGATTACCAACCACTCCAGAAACATACCCGTATAAATTATTCGATAAAGAATATTCTTTAATTGAATTTATCAAATCAGATTCTGGAGATAGCTTTAGGCTATGAGGCTGCATTAGATATAAGGAATAATTTTGTAATATAAAACATCATCATTCATAAAGAGAAGTTGAGTTTATAATCTTTAGAATCAGATTTAAATTAAATTTTAGAATATAGCGTCAAAAACCATTCAATATTTTGACTAAAAATTTAAGCTTGTTGAGAGTGTAATATATTTTTTATATACAAAAACTAACTTGTTATTAAGAAAAAATCTTAAAAAATTGGCATTGAATATTCCCAATTTATTATCGATATCTCGACTATTCCTTGTATTTCCATTAATACTTTTTTTAGAAATTAACAGACCTTTTTATGTCTTTATATTAATTATTATTGGAGGCTTAACTGATTATTTTGATGGGTTAATAGCAAGGAAATTTAATCTTAAAACCAGATTAGGAGCTATCCTTGATCCCTTAAGCGATAAAGTATTTTATTTAATTCCTTTGACCTTCCTTTGTAAAAATAATTTTTTACCCTTCTGGTCATTGTCATTAATTTTATTTAGAGAATTAATTATCTCTAGTCTAAGGAACTCTACAAAAGACGGATTACCAGCATCAATGTTAGGAAAATGTAAAACATTTTTCTTTTTTATTTCAGTAATTACCTTCTTTACACCATTAAAAATTAGCTTTTTGAATAATTTAGCCTTAATTTTTTATTGGTTAGGATTCATCCTGACTTTTGTGACTTTATTAGGCTATTTAAGAATTAAAAAGAATATTATCTGAGTTTTCATCAAACTCCTCACTCTTTTTATTATTGAAATCATTCACAAAACTATCCTTTAGACCATTAAGTAAATCAAAAGTTGGCTCCCACTCTAAATCACGTTTTATCTTAGAGATATCAGTCTGATAATGATTTAATCTAATTGGAAATCCCTTTCGAGACTTAGGATCTAATTTTTGATAATCAAATGTTCTTAAGGAAATCTCATTTTGGTTTAATCCAAGAACATTCGCACAGAAATAAATTAAACCCTTGATTGTTACTCCTTTTTCACCTGAACAATTGTAAATATTATTTTTGGAATTTTCAAAATTTATGCACCTAATCATCACATCAGTTAGATCCGAAACATGGCCTAGCTGAGTAATTAAAGAACCGTCACCAGGGATTGGTATAGATTTTTTAGTAAATAACCTTTCAAAAAACCAATTTTCAATTTTATTATAATTTCCTGGTCCATAAATATAAGTAGGTCTAAAACTTGTAAAAGGAATTTTTTGGTTTTTTAACCAATTTTCTGTCTCAAACTTTCCTTTATGCCTACTTTCTGGATCAATTGGATCAATTTCGGATAAGGGTAGTTCACAATTATCCTTATAAACACCTGCAGAGCTGACATATATATATCTCTGGAAAGAGTTATCTAAATTTTCTACAAGAAGTTTGGTTTGTTCTAACTCTCGACCAGAAATATCATAAACAACATCATACTTTGTATTTCTTAGTCTGACGATATCTTCTGAATTATTTCTATCACCCTTAATTAAATTTGTTTTTTCAGGATTACTTTTATTGCCTCTCGTGAAAATATCAATATCATAATTTTTACTTAATAACTTTCCAACCAAAGACTTGCCAACAAATCTAGTGCCGCCCATTACAAGAATTTTCATATTCAAAAAATATTTAATTGAAGTAGTAATCTTAAATAGAATTACATATTGAATAGTACTACTAATAAGTTATTAATGAAAAGGATGATTCTATGGACCTAATACCAGCAATTGATTTAATGAATGGTAAGTGTGTAAGGCTTTTTAAAGGCGACTTTAATAAAAGAAAAGACTTCACCAAAGAGCCTCATGAGCAAGCTAAATTTTGGGAAAGCGAAGGGGCAAAATATATACATATAGTTGATTTGGATGCTGCAAAAACTGGATCCCCAACAAACGATAAATCAATAAAAAAGATTGCAAAAACAGTCAACATACCTATTCAAATAGGTGGAGGGATAAGGTCTCAAGAAAGGATAGAGCAACTATTTTCTTATGGTATTGATAAAGTTATAATGGGAACCTCTGCGATAGAAAATAAAGAGCTAGTTAAAGACTTATCAAATAAATTTCCTGGAAGGATAATTGTTGGGATAGATGCAAAAGATGGAAAAGTTAGTACAAGGGGGTGGCTTGAGCAATCTAATATTTTGGCCACAGATCTAGTAAAGGAGTTTTCTTCATTTAAAATTGCTAGTTTTATTGTTACAGACATAAATACAGATGGGACATTAGAAGGGACAAATGAAGAATTCATAAAAAGCATACTTGAAATTACAGATATTCCAGTAATAGCCTCAGGAGGAGTTGGTTCAATTTCTGATTTATTATCGTTAGTAAAATTTGAAAACTCTGGACTCTTTGGAGTAATTGTAGGTAAAGCTCTATATGAAAATAAATTCACTATAAACGAAGCGAATAATGTATTGTCATCAGAGAGATTAAATGACTTTGATTTAAACAGAAATTACTACGCTTAAAAGAGTATAAAAATTGATTTAAGGCTGGTGTTTGCAGTAATTGTTAGTTAATTTTGTATAAGAGATAAGAAATCTAGTCTTGGAATTAATTTCAAAAAAATCGATATTGATTATTGCTCCAAGCTTAATAGCAGAATCTTTATCGCTTAAGTTAACATCATTAGACCAAAATTTAGAAATTAATTTTAATAATGGAACAGGTGATAAAACTCCGGATTTAGTTATATGGAATGTTCTTAATTTCCAATCAGAAGATCTTATAAGGTTAGAATTATTAAAATTAAGAGAAAGATATGATGAGTCAAAGTTTCTTATAATTCTCTCTGGCGAACTTGTTTATGAAGCAAATACCACTCCATCTTTAAATGCTGAAGGTTTTCTTTTAAATCCCAGTGCAGAAAAAGTTCTAGAATCTATTGATACCATTTTAAATGGAGGAAGGGTTTTTGATATTGAAAATAATTCCCGAGTTCAATTAAACAAAAATAAGCCTCTCACCTTTAGTCAAAAAATTCTAACTTCAGGTCTTAAACAAATAGATTCTGAAATTAATTATATATTCAAATATGTCAACTCTGATTCAACACCAGAATTTTATAAATTCATTTTAAAAGGAAGATTAAGAGAACTTATTACCGCAAAATCTTTTCTAATTTTTTTATGGGGTAATTCACTAGAACTTTATACAGAGGCAGTTTACACTGAGAATAAAATTAATCTTGAAAATAAGAACACTGTATTCATCAAAGATAAAAACACTACTGAAATATGGAATTTAATTTTAGATAGACTAAAAGAAAGGTATAGCTCAACTAACTTACAGGTTGAATTCAATAATTCATCAATAATTCTCTCTGGAATAAAAAAAGAATTCATTTCACGACTAATTTGCAAAATGTTAGATGAGTTAGATAATTTAGTTAAAAATGTTAAGGAAAACTATAAGGAGAAAGATTTTAGAGATGATTTAAATTCTCTTATAAAAGAACTTAAAGTTAATACAATTTCAAATATCACAGACAGCTATTTTCGATTAAAAAAAGGAAGCGAATCTATTTCAATAAATGATTTTATTTATAGTGAGGTAAGTTGTGAAGAGATAGATAGAGAATCACATGAATGCATAATGTTTATTGAGCCAATTATTAAAAATGAAGCTCTTGACTATGATGGAAAATTACTCCCTCTATATGAAACGGAATCGTTTTTGATCCTTGAAAATATCATTTCGAATTGGACAATAAGGAACTGTAATTTATTAGCTTCTGAAATCTTTAATATTTGTTCTTCTTGGCCTGAATTAAGAACTGTTCTTATAAATCCCGAATTACAATCAACAAGAAATTTTGAAAGATTTAGAAATAATATTAATAACTATAATCGTTGGCATGACTATATTTATATGCCTATCTTCTTGTATGAGAGTAAACGAGAATATATTGATATTATCGATAAAAAATTTACTCGTTACTTTAAAAATGAAAATAGGGAGAAAGAATTAGAGAATCTAGAATGGCTACAAAAACAAGTTACATTGTTAGTTGAGATAAGAGATGCCGTAGCACCGCAGTTAGAAGTTGCTGTAAAATATATCGGTAATCTTTTCGTAACTTTCCTTACAAAGGTCGTTGGCAAAGCTATCGGTTTAGTTGGGAAAGGAATCCTTCAAGGATTAGGAAGATCAAGCTCAAAGTAAGTTTTTAAACTTTAATGAAAATAATTCAATGGATCCTAATAGCATTAATTTTCTTAAGTCCATATAAAGCCAATGCCTCTAGATATTCTGATAGTTACGATGGCAACATTTTCCCGATATACGCAGGTAATGGGGCTATAGTTCCTCCCCAGACAACTCTTGAGGAATCATTAAAAAATAAAAGAGTCGCAGTTTTATTTTTTTATCTTGACGATAGCTCAGATAGTAAAGCTATGGCTCCGATAATATCTGGTTTAGATTTGATCTGGAGAAATAATATAGATATTATTGCTCTAACTACTGATGAATTACAGGATAAAGAAAAGTCTGATCTTAGAAATGAACCTAATTATTATTGGAACGGATTAATTCCACAAACCATTATTTTAAATAGTGATGGCGAAGTTAAATATGATAAAAATGGAATGATTGAAATCGATGAATTAAACAAAGTAATAGGAGAACTAAAAGGAATTGATATAGAAGATACGACATTTTCTGTAGAAAGTTTTAATGAATACAACAGTATCATTTCTGAAAAAAAAGATAAAAACAAAAATTAATTAAAAAATGATATTAATAAATATCCTCTTAGTTCTTTTAATTTTTTTAATTCTTTCAGATTTATATATTAAAAACTCACCCAAATCAAAGTTAAATCTGGTACCCATAAATTACAAAATCAAAAAAAAAGATGGTTTAAACGAATTAGTTATTGATTTAAAAATAAATAATAAAAGTAAAACCAAGGAGACGATGGTATCTAATATAAATTTTGAATTAGATTTTTTCAAAAGTAAAGTTAACGAATATTGCCAAGATTTTAATTATCAAGAAGATATTTATATATATGAAAATAATAAAATTAAAAATTTAAATAATTATTGGCCAACAACAATTATCAAATCAAATTCAGAATTATTTATAAGAATCATATATAAATTTAGCAATAATAACTTCAGAAAAAAAATAAAATATCTATGGTTAAAAGTATTTTGGGAAAACTATGGACATTTTGGTATTTCAAATAATAAGGATTGTTTGTTAATTAATTTAGATGGTCAGAAACAAAGGCCGAAAGAAGTTTTTGAAATTCCAATAAATAATAAATATAAAGCTTTTGCTATTAAAACTGATTTACTTGGTTGCTTTGATAATCCAGTAAATACTGTGATTGAATACTGCAAAGGAATTGCAGAAAAAAATGATATTTTAACAATCGGTGAGAGTCCCCTAGCGATTATGCAAAATAGATATATTTCCCCTCAAAATCTAAAATATAGTTTATTTTCGAAAGCTTTATGTTATTTTTTTCACCCTACAAGCAGTCTTGCAACAGCTTGCGGCATGCAATTATTAATAAATAGAATCGGAGTCACAAGAATAACCTTTGCATTATTTGTTGGATTTCTCTTCAAATTAGTTGGCATTAAAGGTATGTTTTATAGGTTAACTGGTTCAGAATCATCCCTAATTGATGATATAAGCGGTACAGTTACACCTTACGACAAGAGTATAGTTATGGGTCCTCTAAATGCAGATTTATTTTGTAAAGAGGTCTCGAACTATCTAAATATAGATGTTGCTGTAGTCGATGTTAATGATCTTGGAGGTGTGAAAGTCTTAGCTAGTTCAAATAAAAAAGTAAATAAAATACTCAAAAGGAACTTAATATCTAATCCAGCTGGCAATGGAGATGAAAAAACCCCTATAGTATTAATAAGAGAAAAAAAGTAAATGAAAAAAGATATCTCTTATTCTTTTCAATCTAAAAAAAGAATGGAAGTAACTTTTGAAGAACTCCATATAAGGCACATTAATCTTTTAATAGATATTAAAAATAAGGAATTGAATAATTGGTTTTTAAAGATGGCAATTATAAATACCTTTGATGACTTAAAAATTTTTTTAAATAATCTTAAGAAAAATAAAAATAAATGCATAATTGCTAAATGTGGAAACGAAATTATTGGTTATTTGAATATTTTTCCTTTAAACAAAAAAGAGACTTGCTTAAAAATATCAAAGCCTAAGTTGATGAACAAAAAGTGTTCTTTAACAGATAAACAATTAACTTTAGGATTGATAAAAAAATCTATCTCAATAAAAGACATCAAAACTTCAAGTTGGATAATTAACGCTGATATAAATAATATTGACCTAATATCAACCTCAAGAGAATTAGGCTTTCAACCTTTAGGAGAGATAATCCTTTGGGATGGTTCTGATCTAAATAAATCTATAACTCAAAATACCAATGCCTATTCATTAATTAATGAATTCCAAAACATTAATAAACAAAATTTATTAAAAATAGTTAATTTCATAAGATCAAATCAATCTCCCTTAATAAGAAATATTTTAGATTTTGATCAAGACGACATTCTTAAAAGAAATAACTCCAAGAGTGGTGCCTTAATATATGAAAATTCAGTTTTATGTACAATTTTAAAAGATATTAATTATCAAAATGAAGAAATTTATACTTTAACTTTAAGTAGATATTGGGATGATAGATTCAATCCTATTTTAAAAGAATTTATAAAAAGATTTTTTGAAAAATCACCTGTTTCGTATTTAAAAACCTATAAGGAAAATTCTCAATTAAATCTTTTTCTCGAAGAATGTAATCTCAAAGAAAAAAATCAAGAACTAATTCTTATCAGGAACACAATAGTTAAGAATGAAGCCAAACAAGTAAATATAATAAATCAATCTTTGGACTCAATCTTTGAAAAATTAAGTCCACAAGGTAATCCATATCCATCTCCTTTCCCATTAAAAACAAAGTGAAATTTTGCAAACCCAAGCCCAAGTCAATTTTGAGTTTGGATATAGGTACCAAAAGAATAGGATTAGCTTATTGTGATCCCCTCTGCATAACATCAAATATACTTCCAGCAGTCAAACGGTTTGAAAATAATCAAGAGATTAAAATCATTAGAAATCATATAAATGAATTTAATTTGACTGGGTTTATTGTGGGTATTCCACTAGATGAGAAAGGTCAAATGACCACTCAAGCTATTGACTGTAAAAATTACGGTCAATTACTTTCAAATGAATTAAAGCTTCCATTTTCTTATGTCAACGAACATAGTTCAACTTGGGAATCATCATATAGATTTGGAATAAAAAAAGATAAATCCGGATTGATTGATAGTTTTTCAGCAAAAATAATACTTGAACAATGGATTGAAGAGGGTCCTGAATTAAAAGAAATAGCTGGTAAACCTCAGATAAAATATTAGTATTAAAAAGGATAGATAATTTTAAAATGAAAGAAGCCAATTCAAATGATAATTATGATGCACAGACTCTTTTATTAAATGACTCAAATGGAAACGAGCTCTTTTGTTATCTTGAACAATTAGTAAGTGTTGAAGGCCAAGAATATGCTTTATTAACGCCAGTTGATACTCCAGTAAGTCTTTTTAAGATAAATGAAAAAGATGAACCTGAACTAATTGAGAAAATAGATAAAAACGAACAAATACTAAAAAATGCTGAAGCAGTTCTTCAAGAACATGATCTAAGACTTATTAGATCAGCAGTTACCTTAACAGTTTCAGGAGAACTTGAAGAACCAATTTACGATGAATTAGAAGAAGATTACGTCGATGATGATAGTGAGAGTTATGAATTGCTCGTTAATTTTAATCTTTTTGACCAAGAATATGGCTTATATATACCACTAGATCCTTTTTTTATTGTGGGTAAATTAAAAGACAAAGGTGTCTTATTAGTTGAAGATGATGAGTTCGATAAAATTCAACCTTTGATTGAAAATGAGCTTGAAAAAAGTAGTTCTTAAAATAAATGAAATCTATCCTAAAGGTCAATTGGGATTCAAATTT
>QCCT01000023.1 GCA_003281165.1 Prochlorococcus sp. AG-347-M18
TCCTCTTAAAACCAATTCAAGTTCTAGCTGATTTACCCACTGGAAATGCAGTAAAGGACCCTAATGCAATCCTCAGAAACGCTCTCCCTATCAAGCAAGTTGAGTTGCAAGAAATTCAACACAAATTGGAAGAAACTAGTGACCTTGTAAGAGGAGGAAGATGGCCCGCGTTAACAAAAACTGTTACAAAATGTCAATCTTTACTAAAAAAATACCAAAGTCGAATTATTCAAGAATTACCAAATGATAACAAGAAAATTGCTGAAAAAACATTTCTAGAACTCAAAGAAAATTTAGAGGGCCTTCAAGATCATGCTAAATCTAAGGATAAGTATGCATTTATAGGGACCCGAAAAGAGGCTTTAGATAAAATAGGTGGATTAGAGGAATATTTTCTACCAGATCAATATCCCTACTATATTCCAGAAGAATTTGATGATCTACCAAGATTACTTGGGAGAGCAAAAGTCAATATAAAAACCTCCAAAGGAGATATGCAAGCAATTGTGGATGGATTTAACGCCCCACTTACAGCAGGTGCATTTATAGATTTATCTTCAAAAAACTTCTACAAAGATTTACCTATCAACAGAGCAGAAGAATTTTTTGTTCTACAAACAGGAGATCCAATCGGTGAAGCAATTGGTTACATAGATCCTGAAACAAACGAAGAGCGTCACGTTCCTCTAGAAATTAGAATTCCTGATGAACAAGATACTTTTTATAATCAAACTTTTGAAGATTTAGGTCTTTACACAGAGACACCAACATTACCTTTTGCAACACTTGGAACTTTAGGATGGTCCCATTCAAATACAGCAGTTGATGATGGCTCATCACAATTTTTCTTCTTTTTATATGAAGCAGAATTAAATCCAGCAGGTCGCAATTTAATTGACGGGAGAAATGCTGCCTTTGGTTATGTTGTAGATGGATTTGATGTATTAGAAGAGCTTACTAAAGATGACACAATAATTTCAATTGATGTTTTAGAAGGAATTGAAAACCTCAAATTAAATGCATAAAGAAATATTAGAAGATATAGGGGAAAAAGAATTAATAAATAGGCTAGGAAAATTTATGCCTAAAAACCAAATTTCAGATGATTGCGCTTTAATCAAAACTAAAAATGAAAATTTACTTGTTAATACTGATTCAATGGTAGAAAATGTTCATTTCAATGACATTACTATTTGTCCTGAGGACATTGGGTGGAAAGCAGTTGTTAGCAACATCTCTGACTTATTATCCAGTGGAAGCAAGAAAACCATAGGTATTACAATAAGCCTAGTTCTACCTACCAGAACTGAGTGGATTTGGGTTGAACAATTATACAAAGGAATAAATAAAGCATTGAAAGAATATGGCGGGGTGATTCTAGGAGGAGATTGCTCAAAAGGGGAAGAAAAAATCATTTCAATTACGGCCTTTGGAATTCAAGGTGAACTTGAATTACGAAGAAACGCTTGCAAACCTGGAGATATAATATTAACTACAGGAATTCATGGTCTTAGCAAACTGGGATTTTTGATACTAAATAAAATTAATTTCGATAATGAATTTTCTCTTAATGAAAGATTAATCATTAAGTCTATTGAACATTTTTGTCGCCCTAGAGTTTACCCAAATATTCTAAATAATCTCCTGAAAACTCGCTCCAATAAAAATATAAGGAGAATAGGATGTACTGATAGCAGTGATGGTCTATTTCAAGCCTTACAAGATTTAGCAATAGCAAGCAACTGCAAAGCGATCATAAATTATGAAAAAATGCCTAAAGATAAGGATTGGCCTAAAGGTGATAAATGGGATGGATATTATTTTTTTGGAGGTGAAGATTATGAATTAGTTTTTTCATTGCCGAAAAAATGGGCAATGGATTTATCTAAACTTGATAAGAATATTAGCGAGATTGGTTTTTTTGCTGACGGTGAACCATCAATAGAATTTAGAGATAATAAAAAAAACAAATTATTTAATAACACACCTTACAAACACTTTTAATTACTCCCAATTTTTAGCAACAATCTCTGCTAAATCTACAACTCTTTGACTATAACCCCACTCATTGTCATACCATGCAAGCACCTTTACAAGGTTATCTCCGATACACATAGTAAGGTCACTATCCACAATTGATGATTCATTAGTACCTGCATAATCGCTTGACACTAATGGTTCATCTCCATACTTAATAATTCCTTTCATTGAGCTTAGAGATGCTTCCTTGAGAGCATTATTTACTTCTTCAGCTGTGACAGATTTAGATGATTCAAAAACAAAATCTACTGCTGAAACGTTAGGAGTTGGAACTCTCATCGCAATTCCTGTTAATTTGCCTTTCATTTCTGGATAAACTAGAGCTACTGCTTTTGCAGCTCCTGTAGAAGTAGGAACAATGTTTGTAGCAGCGGCTCTAGCCCTTCTAAGATCTCTATGACTATTATCTAAAATTCTTTGATCCCCTGTATAACTATGAATTGTAGTCATCAAACCTTTATTAATCCCAAAAGTTTGGTCTAAAACTTTAACTACTGGAGCCAAACAGTTCGTTGTACAACTGGCATTACTCAAAATATTATAATCTTTATGTGTATAGGTATCAGCATTAACTCCGACTACATAAGTACCAACACCATCGCCTTTACCAGGAGCAGTTAGGATGACTTTTTTTGCTCCTACCTCTAAGTGCTTACTTGCACCTACATCTGTATTAAAAACTCCAGTAGATTCAATAACCAAATCTACACCCCAATCTTTCCAAGGGAGATTCATTGGATTTCTATCAGAGAAACACTTAATTGTCTTGTTATTAATTACAAAAGTATCATCAGTATATTGAATATCAACACCATCAAGTTGGCCTAGGACTGAGTCATATTTTAATAGATGAGCATTAGTCTTAGGATCTGAGGTTACATTAATTCCAACTACTTCAATATTGGTGTAAGCTCCTCTACTAAGCCAACAACGCATAAAGTTTCGACCAATTCTTCCAAAGCCGTTAATTGCAACACGCAAAGTCATAATTAATAATTTCTAAATGATTAACCTAAGTTGCTGATCATACTGAATTTTGTGCAATAACGTAAGGTTTTTTTGATTTATTAAGCAAATAAGTCTTGTTTTGTATTAATTCAAGAAAAAAAAACATTTTTTTTTAAGAAAAAATAGCAAAATTTCACCTAGAAGTTATTTTGATTTAAGTAAAAGATAAACATTGGATAAAGAATTACTATTGAAAAGTCATTTTCATTTTATTGGGATTGGAGGTATTGGGATGTCAGCCTTAGCAATAGGTTTACTTAAAAAAGGTTGTTCAATTTCAGGATCTGATTTAGTTAAAAATGATGAAACTAAAAAATTAGAGGAATTAGGTGCAGTAATCTTTACTTCTCAAATTCGACAAAATATTGAATTTGTTATTTCAAAATTTTCCAACAAATTGATTAATTTTGTTGTAAGCTCCGCGATCAAGCCAGAAAATGAAGAATTTTCGCACTGCAGAGAAAAAAATTTATCAATAAAACATCGTTCTGAGATACTTGCAATGCTAATGCGCACTTATACTGCATTAGCGGTAGCAGGCAGCCACGGGAAAACGTCAACCAGTACATTTCTATCTACAATACTTGAGTTATGTACACATAATTCTTCTTCAATAACTGGAGGAATAATTCCTATTTACAACTCTAATTGTCATTTAGAAAATACAAAATACTTAGTAACTGAAGTGGATGAATCTGATGGGACAATTAACAAATATAATTCTGATATCGGAATAATCAATAACATTGATTTTGATCATTGCGATCACTTTTCAAATTTAAGTGAAGTCATATCTTCTTTTAAAAGTTTCGCTAAAAACTCTAAAAAATTACTTATTAATTTTGATTGTGAAAACTCAAGAAATAATTTTTATTCTAATTGGAAGTGGTCAAACACTACGGCTAAAAAAGTAGCTTATGCAATTATTCCTACTGAAATTAATTCAAAGTATACAATTGGAAAATATTATGAAAATGGAAATTTTATTAGTAGTTTAAATATTCCAATTCCAGGATTACACAATCTATCTAATATCACTGCAGCAATAGCAGCTTCAAGAATGATTGGAGTAGATTTTATAGAAATTAAGAAAAATATAAAATATCTGAAACTCCCAAAAAAAAGATTTGAATATAGAGGCCAAATAAATAAAAGGTGTTTATATGATGATTATGCACATCACCCAAACGAAATAAAAGAGACGATTAAATTAGGAAGATTATTTATTAATCAAAAAAATAATAATGAACTTCATAAAAGTAGATTAATAGCAATATTCCAACCGCATAGATACTCTCGAGCAAAGCAATTTAATAAAGAATTCGCTGAAGAATTATCAAAAGCAGATGTTATATACGTCACAAGTATTTATGCAGCGGGAGAAGTAAATGAAGATAAAATTACTTCGAAAATTATCACCGATCTGATTTATAAACAAAACAAAAATGTTAGTTACATAAATAATTATCATGAAATTACAAATAACTTTTACAAATTAACTCAAAAAGGAGATTTAATTTTAAATATGGGAGCAGGAGATTGTCATAATTTCTGGACAATTTTAAATAGAAAAAACAGTTCAAATACTTAACTAATTAATGAATAAGAAGATTGTTTCTGAGAAGTTTAATTTAAGTAGTTACACAACTATAAAAGTGGGAGGAGTAACAGAATATTTTGCTGAGCCAAGAAGCATTGACGAATTTTCATATCTAATAAAATGGGCTAATTTACACAAACAAAGATGTCAAATAATTGGCGCAGGTTCAAATCTTTTAATAAATAATATTTTCATAAAAGGGTTAGTTATCTGTACAAAAAAAATGAAATCATTAAAGATAGAGCCATCTTCAGGAATTGTTGAGGCAGAAGCAGGAGTTATGCTTCCAACATTATCTAATGCTCTTGCTAAAAATGGGCTGCAAGGAGGTGAATGGGCTGTCGGAATTCCAGGAACATTAGGAGGGGCAATTTATATGAATGCTGGTACAGGTAATATATCTCTAGCAAAAAATCTTATTTCTGTAAAAGTTATAAATAATAAAACTAATGAAGAACTTCAAATCGAAAAAAAAGATATCAATTTTGAGTATAGATTTAGCTCTTTTCAAAGTAATGATTTGACAATTATTAGTGCAAAGCTACATTTTGAACCTAATGGAAATGTAGAGCAATTAATTCAAACAACCAAAAATAACCTTAAATTAAAAACGGAAACGCAACCATATCATCTACCAAGTTTTGGAAGTGTTTTTAAAAATCCTGAAAATAATTATGCAGCGAAATTAATTGATGATATGGATTTAAAGGGATTTAAAATTGGGGGAGCAGAAATTTCTACAATGCATTCAAATTTTATAATTAACAATTCTTCAGCAAGTTCAAGAGATATTTATGAATTAATAACTGTAATTCAACAAAAAGTACTACAAAAAAAAGGAATTTATCTGCAACCGGAAGTAAGAATGATTGGTTTTGACTATCCTAATTAAAGAAACTTTTTTTTTAAAATGGCGGGTTTTGGACTTCCTAACTTTGGACAACTTACAGAAGCTTTTAAAAAAGCTAAACAAATACAACAAGATGCTCAAAAATTACAAGATGAACTTGAAAATATGGAGATTGAAGGGAAAAGTGAAGATGAAATGGTAAAAGTCTGGATAAGTGGAAACCAAGTTCCTTTAAAGGTAGAAGTCCAAGAAAATATTTTAAATTCAGATAAAGAAAAAATTGAGCAAAACATATTACAAGCCATTCAAAAAGCTCATGAATTATCTACTACCACTATGAAAGAAAGAATGAATGATTTAACAGGTGGATTAAATCTTAATCTTCCAGGTTTTGATAATAGTGACTCTTAGAAGACTCGATCATTTCTTTATAAAAAGAATATCTTTCAAAAGATTTATTTAAATTACAGCCCTCATCATTCAAATGTAAGCAGTCCCTAAATTTACACCTAATTCCTTCATCGATTACTTGTTTATGTATTTCCAAATAAAGATATGGTAACAACCTTATATCAACCTCTAGAGGTTGCATATTAAAACCTGGTGTGTCAACAATATAACTTTGATTAGATATGGAAAATAACTCAACATTTCGAGTAGTGTTTTTCCCTCTTTTAATTTTATTGGAAACTGGAGCAGTACTATTTTTAAGACCTGGAATTATCTTGTTAAGCAAAGTAGTTTTACCAACACCGGATGGGCCCATAAAAATCGAACACTTTTTTTTCTTTAACTGAGCTAATAAATCTTCAAAGTGATCAGATTGATTTAAATTTAAAATAATTGCTTGATAACCCCATTTCTTAAATTTATCAAGCAGAAAAATCTGTTTTTTGTCTGATATTAAATCACACTTTGTCAAAACTAATGAAACTTCTACCCCCATAGATTCTGCTGATATCAAAAACCTATTAACTTGAGATAAATTCAACTTTGGCTCTTCAACTGAAAAAGTAATATAAATGTTAGAAATATTTGCAACTGATGGTCTATTTAATAAATTTTGTCTTTTTTTTAGACTTGCTATTACTGCCTGTTTACTTGTTAAATCAATATTATCAATTTCTACTTCATCTCCAACATAAATAAATTGATCTTTAAAATTTATAGACTTTCTTACCTTACATAAAAATCTTTCACTATTTCCAAAATTTTCTTTAGTTTTTAGGTCAACAAAGAAAAATTCATTGAATTTTTTCGTAACTAAACCTAAATGTTTACTATTAGTTTTCATTCAGAATTTTTATTGTTAAACATTTGTCATGTTCATTAATTTGTTCATACAAACATCCCATCTCTTTTAAATTTTTTAATACCATTTCTTCTGGTTCACCTTTATCTAATTCAACAATAAGTTGTTCATTTTTGGATAACTTCTCTAAAGCCAATTTAATCTTTACGACATTTAAAGGACATGGAACAGATTTAAGATCCAAATACTTTAAAAAAGTCATTAAGATTCTTTACCAAATAATTTACTAAATAGTCCACTACTTGAATTAATATTTTTATCTGAATACTGGGAAGCTAAATCCTCTAAAAGATTTCGCTCTTCATCAGTTATACGAGTTGGCAATTTTACCTTTACTAGAACTTCATGATTTCCTCTGGCAACTGGATTACCAAGTCTAGGTACCCCTTTATTCTCAAGTGAAAGAGTTGTATTTGGTTGCGTACCACTAGGAATTTTTAAATTAACTTTGCCATCAACTGTAGTAATTTCGACAGTATCTCCTAAAATTGCCTGTAAATAACTCACAACTATTTCTGAGTAAATAGTAACACCATCTCTTTTTAATTTCGAATCATTCTTCACCTTGATAAAAACATAAAGATCTCCAGGTGGGCCTCCTTTCAAACCAACATTTCCCTCTCCAGAAACTCTTAATTTAGTACCAGTATCAACTCCTGCAGGAATATTAATTCGTAATTTTTTTCTGACTTGCTTTACTCCATTACCACCGCAACTTGTACATGGATCTGAGATTATTTGACCAGTTGCATTACATGAAGGACATTCAGCTACCTGTGTGAAATTGCCAAATGGTGTTCTCGTAGCTCTTCTAACTTGTCCGCTTCCTCCGCAAGTTGTGCAAGTTTTTGGTCCGGTTCCTGGTTTAGCACCTGTCCCCCTACAGACTTCACATGTCTCAAGATGAGGAATTGTAATTTCTCTTTGTTGGCCAAATATTGCATCTTTAAAATCAACATTAAGGTCATATCTTAAATCATCTCCTTGTTGAGGACCTCTTCTTTGAGTTCTTCCTCCCTGTGGAGTTTGACCTCCAAAGCCATTAAAAAAGGTTTCAAATAAATCTGCAAATCCACCCATATCGCCCATATCAGGCATTCCAGCTGCACCTCCAAGACCAGCCTCTCCAAACTGATCATATCTAGCTCTAGTTTCAGGATCAGCTAATGCTTCATAAGCCTTGCCAATTTCTTTAAATTTATCTTCAGCACCAGGTTCTTTATTAACGTCAGGATGATATTGTCTTGCTAATTTTCTATAAGCCCTTTTTAAGGTATCAGCATCAGCATCTCGTGAAACTCCAAGTATTTGATAAAAATCAGCCATTAAACAACGCTCAAGTAAAAATTTGGAATTTATACATCTTCAGAAGTATTTTCCTCTGAATCAATACTCTCTTCAACTGTATCCTTTTCTACTTCCTCTTGTGAATTTTGTTTACCTGGCCCCATAGAAACTTTAACCAAAGCATGTCTCAAAACCTTTCCCTCTAAATGATATCCTCGCTGCAATTCTTCTAAAACAAAATCTTCTTTAAACTCTTCACTCGGCTCTCTTAATACAGCTTCATGCAAATTTGGATCAAATTCCTGGCCAACAACTCTCATGGGGGCAACTCCTTGTTGTTTTAAAACTTCTACCAATTGTTTATACAATCCTTGATAACTTCTATGAAGGGCTTGAGCTTCTTCACTTTCTGGTTTTAGTTGTTGTCTTGCTCTTTCAAAATTATCAACGATTGGGAGTATTGCGGTTAAAGTTTTAGAAACAAGTTGCACTTTTAAATCATCCTGATCTCTAGACTGCCTTTTTCTAAAATTATCAAAATCTGCTGAAATTCTTACATATTGATTTTTTAATGTTTCGTGCTCTTTTTCTAACTGTTCTAACCTTGCATCATTATTGGAGATAGTATTTTTTAATTCTTCGGTATTTATTTCTTCTATTTTTTCTGAAGATAATTCTTCATTTTCGATTATTTTATCTTCAGAAGATGAAGTATCCTCAGGGACATTTTCCTGATTAGAAACATCATTTTCTTTAATATCAATATTGTCTGATTGATTTTCAATCATTTTTCTAAAAATTTAATAAAACTATTTTCCAATAAAGTGATGCACAAAACAAGTTGCGGAAGGCCGCACAAATTTTTACTCAGGCACAAATCTTAATGCTAAACCGTTATTACAGTATCTTTTACCTGTAGGAAGTGGCCCATCATTAAAAACATGTCCTTGGTGACCTCCGCATCTAGAGCAGTGATATTCTGTTCTTGGAACAATCAATTTAAAATCAACCTTTGTTGCAACTGATCCTTGAATTGGATCCCAAAAACTTGGCCATCCAGTGCCGCTATCAAACTTTTTATCTGAGAGAAAAAGTGGCAAATCACATCCTGCGCAGTGAAAAACCCCTTTTCTTTTCTCATTATTTAATTCGCTACTGAAAGCTCTTTCGGTGCCTTCCTCCCTCAAAATATAATAGGATTCTGGACTTAGCCTAGATTTCCATTCTTCTTTTGATAAATTCCACTCCTCTTTAGAAGCAAGCGAAGAAGCTAAAACTTGCATAGGCTTAAAAAATGTTTTTAGTATTGACATAGTAAGAATTAGAATAAAAGTTCTTCTTGATAAAAATTGATTCATATATTTACTCACATAAAAAGTAATGAGTTTCATACATTCTGATTCTATTAAAAATATTCATAAATTAAGTATTGCTCCAATGATGGATTGTACTGATAAACATTTCAGAATGATAATGAGAAAGATTAGTAATAAAGCACTTTTATATACGGAGATGATCGTAGCTCAAAGTTTATTGTATACGGATAAAAAAGAAAATTTTCTAGATTTTAATGATGAAGAACACCCGATATCCATTCAATTCGGTGGGGACAATCCTGAAATCCTTAAAGAAGCTGCGCGAATGGCGGAGGATTGGGGTTATGACGAAATAAACTTTAATGTTGGTTGTCCAAGTCCAAGAGTCTGCTCTGGAAATTTTGGCGCTTCACTTATGAAAGATCCTGAAAAAGTAGCGAGATGTATAGAATCCTTAAAAAACAACTGCAACTTACCAGTTACCATTAAACACAGAATCGGTGTTGACAATGATGACAGTTTTATTCATTTAAATAATTTCGTAAGATGTATCTCAAATGCTGGTGCAGACAGATTTACAGTTCATGCAAGAAAAGCGATATTAAAAGGTCTAAACCCAAAACAAAACAGAACCATCCCTCCTCTTAAGTACGACGTAGTAAAAAATTTAAAGAAATTAAATCCAAACTTATTAATAGAAATAAATGGGGGGTTCACAAATATAGATGAATCATTGGATGCCTTAAATGATTTTGATGGTGTGATGATTGGACGATCAGTGTATAAACATCCCTTGAGATGGTCAGAAATAGATCAAAAAATTTATGGAATTAATACAAAGCCAAAACTCGCTTCTGATATTATATTTTCTCTAATTCCATACATAGAGAAACATTTAAATGATGGAGGAAAATCTTGGGATATATGTAAACATCTAATTAATTTAATTGAAAGTATCCCAAAAGCAAAAATTTGGAGAAATCAAATTTCAAATAAGTCTATAAAAAAAGAATTAAATATTGAATATCTACTTATTATGACAAACAGGCTGAAAGAAATGGGTTATTAACTTTCCTCATTTGTGGCTTGGCTATCATTGGAAACTCCCCTTTTTCTCCTGCTCCTTCCATTTTCGTATTCAACGTTTTCAGAAGAATTTCCATAACTTCTATCTTCCCAACCTTCTGCTCCAGAAGATTTATTAGTGTAAGAAGTATTAGGTTCAGGATTAGATCCTGCGTAGCCACCGCCGTTATTACCTCGGCCATAACCACCTCCATAGCCACCACCGTTATTACCTCGGCCATAACCACCGCCGTAGCCGCCACCATTATTACCACCGCCGTAGCCACCGCCTTTATTACCACCGCCGTAGCCACCGCCATAGCCGCCGCCGTTATTGCCTCCGCCATAGCCACCTCTTCCTCCTCTACGAGATCCGCCAGAACCTCTTGGCTCAGCCTTATTGATTCTTAGAGGTCTACCCATAAGCTCCGTACCTTGCAAACCATCAATAGCTGTAGATTCAATTGCTTCATCTGCCATTTCAACAAATGCAAACCCTCTTTTTCTACCGGTATCTCTTTCAAGTGGGAGAGAACAATTTAAAACTTCACCAAAAGGGGCAAACAACTGTAAAACATCTTCACGCTCCGCGCGGAATGGCAAATTGCCAACAAAAATACTCACTTTAAACTCAACAAAGAAATTTACCTTATTAAAAAACTACAAAGGGTAGTCCTATAACTTTACTTTACTATTCTACTTCAAAGCATACCCTTGTTGTAGAAAAATAAATGAGAATCATATTAACAATATTTTTTTCCAATTATTCACCTCCTTTTCTACCTGGGCAAAACCTGTACCACCTTCACTAGTTCTAGATTTAACTACATTTAGAGGTTCAAGATCGACAAAAACATCCTCATCAAATTTGTGATGAAATTTTCTAAATTCATCAATTTTAAGATTTTTAAATAACTTTTTTCTTTCCAAGCAATATTTAACGATTTCTCCAACAACTTGGTAAGCAGTCCTAAATGGAACATCTTTTCCAACTAAATAATCCGCCAAATCAGTGGCATTTGAAAAATCATTTGCTACCGAATCAGATAAATTTGTAATATTGAATTCTATGCCCTCATTAAGTAAAATAGTCATTGATTTAATGCAAGAGGATATTGTTTCTGCAGTATCAAATATTGGCTCTTTATCCTCTTGAAAATCCTTATTATATGCAAGTGGTAAACCTTTGACCATTGTTAATAATGCTTGAAGATTTCCATAAACTCTTCCAGTTTTACCTCTTATTAATTCTGGAACATCAGGATTTTTTTTCTGCGGCATTAAGCTACTTCCCGTAGCACATTTATCTGTTAATTTTGCAAAAGAAAATTCATCAGTTACCCATAAAATAATTTCTTCTGAAATTTTACTCAAATGTGACATTAATAAAGCTGATGCAGAAACAAACTCTATACAAAAATCTCTATCACTCACTGCATCAACACTATTTTTATAAATCTTTTCAAAACCCAATTCTGCAGCTGTAAATTTTCTATCTATTGTTATTTTTGTACCCGCTAATGCCGCAGCTCCTAACGGGGAAATATTGACTCTTGATCTTACTTCTTTAAACCTTGCACGATCTCTTTGGAGCATTTCTAAGTAAGCCAATAAGTGATGAGCCAAAGATAATGGTTGAGCTCTTTGCATATGTGTATATCCAGGAATTAAGGTATAAATATTAGATTTTGCATGATTTAAGAAGGATTTTTGCAAATCAATAATTAAAATATCAAGATTATCAATCTCTTTTCTTAGCCACAATCTTATATCTGTACCAACTTGATCATTTCTACTTCTACCTGTATGAAGTTTTTTCCCAGTTTCACCAATTAAGCTAATTAGTTTTTCTTCAATACAGTAATGAATATCTTCAGAAGGGGGACTAGGAGAAAATTTACCCTCCAAATATTCAACTTTTATTGTTTCTAAACCATTAATAATTTGCAAAGCTTCAGAATCGGATAAAACTTTAGTTTTGCCAAGCATTTTTGCATGAGCAATCGAGCAATCTAAATCCTCTAAAATAAGCTTTCTATCGAAAACAATTGAAGCATTAAACTTTTCAATAAAAGGATTAAGTGAATTATCAAACCTTTTACTCCAAACTTTTGCCATATAAATTAGTAACTTTAATTACCTCTAATAAAGCATTTTTTTAAATAGGTGACAAAAATATTTATTTCAATTGAAAAACAACCATAGATGCATCATCTTCCAAATGTCTATTTTGACCTGTAAAGTCGTCTAATTTTTTAAATATTTTATTTAAAATTTCTTGAGAGGTATAGGATTGCTTGCATAATTTTGTCAGAGTTTTAATTAACCTTTCCTCATCAAATCTTTCGCCTAAAGAGTTAGACGTATCGATTACTCCATCTGTGTAATAAAGAACTAAATCATTTTCATAAAGCTTGATTTCACCACAATCATATTCAGCATCTTTTTGGATTCCAAGTACAAATCCTTCGGCATCTAATTTTATGATTTTCTGATCTGCACTTCTCCAAAGCAAAGGAGGATTATGTGCTGCATTAGCGAATCTCAACTTTCTGGTTCTAGGGTCATAATCCGAATAAAATAATGTCACAAATCTATGTGATTGATCTAAATCATTTATTGCTAGTTGATTCAAATCATGCAAAATTCTGTCTGGAGGGAGTCCTGTAAGAACCTCTGCCCGTAGCATTCCTCTCAGCATAGTCATTAAGAGACCAGCTGGAATCCCTTTACCCATGACATCACCTATTACCAAAGCCCATCTTGCTTTTTCTTTTCTTTTTTCTGAAATGTTGGTCTTTAAACACATAAAATCATAGTAGTCTCCTCCCAACTGGAGAGCTGGTCTACAATGAGCAGCTAAGTCAATACCATAAATAATTGGACAATAATTCGGAAGCAATTGAGATTGAATTTCGGCGCCAGTAGAAATTTCTCTATCTACATTCTCATGCTTTTTCTTTGATTTTATTAAATAGTAATTTTCTAA
>QCCT01000024.1 GCA_003281165.1 Prochlorococcus sp. AG-347-M18
ACCATTCTCCATTTTCTTTGCCATCACTGTCTAGCCAAGCTAATCCTTTATCTCCGAATTTTTTTGTTAGATCATGCGTAATCAGTGCTGGATCTACCCATTTTTCTAGAATTATTTTTTGTATTTTCATTTTTTATTATTGTTATTAAGCCATTTTTTATAAGCGGCATTTCTAATTCTGCAGCTATCACACTGACCGCATGGTTTTGAATTACCTGAATAACAACTCCATGTTTTATCTAAAGGGACATGATTAGCAAAAGCTAATTGAATAATTTCCTCTTTATTTAAATCTAATAGTGGCGTCCAAAGTTTTATTGGATTATTTTCTCTTCCTCTTTTATTGGCTAAATCTGCTAATTCTTGAAATTTTTTAATGTAGTCAGGTCTGCAATCTGGATAACCAGAATAATCTAGTGCATTAACTCCTAATCCTATAAAATCAGCATCTATTGCTTCGGCATAACTTAGTGCAACGGAAATAAATATAGTATTTCTCCCGGGTACATAAGTATTAGGAATTTCATTAGTTTGCAATCCTTCTTTCGGAATATTTTTTTGAGTATCAGTTAATGACGAGCCTCCCCATAGAGATAAGTCAAGCTTAATAATTTTAAATTCTTCTATATCAAAGTGTTTTGCAATTATTGATGCAGAATTTAGTTCTTTTTTATGTCGTTGACCGTAGTCAAATGAAAGGCCAAAAATTTTAGCGTCAGATTTTTTTGCGATACCAGTAACTGTAGAAGAATCTAAACCTCCAGATAATAAAACTACTATCGATTTATTTTTAAGAGTCATATGATTTTAATTAATTTTTAAGTATTTGTGAGTTTGAAGGCTCAATTTCCAATCTGGATTATTTTTTACGAAATCAATAGCAAGAGAAAAACCATTTGCATTGTTCCAAGCTGGCTGTAAATAAAAAATTTTATCTTCTTTTTTTAAGCCATCTTCGTTTTTGGAGAGTTGATATTGTTTTAAAGTTTCTTTTTTTATTTGAATAGCAAATTCAATATCTTCTATTTCATTTATGATTATTTTGATTTCATTACAGTTTTTTAAAAAATAATTTTTTGGAGGTGAATGTCTTTTGGGAGATAAAGTAATCCAGTCATAGCTTCCTGATATCGAATTAACTCCACTTGTCTCAATATGAATCTTCATTGGCTTTTGTTCTTCTCCTATCGTCATTTTTTTTATGGCTTCGCAAAAATTATCCAAGTTATGTTGTAAAGGTTCTCCACCTGTAATAACGCAAAAAGATGCTCCTTTTTCCCTGGCAATTTTTATGCGATCTATTATTTTTTCAATTGATATAGAAGGGTGTTTTTTTTTCGTCCCATGAATTCTTGGTATCGCACCACGAACATCCAACTTTACATCCCGCTAATCTTACAAAAAAGGCACTTTTCCCAGCGTGATAACCTTCACCTTGTAATGAATGAAATTGTTCGACTAAGGGTAAAAAATTTGTCATTTTCATTCAAAAAAATAAAGAATATTAATTTGATTGAGTTAACTTATCTTGAGAGGCTTTTATTAAACCTTTAAATAAAGGATGAGGTTTTCCAGGTCGTGATAAAAACTCAGGATGATATTGACATGCTAAGAAATATGGATGATTTTCTAACTCAATTAACTCAACTAATCTGCCATCTGGTGATGTTCCACTAATTTTGTATCCAGAATCTAAAAAACTTTGTTTGTAGTAATTATTAAATTCGTATCTATGTCGATGTCTCTCATAAATAACATCCTCATTATACAAGTTTTTTTCCAGTTGTATTTTTTGTCAATCTACATGGATAAACTCCAAGTCTCATTGTCCCGCCTAAATCAACTACATCTTCCTGTTCTGGTAATAAATGTATCACTGGATTGGGAGTGTTTGGGTCTAGTTCTGAACTAGATGCATCTGGAAGATTAGCTACATTCCTGGCCCATTCTATAACTGCACATTGCATACCAAGGCACAAACCTAAAAAGGGAATTTTATTTTCTCTTGCGAATTTTATAGCCGAAATTTTTCCATTGACTCCTCTATTACCAAATCCCCCGGGTACCACAATTGCATCAACTTTATTTAAGAAAGTTTCTGCTGAATCTTTTTCTATCATTTCAGCGCTTACCCAATGTAAATCCAATAAAGCCTTGTTCTCTATGCATGCATGTCTTAAAGCTTCAACAACTGATAAATATGCATCTCCAAGTTCAACGTATTTACCTACTAAAGCAACTTTGATTGGAGCTCCAGGATTTCTTAGGTTGTGTATAAGTTGCTCCCAATTTTTCAAATCACATTTTTTATCTTCAAGGTCTAAATACTTCAGGGTTTCTTTGCATAAACCTTCTTTTTTTAAAGCAAGAGGTACAGAATAAATACTGTCTGCATCTAAAGCTTCAATTACAGATTTGATACTGACACCGCAAAAACCACTAAGCTTCTTTTTAAGAGCTTCATTTATAGATTTATCACTTCGGCATACAAGTAAATCTGGCTGAATTCCAATTGATCTTAATTCTTTCACTGAATGTTGTGTTGGTTTAGTTTTTATCTCACCAGATGTTTTGATGTAAGGAAGTAATGTTACGTGTATGTATGCAACATCATTTCTATTGACATCATTTTTGAATTCTCTTATTGCCTCTAAAAAAGGTAGAGATTCAATATCACCAACTGTTCCACCAATTTCAGTAATTATAATATCTGCATTACTGTTGGCGGCTACTCTATGAATTCTTTCTCTTATTTCTCCCGTTATGTGAGGTATTACTTGCACAGTTCCACCTTCATAACTGCCTCTTCTTTCTTTGTTGATAACTGCTTGATAGATAGATCCCGTAGTCACACTATTTAACCTAGTCATTGCAGTATCAGTAAATCTCTCATAGTGGCCTAAATCTAGATCGGTTTCAGCCCCATCTTCGGTAACAAATACTTCTCCATGTTGGAAAGGGCTCATTGTTCCTGGATCAACATTTAGATATGGATCTAGTTTTAATATTGAAACACTATATCCTCTAGACTTTAATAATCTTCCCAAGCTTGCAGCTACAATTCCTTTACCAATGCTAGAAACTACTCCTCCGGTGACAAATACAAATTTTGACATTAAATATTTTTAATTAAGCACAGCCTCCTTATATTTTATTTAAACAAAAAACTTTTAGAACATCCATATTTATTCTTATTCATCAATTGTTATTTCAATATCTAATTCTTTTAATTGTGATTCAGAAACATTTGAAGGTGCATTTGTGAGAAGACATTTTGCTTGTTGATTTTTTGGAAAAGCAATGGTTTCTCTTATTGAATCTGCACCAATGATCAGCATGGTAATGCGATCTAATCCAAAAGCTATTCCACCATGAGGAGGAGCACCCATTTCTAAGGCTTCTATTAAAAATCCAAATTTTTCATCAATCTCTTTATCAGTAAGTCCTACCGTTTTCAGAACCTCTCTTTGTAAGTTCGCTTCATGAATACGTAGAGAGCCACCTCCTAACTCCAATCCATTGAGAACTAAGTCATAAGCATTTGCTGTAGAGCTCTCAATTTCTTTTTTCAAGTTTTCTGAATCTTTAGACTTTATATTTTTTGGAGAACAAAAAGGATGATGTAAAGCTTCATATCTATTTTCATCTTCATTTCTCTCAAACATCGGGAAGTCAGTTACCCATAAGAAATTCCATTTATTTTTATCAATAAGATTTAAGTCTTTTGCGATATATTGTCTAACCCTATCTAATGACTGATTGACAATTTGTTTATCTCCAGCTCCTAAGAGGATTAAGTCTCCATCTTTTGCTTCTGTAATTTTTAAAATATCAGCTATATGCTCTTCACTTAAATTATTTTTAATTGCCCCAATAGTTTCAAGCTCATCTCCTTTGACTCTGATAAAGGCCAAACCACCAGCTCCTGCATCTTGAGCTACTTGGAATATGTCACCTCCTGGTTTAATTCTTACGTTGCTAATACTTGAATTTCCTCCTTTGACTGTTATGGATTTTATATAACCTCCAGACTTAATTGCCTTGGTGAAAATATTAAATCCAATATCACCTAATACTCCTCCTAAATCTTTTAATAACATTTGATATCTAGTATCTGGTCTATCAGTGCCGTAATTATCCATTGCTGCCTGCCATGACATTCTTGGAAAAGCATTATTAAAATTAATATTTAACACTTCTTTCCATATTTTTTTTATGAGACTTTCATTAAAAGAAATTATTTCTTCTTCACTAATAAAGCTCATCTCAATATCTAATTGAGTAAACTCTGGCTGTCTATCTGCCCTTAAGTCTTCATCACGGAAACATTTTGCGATTTGATAATACTTATCTAAGCCCCCTACCATTAAAAGTTGTTTAAATAGTTGTGGCGATTGAGGTAAAGCAAAAAATTCTCCATTTGAAAGACGTGCAGGAACAAGAAAATCGCGAGCGCCTTCAGGAGTTGACTTTGTAAGTAATGGGGTCTCTACTTCTGTAAATCCAAAATTATCAAGAAATTCTCTAGCAACTTTAATAATCTTATGTCTTGTTTTTAAATTTCCTAGTAATTTTCCCCTTCTTAAATCAAGGTATCTATATTTTAATCTGAGTTCCTCTTTTGTATTTTCATAATCATGTATAGACACTGGAAAAGGTAAGTTGTTTTTAATTTGGTTGAGAATTTGCAAATCTTTAACCTTAAGCTCTATCTCTCCAGTACTTAAATTTGTATTTATGGAATCTTTAGGCCTTTCATTAATAATTCCGCTAACCATTATTACTGTTTCATTTCTTAGAGTTTCTGCCTGCTTAAATAGATCTGCACCATCATCGGGGTTAATTGTTATTTGTAGGAATCCACTATGGTCTCTTAAATCAATAAAAATTACACCACCATGATCTCTTCTTCTATCTACCCATCCGCATAAATTAACTAATTTACCAATATCTGTATTATTTAGTTCTTTGCAAATTTTGTTTCTCATCTAAGTATGATTTATTTATCAATAACTTATAATAATTCTTTAAGGGTAAATTTAGTTAATAATTATTTTTATAAAATGCTCTTTTTGTTATTACCCCGTTGAATTTTTTGCCTCTTATTAATATTTGAACTTCATTATTTATTAAGGCATGTGAAGTATTGATGTATGCAAAAGCTATAGCTTGTTGTTTAGTTGGAGACCAACTGCCGCTTGTGATAGTCCCAATATTTTCTTCACCTTTAAGAACTGCGCAACCTTTTCTTCCTATTGCTTTACCTTCTATAGAGAGACCAACTAACTTTTTTTGAATACCTAATCTTGACTGCTCTTCAAGAAATCTTCTTCCAAAGAATTGGTGATTATTTTCTAGATGTACTAGCCAGCCTAACCCTGCTTCATATGGAGAAGTTTCTTCATTTATGTCTTGACCATAAAGATGCATGCCTGCTTCAAGTCTAAGAGTATCTCTAGCTCCTAAACCACAAAGTGCAACATTTTTGGAAATTGAGAAATCCCATAAATTAATTGCTGCTTTTTTAGATAAAAGTATTTCTAGACCATTTTCCCCCGTATAACCTGTCTTCGAAAAGAAAATTTTTTCTTTAGGCGAAATATGTTCAAAAATTTTATATTCGCATCCAAAGTTAGGGATATGTGAGATCGAAGATTCAATCCATTCTTCAAATAAATCGAATGAGTTTTTTCCCTGTAGTGCTAAAAGTACTTTGTCTTGTTTAAAGTTTGTTATCGAAATTTCAGACATATTTAAATTATTTTTTATCCACTGAAAATCTTTTTCATATCTACTTGCATTAACTATTAACAATAATTCTGATATGTCATTTTCTTGTATACCAAGATCATAAATTATTAAGTCATCTATAATCCCTCCTTTATCATTCAGCATTACTGTATAAAGACCCTGACCTTCAGAAAAGGAGTATAAATTAGTAGGAAAAAGTTTTTGAATATAATCCTTTGGATTGATTCCCTTGATAGAAATCACACCCATGTGAGAAATATCAAATAATCCTGCTGAAGATCTAACTGATTCATGCTCTTTAATTAATCCTGAAAAAGATATGGGCATTTCCCAACCTGCAAAATCCACTAATTTTGCATTTGATTCAACATATTTTGAATAAAGAGGACTTTTTAGCAAATCCATGAATTATTTAGTTTTTATTTAGTATTTTTATACTGTAGTTTAGAAATTTTTTATTGCATATTTTCTAATAACAAAATTAAGCTTCTAAGTACTTTGGCTGCAACTATGCTACTTACTCCGCTTTTATCAATTTCTGGAGATAATTCCACAATATCTGAAGCTACAATTCTAAGGTCTTTTAAAGTTTTCATTATTTCTTCAAAATCATTCCAAAAAAATCCTCCTGGTTCTGGAGTACCGGTCCCTGCTAATAAACTGGGATCAAACCAATCTAAATCTATTGTTAAATAGATTGGAGACTTAACGTATGGTATAAGAGCTTGTTTTAACTCATGTGCATTTCCGCCTGGACAAAAGTTAACTAATTGGTTGTTATTATGCATAATTTCAAATTCTTCCTTAGTCCCACTTCTAATTCCTACTTGCAAAATTTTCTTTTCAGGTAGCACTTCTAAGCATCTTTTCATAGTACAAGCATGACTATGTTTATTGCCTATATATGATTCTCTTAAATCTGCATGAGCATCAAGTTGAACTAATATCAAATCTGGATATTTTTTTACTAATGCTTCAATAGCACCTCTTGTAATAGAGTGTTCGCCTCCTAGCATAATAGGACTCAGGCGTTTACTAATTAAATAATTTGTTGCTGATTTAACCGATTCAATAACGGACTTTGAATCATTTTTATCAATTAGTATCGATCCAAAATCAACATACATAATATCCTCTAAGTCTTTTTTTATTTTTGGACAATATGTTTCTAAACAAGAACTGACTTGTCTTATTGCTTCTGGACCAAATCTTGCTCCTGGTTTAAACGAACATGTCCCGTCATAATTAACTCCAAATATACCAATTGAGCAATTCTCAGGACTTCTTTTTGCTCCCATATAAATTGCATTTTCGTTATCAAATAAATTTTTTGACATCTTATGAATCTAGTTCTTTTACAATTTTATTTGGCATCATTTTGAATGCTGCATTTTGAAAATTTAAATTCCAAATTTCACATCCTTTTTTCTATTTTTAGGACTTCATCATAATTTTGCTTTGATAAATTTAGATCTTCTGAAGAAGCGAATGTCCAACTCCAAATCCCGCTTGGATATATAGGCACAAATGAATACATAGTTTCAGAAACTTTAAATATATTTTTTAGGGTTTTCAAAATATTTATGTGAATATTTTTGAAGGATTCAGGAGATTCGCTTTGCGTTGCTAATATTCCCTTTGGTGTAAGTATTCTTTTACATTCTTTATAAAAAGAATCTGAAAATAATAAATTTGAAAATTCTGAGGGATCTGAACAATCTATAAATATAACGTCGTAAAAAATTATCTCTTGTTTTTTTTACCCATTTAACACCATCATCAACATTTATTTCTAATCTTTTGTCATCCCATGCTTCGCCTCCAATTTCTTTTAAGTATTCTTTAGATATTTTGATTACCTCCTCATCAATTTCTACTAGATCAATTTTTGATATTTGAGAATATTTTACGCATTCTCTAACAGTACCACCGTCACCACCGCCAATAATTAGTACATTAGATTTTGCGTCAATGCTACTTAATGCAGGATGCACAAGACACTCATGATAATATTTCTCGTCTTTTAATGATGTCATCCAGCAATCATCTAACATTAAAGCTTTACCATAATATTCATTTTCAATAACAATAATTTCTTGATATTTTGAGGTTTTTTTTAATTAGAATTTTCCCATTTAGCCCGAATCTTGAGCCTTTATGATATTCATCTATCCATGTTGTAATATTTGTCATTTGCTTTTAGGAATTTTTCCCGCAAGTTTTTGCTTGGCAACTTGCCAAAGCCGTTGAAAGTCTTTGGAAGTTTGTTTTTTTATATTATCTCCTGCATGCTCTTCGACGATTGAAAATCTGTCTAAAAATTTTATATTAGTTTTTTGAAGAGCTGATTCAGGATTGATCTTTAAAAAGTTTGAGAGATTAAGAAGGGTAAAGTAAATATCTCCAAATTCATTTTTTATCTCTGAATCATTTTTACTTTTAATTGCCTCCTTTAATTCATTAATCTCTTCTTCTAACTTTTTAAAAATCTCATCAGTACTTTCCCACTTAAAACCATGTTCTTTAACAACATTTGTTATTTGATCTGTTCCAACCGTTGGTGGTAAATTTTTAATTTTCAAATATAAATTTCTACTAATTGAAGATTTCATATGAGGTGCTTCTTTTTCTAAATTTTTTATATTTTCCCAAATCTGTTGTGATTTTTTTAATGAAACTTTTTCTTTTTTGTTAAAAATATATGGATGTCTATTAATAATTTTCTTGTTTAGATTTTTTATAACATCATTTAGTGCAAATTCTTTTTCTTCGTAACCGATTTCAGCATGAAGCATTACTTGTAATAAAAGATCTCCTAACTCCTCACATATGTTATCTGCATTTTTTTCATAAATCGCATCTATAAATTCATTACTTTCTTCATATAAAAATGGGATCAACGATATATGAGACTGTATTTTTTGCCATGGACAGCCCCAAGTTTTATCTTTTAATGCTTTGATATTAGATATTAAGATTTGAAAACTATTTATAGTCTCTAAATCGGAATTTTTTTCCAATTTATATCTATTGTTTGAGGACATAGGTTATATTTTATTAATTAAATTTTGCCTTAATCATGAAATATTTAAATACTTAGTATAAATTTTTCAACTTCATCTATTAGAATGATCTATTATAAGGGCGATTAGCTCAGCGGTAGAGCGCCTGCCTTACAAGCAGGATGTCCCTGGTTCGAACCCTGGATCGCCCATTTATTATTTGTCTAATGACTGAGATCGTCAATCTTTCAATCAGTCAAAGCGCTGCTTCAGAACTATCTAGGCAAGCTTCTTTTGGAGGTTCTCCAGGAGAAATGTCGATTGATTTGGTAGAGGATAAAAATTGTTCCGAAGGATGGATGCATATTAAATTAAGGCCAGGTACATGTAATGGATCCCCTATTTCAAGAACTGAAGGAGTAACTTTATACGCGGATGTAAAAAAGTTTAATTTACTGAAAGATTTAAAATTAGATTATTACGGTGATTTGAGCGGTGGTGGATTTCTTATTTCAACACCAAAAAATGCAAAACGTTGTTCCTGTGGTTCTGGTTTCAAACTTTTGTAGAATGGATGTGTCTTTTTTGCAAACTAATATTATTTTCATTAATTGGCTGCTCTCAAGATAAAATAAACAAAAAGTTTATTGAAATAAAATTTGGACATGACAGAGATGAATGATCAATTATCTTTAGAGAATTATTCACCTTTTGAAGTAGAGAAAAAGTGGCAAGAAAAATGGGAAAGTCTAAAGGCGTTTAGTCCTAACCCTGAGGATGATGGGGAACCTTTTTGTGTTGTTATTCCTCCACCAAATGTAACTGGATCTTTGCACATGGGGCATGCATTTAATACGGCTTTGATAGATGTTGTAGTACGTTTTCAAAGACTTTTAGGTAAAAATGTTTTGTGTTTACCAGGAACTGATCATGCTTCAATAGCTGTTCAAACTATTCTTGAAAAACAATTAAAAAGTGAAGGCAAAACAAGTCAGGATATTGGAAGAGATGAATTTCTTAAAAGAGCATGGAACTGGAAAGAACAAAGTGGTGGAAGAATAGTCTCTCAATTAAAAAGGATAGGATATTCAGTTGACTGGACTAGAGAAAGATTTACTCTTGATCAAAAATTAAATGAAGCAGTTATTGAGGCTTTTAATATTCTCTATAAAAAGAATTTAATTTATAGAGGCGAATATTTGGTTAATTGGTGCCCTGAATCTCAATCTGCCGTAAGTGATCTTGAAGTTGAAATGCAAGAAGTTAATGGTCATTTATGGCATTTTAAATACCCTTTAATTTCTGAAAGTGGTGAACAGTTAGATAAGTTCTTAGAAGTTGCAACAACAAGACCTGAAACTCTTTTGGGTGATACTGCAGTGGCAGTTAATCCTGATGATGATAGATATAAAGAATTTATTGGTGTCAAAGTAAAAGTCCCTTTCGTTGATAGAGAAATACCTATTATCGCTGATTCACATGTTGATAAAGATTTTGGTACGGGTTGTGTAAAGGTTACTCCAGCCCATGATCCAAATGATTTTGCAATAGGAAAAAGGCATAATTTAAAACAGATTAATGTAATGAACAAAGATGGAACTTTAAATATCAATGCAGGTATTTTTCAAAATTTAGATAGATATGAGGCTAGAAAGAAAATTATCAAAGAATTGGATAACTTAGGCCTTTTGACAAAGATAGAGGATTACAAACATACTGTTCCTTTTTCTGATAGAGGTAAGGTTCCAATTGAACCTTTATTGTCAACACAATGGTTTTTGAAAATGGATGATATATCACAAGGATGTCTTTATGAAATTGATTCTAAAAAACCATCGTTTATTCCTCCACGCTGGGAGAAAGTTTATAAGGATTGGTTGGAGAATATTAATGATTGGTGTATCAGTCGGCAATTGTGGTGGGGGCATCAAATACCAGCATGGTATGTTTTAGATGACTCTCAAGACTCAATAGAACAAAATACTCCATATATCGTTGCAAGAAACGAAGAAGATGCCTTAATCGAAGCTAATAAAAAATTTGGATTAAATATTAAATTGGTTCGTGATAAAGATGTTTTGGATACATGGTTTTCAAGTGGTTTATGGCCTTTCTCAACCCTTGGTTGGCCAAATACAAATGATCCGGATTTTAAAAAATGGTATCCAAATAATGTTCTTGTTACTGGTTTCGATATTATTTTCTTCTGGGTGGCCAGAATGACAATGATGGGGAATACTTTTACCAATAATATTCCTTTTAAGGATGTTTATATTCATGGTCTAGTTCGAGATGAAAATAATAAAAAAATGAGTAAAAGTTCAGGTAATGGTATTGATCCAATACTATTAATTGATAAATATGGTTCTGATGCTTTACGATTTGCTTTAATTAGAGAAGTTGCAGGTGCTGGACAAGATATCCGGCTTGATTTTGATAGGAAAAAAGATACATCTTCAACTGTTGAAGCTTCAAGAAATTTTGCGAATAAATTATGGAACGCAACTAAATTTGTGTTAATTAATAAAACTTCCAACAATAATTATTCGCTTAATGAAAGTGATGAAACTTCTTTAGGTTTATGTGATAAGTGGATTTTATCGAAATTGAATCAGGTAAATAAAAAAGTCGCTGCTTTGTTGAAAGAATATAAATTGGGAGAATCTGCCAAACTTCTATATGAATTTGCATGGAATGATTTTTGTGACTGGTATGTAGAATTCGCTAAACAAAGGTTTAATAATAAAGACACTAATAATAGACAAATATCTGAAAAAGTTTTAATAAAAGTACTCAATGATATTTTGGTAATGATTCATCCTTTTATGCCTCATATTACTGAGGAACTTTGGCATGTACTGCAACAAAAATCAGATAATGCATTATTATCTCTTCAAAAATGGCCAATTCACGAAAATAAATTTGTCGATAATTACCTTGATAATTCCTTTCAGCAACTCTTTGAAATTATTAGACTTATTAGAAATTTGAGAGCTGAATTAGGTCTTAAGCCATCAGAAAAAGGACCTGTATATTTAATTTCAGACAATGATGAATTGATTGATTTTTTAAAAACTTTAGTTGACGATATTCAAACCTTAACTAAATCTTCTGAAGTATTTATTTTTAAAACTAATGTTGTTGATAAAAAAGATTTTGCTAAATCTTTTTCTGGGATAATTAGTGATTTAGAGGTTTACTTACCTTTTCAGGATTTTGTAAATATAGATGCATTAAAGGAAAGGTTAACTAAGGATTTAAAAAAGGTGACTATTGAATTAGAAAATTTAAATAAGAGA
>QCCT01000025.1 GCA_003281165.1 Prochlorococcus sp. AG-347-M18
TTCAGAATTTGATCACAACGCAAAATTTTTCCTTTCTATAGATTATGGAAGAGGTGGTGATCAGTGGAGGTAAGCGGACTCGAACCGCTGACATCCTGCTTGCAAAGCAGGCGCTCTACCAACTGAGCTATACCCCCAACATAGAGAGATGGGCCATCCTGGACTTGAACCAGGGACCTCACCCTTATCAGGGGTGCGCTCTAACCACCTGAGCTAATGGCCCAGGAAAAATAATGGGTGTGACCTAGAAAAACTTAGGAAATGAAATCCTTAATAAATTAAGAACGTGAGATACCGATCGACCTAAGGTGACAAAATAATAATATTAAACATTTTGTTGTCTCCCTGTTAGGAGGTGATCCAGCCGCACCTTCCGGTACGGCTACCTTGTTACGACTTCACCCCAGTCATTAGCCCCACCTTCGGCGTCCTCCTCCACAAGGGTTGGAGTAACGACTTCGGGCATGGCCAACTTCCATGGTGTGACGGGCGGTGTGTACAAGGCCCGGGAACGTATTCACCGCAGTATGCTGACCTGCGATTACTAGCGATTCCTACTTCACGTAGGCGAGTTGCAGCCTACGATCTGAACTGAGCCACGGTTTATGGGATTTGCTAGCTCTCGCGAGTTTGCTGCCCTTTGTCCGTAGCATTGTAGTACGTGTGTAGCCCAGGGTGTAAGGGGCATGATGACTTGACGTCATCCACACCTTCCTCCGGTTTATCACCGGCGGTCTTTCTAGAGTGCCCAACTAAATGCTGGCAACTAAAAACGTGGGTTGCGCTCGTTGCGGGACTTAACCCAACATCTCACGACACGAGCTGACGACAGCCATGCACCACCTGTCACTGCATTCCCGAAGGCACCCTCAAATTTCTAAGAGGTTCGCAGGATGTCAAACCCTGGTAAGGTTCTTCGCGTTGCATCGAATTAAACCACATACTCCACCGCTTGTGCGGGCCCCCGTCAATTCCTTTGAGTTTCACACTTGCGTGCGTACTCCCCAGGCGGAACACTTAACGCGTTAGCTACGACACCGAAGGGGTCGATTCCCCCGACACCTAGTGTTCATCGTTTACGGCCAGGACTACAGGGGTATCTAATCCCTTTCGCTCCCCTGGCTTTCGTCCATGAGCGTCAGTAATGGCCCAGCAGAGCGCCTTCGCCACTGGTGTTCTTCCCGATATCTACGCATTTCACCGCTACACCGGGAATTCCCTCTGCCCCTACCATACTCAAGCCTATCAGTTTCCACTGCCATGATGGAGTTAAGCTCCACGCTTTAACAGCAGACTTGATAAGCCGCCTGCGGACGCTTTACGCCCAATAATTCCGGATAACGCTTGCCACTCCCGTATTACCGCGGCTGCTGGCACGGAATTAGCCGTGGCTTATTCCTCAAGTACCGTCATATCTTCTTCCTTGAGAAAAGAGGTTTACAGCCCAGAGGCCTTCGTCCCTCACGCGGCGTTGCTCCGTCAGGCTTTCGCCCATTGCGGAAAATTCCCCACTGCTGCCTCCCGTAGGAGTCTGGGCCGTGTCTCAGTCCCAGTGTGGCTGATCATCCTCTCAGACCAGCTACTGATCGAAGCCTTGGTGAGCCATTACCTCACCAACTAGCTAATCAGACGCGAGCTCATCCTCAGGCGAAATTCATTTCACCAGTAGGCATATGGGGTATTAGCGGTCGTTTCCAACCGTTATCCCCCTCCTGAGGGCAGATTCTCACGCGTTACTCACCCGTCCGCCACTAACCCGAAGGTTCGTTCGACTTGCATGTGTTAAGCACGCCGCCAGCGTTCATCCTGAGCCAGGATCAAACTCTCCGTTGTGTTCAAATCCTTTTGTAGATAAATCTACTCAATTTGAATTGCTTTATCCAAATAAAAAATTCAGTTTTTGTATTTAGTTTAAGCCTCCTTAAATTATTAAGGATTACTTTGAGTGCACATTAAAAATATTTCTAAAGTGACTTTCCAAGATCTCAGATCCGTTGGTTTTCAAAAAACTAAAAGTTAGCAAATGAAAACAATTTATATATTCTTGACGGGACCTCACACCTTTATTGCATATACATCTTGAAATAACTAAAAAAAATTTAGTTATTCTTGACGCAATAAAAGCATCAGTTCCTAAGTTTTTAAATTTTCTAGGTGCAGAGTTAAACAACAAGTGAATAACTCTTTTAGAAGGGTAAACCCTTCTTCTGGCTGAAAATAATGATCTAAATCAAATCTTCAAAAAATTCACTTATTTACCAAAAAAAAAATTTAAGGTAAGTGTTTGAATAATGCAAAAAGAATATTTCTGCCCAGAAGAAAATACTAAACCATCCCACTGTAATTGTGCAACCTTTTATACAAAAATTTTTTATTAATTTTTTATTTGTTCAAAGTCTCTTTAAACAACTAGGCTTAAATAAAGGGATATAAATGAAATGGCAGAAAGATTTAGTCAAAAAAATTTAAGAGTAAGACCAAGTTCCGATGAAGAGAAAATTGTAACAAATGCAAAAAAACACTTCGAAAAGACTTTAGTTGAAATATCAGGCGAGTTAGTGGGAAGCGTTGCTGCACTAGAGCACCCAACAAAAAATAAAAAATTAAATTACGGAGAAATATTTTTAAGAGACAACGTTCCAGTAATGATTTACCTCATTACCCAAAAACGTTACGAAATTGTCAAAAAGTTTCTAAGTGTATGTCTTGAGCTGCAAAGCACAAATTATCAAACACGTGGCGTATTTCCTACTAGTTTTGTTGAAGAAAATGGAAAGCTCATTGGAGACTATGGTCAGAGGTCAATAGGGAGGATTACTTCAGCAGATGCAAGTTTATGGTGGCCTATTTTGTGTTGGTATTATGTCAATAAAAGCGGTGATTATGCTTTCGGGAAAAGTCAAAGCGTTCAAAGAGGTATTCAACTTCTACTAGATCTAGTTCTACATCCAACATTTGAGGGGACTCCAGTACTTTTTGTTCCAGATTGCGCATTTATGATTGATAGACCTATGGATGTATGGGGAGCACCTTTAGAAGTTGAAGTTTTACTTCATGGATGTTTAAAAAGTTGTATAAACCTTATGGAATTAAGTAGAGCAGATCATGTAAGTAGACTTTTAGACCAAAGACTAATTCTCACAAATCAATGGGTTAAGGATTTAGGAAGTTTTCTTTTAAAACATTATTGGGTTACCAGCCAAACAATGCAAGTTTTAAGAAGAAGGCCAACTGAGCAGTACGGAGATGATCAACACTTCAATGAATTTAATGTTCAACCTCAAGTAGTTCCCTCATGGCTGCAAGATTGGTTAGAGAATAGAGGTGGTTACCTAATAGGAAATATTAGGACCGGAAGACCTGACTTTCGATTTTACAGTTTAGGTAATTCTTTAGCATGTATTTTCGGAGTACTGCCTCCTGAAGAACAAAGAGCTTTATTTAGATTGGTTTTGCATAACAGACAGCATTTGATGGCTCAGATGCCCATGAGAATTTGTCATCCTCATATGGATGTCGAGGAATGGCAAAATAAAACTGGATCTGATCCAAAGAATTGGCCTTGGAGCTACCATAATGGTGGTCATTGGCCAAGTTTACTTTGGTTTTTTGGTGCAGCCGTTCTATTGCATCAAAAAAATTACGGTTCTGATGATGTGATCCTCATGGAAGAGATGAAATCTTTAATAGAGGAGTCATACTGGTGTCAACTTAATCAATTGCCTAAGCAAGAATGGGCAGAATATTTTGATGGTCCTACAGGAACTTGGGTTGGACAACAATCAAGAACTTATCAAACCTGGACAATAGTTGGATTTTTATTGATGAATCATTTTTTAAGGAATGAATATCAAGATCTAGATATGTTTAAAATTTAAGACTAAAATAATCCTAAGGTCAGTGATTTATCAATTGGCAAGCATGCTCCTATACCAAGATATATTGTTAAAAAGGTTCCGAATAAGAAAACAGACATTGCTACTGGTCTTCTAAATGGATTAGAAAATTTATTAACATTTTCGATAAACGGTAAGATCATTAATCCTAGTGGAATTAATGTTTGAAGTGCGATACCCAAAAGTTTGTTAGGAACTACCCTAAGTATTTGAAAAACTGGGTAAAGATACCATTCGGGGAGAATTTCTAAAGGGGTGGCGAATGGATTTGCCTTATCTCCAAGCATTGCTGGATCAAGAACTGCCAATCCGACTACGCAGGCAATAGTACCTAAAATAACTACTGGGAAAATATACAGTAAGTCATTGGGCCAAGCTGGTTCACCGTAATAATTATGACCCATGCCTTTAGCTAGTTTTGCTCTTAATTTTGGATCAGATAAATCTGGTTTTTTTAACGTAGACATAAGGAAGTCTTGGAATATTTTAAGTATAAAAGTTTATAAGGGACCTGAGATACCCTGTTTACGAATCATTAAAAAGTGCATAAGCATAAATACTGCTAGTGACCATGGCAATACAAAAGTATGAAGACTGTAAAATCTGGTTAAAGTGGATTGTCCGACACTTTCTCCACCTCTAAGAAGTTCAACCATAAAGTCACCAATTACAGGTATTGCAGCAGGAACACCTGAAACAATCTTAACTGCCCAATAACCTACTTGATCCCAAGGTAGAGAGTAACCTGTCACTCCAAAAGCGACGGTTATGACTGCCATTACGACACCTGTAACCCAAGTTAGTTCTCTTGGCCTTTTAAAACCCCCAGTAAGATAAACCCTAAAGACATGAAGGATTAACATCAAAACCATCATTGATGCACTCCATCTATGGACTGATCTTATTAACCATCCAAAACTTACATCGGTCATTAAATAACTTACTGAACTATAAGCTTGTGTAACTGTTGGCTTATAGTAAAAAGTCATTGCAAAACCTGTTGCAAATTGAATTAAGAAGCATACTAAAGTTATGCCTCCTAAACAATAAAAAATATTTACGTGAGGGGGTACGTACTTGGAAGTTACGTCGTCAGTTATGTCTTGGATCTCAAGCCTTTCTTGAAACCAGTCATAAACAGATGAAGAATTCGCCATCCAAAAAAAAATTAGCTTTGATATAAAGAGCTTACTTAAAATTCTTATACTTGGTGTTAACACTTAACCCAATGAATTCATCTTTTAACAAACTTTTAACATTCAAAACTTTGATCACTGCATCAATGATCGTCCTCTTCTCTATCAATCTTTTATTGACTGAAAGAGTGGATGCTCTTAGTGATAGCAGGCAATTAGTACTTGATGCTTGGACCTTGGTAAACGAAGGTTTTTATGATCCAGGAAAGTTTGATGAAATCCAATGGAAAAGAATTAGACAAAAAACATTACAGAAACAAATTGAAACAAGTGAAGAGGCTTATTCCGCAATTGAAGACATGTTAAGACCTCTAGACGATCCCTACACAAGAGTTTTACGCCCAAAAGATTATGAACTACTAAAATCAAGTAATTTTGGTAGTGAAATTAATGGAGTTGGGCTTCAATTAGGTGAAGATGATGCCAATAATGTTAAAGTTATCTCTACTCTTGGGGGTTCTCCAGCTGAAGAAGCTGGGATAGTAAGCGGGGACTTGATAGAGACAGTTGACGGAATCTCATCAGAAAAATTAGGGCTTGCTGGTACTGCCTCTAAGTTAAGAGGTGAATCGGGGACAAAAGTTTTAGTTGAATTATCTTCGGAATCAGGAGAAATCAGGGAAGTTGATCTCGAGAGGAGATCAGTAGATCTCAGACCAGTTAGAACAAAAAGATTGAGGGACGATTCTCACACAATAGGATATTTAAGGATAACTCAATTCAGCGAAAGCGTGCCCAAAAAAGTTGAAGAGGCACTTCAAGAGTTAAAAGAAAAAGAGGTTGAGGGCTTGATCTTGGATCTTAGAAATAATTCAGGGGGACTAGTAAGCTCAGGTATAGCAGTTGCAGACTCATTATTGAGTGAGAAACCTGTAGTTGAGACAAAAGATAGAAATGGAATCAAAGATGCAATTATTTCTCAAAAAGAGACATCTTTTGATGGACCAATGGTGACTTTAGTAAATAAAGGTACTGCAAGTGCCAGTGAAATACTTGCTGGTTCTTTACAAGATAATGAGAGATCAATTCTTATGGGAGAACAAACCTATGGGAAAGGTTTAATTCAATCCCTAAAAAGTTTGGGAGAAAATAGTGGTATTGCCATAACAGTAGCTAGTTACTTAACCCCCAAAGGTAATAATATTCAAGGCCAAGGTATGACTCCTGACAAAATACTTGATCTCCCGGATACAAGTGATTATGGAAGTACGGATGATAAATGGGTGAGGAATGCAGAATTATTTCTGGGGTCGCTTCTAGAAAAAGAAGAAGTTTCAGCTCAAACGATTGAATTAAACTATGAAGAAATCAAATCTTGAAATGTTTAAACATTGAAAATAAAAAATCTTAAAAATATGAGTATTAAAAGAATTTTTCATGACCCAATTCATAAAGAAATAATATTTGATGCAGAAAAGCCAGAAGAATTAATGATTATGGAATTAATTGATACAGTTGCTTTTCAAAGACTAAGAAGAATAAAACAACTAGGAGCGGCATCATTACTTTTTCATGGTGCAGAATCGAGTAGATTTACTCACTCAATTGGTGTTTTTTGTATTGCTAGAAAAATTTATAAAAGATTAATTGAAAGTAAATCTTCATTTTGTGAAAATAAATTTGTTCTTTATGGTGCAGCGCTACTACATGATTTAGGTCATGGACCTTTAAGCCATACCAGTGAAACAATATTCCAGCATGATCACGAACAATGGTCTGAAATCTTAGTTACAAAATATTCTCCAATAAATTCAATCCTCAAAAAGTATGACAACGAATTACCGAGAAAAATTGGTGAATTATTTCAATCAAAACAACTATTTTCAAAACCTTTAAAAACATTGATAAGTAGTGAGATAGATTGCGATCGTCTCGATTATCTTTTACGCGATAGTTACAACACAGGTACTAATTATGGATTAGTAGATTTAGAGAGAATTATTTCAGCTCTTACCTTTTCACCTGATGGGAATATCGGAATCAAACCAAAAGGAGTCATCGCTATTGAGCATTTCCTTGTACTAAGAAACTTAATGTATAGAACAATCTACAATCACAGAATAAACGAAATATCAACATGGATTCTGGAAAAAATATTACACACAATAAAACATAATTATAAAAAAAAAATTTGGTTAGACGATTCTCTACATAAATGGATTTTTTCACCTTCAAAGGTTGATTTTGATGATTTTATAAGAAATGATGATGTAACCTTTTATTATCATTTGATTAGATGGAAAGATGAATCGTTTGAGCCACTTTCTACACTATGCAAAATGTTTATTGACAGAGATTTATTGAAGGCATCAGACATAAGTTTTTTAAGTAAGGTGAATAGATTAAAAATCCTTGCATTTGCCACAAAATTATGTGAAAAGAATGGTCTTGATTCAGAAATATTTTGCGGAATTAAAGAAAGGTCTTTTAAAGGCTTTGAATCTAATAATTCATTAAAAATATGGGACGGCACTTATCAAAGCTCATTAGAAAATAGTTCTGCATTAATAAAAACTTTAATGAGATCTGAGGAAAGCTCTTTTATTATTTATCCGGGTTTGATCAAAAATGAAATTAAAAATGAAATTTCATTAATGAAAAACAATTCCTAGATTTAATTCAATGGAAATCGTTTTACAAAATACTAAAAATAAATATTTAGAAATTTTTTCTTTATTAGATTTAGATAATATCCATGAAACTTTCAAAAGGTTTTCTTCCATTAAGGACCCTTTAGAAGCAAAAATTTTCGCAGTCAATGAATCAATAAATTCTCATCAATTAGCAAAATTAAAAACCCATTTTGATAAAATTAACATCTGTTCATTGCGCATTTACTCAAATAATAGAGATACAATATTAAGCGGAAAATTTTTAAAAATAGATTCAGCTTTTATTAGAGAGCAAGAGATTAAGAATAAGTTACTATTATTAAACTCAAAAAAGAAAGACGATATTCTTCACAAAGGAACATTAAGATCGGGCGAAAGAATATCTTCAAATGGAAACCTATGCATTATAGGAGACGTTAATCCAGGAGCAATAGTTTCCGCTAAGAAAAATATTTACGTTTGGGGTAAATTACTAGGGATCGCATTCGCTGGGAAAAGTGGAAATAAAAATGCCTCTATTGCCTCACTTTATCTAAACCCTTTACAGTTAAGAATTGCAGATGTGATAGCTATTGGACCGAAGGATAAGCCCAAAAATAGTTACCCTGAAATTGCGGTAATAGATAAAGAAACGATAATTATCAAACCACACATAATCGAAAGTAAAAATTAATCAATCATTTGCAATAAATTAATTCAAACTAGATAAATTTAAGAATTACTTAATCTTTAAAATATTTAACTTTCTGCAAGTGGCTTTATTATTTGAAAAATCTTTAAAATCGTGGGTAAGAAAACTCGCACTATATTAATCTGTTCAGGCAAAGGAGGGGTTGGTAAAACAACTTTAACTGCAAACCTAGGCATAGCACTTGCTAATAGCGGAGCAACAACTGCTGTATTAGATGCTGATTTTGGCTTAAGAAATTTAGATCTTCTTCTAGGATTAGAAAATCGCATCATCTATACGGCACAAGATGTTCTAGACAAGAATTGCCGTCTTGACCAAGCATTGGTTAGACATAAAAAGGAACCTAATCTTGCTCTCCTTCCTGCTGGAGATCCAAGGATGTTGGATTGGATGAAGCCCGAAGATATGACAAAAATCAGTGAGTTACTTAGTGAGAACTTTGATTTTGTCTTAGTAGATTGTCCTGCTGGTGTAGAAGATGGATTTAAAAATGCTCTTGCAGCATGTAAAGAAGCTATTGTTGTTACCAACCCAGAATTATCGGCAGTGCGGGATGCGGATAGAGTAATAGGCATACTTAATACTTCAGATATTGAGCCTATCCAACTTGTAATCAATAGAGTTCGCCCTAACATGATGGCTAGTCAAGAAATGTTATCTATCGAAGATGTTCAAGGAATCCTTTCTTTGCCCTTGTTAGGTATTGTTTTAGAAGATGAACAGGTAATAATAAGTACAAATAGAGGGGAGCCACTGACACTTTCAGATGGTAGATCTCCTGCAAAAAAATGTTATTTGAATGTTTCTCAAAGACTTACAAATAAGGATATACCAATTATCGATCCAAAAAAAGAAGGCCAAAGTCTTAAAGATAAATTCATGAGATTAATGCAAACCAAGGTTTTTTAAAAATGATGACTCTCAGAGATCTTATAAATAAATTACTAGGCAGGGAAACGTCTAGTGCAAATACAGCCAGAGAAAGATTACAACTTGTACTTGCTCATGACAGAGTTGATATGAGTTCCTTAACAACTGATCTTTTAGATAAAATGAGGAAAGAGATTCTTGATGTTGTTGCTAAATATGTTGAAATTGATTTTGAAGAGGTAGCGGTAAGTTTAGAGACTGAGGATAGAATGACTGCGTTAGTTGCCAATTTACCAATCAAAAGAACTATTGCAGGAGAAATAAAATTCAAAAAAACTGAAAAAGCTAATAAAGACATCAAAAAGTAATAAATTTAAAAAAAAGCTAAAAAAAAATACTATTAATCGCCCCCCTAATTGTAAGATAAAGAGATCGCCGGCTTAGCTCAGCGGTAGAGCAGCGCTTTTGTAAAGCGAAGGTCATCAGTTCAAATCTGTTAGCCGGCATTTTGATTTATTTAATTCTGTTCAATATTCTTTGCTGAAAATAAAAAGATTAAACCTAAAAGAGCAATGATAGGAAACAATCTTATTTCGAGAACATACTCTAAAAAAAATGCAATAGGTTCAAATATCCAATAAGTTAAAAATTGAATTAAAAAAACAAAAAATAATAATAAAAACATTAATGCAATTCCCTAACTAATACTTCTCCTTCTCTAATTAACCTCCATTCTCCGCTTTTCTTCCAAAATATAATAGTACTAGCTTTTCCACTACTTTTTCCCCAGGGGATAGGGCTTAATATTTTTAAAGAAGGGAAGTCTAGAGCAATACCTTCGACTTCAATTGATCCTTTAAAACCTGAGATATTCGCACTTGAAGTTAACAATGGGCCTGTTTCTCTCATGAGAGATTGAGCTGAATATGAATTTGGAATTCTCAACCCAAGAGTAAGATCATTACTTGTGAGGATTGAAGTCTGCTTTTCTGAAGCAGGGACAACCATTGTCAGAGCTCCTGGCCAATATTTTGAAGCTATATTTTCGTAATCTTCTTTAGCTGATTCGTGAACATAATCAATTAATTGTTCCTGTTCTGATCCCATAAGAATTAAAGGTTTATCTCTATCTCTTTTTTTAAACTCATAAATAATTTCTGAAAATTTTGGCAAACATCCAATTGCAGGTAATGTGTCAGTCGGGAAAATTATGGGTAAACCACTTTTAAGAGTCTTCAAAGCGGATTTTGAATCTACTAAATTCATTAAGATAATGAACCTACAATAATTAATTTATTTATATCTTCCAATAGTAAATCTACCAATACCTGAAAAATCTTTCACAATATCTATTGATGTAAATTTATTTTGAATAAGTAGTTGTTTTACTTTTTCGCCTTGATCATGATGATTCTCTAAAATGATCCAACCTTTCTCTTTTAAGAAAAATGGTGCTTTTTGTATTATTTCCCTAATATGCTTTAAACCATCTTCGCCTCCTAATAAAGCAACTTGAGGTTCAAAATTTTTAACTTCTTTGGGTAATTTTTCATAAGTATCTTTTGGAATATATGGAGGGTTTGAAATAGCGAGATCTAATTTTCCTTGAAAACTTTCAAGAGGTGTCCACCAATTTCCACAACAAAATTTCAAATTTGATTGTTTAGAAGAATTTATATAATTTTTAGTGGCTATTTCTAATGCATCTTGATCTATATCAGTTGCTACTCCTTCGCTAAATGGATAAGCCATTGCCAAAGCAATACTTATAGCACCTGATCCAGTTCCTAATTCAGCAAAAAATAATTTTTCTGACTTCTTTCGAAATATATTGAAGACAATATCAACTATAAGCTCTGTTTCTGGTCTGGGAATAAGTACTTTGTTTGTAACCTTTAATTTTAAGTCTCTCCAAAAAGTTTTTCCACAAAGATATTGAATGGGGCATGATCTAACTAAATGATCATCCCAAACAGATTCTAAA
>QCCT01000026.1 GCA_003281165.1 Prochlorococcus sp. AG-347-M18
TAAAGGTTTAGCTTATTTCGAGAGAAACAATATAAATCTCTCAATCAAACTTTTTGAAAGTGCAATCTCAATTGAGGAAAATGCTGAACCATTACTAGGCCTAGCCTCATGTATAAATATTAATGATAATAAATTAGCAATTCAGCTAGCAAAAAAAGCTTTGGCTAAAGATCCTAAATATGTCAATTATGATTATAGAAAAGAACAGTTATGGGGAGAAAAATTACAAGCCACTACAGAAATTCTTTTACAAAATGAACAACTAAAAAAAGATGTAATACTGGCAAAATCCAAAATAAATGAATCATCTTAATATTCAATACTGGTAAATATTGTTTTACCTATTAGTCTTAATTTAGTTAATTATAAATTTTTAATTTTGCGCTCTAATGGATAAGAAAAATTTTACTTCCATCTCACTTCAAGAAGAAATGCAACGATCTTATTTGGAGTATGCAATGAGCGTAATAGTTGGACGTGCATTACCAGATGCAAGAGACGGTCTTAAGCCTGTCCAAAGAAGAATCATCTTTGCAATGTACGAATTAGGTTTAACACCTGATAAACCATTTAGGAAGTGTGCAAGAGTTGTTGGCGATGTACTGGGAAAATACCATCCTCACGGAGATCAAGCTGTGTATGATGCATTAGTAAAGCTAGTTCAAAATTTTTCAACTAAATATCCTACTCTTGACGGTCATGGAAATTTTGGATCTGTAGATAATGATCCACCGGCAGCAATGAGATATACTGAGACCAGATTAGCTCCAATAGCTCATAAAGGATTTCTTGAAGAAATTGGTTCAGAAACAGTAAACTTTTCAAATAACTTTGACGGTTCTCAAAAAGAACCAGATGTTCTTCCAGCCCAACTTCCATTTTTATTATTGAACGGCTCATCAGGAATTGCTGTTGGCATGGCAACTAATATTCCTCCACACAACCTAGGCGAAATTGTAGATGGTTTAGTTGCCTTAGTTAAAAATAAAGATATTAGTGATAAAAAACTTTTTAACATTATCAAAGGACCTGATTTTCCTACAGGCGGCGAACTAATTTATAGTCCTGCAATCGAAGAACTTTATCAAACTGGAAAAGGATCTATAACGATAAGAGGAGTTTTAAATACAGAAGAGATAAATTTAGGCAAAGGGAAACATAAAAAGAATGCAATAATCATTACGGAACTGCCTTACCAAATTAACAAAGCAAGTTGGATTGAAAAACTCGCAGAACTTGTTAATACAGGCAAGATTATTGGAATTTCTGATATTAGGGATGAGAGCGACAGAGATGGAATGAGAATTGTAATAGAACTAAAAAAAGATTCTAATTCTGAACTTGTTATTTCAAATTTATATAAAAAAACAACTCTCCAAACAAACTTTGGTGCAATATTCTTAGCTTTAATTAAAGGCAAGCCTGTACAACTAAATCTGAAAAGATATCTCAATTATTTTCTTGAATTTAGAGAAGAAACGATCAGAAAAAGAACTTTTTACTTACTAAAAAACACCCTCGATAAACTAGAAATATCAGAAGGTTTATCTAAAGCTATAAAAAACATAAAAAAAGTTATTGCAACTATTGAGGAATCAGAAAATTCTGCGGAAGCAAGATCAAAATTAGTAGAAAATTTTTACTTAAGTGAAAAACAGGCAAATTCAGTTTTAGATATGCCGCTAAAAAAATTAACAACTCTAGAAAAAAATCAAATTGATAATGAAATAAAAAATTTAGAAGAAAAAAAGAATTATTTTCAAAAATTATTGAACGAAAGAGAATTATTACTTAAATTACTCATAGAAGAATTATTAACATTAAAGACAAGATACAATGTTATACGCAAAACAAAAATAATTAAAAATATAAATCAAAATGAAGAATTAGAAACGCTTAATAATCAAATATTAGAAGACTTTATAAATAAAAAAACAAAATTATACATAGACAATAGACTTTATTTAAAAAGGATGATTTTGGCTAATTACAAGAAATCATTTGAGGTTGTAAATAAAATTATAGATAATAAAAATATTCAAAAATTTATATGTAATATTGAAAAAAATATAAAAATAATTGGAATCACAAATACGGGAAAAGTATTTAACATTGATTGGGAATCAAGTATTAATAAGGACTATAAATTAGATAATAAAGTTCTTGGAAATATTCATCCTAGTGAAATAATAAATTTTCATTCAATAAAAAAAGAAACTAAAAATTATTTATGCGTATTAAATTCAAATGGAAGATTTAAAAAAGTTTTATTTGATGAAGATATGATTAAAAGTAATAGATCTTTCACTATTACAAAATTAAAAAATAATTTAAAAACAATTGATTCTTTTATTTCTAATGAAAATAAAGATTTAATAATATTAACCTCGATAGGAAGAATTTTTAAATTTAATTTATCAACTAAATTTTTAACACCAACTTCTAAACAATCTCAAGGATTAATAATTACAAAACTTTTACCAACTGAGAAAATCGTTTCTTGTTGTACATTCTATGATGGGGAAAATATTTTTTTAATATCTAAACAAGGAAAAATCTTTTGCATAAATAGCAATGATATTTACTGCTCAAATGAATACAATTTAGGATATTTGAATGAAAAAACCCAACTTAGAAAAGATTTCTTCCTCAAAATAATGGCAAGTAACCATTACCTTGATATTGAAACTAATAAAAATAAATCTGCAAGATTGGACCTAAATAAATTAAATTTCAAATCCAATAAATCAAACTTTTTAATTGATTTTTTAAAATTAGATAATGATGAATACCTTGAAAATTGTTTCCGACTTGAAAACTTTATCGACTAAGATTTATATTCATTTTCAACCCAATTTAAGTATTCTTGATTTACTGTTCCAGTTACATATTCACCAGTAAAACAACTCATCTCTAAACCTTTAATAGGAGAATTACTTATTATAGATTTACTCAAACTTTCAACACTTTGATAAACAAGGTTATCAATTTCAAGTTTATCTGCTATTTCAGTTATTGTCCTATTATGTGCTATTAACTCATCTCTATTAGGCATATTAATTCCATAAACGTGAGGATAACGAACAGGAGGAGCTGCTGATGTGAAAAAAACTTTATTTGCTCCTGCATCTTTAGCCATCTGGACAATTTCTTTTGAAGTAGTACCTCTTACTATCGAGTCATCAACAATTAATACATTTTTATTTTTAAACTCTGCACTCATGGCATTTAATTTTTGCCTTACAGATTTCTTTCGTTTCTGCTGACCAGGCATTATGAATGTTCTGCCAACATATCTATTTTTAAAAAAACCTTCCCTATATTCTATCCCTAACTGTCTTGCAACTTGCATTGCCGCTGGCCTAGAAGAATCAGGAATAGGCATAACTACATCAATATCTCCAGAATTGATTGTTGCTTTTATTGTTTCTGCTAAATAATCTCCCATCTTTAAACGAGCTTTATATACTGAAATTCCATTCATAATTGAATCTGGCCTAGCTAAGTAAACATATTCAAAAGCACAGGGAAATAACATTGGATTTTCAGAACATTGCTTAGAGAAAAACTCTCCATCAAGATTTATAAATATTGCTTCTCCTGGATCTACATCTCTCACTACTTGATAATCATTATTCTCAAGTACTAAAGATTCGCTTGCAACCATCCATTCTTCTTTTTTTGTGGTTAATGAAAGTCTTTTCCCTATAACTAAAGGCCTAATACCAAAAGGATCTCTAAATGCTAATAAACCATGTCCTGAAATTAATGCAATTGAAGCATATGATCCCTGAATTCTTTTATGTAAAGATTTGACGGCATTAAAAATAATATCAGGTTCTAATTCTTGATTATGAATTTGTTCTTGTAGTTCTGTCGCAAATACATTTAATAACATTTCAGTATCACTTGAAGAATTTGTATGCCGCTTGTCGACATTAAACAACTGTTTTTCTAAATCTCTAGTATTAGTCAAGTTTCCATTATGTATCAAAACAATTCCATAAGGAGCATTAACGTAAAAAGGCTGTGCTTCTTCTACACTTTCTGCTGATCCCTTTGTTGCATACCTAACATGACCCAATCCAATTTTGCCAATTAAATTTCTCATATCTCTAGTTCTATAAGCAGTATTAACCTGACCTTTAACCTTATGTATATGAAAAACAGTATTTTCCATTGTTGCTATACCTGTTGAGTCTTGCCCCCTATGCTGCAAAAGCAAAAGACTATCGTAAATTTGTTGATTTACATCATTTGAAGAAACGATTCCAACTATTCCGCACATAACTTAATTTCTTAAAAAGATTAATAGTTGATTAATGTTTTTCATATTTAAAAGTAATCTGAAATACTATTATTAAATTTTTCGGTTAATTCCTCAACCCTGATATTGCAAATATTTTTTTCGTTGATTTTTATCTTCAGCGAGTCACTAGATACATATCCTATTTTTTTTACATAGACACTTGATGGAAAATTTATTTGATTTTGTTTTAAATAATTAAACCATTCATTTTGTTTCATTTTACTAATTGAAAAAATAATTCTTGACCCCCCTTCGGCAAACAATAAATTATCAACTCTATTTAAATCTTTCTCTAAATCTATAGTTGCACCCCTTGCGGACAAAATAGAAGACTCTGCTAAAGCTATAGCTAAACCTCCGTCACTTATGTCGTGAGCAGAAACTACAAGACTTTTTAATATCGCATTTCTTAAAAAAGTCTGGCAAAACTTTTCATCCAACAAATCTATTTTTGGAGGCCGACCTGTAATTTCTCCATGAAAATATTCTAGATAAGAACTAGCTGCAATTTTTATTTCTGATTTAGAAGAACCAATTAACCAGATTTGATCTTCAATATTTTTCCATTCACTACTTACAGCTTTTTCGACATTATCTAACTTTCCAACCATTCCAATAACAGGAGTAGGATTAATAGGAGTAATTAGATTATCTTTATTCTTAGATTCATTATATAAAGAAACATTACCTCCTGTAACAGGAGTTTCTAAAGCTTTACAGGCTTCAGCAATTCCATTACATGAAGATGAGAGTTGCCAATATCCTATTTCATTCTCAGGGGAAGAAAAATTCAAATTATTTGTAATTGCTACTGGTTCAGCACCAACACAACTAACATTTCTAGCGGACTCTGCAACGGCAGCGATAGATCCTCTAAAAGGATCAAGCGCAACCCATCTACTATTGCAATCAACTGAAGCAGCGACAGCAGAAAATACTTTGCTTTTATTTTTTTTATTTTGTTCCCTTAGTCTTACTACGGCTGCATCTGATTTTCCGGGTTTAAAAACTGTATTTGCTTGAACTTGAGAGTCATATTGTTTATAGATCCATCGTTTAGAAGCTATTGATGGATTAGAGAGTAGTTTTAAAATTATTTCTGAAAAAGAAAAATTCTTGTTTTCCTTCAATGAAAATATTTTTTGCTCATAAATCTCTGGTAAATCATTTTCTTTCCATTCCCATTTATTTAAAAGAGCATCGGGAGGGTTATTAATAACATTGTGAAAATTGACAGGAGTATCATCAGATAAGGCAGAAGTAGGTATTTGGGCCACAATTTTACCTTTATGAGAAATAATTACTTCATTAGTTCCTATCACTTCACCAATAACACTGGCATATAATCCCCATTTATTAAATTTTTCAATAAGATCATTAATTTTTTCTTCTTTAACGACAAACAACATTCTTTCTTGCGATTCAGATAATAAATACTGGTATGAGGACATATCATCTTCTCTAGAAGGGACCAAATCTAAATCGATAGATATCCCTAAATTTCCATTTGCGGCCATTTCTGCACTACTGCATGTTAAACCTGCAGCACCCATATCTTGAGCTGCAATTACATCCCCTGTCTTGAAAGCATCCAAACAAGCTTCAATAAGACTTTTCTCAACAAATGGATCACCTACTTGAACAGCAGGTCTATCATCCAATGAAGTTGTAGTTAATTCTGAACTAGCAAAACTAGCACCACCAACACCATCTCTGCCAGTTGTATTACCAACATATAACACTGGTGATCCTATATTTTTAGCTCCAGAACAAACGATTTCCTCAGTCTCTAAAAGTCCTAAAGCCATAACATTCACTAGAGGATTTCCAGAGTAACTATCATCGAAGTCAATTTCACCTCCAACAGTCGGCACACCTACGCAATTCCCATAATGTGAAATACCGGATACAACTCCTCGTAGTAAATCAACATTTGATGATTTATCAAGGTTTCCGAATCTCAATGAATTCAATACTGCGATTGGCCTAGCACCCATTGTAAATATATCTCTTAAAATTCCTCCTACACCTGTCGCTGCGCCTTGAAAAGGTTCAATAGCAGAAGGATGATTATGACTTTCTATTTTAAAAACAAGTTTTTGATTATTTCCAACATCAATAACGCCAGCATTTTCTCCAGGTCCAACTAAAACATTTTTACCTTTAGTGGGAAACTTAGATAGCAAAGGTTTTGAATTTCTATAACAACAATGTTCGGACCACATAACGCCAAACATTCCTAATTCCGTTCTGTTAGGTTTTCTCTTTAATCTTTTGCAAATTTCTTCGTAATCTTTGAGTGTTAAATTTTCAACTTGTAGTGCTTCATTAAGATCATATAGATCATTATTTTCTTGATTTATCATTATTTATATCCAAGGGTCATCTTCTTTTTTTTCACTAGTCGGTATAGATGTTCTTTCATCATTATAAAAACTTTTTTGTTTAAAATCTAAGTTTTGGCTAATATCTTCATCTTCTTCAAGCCATTCCTCTAATCTATTAGAAGCAATATTTTTCATATCATCAAATCTATCAAAAATTTTTTTCCCTTTTTGCATAAATTCATTTTTAATACTTGATTTTATTAAAGGTAAATCATCTAAAGAGTTACTTTCACAGAATACCAATCCCGGTTGTTGGTCATTGATATTATCAAGAGTTAATTTCCATCTACTAGAACCTGGAATATTAGGATTAGATCTAGAAACTAAGTAATATTTAATTTTTCCCGTTTTCATTTCAAATAAAAAATCTGCAATGACTCCTATTTTTGATCCATTTATATTTATAAGATTAGCTTCTATTAAAGTTGGGAACCTATTTAAAGTTGCTAAATCCGAAATAGCTGGATCCCCTTTGACATAAATTTCATTATCTATTATTTGAGTAATTTGATTTAATCGCCAAACATTTCTTTTTAAATCAAAATTTAAAGGACGAGAGTACCATCCTAGAATCCGGTGAACTGGAGGATGCATCCAAACATTTTCACCATTTCCATAATTAAGGACCATATTACCCTTAACACTATAATTTAATAATTCACTTAATAAAATTTCTTTAGGTAATTTCAAATTAAGAACGAACCTGCACTGGCATAACTAAATAAGTAAAAGAATTAAGATTATCTTCTGGCACAAAAACAGCTGGAGTAGTTGCAATATTACACTTTAAAAGTACATTTTCTGAAGGAATAACTTTTAAACCTTCTAACAAATATCTTACGTTAAATGCAATATCAAAATTTTCTCCAGAATAAGAAACAGGTATTGATTCATTTGCATTTCCAATATCTTGAGCATCTGCGCTGATTAACGCTAAATCTGTATCATCTAATTTAATCTTTACAACACTACTTTGCTGATCGGCCAAAACAGCAATTCTTTCTAATGCATCAATTAATTTTTTTGTATTAAAATTTAGAATTTTAGAAAAAGAATCAGGAATTAATTGTGAATAATTAGGATAAGTACCTTCTAAAGTTCTTGTAGTAATTATTTGATTAGAAGATATAAATACTACTTGACCTTTGTCATAGAAAAGCTTAATTGAATTTTCTGAGCTTCTCAAAGATACTAGTTTTTCAATTTCTCTCAATGATCTTGTTGGGATAGTTACCGATAAATCATCAACATTTGAAGATAAGTTTTCTTTATTTTCAATGTGTTCTTCATTACCGATTAAGGCAACAGCCAATCTATGACCATCTGTAGAAGCAGACTCTAAATAATTTGATTTAAAAGTAAAATTGACACCTGTGAGTAGTTGCTTTGAATCATCATTACTACTGGCAAATATGGTAGATTTTAAAGCCTTTAAAAAAGAACTAGGATCAATATTCAAAGAAGTACCGCTTTCAACAAATGGCAAATTAGGATATTCATCAGAGAGTATCCCTTTTAGATTAAAAGAACCTCTATCACTTTTTATTAGGATATTATCTGAATTCTCGTCTACTTCTATAGAAACAGGAGTTTCATTAGGTAGTTTGTTTACTATTTCGGATAAAAGTTTTGAAGGTATAGTAATAGCTCCACTATTTTTGACAGTTCCATCAAAAGAAGTTTGAATTCCTAAATTTAAGTCAAATCCTGTGACGCTTATTTTATTAGTTCCTTCGTCAGCTGTTAAAAGTATGTTTGCAAGGATTGGATGCGTTGGCCTTGAAGCAACTGCCTTGCTTACTAGTTGTATAGCATTATTTAATTCATTTTGATTACAAATAATTTCCATCAGAATTTGGAACTTTTTACAAATACAATATACTTTTTTCGTAAATTAAATTCAATAAATTTATTTTTACTTTCTTTCTAATTTAAAAATAAATAATAAAATAAAAAATTTAGTAGTAGTAGTTCTTGTGGGAACTGTGGAATTCTTCAATTAAATATCTTGTCTATTTAGTTTACGAAGAAAAGAATATGTGTAAAAAATTTTTTATTTGTTGAATATTTTCTACTTTTTTCGGGAATTTTAAATTTATTCAACAAATAGAATTTTTTGTTATGTACTTTTCAACAAATTAGGTTTGTTTTTAATTGATTTCCACAGACACTATTTTTTTTGGAGTTTAATATCCTAAGATTTTAGTTATATTTTTTAATGAAGGTTCAATATTTTTCCTGAAAATAGCATCATTATTTTTTATGGCGCAATCAGGATCTTTTAAGCCATTTCCAGTAAGAACACAAACAATAGTCGATTCTTTCTGAATTCTATTTCTATTTTTAATCAGTCCAGCAACTGATGCTGCGCTAGCAGGTTCACAAAAAACTCCCTCTTTTGCAAGGATTTTATAAGCATTGATTATTTCTTCATCTGTAACAGATTGAAAGTCTCCTTTGCTCTCTTTTCTTACTAATTTTGCTTTTTCTCTATTTACAGGATTCCCAATTCTTATTGCAGTTGCAATTGTTTCTGGATCTTTGACTATTATATTTTTTACTAATGGTGCAGAACCTTCGGATTGAAAGCCCATCATAATTGGCAATTTGAAATTCCTTTTTATTTTTGAATATTCTTTAAATCCCATCCAATAAGCAGTTATATTTCCTGCATTGCCCATTGGAATACAAAGCCAATCAGGAGCCATACCTAAGTCATCAACTATCTCAAAAGCTGCTGTCTTTTGTCCTTGTATTCGATATGGATTAACTGAATTAACAAGTTCTATAGGATGTTCTGAAGATAAATCTCTAACTATTTCAAGTGCTTTATCAAAGTTCCCATTAATAGATATTATCTCAGCGCCATACATTAATGCTTGGGCAAGCTTTCCTTGTGCAACAAATCCTTCTGGGATTAAAACATAAGGTTTTAATCCACCTCTAGAAGCATATGCAGCCGCAGCAGCAGAAGTGTTTCCAGTACTTGCACAAATCACTGCTTCACGGCCTTCTTCTTTTGCTTTGCTAATTGCCATAGTCATACCACGATCTTTAAAAGATCCTGTTGGATTAAGGCCATCATATTTTAAAAAAACTTTTGTTCCATTTCCAATTAATTTACTAATTGACTCGCTTAAAATTAGTGGTGTATTCCCTTCATTCAGGGAAATGATAGGTGTTTTCTTTGTAACTGGGAGATATTGTTTATAAGCTTCTATTAGACCTGGCCATCTTTTTTTTCTGTAATTAATTCGCAGTTTATTTTTGATTCTATTAAATAACACCATAGTTGTTTAGTTTGTTTTGATTTTTTCTAGAGGAGAATTGGTAAAAAAGGTTAATAATTCTGAAATTGATTCTACTTTATTCATAACTTTGCTCAAAGCGCTGACATCCAAAATTACAGTTTTAGTTGGATATCCTTCAAAAAAATTTATCAGATTTATTCTTCCATTTCCTAAATTAATTCCTTGAACTACGCTTGCTCTAAGAGCTAACATACCTGTTCTTTCATCATTTGCCCTGGGAGGGTGGATAATAGATGAAAGTCTTGTTAAAAAAACATTTCCTATTTCAGAATATACTAATTTGCTTGCAATTGTAATAGGAAGTTCAAAATCTTTATTTAAAACTTCTCTAATTTCTTTATCGGAAGACCCAGTTGCTTTCAAGATTTTTTTTAATTTTCTTGTTGATT
>QCCT01000027.1 GCA_003281165.1 Prochlorococcus sp. AG-347-M18
TTTCATTCGTGAGGCGTCACCAAGTCTCATTATTGAACCTCGTCCAAAATTTCTTTCTATTTGACCTAAGACAAGACTTAATGCCTTGTCTTTTTCTTTTGATTCAGTTTTTTTCTTTTCTTCAAGGCTCATTGTTTGATTTATCGGTTAAAGTTCTTGTAGTTATTCTAAATTTGGAAATTTTTATTTAAACCAAACTTCATAAATACAAACTATAGTACATCTGTACTCTAGCTGATTATCTTTAAATTGCAACTAATTCTCCAAGGTTTCCTAATTTTAATAATTTGATTTGATTACTTAACTTATTTTTATCTGATTCTTTCAAATATCCCCAATCAGCAAGAAAGCATGGAATGTGAGAAGTTTCTGAATTTTGTTTAATATCGATTAGAGTTTTTTTTCTATCTTCTATAAAGCCTAAAATTTCATAGGTTTGTGTAAGTTTTTCAGCTATTTTAATTTTTGTTCCTGATTCATAACCAAAAATAAATTCTGGAAAAATATTTAATTGTTTAAGAATTTTTTCTGCAAATATTTTACCTTTAGTTGTTATGACTCCAGTTTTTATTCCTTTTTTGCTTAATTCTTTCATAAAATTTATAATTTCAAAAAAAGGTTTGTGTAAATCTACCCACGATTTAAAATCTTTATTAATTTGGTACTTGCGAGACTTATCTAACATTTTTTGTATATCTTCTGCTATCCAGGAATTTTCATTTAATATCCTCTGGCAATTTTGATGATAATTATTAATGAAATCATCTTTATTATCACTTTTTAATGGATTTTCTGTTTTTATAATTTCGTGAACAATTAGAATCATTTCCCAACCATATTTAACCCAAGGCCTAATTTCTTTGAAAGAATTTGGTACCCCTTGATAAAGTTTTTGATCAATAGTGATATTGGGTGAATTTAAATATCTTTCACAGGCCAGCAAGGAGCTATGCCAATATTCTTGCATTCCATCAACTATTACTCCATCAAAATCAAATAGAAAAATTTTTTGAGAAGACACCAATTGAATATTAAAACTGGGCCGCTAGGATTCGAACCTAGGAATGTCGAGACCAAAACCCGATGCCTTACCACTTGGCGACGGCCCATTGAATTACCATTTTAATACATGAGAAGATTTTTTTCTATCCAAAAAATACAAATTTTTTATAAACATGGCGCTAGTTTTGAAAAATAAAAATATTATTTGAATGAGCTGGATTTCCATGGCTCTAGAAATTTCTGAGCTTTTTTGATCGCCAAACCCATTATTTCAGGATAATCATAGAGTTTTTTGTTATTTTTGTGAGCAAAGTCAATAAGGGGCTGCATAATTTTTCTTGCAGCACTTCCAAATGCTATTCCATCTGGGAGATTGTTTGAATTCAAAAATTCATGAGTTTTTTCATTTGTTCCTCCTGCTAATTGAATTAATCCTGGTGGAAGATCTGAACCGATTTTTTCAAACAACTTAACAGCATCTCTACTTGTTGTAGGAGCAAGATCTCCAGACATTGGCCTTCCATCTAGTTGCCAAATCAGGGGAATATCAAGTTTTTTAAGAATTTCATATCTTTCCCAAAGAGCTTTCAACAGATCTTCGGGCTCTTGGGCTTTTTTGAAAGATTGATTTAATCCACAACTAATAGATATTTTGTCTAATTTCATTCCAGAACTTTTAAGGATACTTACAACTTTTGTAAAAGAATCTAGGCGATTGATTTCTGTATGAATTTCTACTGCATTAGGCCTTATTGTTTGAAGTGTTGATGCTAAATCATTTTTTGACAAATTATATTCATATTCACTAATTAGATTTAAAGGACAACTATTTAAACATCTTCCACATCCATAACATTTACTCTCTTTAATTCCGAAATTATCAATTGCAAAGGTGGGGCATACTTTTTCGCATGGTCTTGGACAATTAGGGGGACATTTTAAAGGATCAAATTTTGCTTTTCGAAAGTGGATATCATTACCATCACTAATACTTATCATTAATCCAGGGGAGTTTTTAAAGACTTTTTTTGCCCAATCGATTCCTTTTTTTGCTGCATAAACTATAGATTCTTCTGCTGCAACATCTATGTAGTCGACACCAGCAGCAGTATAAATTGCACATAAATCTTCTATGGCAACAATATCTTCATTACTGGCACCACAAATTAATTTAATCCATTTATCTTTTTTATTCTTGGTTTTAATCAAATAATTTAACTTTCAAATTCATCCAAAATATAATTACTTAATGGTTTCCATTCAAGTTTTCTTGAACCCCCCATTTCAACAACTATTGTTAGTTTATTATCGTTAGTGCAAATCTCTATTAAGCTCTCTAATTCAGATTGAGACAGTACTTGCCCTTCTAATAACCAAAGTAATTTATTTTTATCATTTTCATTAAATAACTCAGAAGCTTGTGGGATTACTTGTTGAACTTCCCCAAGCGCTCCGTTTCTTCCTACACTTTGATGACCAAGGTGAGGTGGTCTAACGCCATGCAATTTGAGCAAGAAAACTTCTGGATCTCCAAGCCCTCTTGCTGAAGTTATAAAAGTTTTAAAGCCTTTGGCCCTCATTCTCCTCAAAAGACGAGTTTCATAACCACCTTCAAGAGGAGCAAATATTGCGAGACATTTGTTAGTTTTTAAATCGTTATGAAACTTTTTCCCTGAGAGAAGTAATGGCATAAAAATTTCCCTTTTATTTTATTTTATTTTATTTTATGGTACTTGATGATGTACAATTGTAACTCAGTGAATTTTTAAGCTCGCAAGCTAGCAGAGCCTCTGAAAATTTCACATTTTTTAGCGTTTCGTTAAAAAACTCAGGTGGGTTTATCCCGAGAGAAACTATCTATTATTTCAGATAAGTCTCGACCTTACTAATTGTTTTTTTATTAACTACACCTTAATTACTGAAGGGTTTAGATAATTGAAAAATTATTACGAGCTAGCCTAATTTAGTCTTATGTCTATCGGAATTTTAGGAAAGAAATTGGGCATGTCCCAACTTTTCGATGATAAAGGTAATTCGGTACCAGTTACTCTTATAGAGGCTGGTCCGTGCCGCGTCACTCAATTGAAAACAACTGCTTTGGATGGTTACACTGCCGTTCAGATAGGTTATGGCTTGTCCAAAGACAAGCATTTAAGCAAACCTGAAAAGGGACACTTATTGAAATCAGGTGAAGAACTTTTAAAGCATTTGAAAGAATATAGGGTTGAAGAAACTTCATCTTATGAAATCGGAAATCAAATAACTGTAAAAAACTTTGAGGTTGGTCAAAAAGTTGATATCAGTGGCAAATCTATGGGTAGAGGTTTTGCTGGTTACCAGAAAAGACATGGTTTTAGCAGAGGTCCTATGAGTCATGGTTCAAAAAATCATAGAGCACCAGGATCTACAGGAGCAGGAACAACTCCGGGTAGAATTTATCCAGGGAAAAGAATGGCAGGAAGATATGGAGGAAAACAGATAACTACCAAAGGATTGTTAGTTCTAAAAATTGATGATCAGAAGAATTTGCTTGTAGTAAAGGGTTCTGTTCCAGGTAAGCCCGGCACAATTGTCAACATTAAGCCAAATAATGTAGTAGGCAAAAAAGGAGGTGAAAAATCATGACAACACTTGAAACTTTAAAGTGGGATGGTAAAAAATCAGGCAAAGTTACTCTTGATTTAGCAGTTGCTAAAGAAACTTCTTCGGCAGACTTAATCCATAGAGCAGTCCTTAGACAGCTAGCAAATAAAAGACAAGGGACAGCATCAACTTTGACAAGATCTGAAGTGCGCGGGGGCGGTAGAAAGCCATACAAACAGAAAGGTACAGGAAGAGCTCGTCAAGGATCAATAAGGACACCCTTAAGACCTGGTGGCGGAATTATTTTTGGACCGAAGCCACGTTCTTACAATCTTGACATGAATCGTAAGGAACGTAGATTAGCTCTTAGAACAGCTCTTATGTCCAGAGTATCTGATATGAAAGCTGTTGAAGATTTTGGATCTACTTTAAAGCAGCCTAAAACAAGTGATATCATCAATGGCCTTGCTCGATTAGGTATACAAAAAACTGAAAAAGTTTTGGTTATTCTTGATAGCCCTTCCGATATCATAAAAAAATCCATTAATAATATTGAAAAAGTAAAATTAATCGCCGCCGATCAATTAAATGTATTTGATATTCTCAATGCCAATAAATTGGTAATAGGTCAATCAGCGATAGATAAAATTCAGGAGGTTTATGCATCATGAGTAAATTATTCGAATCTCGTTTAGCCGATGTAATACGAAAGCCAGTTATTACTGAAAAAGCTACAAATGCACTAGATCTTAACCAATATACTTTCGAAGTAGATCATAGAGCGGCTAAACCACAAATAAAGGCAGCTATTGAAGCCTTGTTTAGTGTTAAAGTCATAGGTGTTAACACTATGAATCCTCCTAGGAGAACAAGAAGAGTCGGTAAATTTTCCGGTAAACGTTCTCAGGTCAAGAAGGCAATTGTACGTCTTGCTGAAGGAGACAAAATCCAACTATTTCCAGAATCTTAAGGAGTTTTAATCATGGCAATACGTAAATTTAAACCTTATACACCTGGCACTAGGCAGAGAGTAGTTACTGACTTTAGTGAAATCACAAGTCCAAAACCTGAAAGATCACTAATAGTTTCAAAACATAGAGTTAAAGGCAGGAATAATCGTGGAGTTATCACTTGTCGTCATCGTGGAGGTGGTCACAAAAGGCAATATAGATTGGTCGACTTTAGAAGAGATAAAAGAAATATCAACGCTAAAGTTGCAGCCATACATTACGATCCTCATAGAAATGCAAGGTTGGCACTTTTATTTTACGAAGATGGAGAGAAAAGATATATTATCGCTCCAGCAGGAGTAAAAGTCGGACAAAATGTCATTTCTGGAGAAAGTGTTCCAATTGAAGATGGAAATGCAATGCCGCTTTCTGTTATGCCATTAGGATCTAGTGTTCATTGTGTTGAGTTATACGCAGGTAGGGGTGCTCAAATGGTTAGATCCGCAGGAGCTAGTGCTCAAGTTATGGCAAAAGAGGGAGATTATGTTGCTTTAAAACTCCCATCTACTGAGGTAAGACTTGTAAGAAAAGAATGCTATGCAACTCTTGGTGAAGTAGGTAATTCTGAAATAAGAAATACTAGCTTAGGTAAAGCAGGAAGAAGAAGGTGGCTTGGAAGAAGGCCTCAAGTGAGAGGTAGTGTAATGAACCCATGTGATCATCCACATGGAGGAGGAGAGGGAAAAGCACCAATTGGTAGAGCAGGCCCAGTTACTCCATGGGGTAAGCCAGCACTTGGATTAAAGACACGTAAAAAGAACAAACCAAGTAATAAATTAGTTGTTCGAAGACGCCGTCGCGTTTCTAAGAGGAGTAGAGGAGGAAGAGACTCTTGATTACTTCATTTATTATTTCAATTTCTATTACATAATCATGGGACGTTCACTAAAAAAAGGACCTTTTATAGCAGATAGCCTGCTCAAGAAGGTAGAAAAACAAAATACCGATAATGACAAGTCTGTTATCAAAACTTGGTCAAGATCTTCCACGATTTTACCTTTAATGATCGGTCACACAATCGCTGTACATAATGGCAAGACTCACATTCCAGTATTTATTACTGAACAAATGATTGGTCATAAACTCGGAGAATTTGCTCCTACACGCACTTACCGAGGTCACATAAGAGATAAGAAAGGAGCAAAATCATGACAAAAACACCTGAAACAACAAAAACAGCAATTGCTCATGGGAATTATGTTCGCGGATCAGCTTCTAAAGTGAGAAGAGTTTTGGATCAGATAAGGGGTAGATCTTATAGAGATGCATTGATTATGTTGGAATTTATGCCTTACAGATCTACAGACCCCATTACTAAAGTTCTAAGATCTGCTGTTGCTAATGCAGAACATAACCTTGGAATGGATCCATCTACCCTAGTTATTTCCTCTGCATGGGCTAATAGTGGTCCAGTAATGAAAAGGTATAGACCCAGAGCTCAAGGTCGAGCTTTTTCAATCAAAAAACAGACTTGCCACATCAGTATTTCTGTTGAATCTGCTCCTACTCAAACTAATGCGGAGGTACAAAACTAATGGGACATAAAATACATCCTTCTGGACTAAGATTAGGAATTACACAAGAGCATCGCTCTAAATGGTTTGCTACTTCTAAAACATATCCAATACTTCTCCAAGAGGATTTTAAAATTCGTACCTTCATACAAAAAAAATATGGAGCAGCAGGAATTAGCGATGTTTTAATAGCTAGAAAAGCTGACCAACTGGAACTTGAATTAAAAACAGCAAGACCAGGAGTTATAGTTGGAAGACAAGGAAGTGGGATTGAAGAATTAAGATCTGGCATTCAAAAAACTATAGGTGATAGAACAAGGCAAGTCAGAATAAATGTTGTAGAAGTTGAGCGCGTAGATGCTGATGCTTTTTTACTCGCTGAATATATTGCGCAACAACTTGAAAAAAGAGTCGCCTTTAGAAGAACTATAAGGATGGCCTTACAAAGGGCTCAAAGGGCTGGAGTCTTAGGTCTTAAAATTCAAGTAGGGGGAAGGTTGAATGGTGCTGAAATAGCTAGAACTGAATGGACCAGAGAAGGTAGAGTTCCATTACATACATTGAGAGCTGAAATTGACTATGCAACACGTGAAGCTAATACAACTTACGGTGTTCTAGGCATTAAAGTTTGGGTTTTCAAAGGTGAAGTTCTCCCTAAAGAAGAACAAACTATCCCTGTGGGTGCGAGCCCTAAGAGGAAAGCTAATAGAAGACCTCAGCAATTTGAGGATCGTTCAAATGAGAATTCATAGGAGGTATAAAAATGCTTAGTCCAAAACGTACTAAATTCCGTAAACAACATAGAGGCAGAATGAGGGGTGTTGCCTCAAAGGGTAATACTATTGCATTCGGTCAATTTGCTCTTCAAGCTCAAGACTGTGGCTGGGTAACTGCACGTCAGATTGAAGCAAGCAGAAGAGCTATGACCAGATATATCAAACGTGGTGGTCAAATCTGGATAAGAATATTTCCTGATAAACCCGTAACCATGAGACCTGCCGAAACCAGAATGGGTTCTGGTAAAGGTAATCCAGAGTTTTGGGTCGCAGTTGTAAAACCCGGAAGAATACTTTTTGAAATGGGTGGTGAGGATATCACTGAGGAAACTGCAAGGGAAGCTATGCGTCTGGCTCAATACAAACTT
>QCCT01000028.1 GCA_003281165.1 Prochlorococcus sp. AG-347-M18
TAGCTCCCATTGCGGAAGCAAGTAGAAAACTTTTAATATCCTCGGGATGTATTTTGTCACTATGTTTAAACCAAAAAATATGATTACCTTGAGTTACATAAAATGAAGCAATACCATCAATTTTTAGATATAAATTATTTTCCTCCATAGCAAGAAATGAAGTGTCGTATGGACCGGAAATTTTATCAAAATCATATTTAAAAAAAGACTCTGAAATTTCTATATCAAAAGGATCTCCCGGTTTTAACTTTCTTCCTTGTAGTTCATTTAACTCTAAAGAAGACTTCCATAATAAATCAAAAGGATTATATAAATATGAGTTTTTTATATTTAGATTTTCCATATTTTTATTATAATAATTGAGTAAAGGTTCCAAATTAATGGTTAAGAATAAAACAATTTTTTAATAAGTATTAGATTAAAAATTATCATTATTCTTAAAATAAGGTATAAAAATTATTTCAAATTGGTTTTTAGTAAATAAGACTCTTAGATGATTTACTACCTTTATTGTATCTTTAATTAATGATCAGTTGTAAATTAGTATTTGTGAAATTAGTATAGTAATCATTTTTCATTAACTTATTTAAAAGTATTATCTTTATCATCTTTTTATCTTAAATACAAAACTCAAAGTTTCTCAAAAGTCTCTGATTTAGATATTTTCAAGATCAAGAAAAAAATTTTTATAGTAGGTTTTTATGCTTCAGGAATAATTTAAAAAGCAAATAAAATTATTCATTAGGGGATTATTTTTGTAGATAAAAAATGTTAGAAATTCGTCTCTACTTATAAATTAAGTGAAGATAATCAAAACATAATAAGACATTTCAAAACAATAGTTCTAATAATAGAATGACGACTTAAATTGATTGTATATTAAAAGACAAACTATAAAAACATGACAGGAAAACTGATAAGCAATAGTGATCGCATATTTGTTTGCGGTAGCAATGGAATGGTTGGCAAAGCTATTTGTAGAAAACTTATATTATCTGGATATGATAATAAAAATATTTTAACTCCCGTAAGAAAAGAATTAGATCTTGAAGACTATGTCTCTTTACAAAAATGGTTTTTGAAGAATAAACCTGATGTTGTTATTATAGCTGCAGCGAAAGTAGGAGGTATTGCTGCTAATTCAAAGTTCCCATTAAATTTCTTGCTAGATAATTTAAAGATTCAGAATAATTTAATTGAATTATCCTATTTAACAGGGGTACGAAGATTATTATTTTTGGGAAGTAGTTGTATATACCCTAAATTTGCAAAGCAACCTATTACTGAAGAATCTTTATTAAGTGGATCATTGGAAAAAACTAATGAATGGTATGCCTTAGCAAAAATATCAGGGATAAAATTATGTGAAGCAATGCGCATTCAACATAATTTTGATGCTATTTCATTGATGCCAACAAATCTTTATGGAACTGGAGATAATTATAATTTAAACAATAGTCATGTTTTACCTGCACTTATAAGGAAATTTTATGAGGCTACTATAAATTCTGAACCGTATGTAACTTGTTGGGGTTCAGGTAAACCTTTTAGAGAATTTCTCCATGTTGATGATCTTGCAGATGCGATATTATTCGCGTTAGAGCAATGGGATCCAAAATCAAAAGATGCACCTAAAGACTTATATGGTAATCCTTTATTATTTTTGAACGTAGGAACTGGTATTGATATAACAATTAAGGAATTAACAGAATTAATTGCAGGCGAAATAGGCTATGAAGGTGAAATTAAGTGGGATAAAAGTAAACCAGATGGTACTCCTAAAAAACAACTAGATGTTAAGCACCTAAGTAAGATGGGCTGGAATGCAAAAATAAAATTAAGACAAGGGATAAGATCAACTATATTAGAATTTAAAAAGGCTTTTGAAGAAGGTTCTCTCAGAGAATAAAGTGAGTTTAAAAGCTTCTTAAATAAATATAATATTTAAAATTCTGTGGTATTAATTTTAATAAACCAGTTAAGAAGTATAAGATTTACAATATAAGCTTAGATAATATGTTCTCTAGACTGAATGAATAGTATTTTGGTCACAGGCGGTGCAGGCTTTATAGGTTCTCATACTTGTCTTTCTCTTTTAAAAAAGGGTTATACGGTTTACGTTTTGGATTCTTATATAAATAGTTCTCCTGTTCCTTTACAAAGAATATCAATAATATTGGAAAAAGAGAATGTGAAAATAGATGATAAATTAACAATTTTAAAAGGAGATTTAAGAAAAGAATCAGATATAAAAAAAATCTTTGAGATTGCTCTAAAAAAAAACAAACCTATAGAAGCTGTAGTACACTTTGCAGGATTAAAAGCTGTCGGAGAGTCAAATAAAAAGGCAATTAAATATTGGGATTTTAATGTCTTGGGAACTATTTCTCTTCTAAAAGTTATGGAAGACTATGATTGCTGGAATATTGTATTTAGCAGTAGCGCAACCATTTATAGGCCTAAAAAGAATTCTCTTATGGATGAGAATCACGAATTAGGACCCTCGAATCCATATGGGGTAACAAAATTTGTTATTGAAAAGATGTTGAATGATGCATTTAGAAGTAACCAAAAGTGGAGAATAATAAATTTAAGATATTTCAATCCTATCGGCGCTCATCCATCTGGTCTGATTGGAGAAGATCCATTAGGTATTCCAAATAATTTGTTCCCTCTTATCATGCAAGTTGCAATAGGAAAAATAAATGAAATAAAAATCTTTGGGAAAGATTGGCCAACTAAAGATGGTACTGGAATTAGAGACTACATCCATGTAATGGATTTAGCTGAAGGACATTTGAAGGCTTTGGAATTTCTAATTAATGAAAAACCACAAATTTGCAACATAAATCTAGGAACAGGAATTGGTACAAGTGTTTTAGAATTGATAAAAACTTTTGAAAAAATTAATAATGTAAAAATACCTTATGTTTTTACTGGTAGGAGAAAAGGAGATAATGCATTTGTGGTGGCTGATAATAGTCTCGCTCAATCTAATCTTAATTGGATACCAAAAATGAATATTGAACATATGTGCAGAGATGGATACTTATGGCAAATCAATAATCCAAATGGCTATTTAAAGTGAATTTTGAATTTTCTTTAGATTCAAATTCATTAGTTTTGGCAGTTAATTTAAATGATTAGGAGCAACCTTTAATGATTTAGAATATAAAAATGAGTAAAATTCTTATTACAGGTGCTGCAGGGTTTATAGGATATCATGCTGCCCTCAATCTCTTAAAAAACGGTTATGGAGTAATAGGGATCGATAACATAAATGATTATTATGATGTGAACTTAAAATATAAAAGATTAGAACTATTAAATGAAGAATCAGTTCTGAATTCTTTTAACTGGGAATTCATAAAAGCAGATTTAGTTGATAAGAGTTATTTGATGAATATATTTGATAAATACAAGCCTGAAATTGTTCTTAATTTTGCTGCTCAGGCAGGGGTTCGTTATTCTCTTATAAATCCAAGTGCTTATATTAATTCAAATATTGTTGGTTTTTCTAATATTATGGAATGTTGTAAGGAATTTAAAGTAAAGAATTTTTTATATGCAAGCAGTAGTTCTGTATATGGAGGTAATTCTAAAATCCCTTTTAGCGAAGAAGATGGAGTAGATCATCCTGTAAGCATTTATGCAGCAACAAAAAAAGCAAATGAACTTATTGCTCATACCTATAGTCATATTTATAATATTCCGACTACTGGATTACGATTTTTTACAGTTTATGGTCCATGGGGAAGACCGGATATGGCTCCAATGATTTTCGCAGATGCAATAATTAATGAAAAACCAGTCAAGGTTTTTAACTATGGCAAAATGTCTAGGAGCTTTACTTATATTGATGATGTCATTGAATCAATAAGGAAATTAATAGAAAAACCTGCTTCACCAGATGAAGGTTTTAATAAATACGATCCAAATCCTTCAACAAGCTGGAATTCTTATAGAGTTTTTAATATTGGTAATCATAAATCTATAAATCTAAATGATTTTATATCAACTATGGAAAAAGAGTTAGGTAAAAATGCAATTAGAGAGTTTGAAGAAATGCAAGATGGTGATGTTAAAGACACAGTAGCTGATAATTCAAAAATCATTAATTGGATTGGCGATTTTAAAGAAACCTCCCTAACTACAGGTATAAAAAAGTTTGTTAATTGGTATAAAAGTTTTTATAATTCCAACTAAAATTGTTAATGACTAGTTTAATGTAAATTTAATAAATATCTAAATATAAATGACTATAAATAAGAAAGTAGCATTAATTACAGGTATTACAGGACAAGATGGCAGTTATTTGGCTGAACTTCTTCTAGATAAAGGTTACATTGTCCATGGTCTGAAAAGACGCTCGAGTTCATTTAATACTGCAAGGATTGACTATTTATATCAAGATCCTCATCAAAAAGATGCAAGGTTTTTCTTACATTATGGGGATTTAATTGACAGTACAAATATAAGCAAATTAATACAAAAAATTCAACCCGATGAAATTTATAACTTGGGAGCTCAAAGTCATGTTGCAGTAAGTTTTGAGACTCCAGAATACACAGCAAATTGTGACGCATTAGGAATTCTTAGGATTCTTGAGGCTGTGAAGAATTTGAATCTAACGAAAAAAACAAAAATATATCAAGCGAGTACAAGTGAATTGTATGGACTCGTACAAGAAGTCCCACAAAAAGAATCAACTCCTTTTTATCCTAGAAGTCCTTATGCGGTAGCAAAATTATATGCATATTGGATAATAGTTAATTATAGAGAAGCATATGATATCTTTGCCTGTAATGGAATCCTTTTTAATCATGAGAGTCCTAGAAGAGGAGAAACTTTCGTAACCAGAAAAATTACTAGAGGACTATCAAGAGTAAATTACGGATTAGAAGAATGTATTTATATGGGAAATCTAGATGCGCAAAGGGATTGGGGGCATGCAAAAGATTATGTATATATGCAATGGCTTATGCTTCAGCAAGAAAAGCCAGAAGATTTTGTCATAGCATCAGGGCAAATGAAAAGTGTTCGTGAATTCATAGAAATGAGTGCATTGGAGCTAGGTTGGAATAAAGAAAACGGTGAAAAAGCTATTATTTGGGAAAATAGTGGTTTAGATGAAGTTGGAATAAGAGCAGATACAAAAGAAGTAGTTGTCAGGATTGATCCAAGATATTTCAGACCAACTGAAGTTGAGCAGTTATTAGGTGATGCATCAAAAGCTAGAAAAAAATTAAGTTGGGAACCTAAGACTTCTTTAAATGAATTAGTCTCTGAAATGATTAAGGAAGATTGTAATGATGCAAAAAAAGAATATTTGCTAAAAAGTAAGGGTTTTTCAATATATTCCTCTAAAGAATGAAGAACACTGTTAATACTAAAATTATTGTTCCAATTATTCTTGCAGGTGGATCTGGCACAAGACTTTGGCCTGCATCAAGAAGAAGTTTCCCTAAACAATTTTTAAATTTATTGAAAGATGATGAATATACCATGCTCCAAAAAACTTATAAAAGGATAGAAAACTTAGAAGAAATCTCTAAACCTATTATTATCTGTAACGAGGAACATAGATTTATAGTTGCCCATCAAATGAAAGAAATTAATATTGAACCACTTGAGATAATACTTGAACCAAAAGGGAGAAATACTGCTCCTGCTATTACTATTGCAGCACTCAAAACATTGGAGATATATAAGGATAAAAATATTGAGCCAATACTTTTAATACTATCGTCTGATCACCTAATTAAAAATACTACTAATTTCCATCATGCAATAAAAAATAGTATTAATATCGCTCTAAAAGATAATCTAATTATCTTTGGAGTCCCTCCGACATATCCTGCCACTGGCTATGGATACATAAAATCTCAGGATGTTTTAGAACAGAATAAATACACTACTAGTAAAGTTGATCAATTTATTGAGAAACCTGATGAAGAAACCGCAAGATTTCTAATTAAAGATAAAAAATATTCTTGGAATAGTGGCATGTTTGTTTTTAAAGCAAATTCTATTATTGAAGAATTAAAAACTTTTACACCGTTAATAGTTCATAATTGTGAAAAATCTTTAGAGAAAAGTAAGAAAGATCTTGACTTTTTAAGATTGGAACCTGATTCATTTTTAAAATGCGATGATATTGCAATTGATGTGTCCGTATTTGAAAAAACTAGTAAAGCATTTGTTATACCTCTAAATTGCGGTTGGGACGATATCGGTAGTTGGGAGTCTCTTTGGAATGTTTCAGAAAAAGATTTAGATGGTAATTCTACTTCTGGTAAGGTCTTGATAAAAAATACTAAAAATTCTCTTATAAAAAGTGAATCTAAATTAGTGGTGAGTATTGGTTTAGAAAATGTACTTATTGTAGAGACAAGGGATTCAGTTTTAGTGGCGAAAAAAGATTGTTCTCAAAGCCTCAAAGAGATAGTTTCGTTAATGAAGGAAAAGGGATTTAATGAAGGCCAAAATCACATAAAAATTTATAGACCATGGGGCTCCTTTGTTTCTATTGAAAAGGGTGATACTTGGCAAATTAAAAAAATTGAGGTTAATCCAGGAGCATCTTTATCTCTTCAAATGCATTTTCATAGATCAGAGCATTGGGTAATAGTTGAAGGTACAGCAAAGATCGAAATAGGTGATACAGAAAAGATT
>QCCT01000029.1 GCA_003281165.1 Prochlorococcus sp. AG-347-M18
CTGAGCTGGTTACTTTAGAAATATGATTATGGATTTTTTTATTGCCTCCAAATAAATAGATTGCTAAGGGTTTTGATGTTTGACTAATCTGTTTTAAAGCTGATTCCTTATCATTGATCCTAATTACTGGAAGCAGTGAACTGAAAAGTTCTTTCTGCATAATATCTGTTTCATTTAATTTAATTCTTAAGATTGTAGGAGATATTTTCAACTTTTTTTTACTAAAACTCCCCCCAAATAAAATTCTTTTTTCTTTTTTATATTGTTTGAGAATTTCTACATTTGATGTAAATTGCTTTTTTTCTAATTTTGATAAGTTTTCGGAAATAATTGGATTATCACCGTAAAAACTTACTATGTATTTCTTTAATTTTTCTATAAAAATATTTTCAATTTCTTTATCTACAAAGATATGATTCGGAGCCATGCAGGATTGACCAGAATTAAAAAATTTGCCCCAAATAATTCTTTTTGCAGCCACTTCTAAATTTGCATTCTTGAAAACAATTACAGGATTTGTTCCGCTTAACTCAAGAGTTAATGGAGTTAAGTTTTTTGAAGCTAATTTCATTATAGATTTTCCAGTTTCAGTACTTCCTGTAAAAAAAATGTGGTCAAAATTTTGTTCAATTAATTTTATAGATTGTTTGTAGTCACCCTCTACTGTCACTAGGACATCTTTATGGAAATATTTGGAAGTAAGCTTTTTAATAAGTTTTGAGGTCGCAGGACATTTCTCTGAAGGTTTTATGACTGCAGTATTTCCTGCTGAGAAAATATTTACCAATGGCTTTAAAACATAAAGTAATGGATAATTATAAGGACCAAGAATTAAGACACATCCAAGAGGTTCATAAATAACTTGGGAGGATGATGGAAATAGATAAAAAGGTGTATCAATCTTTTTTGGTCGCATCCAAGAATTGAGTTTCTTTTTTATAAGTGAAATTTCTTCTTTCACTAAAAGGATTTCTGAAAGCCCTTCAATTTCAGATTTGCCGAGATCAACAAAAAGTGATTTAATTATCTCTTTTTTATTTTCATCCAAAAGTTTAGAAACTATATTGATATGATGAAACCGCCAATTTATATCTTCAGTTTTACCAGTGAGAACTGTATTTTTTAATTTATAAATGTCTTCTAAATGAAATTTATCAGAAATTTTCATTTTTTACCTTTGAATAGTATTAAATATATCAGAGGATAAATTGTAAATTACTAGGGTTTTTAGGAAATTAAATCAAAGCGAATGATTTATGAGAAATAATCAAATTTATTAATATTGCCTTTAAAAATTCAAATTTTTCTTGGTTAGTATATTTCTATGAGGGAAAATTTTTCAATTAGATTGATATCTATAAATGAAATCACAGAAGTCACAAACTGGGCAAGGTTAGAAGGATTTTCTCCAGGAATGGATGACGTATCAATTTATAGAAATACAGATAAACAAGGTGTATGGGTAGCTTGTCTAGACGATAATCCTATAGGCTCTATCGCGTGTATAAAATATAATTCCTCGTATGGTTTTATAGGTTTATTTATCGTTAAAAAAGAATTCCGAAATAATGGATATGGAGTGAGATTATGGAAACATGCCCTCGAATATTTGAAAAATGTTGATTGTATTGGTCTTGAGGCTGCCCCAGATAGATTAAATGATTACGCAAAGTGGGGGTTTAGAAAATCTTCCATTACAAATCGATGGAAATTAAATGGTTCTAAAGATTTGCCATTGAGAAATTTCTATAAAGATCAATTTCATTCTTTTAAAGTTGTCCCGGGTAATAAAATTTCTTCTGAAGCAGTCTTAATTTATGATGATCAAAGAGAACCTAGTCCCAGACCACATTTTCTAAATGACTGGTTGAAAAATTCTCATGGTAATGTCAGTGCAATTGTCGATAATAATGGGATGTGCCATGGATTTGGCAGGATAAGACCTTGTGTATTGGAGGATAATGAGCAAGGCTGGAGAATTGGCCCACTTTTAGCTGATACTCCTCCACTTGCTGAATTATTAATAAGGGAATTAGTTGGTGATTTAGATGCTCAAATCTTATTGGATTGCTCTAATCTGAACCCTTATGCAAATTACCTTTTATCAAGTTTGGGATTTGAGGAAATATCAAAAACTTACAGAATGTATAAAGGCATTCAACCTCCCTGCCCTATGAATCAAGTATATGGACTTGCCTGCTTGGAACTGGGTTGATTTCCTTTAAAGCGTTCATTTCCCCTTTTGTTTCTGTAATACTGAAAGAAGTTTGTTTGATTAAGATTAACTTCCAGAAGGTTTCAAAATTTTTTCTACAATATCGGCGTTGATTATAGTGATCTCTCCATTGTCAATATTGGCAACTTGAAACAAGGTCCATGAATTTGGATTTCTAGCTCCTCCAATACAGTCGATAACTTGACCGACCCAATAATTTTCATCCTTTTCCTTAGTATCTTCGCAATTTTCTTTTTTAATTGCGACATAATCACCAGGCCTAACGAAAAGAAACTCAGGAGTTGCTGAGCTCACAATAAATAACTAATAGTACATATATACTATAGTAAGTTATTAGTTTTGTTGCTGAACTTTGAATTATTTAGCAAACTAGGGATAATTAAAAAATAAAATGGAATCAACTGAAATTGCTATATTTTCAACATTATTGGGGTTAATCCTTGCTTTAACTGACGCTTATATAGAAAGAAATATTCCCGGATAATATTTCCAATTCATTTTTTAAATTAAATAAGATTTAAGCTGGTCTAATATGTCGGCACGGTTGGAAACTAATTTTGTAAAAACTAAATATATCAACCCTCCCATTGCAAGCCTTCCGTTAAATTTTTCTAACTGCTTTAGTTTTCTCAAAAATTACCCTTGCTGTTAAATAAAATTTAAAGGGTATAGGAAATAAAAAAGTATTGATTACTTCAAAATTAAAAAAAATTTTTAAAAGTTTATAGAAAAAATTATTTCAAACACGAATTAAATTTAAAGCCAAGCTTCTTTCATTTCAAGATAAAGTCTCTCGCTCTCAGCAGAATTAATTTTGCTTTCTGAATAAGATTGTTGCTGTTGCTGTTGCTGCTGCTGAGTTGAGTTAGTATTAGGATTTTGGACTTCGCTCATTATTGAGAAATAAATTTGTGTTTATTCTCTCATATTTAGAGCTTTTTTTGTCAACTTAAATTCTTAAATTTTATTTAAATTTTCTACGTTTTTAATTTTCCTTTTTTGAGTTAATTTATTTCGCTACAGTAGTTTTGGTATATAGGAATTTAACTTCCCAATATACAATTCCTAGGAAGATAGCACTTGCAATAATAATTTCAGAAATGGCTAGCATTTTATTTTTCAATACTAATTTAATTTTGGTATCAATTTACACAGAATGCAATAGGTACTAATTACATTTTAGATTTTAAAAAATCTTATTTAATAAAATAACGCGTCGAAATAATATAAAATTTTAAGTTAGATACATATTATTTTCGTGGGAAATTTCATAAATTCAACAACTCTTATACCTTTAATACCTTTAGTAACCTCTTTATTTATTTTTATTTTATTGGCAAGTTTTAACAGAACACTTAACAGGTTAACAAAACCAGTTACTGCACTGGTTGCATTATCTTTATTAAGTTCTGCTTTTATAAGCTCATTTGACTATTTTAAGAAAATAGAAGAAGAATTAGTTTTATCTGAATTTCTCAAATTTTTTGAAGAAAAAAATTTAGTTATACATCTCAATTTAGTAAATGAAAAAATTATAATTTTTTTCTCATTAATAATGATATTAATTATTGGAATATCTTTTTATAAATTGCCTAGAAAAAAAGGTTATGTCTCATTAATGATTAGCCTAGGATTAATTTCTTCTTCGGTGATTCTCTCAATATTGCTAATAGATTTCTCAGCACTAATCTAAACTGTTGTAAGCATTGACAAAGCTTGGTTAAGTTCTTGGACATGATTTAATTCATCTTGAGCAATTTCTTTTATTTTTTGATCATTTGGATTATCTATTAAATATTTGGAATAAGTTTCAAATGCATGTTCTTCGATTTTTATGTTGACGTCATAAGCATTAGCTGGAGAGAAAAAATAATAAAAAACCATAATCCAGTAATAGACAAGCACAAGGTGTCTTGCAAAAAATCTATCAATCCAGAACCGATCTCCTCCTCTTTTTTCCATTTCTTTAAGATGCTCAGTTTCGTTAATAGCTTGATAAAAATGTTCTTTCATTAAAATCATTGTTTTTTCATTTTTAATTCCTAAGGATTCTTTAAAATGAAGAACTGAAAGAAATGCAAAATAAGGAGATCTAGCTATTACTTCTAAAACCCAAAATCTTTGTAAAGATCTACCAGAGTATATGAAGTCTAAGAAGTTAACAGTACTATTCAAAATCAAAGAATTTAATTTCTTCATAAACACCTTTTTCTTTAAGTATAATTACTCAGACAATTTAGGTCTATAATGTATTGAATTAATTAACCAAAAATTAATATTTATATTCTAAAAATTGTTACTTCCATTGAAATATTTTTTTTTCATGCATTAATTGGATAGATAAAAATTTTATATGACAACTACTGAAAAAATTGCAAATGCCAAAAAGAGGATTGATGAATTAGAAAGACTCATAAAATATTGGAATGATTCAGAACGTGATGAGGCAAAAATAGTAAATTTCAATATCAACAGTGTAAATAAAGTTGCTTAGATTTTGATGATTAAGGCTGATTAACATATATATTTAAAGTGATTTAATATCTTCCAGGTTTCTAATATTGTTTGATTTATAAATAGAGCAATTAAACCTATTCTCAAAAACGGTAAGAAAGAAATAGTCTAATAGAAAAATCTATATGAAAACCTTTTCAAAAAAATATTTAGTTCCGATTAAATTTATACCATGGGTTTTTTGGGTATTTATATCTTTTATGAGTATATATTTGTGTAAGATAGCCTGGGTAAATTGAATAATTAATGAAACTAGCTTCTTCTTAGCCAACCAGGAGCACCTCCAAACCAATCCGATATATCATCTTCATTTGGGTTGAAATGATTTTCTTTATCTAGTCCATCTATCCCAAATGATTGCAAGAGGTTATCAATCCCCCCATCATTTTTTGTACCATTCCTTCTAAAGCTGTTAGCTTTTTTCAGCCAAAGAGAAATTGTAGAGTTATGGTGCGCAAATTTCTCAACATATATCCTCTCTTCTAATGTAATTGATTTATCTTGAGCAATTCTTTTAATTATTCCTTGGATCTTTAGTCTTTTTGAATTACTAAGAAGCATTTTTAATATATTCATTATTCTTTTTATAGGAAGGATTACTAAATATATCTTGTCAATGTTAATTTCAACAAATTAACCCTCTTAAAAGGTTTTTAATCAAGAAAAGTTTTAAGACACTAAAAAAAGGGATCAATTAGTTACGCATGATACGTTTATTCATTTATTAAACTTATAATTTCTACAAATTAGATAATAAAAATCAATCCATTTATGAGGAAACTTTAAACTTAAGATAAGTGGAGGCAGTTGTTGCATTATAGTAAAAACGTACTAATATTAGTACAGATGTATTATTAAGATATGAAAGTGATTTCATCTTCTCCTTATGCCCCTTTTAATTCAAAAGAGTGGAATTCTCTAATAAGCAAAAATTCAAAGTTTGAAAATACTCCAATAAAGATTCAAAAAAAAATTTATAGAACTTTTACTCTAAAAAGAAATGAAAAAGATGAACTTTTGCAAGAGAAGTATGAATTGCATAAACAAATGCAACTTGTATTCGGATAGAAAATATTAACTAACAATCTTTTTATTGAATATTATTTTACGAGATCCAATTTTTTGTTAGATTAGTAGAAATACAAGAAGGATTTAATTTGGCTGTAGATCGAGAACTTTTAAAAGAAGTTACCCAAGAACTTTGGAATACCGTAAAAAAACTAAGACCTGAAATTGATCGGCAAACTCGACTTCAATTAGTTTTAAAGGCCTTATTAACTATTGGAGATTTGCCAGATCAAATGCAAGCTGCCATGGTAGTAGGTGTTTGCGCAGAAATGGATAAGAGTGATGTTGACAATGTTGGAACTAATTCGCAAACTCAAGATTCAAGCGGAGTTGATACTTCTACAGGTAGAAAAGTAGTCAGAAGAAGTTCAGCTAAATAAACCTTAAATTGTCATCCTTTAATTTTCTTTGATTCGTTTTTATTAAGTCTATTGAATAGGTAATATGAAATTACAAGTAAGAGAGGAACGAATATTGAATGTAAAGTCATCATTAATTCTGTTTGGCCCATTCCTATAAGATTTGACTCGCTTGGAAGTTGTTCTGACCAAGTGCCAACTAAATGCCATGCTTGAGGAATTGATAAGAAAAACATATAAGAGCTATAAGTTAAGTTTATGTTCAGATAAAGATTATCATTATTGAACGTTTTTGCTTTCTTTATTCTTATTTCTTAACTAAGTATTTGTAGAGTTATAAAAAAGAACTTGATTCATAAATTTATTTTCTTAAGAAGAGTTTTAAATTCTTTTTTACCAATAATTTTTTCAGCTGCGTAAGCGCCACTTGCTGAAACAGCAGGAATTCCAATACCTGGAAATGTACTTGCACCGCAAGTAAATAAATT
>QCCT01000030.1 GCA_003281165.1 Prochlorococcus sp. AG-347-M18
GAATTACCAAAGATTGGCAAAAATACAAAAGTTTTATTAACTCAGCCTTACTTAAGTGATACTGTTCGAGACCTAAAACATCGTGGTTGTGAAATAATTTCAGCTCCATTTCCTCTTGGGATCGAAGGAAGTACTGAATGGTTTTTAGCTGCAGCAAAAGCTTTCAGAATAAGTGAACTTAAGGTTCATGAAATTATTGCACCTTTAATTAATAGAGCAAAACTTGCTCTTGAATCTCACAAAGAAATACTAAAGGGGAAAAGATTATTTCTTCTTCCTGAATCGCAACTGGAGATATCTTTGGCAAGATTTTTGCATAATGAATGCGAAATGGATCTCATAGAGGTAGGCACTCCTTACCTAAATAAAGATTTAATGAAAGAGGAGATTAATTTATTACCTGATAATACAAAAATTGTCGAAGGGCAACATGTTGAAAAACAATTAGATCGAGTAAGAGAATCTAATCCAGACTTAGTAGTTTGTGGGATGGGTTTAGCTAACCCACTGGAAGCGGAAGGAATTAGTACTAAGTGGTCAATAGAAATGGTATTCAGTCCAATTCATGGTATTGATCAAGCAGCAGATTTGGCAGGTCTCTTCTCCAAACCTTTAAGAAGGAATCAAATACTAACTTCAAAAACTTTAGTAATGCATTAAAAGAATATGGAATTAACTCTATGGACATATGAAGGACCACCACATGTTGGTGCGATGAGAATTGCCTCTTCAATGAAAGATATACATTATGTACTTCATGCACCTCAAGGAGATACATATGCAGATCTTCTTTTTACAATGATTGAGAGGAGGGGGCAAAGGCCACCAGTGACTTATACAACTTTCCAGGCTAGAGACCTTGGAGGCGATACAGCTGAATTAGTGAAGAAAAATATTAAGGAAGCTGTAGAACGATTTAAACCAAAAACTCTTTTAGTTGGAGAAAGTTGTACGGCAGAACTTATCCAAGACCAACCTGGAGCTCTTGCAAAAGGAATGGGGTTTGATATGCCAATTGTTAATCTTGAATTACCTGCTTACAGCAAGAAAGAAAATTGGGGGGCTTCAGAAACTTTTTATCAATTAACAAGAACTCTTTTAAAAAATAAAGTAAGTTCTTCAGAAAAAATAAGTCCTCTTAGGTGGAAGGAATTAGGTCGCAGACCAAAAGTCAATATACTTGGCCCTTCATTACTAGGATTTAGATGCAGGGATGATGTTATTGAAATCCAACGTATACTTTCAGAACAAGGAATAGATACAAACGTTGTTGCTCCATTAGGTGCTAGTCCAGATGATATTGAAAGATTAATTGATGCTGAAATAAATATTTGTCTTTATAACGAAATTGCTGAAGCTTCATGTGAATGGCTTAGACGAAACTTTGGAATGGAATATACAAACACTATTCCAATTGGAATAAAAAATACAATTGAATTCATCAATGAAGTTCATAATAAGTTGGATCTCCCTCTGACTAATAAAGAAGAATTAGAACACAAGTCAAAACTTCCTTGGTACTCAAAATCAGTTGACTCTAATTACTTAACTGGCAAAAGAGTTTTTATTTTTGGTGATGGAACTCATGCAATCGCGGCTGCAAAAATTGCCAAAGAGGAATTGGGTTTTGAAGTGGTTGGTCTTGGGACATACAGTAGGGAGATGGCGAGACAAGTAAGAGCAACTGCAAAAGAACTAAATTTAGAAGCTCTAATTACAAATAATTATTTAGAAGTAGAAGATGCCATGAAAAAAGCCGCTCCTGAATTAGTTTTAGGTACTCAAATGGAAAGGCATAGTGCCAAGAGACTTGGCATTCCTTGTTCAGTAATAAGTACACCAATGCATGTTCAAGATGTTCCTGCAAGATATAGCCCACAGATGGGATGGGAAGGTGCAAATGTGATTTTTGATGACTGGGTGCATCCCCTAATGATGGGATTAGAAGAGCATCTTATTGATATGTTTAAACATGACTTTGAGTTTGTTGATGGTCATCAAAGCCATTTAGGACATACATCTAGAAAAACAGAAGAATTTGTAAATTATCAGGATAAAGAAGATAAAAATATTAAAGAAGGAATTATCTGGACTGAATCTGGTAGAGCTGAATTAACAAAAGTTCCATTTTTTGTGAGAGGTAAAGTTAAAACAAATACTGAAAAATACGCAATCTTGAGAGGAATTCCAGAGATAAGCGATGAAACTCTCTACGATGCCAAAGCATATTTCAGCTAATTTTTACTAATAAACTATAATTAAGTCATGAGTATTTTCACTCATAATCTAATAGATTTAATCCTAAAAATTCAGTTATAAGAACATATTTCCGGCTTTTAATACAATTAAATACATATTTGTTTAGAAACATATTTCATGTGTATTTGCACTGCAAGAATATAAATAATAATGTGTTTTAAGCTTTAAATGACAAGTACTATAAATAGACCTCTTGATGGAGAAGGAAGTGTTCAAGTAAAGCAAGATCCAAAAATAAATATTGAGGAAGGGGCTTTAGTTATTGCCGTGTATGGGAAGGGTGGTATCGGAAAATCAACTACATCATCAAACCTTTCTGCAGCATTCTCAAAATTAGGTAAAAAGGTTCTACAAATTGGATGTGACCCGAAACACGATAGTACTTTCACTTTGACGCACAAAATGGTTCCTACAGTTATCGATATTCTCGAAGAGGTAGATTTTCATAGCGAAGAATTGAGGCCAACTGATTTCATGTTTGAAGGTTTTAATGGCGTAATGTGCGTTGAAAGTGGAGGTCCTCCTGCCGGTACAGGGTGCGGGGGATATGTAACCGGTCAGACAGTTAAGCTATTAAAAGAACATCACTTATTAGAAGATACTGACGTTGTTATTTTTGATGTCCTAGGAGACGTCGTTTGCGGAGGATTTGCAGCTCCATTGCAACATGCAAATTATTGTCTAATTGTTACTGCTAATGACTTCGATTCAATATTCGCTATGAATAGAATTGTCTCTGCAATTAAAGCAAAAGCAAAAAATTATAAAGTCAGATTAGGTGGGGTAGTCGCTAATAGATCAAAAGATACAGATCAAATTGATAAATTCAATGAAAGAACAGGTTTAAAAACTATGGCCCACTTTAAAGATGTCGACGCCATTAGAAGATCAAGACTAAAAAAATGCACAATTTTTGAAATGGAACCAACTGAAGATGTTATTGAAGTTCAAAATGAATATTTATCTCTTGCCAAAAATATGCTTGAAAAAGTAGAACCTTTAGAAGGTAATCCACTAAAAGATAGAGAAATTTTTGATTTATTAGGATTTGATTAGTCTTAATTAATCTAATCCAACCAATTGGCTTGTTAAATCATAAGTTTGTTGAGAAGTCTTCGTATCAATTATTCTTTTTGACAACTTTTGAGAAAAAGCTTTTCTGCCAGTTTTCTGACGATTTCCCCAGCTCCAGTGGACTGATGGCTTCGCAAATTCTTTATAGGTTGCCACTTGAGCGACCCTCTCTCCAGCCAGTCTTTGTGAAACATATCCTTTTGTTATAAATTTTTGAAATATCGGGAAAAGGAATCTAAATAACCAAGGCGTATCTCTAAAAAGTTTTGTATCAGCAACACATCCAGGATAAAGAGAATTTACAATTATCTTATCTGCAGGATATCTTTTTGATAATTCCTGAACGGTCACCATATTGCAAAGTTTACTATCCTTATAAGCCTTACCAGGTTTAAATTTCTTTCCATTGGCCATACTTATTGGAGATAAAAAACCATTTTTGAATCCAGATAAATCTCCCAAATCAGCTGGGGCAGGAATGGGGATCCTTCCTCCAAGTTCTGAATAATTAGCTGTGACAGTTCCTAATACTGTGATTCTTGGCTTGAATAAAGTAGATTTACCATTCAATACAATTTCTCTTTCTGAAGATAAGATATTTTCTAAAAGCAGGTTTATCATAAGAAAATGCCCAAAATGATTTACTGCCATAGAGTTTTCAAAACCCTGGGGTGATCTTTCAGGTCTCTTTAGTCTCGGCTTATAAACTGCTGCATTACAAATAAGCGAATTAATTGGGTATTTAAATCTTTCCAATATTTCATCGCAACCTTTTCTAACATCATCCAAGTTTGAAAGGTCAACTTCTATAAAGTGAACATTTTTAATTTCATCTTTTGTCAAGAATTCCTCAGCTACCGTCATCGCTCTTTTATTTGATCGATTCAAAGCTATAACTTCCCATCCAAATCTTAATAGAGGTTTTAGAGTATTTAATCCAACTCCTGAAGTTGTTCCCGTGATTAGGACTAAACCTTTAATGTTCTTACTCACTAGCAAAAAAGTTAAATGAAAAATGATAAGTAAAATGATTCTAGTTATTCAAAATCATTCTTATCTACGCCATATTACTCTGATAATGTCCCTGGAAATCATTTGATCCTGATCCTTCATAAATCTTTGCTCACCTTCAGCAGAAAATAAATCATCAAACCTACTCGACAAATCATTATGTCGATATTTTTCATATGAAAATGAGTCTTGAATTTCCTTTAGTCTTATTAATCTGACTTTGGAATTATATCCTAGTTTAACTAAGCTTATTAGTGCTAAAAGAGAAAAGCAAACTTTTATAATTAAAAAAACAGAAGATACAAAATTTTCTTGCTTCTTCTGCTTTTTTTTAAATGCAGAATCAGCATATTTTTTGTAAAAAGAATTATTTTTATAAAAAGTTTTTGACAAATTTAGTATTTGATTTTTTACTGAAGAAATCAATTCAGTATCATTAATATTATTACCTTAAAAATATATTTTTTCTAATTGATTTTAGTTCCTACCTAAACTAATTCCCAGCCTTAGTGCTAAAACTCCCGCATGCATAACAACTATAAGGCTTAGTGCAATTAAATTTATTGTTTGAGTTGGCTCCATGGTAAAAAAAATATTTCCTATATTCTCCACCGAAAAGAGTGAATTTGAAACACTATTACAAAATCATGTAACGTAATTAACAAATTGAAAGAAAAAATTTATTGAAAATTATCATATATAAACCTACAAAGCTAATTTTGGGAATAGAAAATAAAGCTTTAATTTTTTCAACAAATAATTTACCAGGATTTGATCAAATGGCTTTAGATCTAAATTCTCTAAATCAGACTATTTCCAATCCTGAAATAATTCTCACATTGAGGTTTTACTATTGGACTGGGGATTGGCTTTCAATTGGTTATCACCAAAAGGAAATTCCTGCTCATTGGAAAAAATTATTAGCAAATGGGAAAATTAACATTGTAAGACGTCCCTCTGGAGGGGGAGCTGTTTTGCATTCAGGAGGCATTACATATGCATTAACATTTAAAAAAACCTACTATAAATTCTTAAGTTATGAAATGGTTAATAATTGGTTAATTAAAAGTTTTAGAGGATTAGGTCTAAACTTACAATATGGTAATTTACGCAAATCACCAATAAATTCTAATTGTTTTGGGACTTCATTAATTTCCGATTTAGTTGATGAGGATGGGTTTAAGAGAATAGGTAGTGCACAATTTCGTAAAAAAGGCGCATTCCTTCAACATGGAGAAATTCAAACAAATCCTTCAAGAGATTTGTGGTTCAAATTATTCAAAGAAGAAGCTCCACCAAAAGTAAATTTAAAACTAACAAATGATGAAATAGTTCAACATTTGAGTAATTCATTCGTGAAAAATAAATCAAATATAAATTTCAAAAATATTGCTATAGATAATAAAAAATAGAAAATTTTAATGACAATAATTATTAAAGATCTCCTTTCTGCTTCATTGAATTAATTATTCTCGGCAATTCAATTCCTAAGGGATAATGATTTTTAAAGTTTAATTTGTTAACAATATCTGAAGGCAAATTAAAACCTAATTTATTCAATACAAAGTTTCCAATTTTTGACCTATCAATTATCCCCAAAGGGATATCTGCAGCATTGAGAACCAATAAAAAACCTTCATTTGTTTCTTCAATTCTTTCTATAGTTCTCCATAATTTATCATTAAAAGATACACTTTCAAAACTATCGATTGGTTTCATAAAATCTCCAACAAAGTTCCGTTCCCATTTTTTTAAGGAAACAGTTTTTAAAATATTCTCATCAACAAAACCGGTCCACCTACCATTATTCGCAACAAAAAAATATTTTTCGGATGCATCCTTATTATTTTTTATTAATTTATTAAATTCTGAGAAATTTGAATCATATTCAATTTTCCTCAAAGGCTTTAGTTTAATCTCAGAAACTTTACTAAATTTTAGTATGTTTTCAATTTTAAAAGATTGACTTTCAGATTTTGAAGAATTAACTCCAAACAAGCCCAAAAAAGAAAGAATAAAACCAAAGTAAAAGTTAAATCTAAATAAACAAATTATCCCAAAAAATAAAACAAAAAAAGATAATAATAAATTTATTTTATTGAGGAAATTTCTTCCTTTATTTTTACTTCCTGAGAAATACCAAATAATACTTTTTAATAAATTCCCCCCATCTAAAGAACCAATTGGAATCAAATTTAAAAAGCCTAAGAATAAATTAAATATACCTACTCTTGAAATTACATTAACTACAAT
>QCCT01000031.1 GCA_003281165.1 Prochlorococcus sp. AG-347-M18
CCCTGGGAAAAAAGAGAAAATCAAACCTATAAGGCATATTATCTTTGACATTTTTTGAACTTCATAATTGGATTTAAAACCAATTTTTTTCCCTAAAAAATTCTTCTTTCCATAAATAGATGTTAATAGTACGAATCCAAATAAAGCATAAATTATTCCACTGAATCCTAAAGCGGCATAATTCGGATAAATATTAAAATACGATAGAATTCTTTCGTAAAACCAGATAATAAAGAAATTTAAAAAAGAACAAATTAAAATAAATTTCAAATAAAAAATTCTGCTTTCAATTCCAAGTCTCATCAAAAAATATCTAGTAATGATTATTCCTCCAAGATTACTTAGTAAGTGATTTAAATCTGCATGGATTAGGATTGATGTGAAAATCCTATGGGGTTGATCACTAATTAATCTTGGTACATAATAAAAAATTTCTTTATTTATAACTTCAATTAAATCTGTAAAAATAAAAACTGAGATTAAAAAAATTCCAGTTACAAGATACTGCCAATCATATTTAGATATTGAATTATTAAAAGGCATTTTTTAGTTTTAATTTAAAAAAATATTTTCTTAAATATAAGAAAAGACCCTTATTAGGGTCTTTTTTATTAGCTTAAATTTATATTTATATTTTCTTTAATAGACTTTGCAATGAGAACTTGTTGGATGGTCTATGCATTCTTTGTCCCAATAATCTTGTCTTTGATCTTTAGGTAGTTGATAATTAAAATCATGCATTTTCCAAATATCTAAAGTTGCATTTCTAAGGGCGGTGAATGGAGTCTTTAGTCTCATGAAACCTCCGGTATCTCTACTTCTTAATTATCGTCCTTTTCAATTGAAATTAATAGAGTATTAATACCGAGTATTGTTGCTTTAGCTTTATAGTTATCACAACTATCTTTCTCCAAACCTCAGAAATGTTGACAATCAAGGTTTGCATAATACACAATTTTTTTAAAATCTTTTATTGAGATTTAAATCATTTAACCTGAAATAAAGGGAAAATGCTTCTTCTTTCAATTCTTTATCAACATATAATGAAACATCTTTTTTTGATTCTTTAAATTCAAAATTATAAGGTCTCTCTATATTTACTAATTTTTGAATTTGAAACCAATAATCTTGATTTGAACAAAGTTTTTCATAAGATATAAAATATACATTCTGCTCATTTATTAGTGATTGAAAAACATTAGAATAGATAAGGAGCCATTGTTCAAGCCAATGATTAATTTCAAAATAATTATTAAAATTTAGATTTTTATTATGAATAGGAATGTAGTTTGGTCCAAATTCAGTATGACCAATCAATTTCATATATTTTGATATGAAGTTGTCAGTTTTTGCTTCTTCAACAAATTTTTCATGTTGTGTTTTTAAAGAATAGGCATGTTGAATTGGGTCTCTAAAAGGAATAAGAATTTTTGAATTATTAAAAATGGAATTAATTAAATTAATCCTTCTTATATTTTGATTATTTTTACTAAGATACCTTTTCTTTTTATACTTATGAATTATATTCGTTATGTAGATCCTAAACTTTTCTTCTAATTCTTCATCATTTGCAAAAGTTTTCCAAAATACCTCCTCAAATGCTTCTGGGGATTCTGAAGAAACTTTAATTCCATCTCCATGTGCTCTTTCCTTTAATTCCAAATTTTTTTTATTAAAGGATATTTTTGACCAAAGATTAGGAGCGAGGACAAATGGCATATCAGAATAAGAAAGTGATCCAAAGACATTTGACTCATAAAGTGCATTCAACAATATTGTTGTTCCTGCCCGCGCCATTCCTGCAATAAAAACATGATCTTCATTCTCACTTAAATGAGAAAGATTCGTACTTTCAAAATCAAAAGTCACTTCACGCATAAATTTCGTGGAAAGTGCCAATTGATGAAGCTTTTGCTCCAACCAAGAATAATTATTCATATAAAAATTAATCTTCTAATATAGGCATAACTAAATGCAATCAATATAGACTCGATTATCCCTTTCAACGAAAATGTGAATGCAAGAAAACCTCTATAGAAGTTATCTGAAATTATAAATATAAAAATAATCAATAAAAAAATTAATAGCATTTGCATTGAATACTTAAACATTTGCAATGAATATTTAGGAATTATATTTTCTTTCCAATGATCGCTTATATTTTTATTGGTTATTGTATAGATTGATTTTTTAATCACTTTATTTAAGGAACTTATCAAATATAAATAATTTGACCTGATAAATATTTCAATTGATAAACTGCAAATAACCAAAAGAATTAAATGGTTCACTTTCTATTTTGATTCGCATTTTTAGATGATATCTTCTTATTTTTCTTATTTTTAAATGCACGTTTAATTGGATAATATAAAATTCCCCATAATCCTAAAAAGAATGCTGCAATGATTCCAAAAATTGCAGCGATAACTCCTCCTCCCATTCCAGGTCCTATGTATGCAAATAATGGAGTTAAAAAAGAAAAGATGTAGATTGTCATAATCGAATCATTCATTACAATTTCCTCTTGTTTTCAAAAAGTTATTTACTAAGTCTATATCTAAATCATTGAATAGAATTCGCGACCAGGCAGCATAATAAACTTTGTCATTTTTTGCTCTATTGTAATGAGCCCACCTAAGAGAACCATCTGAATTGAAATATAAAGTCCTACCATATTCAGTTTCTTCTACAAAAAGGTCTCCATTTGGAAGTATTTTACTTCTACCTTGGCCAAATGTTCTTACATCATTTTTTATTAAACTATCCCTTAGATAAGATGAGTATTCTTCCGCTTTAAAATCGTATATCAATACTTCATTATGTCCATCGACTATATCACCATTCACAAAAGTTTTTCCATTATTATTAAATATTGAAATTTCATGGTCACTTAATATATTTATATCATGTTGATAAAAAAATGGACCCGTTTCTTTCCATATTATTTTATTAGTTGATGGTCGATATAAAAGGAGCATTGATTGATGTCTCAAAGATAAGAAAACGTCTCCTTTCTTCCAAAATTCACCATCAAAATTTACTGGTTGAATATCATTTAAATGTATTGGGTCCTCATCAAACTTATTAATTCCAGCTGCAAATAATAGATATTCCAATCCATTATCTATAAATATTTGCGAAACAGATTTTTCAAATAGGATTTCACCATAAGGAGATACCTTTACTATCCCATCATCATAATAACCTCCCTCATCCACTATATTTCTACCAACTTTTTCAGCAGGTAGAGATTGTGGGTACATATGAGAAGGAACCCAAAGATTACCTTTGTAATCTTTTTCTATAGAGTGATGAAAAGGATCATGCTTATTTTGGAAAATTGGGTTAGAACAACTATCGATTTTAACTAAAGGTGCATGGTCTTTAAAAACCAACCCCCCATCATTAAGTAATATTGGATGTCTTAGTAGATATCTTGAGTCATTGGAATCCCTATTTAAATTTTTAAACTCATCAATTTTTTCTACTGATTTATTTAAGTTATCAATATCTGGATTCCAAGTATGCAAAACCTTAAAATTCGTTAAATCCACAAGTTCTACGACTCCCTCTCCTAAGTTCCCGTCATATCTTGAAAGAAGTAAATAAGATGTATCTAAATTAGGAGTTCCATTAAAACCTTTTAAATCGAAAAATCTGTCTTCTACTTGCAGATCACCACTTTTAATAAACTCTCTTAGATTTGTAGGTATTTCCGCAAGGAACAATGCAGCTTTAGATATTTTTCCTAACTTGATTGATCCGGTCAATTCTTGTCTAACTAGAACACCAAAAAATATTGTTATGGGAATACCTAAAAGAATAAAAAAATATAGAATCCAGATTTCAATTTTTTTGAACATTAGAGTTCTTTTATATTTAAATTTTTTTTACTAATATATCACCTCAATAGTTTATATCTCTCTGGAAAATATTCATTTGTATTAAACAAAAAGGAAAAGTAGTGTCCCAATCAAACCCAAGTAAGTATTTTATTTTTTTCCAAGACATGGGATATTTTCTGCCATATACTTTTACAAAAAAATACTTTTATTTATCACATTTTGATGACAGTTATAACGTTAATTTCAAAATGACAATCTCAACCTTTAAATCTATATTTAATCAACTATCCTGTATTTGCAAAGACTTTAGAAGATTAATTGCCAAACAAAAAGGATAAGAATCTAAGATTTTACGGAGAGGGTGGGATTCGAACCCACGAATAGTTACCTATTAAACGATTTCGAGTCGTTCGCTTTCGACCACTCAGCCACCTCTCCCTCTTCATATATTTATGCACATAATTTAATATAAGATCTGTTCTATCTAATTATCTTAATTTTTAATTCCAACCTGCATCTTTCATCAATTTTATTGCAATAGAATTATTTACCCCAAGGTCCTCTACAGTTACCTTATCAGGAACAAATTCACCAAAGTCTTTGACAATTTGATTTTGATTAACCTCTTTTAATGGGTGTTCAAAAGTTGGAGCGGCAAGGCCTTTACTTCCCTTTGGAGATGCTAAATATTCGAGTAACTTAATAGCTTCATTTTTGTTTGTGGCAAATTTTGCTACACCACCGGCACTAATGTTTACATGCGCAGGATTAGGTGTAAGGACTTTTGTTTTTTTCGCGTATAAAGCATCTCTTCTTCCATTTACACCAGCTAGCATTCTTGCAACATAGTAATGATTTACAATACCGACCCCACACTTTCTTTTAGAAACTGCTCTCACAATAGAAATATCTCCTGGGAAAAATGGTTGTGATACATTTGAGATCATCCCATCAAGCCAATTTTTTGTAGACTCTTCCCCTTTATTTATTATTTGATTTGCAACGAGAGATTGATTATAGGGACTTTTTCTATTCCTCAAACATACCTTTCCTTTTAAAGAAGGATCGGCTAAGTCAGTGTAATCATTAATCTTGCTAACATCTACAACCTTTGGATTTGCAACCATAACTCTAACTCTTCTTGTTAATGCGTACCATTCCTTATTGGGGTCTTTTAATCCAACAGGAACATCATTTTCTAAATTACTAGAGTCAATTTTCTGAAGCAATCCTAATTTTGCCGCGTTAGTAATTCTTGCTGCATCAACAAGCAAAATTAAATCGGCTTGAGAATTTTTCCCTTCTCTTTTTAACCTTTCAATTAAAGAGATTCCAGCAGCTTCGATTAGTCGAACTTTTATACCGGTTTCTTCTGCAAATTTTTTATAAACACTTCTATCAGTGTTGTAATGTCTTCCTGAATAAACTTTAACTTCTTTTTCGGTAGAATTTGCAGGTATATTTACATTCAATAGAAAGGTACACGTTAAAACTGAATAAATTAATTTTTTAAATTTTTGCACTTTTACAAAATAGTATCTATGGTTACTTTATATATATAAAAGTCACAAGATTCGTGAAAGATATTTTCTATACATTACCTTGTATCATTTTTTATACTCAAAATGAATTATTTAACTAATCAGCTTCTCATTCAAGAAGAGATTGAAGCATTAATTAAGAATTTAAAGAATGAAAATACTCTTTGGGAAAATGGGAAAAAAACTGCCGGCACTCATGCATCAAAGGTAAAGAACAATTTGCAATTAAATCGAGAAACTGAGATATCGAAAAAACTCTCCCATTTAATCAAACAAAAAATTCTTAGCAGCCCTCTAATAAAAAGCTTTGCCTTACCAAAAATAATACATGGAATAATGTTTACAAAATCATTAAAAAATATGCAATATGGTAGGCACATAGATAATCCGTTTATGTCATCAGGACGAGCTGATTTATCATTTACCATTTCATTAACTGATAAAAATACATACGAAGGAGGAGAGCTAATTATTGAAGAGATGAATTCAGAAAAAGAATTCAAACTAAATGCAGGTGAAATAATTATTTATCCAAGTATCTACTTGCATTCAGTTAAAGAGATTAAAAATGGAGAAAGATTGGTATGTGTAGGTTGGATTGAAAGTTATGTAAAATCAATCGAGCAAAGAGAATATTTATTTGATCTTGATGCAGGTGCAAAAGGCTTGCTAGCTAAAAATGGGAGGTCAGATGAATTAGATCTTATCTTTAAGTCTTATTCAAACTTCCTCAGATTACTGGGAAATTAATGAATCATTTTATACACTAAATAGAAAATTACTCAAAAAATTCTTAAAATAGAATATCATTTAAATTTTTGAAATGCCAAAAAAAAGTTCAATTGCTTTATTCATAGCTGCTACAAGCGCACTAACAATATCATCAGCTGTAAATAGCGGAGAAAGTGACATGGGGGGCTTAAAAGAATGGAATACTGATATGGATGTTGATGCAGATTTCATATTAGATGAAAAAGCGCAAGAGCTTGCAGATAAGGCACAAAAATCAGATGTTTGTATCCCAATAGGTGAAGGAGAAAATTGCTGGTAAGATAATTAATTAAATAAAAATTATCAAAAAAAACATCCTTTACGGGTGTTTTTTAATATAAGAATTAATAATAAAATCTTAATTTAAAAATTCCTCACACAGAAATTAAACATACTT
>QCCT01000032.1 GCA_003281165.1 Prochlorococcus sp. AG-347-M18
CTCATTTAATATAAAAAAAAAACATTGATCTTTTAAAAATAACTTTTTAAAAAGATCTTTAATTAAACTTACCACTGCAATATGAGAAAGGCTCAAAGTATATGAAAAATTTAATCACTTATATTATATAGCTAATAAATTTTTCTTCAAAAATTCATATGTCTTCTTTTCCACCTCAAGTAATAGTATTAATTGGAGCTACAGCAAGTGGTAAAACAGAATTGGCTATTGAAATTGCAGACTACTTTAAAATCCGTATACATAATATCGATTCAAGACAAATTTATAAGTCTATGGATATTGGAACAGCCAAACCATCTAAAAAGCAACAAAAACAAATAAAGCATTTTTTAATAGATATAGAAGAGCCTTTTCGTCCGATGAATGTAAAACAATTTCAAGAAATTGCTCAAAAATCAATAAAAAAGGAAATTAAGCAAAATAATTTACCTTTCCTTGTTGGAGGAAGTGGTTTGTATATGAACTCAATAACAAAAGGTTTATTTGTGCCGGATGTCCCTCCGCAAACAAATTTGAGAGGACAGTTGAAAGAACTTGGTCATGAAGAATGTTGGGAGCTTTTAAAAAATTGTGATCCAATTTCAGCAAAAAAAATCAATTTTGCTGATCAAATTAGAGTAATAAGAGCTTTAGAAGTCTTTTATGTAACCGGTAAACCTTTATCATCTCAAAAAGTTCAAAAACTACCTGAATGGAAAATACTAGAGCTTGGTTTAAATAGAGATAATTTAAAAGAGAGAATTTCAGACAGAACAAAAAATATGTTTTTATCTGGATTAGTTGAAGAGACGGAAAATCTTATTTCTCAATATGGATCTGATTTACCAATTCTAGAAACAATAGGTTACAGTGAGGCTAAAGGTGTTTTAAATAATAATTTACCGATTGATAAGGCGATTGAATTAACTACAATAAAAACTAACCAATTTGCGAAAAGGCAAAAAACATGGTTTCGTAATAAAAATAATCCCATTTGGCTTAATAACAAAAACCCGCTAAAAGATGCAATAATTAAAATAGAGTCTTTTTTAAGCTGACTTAATGAAAAATAGATTTTTGTTCATCATCCAATTAATTAATTATTTAAACTGAATGCCACCACGCCCACGCTTTGACCGTCGCGCACCCGTAAGGGAGCTCCCAAATATAAATGAAAGAATAAAATACCCTCAATTGAGAGTTGTCGACTCTGATGGAAAACAATTAGGTGTCATTGATAGATTAGAAGCATTAGAAATAGCTGCTCAAAGAGAACTTGATTTAGTTTTGGTAAGTGAAAAAGCAAATCCTCCTGTTTGTAGAGTCATGGACTATGGAAAATATAAATTTGAACAAGAAAAGAAAGCAAAAGAAGCGAGAAAAAAATCTCATCAAACAGAAGTTAAAGAGGTAAAAATGAGGTACAAAATTGACAAACATGATTATGACGTACGTATTGGTCAAGCTACTAAATTTTTAAAATCAGGAGATAAAGTAAAATGCACTGTAATTTTTAGAGGTAGAGAAATTCAACATTCAAATCTAGCGGAAACACTTCTTTTAAAAATGGCCAATGATTTAGAGGAGCAATCAGAAGTACAACAAAAGCCAAAAAGAGAAGGAAGAAACATGATTATGTTCTTAAGTCCTAGAAAAACTCCTCTTATTAAGAAAGATGAAGGGTAAGGGATTATTTAAAAAAAATATGACGAATGTTAAAGTGTCACTACGGATAAAAATTAATTAGTAAGGATTTTTCTAAAGTGAGATTCCATATTCAACAAGAAAGTGATATCGCAGCATCGACACAACTCTATAATCAAATTTGCTTTGCCATAGCAGCAAGACATTACCCTCCTGGTCATAGACTTCCCAGCACTAGGCAACTTGCAATGCAGACTGGACTCCACAGAAATACAATAAGTAAAGTTTACAGGCAACTTGAAATTGATGGGGTTGTTGAAGCGATAGCTGGATCTGGCATCTATGTAAGAGATAATATTACTAAAAAAGACTTTAAAAAATCGGTCTTTTCAAAAGATAAAATAAGTAAACATCCTGATCAAGAAGTAAAGCAAACTATTGATAAATTCATAAATCTTGGCTGTACCTTACAAGAAACGAGAGAAATATTAACCAAAGAAATTGATTGGCGTATTAAATGCGGTACAAAAATTATTGTAAGTACTCCTAGAGAAGATATAGGTGCTTCTATGTTAATAGCAGAGGACCTCTCGCCAAAAATTAATGTGCCAGTCGAAGTCGTTCCTGTAGAAGAATTAGAAAAAGTTTTGAGTAATTCAAATAATGGTACGATTGTCACAAGCAGATATTTCTTGCAGCCTCTAGAAAAAGTTGCCAGACAATATGGAGTCCGAGCTATTGCAGTTGACTTGAGCGACTTTCAAAAGGAATTAAATATTATCAAAGAATTAGATACTGGAAGTTGTGTAGGTATCGTTAGCATTAGTCCAGGTTTATTGAGAGCAGCAGAGGTTATTATACATAGCATGCGAGGTAGCGAATTAATTCTTATGACTGCAATCTCAGATAATAAGAGCAGGCTACTATCCCTTTTAAAGACTTCAAACCACATAGTTTGTGATGGGCCTAGTTTATCAGTTGTGGAAAACACATTATTAAAAAACAGGTCTCAGCTAATGCGATTACCTCAAATAATTTGTGCTAAAAATTATTTAAGTGTTGAAACAATAAATCATTTAAAAAAAGAAATAGGAGTTATTAATTAGACATGGTACTAAGAACTTTTAGATCTGATATAGAAATTATCAAAGAGAGAGATCCTGCTGCAAGAGGAATATTAGAGATTTTTCTTTGTTACCCAGGCTTTCAATCCATAGTTATTCATAGGTTTACTCATAAATTATGGCAACTAAAAATTCCCTTAATTCCACGCTTTTTAAGTCACCTTAACAGGTTATTAACAGGTATTGAAATCCATCCTGGGGCAAAAATTGGTAAACGAGTTTTTATAGATCATGGTATGGGAGTTGTAATTGGTGAAACGGCTGAAATAGGAAATAATTGTCTACTTTATCAGGGAGTAACATTAGGAGGTACTGGTAAAAGTCATGGCAAAAGACACCCAACCTTAATGGAAAATGTAGTTGTTGGAGCAGGTGCAAAAGTTCTTGGATCCATAACAGTAGGATCTAATACACGCATTGGTGCAGGTTCGGTAGTTGTCCGTAATGTGGAAGGAAACAGTACTGTGGTTGGAGTTCCTGGAAGAGTAGTGCATCAGAGCGGGGTAAAAGTTAATCCATTAGCCCACTCTGCCTTGCCAGATGCAGAAGCTAATGTGATAAAAAATTTAATGGATAGAATAGACTTACTTGAAAATGAGATTCTTAAGTTACAAAAAACAATGCTATGTATCGCTAACTCAGAATCAATTGATATTTCTAAACTTGGTGAAGCTCAAAATCTTAAAGACAAAGAAATTATAGAATTTCTTGGAGACGATTAAATTTTTGATTTAATTTTTATCATCATTATCAGTTTTCGGTTGAAACATAAACATTGAATAAATAACGTTTCGTCGCATATTAGTCATCATTTCGAGAAACATATCATATCCTTCATTTTTATACTCTATTAAAGGATCTTTTTGTCCATAACCCCTCAATCCAACCGATTCTCTCAAAGAATCCATAGATTGAAGGTGTTCTCTCCATAAATTATCAATTTGCTGCAAAATAAAGAATCTTTCAGCTTCTCTCATTAATCCTGGGCGAATCTTTTCTATTTGTGATTCCTTTAAATCATAAGCTATCCGCAATTGCTCTTGAAGATAGTTTTTTAGTTCCTCTATCGATAGCAACTTGATATCATCAGCTTTAAGATCATCCAATAAATATATGAATTCTTTGACTTTTGAAATTAACTGATCAATATTCCATTCTTCTGGAGGTAAATCAGGATTAATATAAGCCTCGACAATTTCATACATTGTTCTTTCTCCATATCCTATAACTTGCCTTTTTAAATCAATGCCTTGCAAGACTCTAAGTCTTTCGCTATAGACTGCTTTTCTTTGATTATTCATTACCTCATCATATTCAAAAACTTGTTTTCTAATATCGTAATAATATGTTTCTACTTTCTTTTGAGCACTTTCTAGAGACCTAGTAAGCATTCCTGATTCGATAGGCATATCTTCATCAACCCTAAAAGCATTCATTAGATTTGCAACCCTTTCGCCTCCAAAAATCCTTAATAAATTATCTTCTAAAGACAAAAAGAACCTTGTACTTCCAGAATCACCTTGTCTTCCCGCTCTTCCTCTAAGTTGATTATCCACTCTTCTAGATTCATGTCTTTCAGTACCTATGACATGTAAACCTCCGCCTTCTCTTACTTTTTGTTCTTCATGGGTCAAAACTTTTTCATATTCTTCTTTTACAAGTGATAAAGATTCTCTCAAAAGCTTTATCATTTTATCTTCGGTTGGTGCTTTTTCTGCAGCTGTAGCTATTCTGTCATCTAACTCCAAGACAGAAAGTTGTCTATCACCCCAATTCTTAACTAGTTCATTAGATAAAAGAGAGAGGGTTTTTTCAATTTTTTCATCCAGTTTGCACGGGTAAAGACTTTTTGAAGAGCCTGGAAAATTCTTTGACAGATTTGAGTTCACTTTTGAAGAAAAACCGCCCTTAGACTTTGAACTTCTTTGTTTAGGGATTGGTGGCTTATGCTCATTATCTGGCTTAACTAATAAAGGAATTAGAATCTCTTTTAATTTAAGTCTTGCCATATAGTCACTATTACCGCCGAGAATAATATCTGTTCCCCTTCCAGCCATATTAGTAGCAATAGTAACAGCGCCTGCTCTTCCAGCCTGAGCTACAATTTCCGCCTCACGTTCAACGTTCTCTGGCTTAGCGTTTAAAAGGTTATGTGGAATGTTTTCTTCAGCTAAAAGTGAACTTAACAACTCACTTTTTTCAACGCTTGTTGTACCAACTAAAACAGGCCTGCCATCTCTATGAATTTGAGCAGTTTCTTTCGCGACAGCTTTCCATTTACCTATCTCTGTCTTAAATACTTGATCAGGCCAATCTTGTCTTTTTCGAATTTGATTTGTTGGTATAACTGTTGATTCTAACTTATACGTTTTTTCAAATTCAACCTCCTCTGTTTTTGCAGTTCCCGTCATACCTGCCAAGCCAGGATATAAAAGAAAAAAATTCTGATAAGTAATAGATGCTAATGTTTGAGTCTCAGGCTGTATTTTAAGACTCTCTTTCGCTTCTATTGCCTGATGCTGTCCATCACTCCATCGCCTTCCAGGCATTACTCTCCCTGTAAATTCATCCACTATTACAGCCTCATCATTTTTAATAATATAATTTACATCTTTAATAAATAATTCTTTGGCTTTTAAAGCATTGGTTATGTAGTGCGCCCAAGGATCTTTGGGATTATATAAATCACTAACTGCCAAATACTCTTCACATTTAGCAAAACCCTGATCAGTTAATATACAACTTCTTTGCTTTTCATCAACTTCATAATCCCCTTCTGGATCAATACCATCTTTACTTAATTCTTTTGCTCTAACTAATGCTAAAGCTAATTCTGCAGCTTTTTGATATTTTTCTTGGGGTCTTTCAATTTGGCCAGAAATAATGAGAGGAGTTCTAGCTTCATCAATTAAAATTGAATCGACCTCATCTATCACACAGTAATTGAATTTTCTTTGCACTACCTCATTAATATCAGTAGACATATTATCTCTTAAATAATCAAATCCTAATTCAGAGTTAGTTGCATAAGTTATATCGCAACTGTAATTTTTCTTTCTCTCAAGAGGATTCATATCTTGTTGAATCAAACCAACGGATAAACCTAAAAAACGATGAACTTGGCCCATCCACTCAGCATCTCTTCTAGCCAAATAATCATTTACAGTAACTACATGGACACCTTTCCCAGTTAATGCATTTAAATAACAAGGTAATGTTGCTACAAGAGTTTTTCCTTCTCCAGTCTTCATCTCAGCGATTTGGCACTCATGTAAAACCATCCCACCTATTAACTGAACATCAAAATGTCTCATATCAAGAACACGTTTACTTGCTTCTCTAACAATCCCAAAGGCTTTTGGGAGAGATTCTGTCAGGAGTTCTGTTTGTTTTTTAATATCTAATTCTGATGAGATCTTTGATTTAAGATTATGAGTTTCTTTTCTCATCTCATCATCAGTTAATCTAGAAATTTCTTCTTCTAATAAATTTATCTCTTCCACTATTGGTTGATAGCGCTTTAACTTTCGTGTATTCGGATCTCCCAACAAAAGTTTTAGCATAAGTAACAAGTCCTCGAAAATTCATCTAATTACAA
>QCCT01000033.1 GCA_003281165.1 Prochlorococcus sp. AG-347-M18
AAAATTTAATAGATTACCAAGACTGCGAAGAAACTTTATTTTGGGAAAATTTTTTAAGGGTCTCAAATATATGTAAAAATTTTAATCCAATTTATCAAAGAGATTTTTATTTATATCAAAAAGAATATTGTATATCTAATAAAAGTTTATTATCTGAAAAATCATTTTTAATTTTTAAAAATAAAAAAGTTGTTTGTGGGGCGATCTTTTTACTAACAAAGTCACCTAATACTAATAATCCAGAAATAAATTTTGGTAATAATTTTCCTGGAATAATATTAATAAGTGATGAATTTTCAGGAGATAGTATAAAAGTTTTACAATCTAAGATTCATTCACTTCTCGAGCTAGCTAACAAAATTATTTTCACAATTCCTATGAATAATATATTGAATAAAGGCTATGAGAGTATATTAAATAAATTTAAATTCACTCAAGAAATAATTTGGTCTAAGTCAATTTACACAAATAAAAAAGATGAATATTTATGGAGAGATATTAGAAAAAGTTATAAGTCTCCTATTAATAGAGGATTAAAAGAACAATCTTTCCAAATAATAGATAAATTTAACTTAGATGAAAAAAAGTTTAAACAAATAAAAGATCTACACTTTAAAATCTCTGGTAGAAAAACTAGATCTGACAAATCATGGGATTTACAATACTCTGCAATAAAAAATGATAGTGGCTTTGCATTAACTTCCTTTGGGGAAGATAAAAATGATTTATATAGTGCAGTATATTTTTACAAAACAAATCATCATGCATATTATGGGACTGGTCTCTATACTGATTATTCCAAAAAATATCTTTATGGGTACAGTATAATTTGGAAAGCAATCGTTTATTGTCTTGAAAGGAATATAACTTTATGTGAATTGGATGATAATGTTAAGTTTAAATGGATATCTGATATAGATAAGAAACTAGTTGATATTTCTTTTTTAAAAGGAGGTTTTGGTGGTAATTTATCTGCCAAATTCATCTTTTCAATTAAAAGATAAATTACTAATTTATATCTTTTAGAATTTTCGAAAATTTTTTCTTAAGAAAAAGAACTTTGATTAAAATAAAATAAATAATTTCGGTAATGCGATCTAGTAGCGAATATTTTTTTTTAAACTTAATTATGGTTTGAAAATCTATATTTCTTTTCTGTGATAATTTTTCAAATATTGCATTTTTTATTGAATAGATATTTTTTTCATTTAGATGAATACAAACAGTATTCACACTTCCGATAAAAAATGTACTAGGTCTCCATGTTTTAACAGGAATCCAAATTAAATCATACTTAATACAAACATTTCTAAAAAAACCATCGCTAATAATCTTAAAATTTATATCCTTTAAAACTTTTAACGTATTTTGATCAAATCCATGAGCTGGTGGGGCAAAAAATTTTGGATTTAATCCTTTAGATTTTAAAATTGATAATCCTTTAAGGATCATCTTTTTCTGAACGGAGTATGCAAGTTCAGTATATTCACTTTGCTTAGAAACAAATAATATTGATTTATTAGAAATTCTAAGTTTATGTTCTAATCCGTGTAAACCTATAATTACCCCTTTTTTTTCCAATGAAACTAATTTTTCCCAATAGTTAGGAATCGGTAAGTTTGATAAAATTAAAGATTTGTCCTTATTATCAGGAATTAAACATAGCATTATTGATGAAGGACAAAGATCTGACAAAGACATAATTAAATCAAATGCCTTTTGATTCATAAAAGGATGGATGTCATCAAATCTAAAAATAACGCTTTTTTTCATTTTAAATATTAATTAAGAATAATCCTTTTAATATGATTTAAAATTTTAAGAGAATTTATCTTTTAAAGATTTTTCTTTAAAGGAATAAATTTAAAGCTACTAAAATAAAATCAAATAATACTATAATTTAATTCATTTTATTTAAATCTAAATCATTAACCAAAAAAATAAAATTAGTTCAGCTTATAATTGATATTACAATTATGCAAAATGTTGAACTACCCTTTTTTAATAAAAAAAGTTAATATTGAAATATAATTTTTATTTACTTTAATTCGAAAAATATAATTCAATGTATGAGTAACTACTCAATTTTTAATTTATTAAAGTTAAGAAAATACCTTTCAAGTAAAAGTAAAAGGAACTGTATATTACTTGTTTTATTATCTATTCAAAGCGCGATTTTGGATGTAATATCAGTAGCAAGCGTAATTCCTTTCTTAGGAATATTGCTTCAAATTGATAGTAATAACAATTATTTAATTAATGCTCCTGATTTTTTAAAAGTTTTAATTGAATTAGACCCCAATAATAAATTATTAATAAGTGTTTCCCTCTTATCTTTAATAATTATTTTCTCTTCAATTACTAGAATATTTACCTTGTACTGTGCAAATAGATTAGTAGCGAGAATTGGTTTCGAATTATCTACCTTAGTATTCAAAAGAACTTTTGGCATAGATTTTGAAAACATCTTGAAAACTGACTTGAAAAAAGCTACCGCCCAGTTAGTGTTGTACATAACAAAAACTGTTGAATCACTAACTTTTTTAACAAAATTAACAACAGCATTATTAATAGCATTTTCTATTTCTCTATTTTTATTGATTACAAAACCAATAATTTCTTTAACAACATTGTTTATCTTAGGGGTTATTTATTCATATTTAGGTGTTACATCTAGAAAAAAAATGAATACTCTTTCAAAAGAGATTGCATATGGTACTGAAAATCAAATCCAAACAATTCAGGATATCTATTCAATGTCTAGAAATATGTATCTAGATGATTCATTTAAACCAATTTCAGAAACCTATTATGAATTTGACTACAAAAATAGAAAACTTTATGCTTTAAGTGAATTTTTAGGTTCATATCCTAGATTTGTAATTGAGGCTGCAGCTATAGTCCTGATTTCTTTTTTTACAACATTTTTAACTTTGTATATTAGTGATTCGAAGGAAATCATACCTTTTATAGGAGCTTTTGCTTTTGCATCTCAAAGATTATTACCTGCTTTACAACAAGTATATGCAAATTGGGCGGGGATAAAATCTAATGACGCATTTATAAAATCAATATTATATTCACTATCAAAAAGAGATAAAGTTGTAGATAAGAAAAAAATTATAGATACTTCGAATTTAAAAAAAATATCTTTTAAAAAAGTTAGCTTTAATTATGGAAATAATTTTTCAGAAAAAAATATTATTGAGGATTTTTCATATCAATTCAATGCAGGATCAAGGGTTGCAATAGTAGGAGAAACAGGAATAGGAAAAAGTACTTTATTAGATATAATTTCATGTCTAAGGAAACCCACCTCAGGAAGTTTAAATTTTATAGATCAAAAGAACAAATCATATCTTCAGAATCCCTCATCGAGAAAAAAATATGATACAAATTTGATTCCTAGTTGTTCCTTTGTCCCCCAATTCAACTATCTATTAAATACAACTTTAGAAAAAAATATATCTATAAGTTTGCCAAACGAAAAAACTAATTTCAAAAATCTAGAGTTAGCTGCTGAAATATCATTACTTTCTGATTTTATTGAGAACCAACAAAATAAATATGCATTTAACCCAAAGTCAAATGGTTTTTCTATGAGTGGAGGGCAGATACAAAGATTAGCTATAGCTAGGGCAATATACAAAATGTCCCCAATATTACTTTTAGATGAGGCTACAAGTTCATTAGATCTGCAAACAGCAAATCAAGTAATTCAAAATATATTCTCCCTGAATCACATAAAATTTGTTTTTGCCGTAACACACTCCAATGAAATTCTTAATTATTTTTCTCACATTATTGAATTCAAAAAAAATGGGGAGTTAAAAATAATTAAAAATTAACTTTTTATTTTTATAAATAGATAATATGATTAATTAATAGATATTGTTTATGATAATTTTAATAAAAATTTTTCTAATAAAAAATTTTATTAAATTAACTGAAAATATTCAGGCCCTAACTAATATAGACGTATATGCTATTTTAAGAGTCAGGAAATATAATAATCTTAAATCATTCCTTGATAATAATTTTTTAAATTCTTTTATTAAATGGGAGAAAAATAATAATTTTTTAGAAAAAGATTTAATAACTTTACATAATATTTCTTATAACCATTGGATAAGAGGTAATTTAGCTTTAGAAATTATTAAAGATAATTTGATATTCAAACTTTCATATTCTTTAGGGATAACTAAAAACCTTATTTCCTTATTAATATTTTATGTAAAAATTAAATTTTCAAAAATATTTTTAGATATTAATACTATTAATATTAATAACAACCCTAAGATAAATGATTTCAAATATAATTTTGTCTCTTCGCAAAAAAGAAGTAGATTTGAGGACATTGCATATTATTTAGAAAATAATTTCAATGATTCTATAAATCATCAAAATATAAATTTTAATTATAAATTCCAAAACATTTTTTTTTATATTGAAGATAAAAACAAAGATAAAGTTTTAAAAAGCATTTTTAAATATTGTTTAAGATTTCCATTTATGGCTAAGCATTATAAGCAAATGTTTCAAGGTCTTTATATTTATAATTATTTTAAAAAAAATGCACAAAAACAAAATTTTTTCAGTTTATCACCTGAAATCTACAGCATGGAGACAAGATCTCTCTCAATAGCTTCAGCTGAATATAAAAATGAAACTTACATAATTAAACACAATAAATTTGAGGCTCTTCCATATGATATGTATTCTCTGAATATAGGTAAAAAGCCTATTTTTGTAGAAAATTTATTGACGGCCAAGAAAAAAAAACCATTCAAAATAAAAAACAAATACAAAGGTAACTCAATTGTCATTCAGGCTAGTGATAGTTGTGGATCATCTATAAGTACTTATGAGTTCGATTGTTATGTAGATATAATCAATGTCTTAGAAAAATTAACTTTTAAAGGTGAAATTATCTTTAAATTCCATCCTGCAAATATGAACTTTTTTGTGAATCTTAAGAAAAATATATGCTTATATTATTTAAGATCTAAAAACATAAAATTAAAATTTGCTCATAAAAATAAAGATATAGAAACTTATGCTTCTACATGCAACTTTTTAATTTCAATAGATTACTCAACTTCCTTTCTTGATATTTTAAATATGAAAATCCCAATTATTTATTTTAATAGAAATTTTGATAGACATATAATTAACAAATCAAGTCAAATATATAATTTTTCTATTTATGAAATGGTTTCTTCAAAACAGGACTTAGAAAAAAAAATAATAAATTTGTTATGATGGGATAATTAATTTTTAATTAAAATATATTAAAAATATATAAGTAATGATAGATAACAAAACTACTAGACCAATAGTTATTACTGCTAATAGTAGTTTTTATTTATTGCACTACAGAAAATTACTAATACAAGATCTAAATAAAAAAAATAAAGTTGTCACAATATCGCCAGTAGATTCATCATCAAATTCTTTAGCAAAACTCTCATTTAACCTACCTTGGCGCATAGATAGAAGTAAAGATTTAAATCCATCCTCATTTTTAATTTCACTTTTAAGAATGTTTTTCTTAGTAAGAGCAATAAAACCTAAATTAATACATTCTCATACTTTGCGAACAAATTTAGTAGTTGCGTTTGTTTGTTTGTTTTACAACATCCCATGCATTCTTTCCTTTACTGGACTTGGTATTCTCTCTAGCAATCAATCATCAAAATTTTTATTCAAAATAATAATTAAAACGATAATATTTTTGTCTGTTTACGAAAGAAAAGGATTATTCAATTGGTGTAAAACTTATGACAGGTCAAGATTTATTTTTCAAAATAATAATGATCTTCATTCAATTACATCAATTTGTGCAGATTCAATTGCAATATCAAGATTAATATATGGTTCTGGTCTACCTTTAAA
>QCCT01000034.1 GCA_003281165.1 Prochlorococcus sp. AG-347-M18
GCTCAGAACAATCGTAGTTTTTGCTCCAATTATCGCTGCTTTAGCTTGGGTAGTATTTAATATACAAAAACCAGCAAGAGAGCAATTCAATAGAGACTTTTTGGGTAAGGATTAATCCAATTTGATAGATAAAGAAATAATAGTTATTGGAGCTGGTCTCGCAGGATCTGAAGCTGCTTGGCAAGTGGCTAATTCTGGTATTCCAGTCAAATTAGTTGAAATGAGACCAATCAAATCAACCCCAGCTCATCATACAGGTGAGTTTGGGGAATTGGTTTGTAGTAACAGTTTTGGTGCCTTAAGTCCAGATAGAGCTGCTGGTCTATTGCAGAAAGAACTTAGAATTTTTAAATCATTAATAGTTCAAACAGCTGATAAATTTTCTGTTCCAGCTGGAGGCGCTTTAGCGGTTGATAGATCTAAATTTAGTCTCGCTTTGACTGAAGCTTTATCTAATCATCCTTTAATTGAAATTAAGAGATTTGAACAATTGGATCTCCCAAGTGAAGAAAACATAACTATCCTTGCAACTGGTCCTTTAACTGCTGATGAGTTGTCGTATAAAATTCAAGCTTTTACTGGTATCGATGAGTGTCATTTTTTTGATGCAGCTAGTCCAATTATTTATGGAGATACTATTGATCAAGAGATTGTATTTAATGCTAGTAGATACGACAAAGGAGATCCAGCATATCTTAATTGCCCTATGGGTAAAGATGATTACATCCATTTTAGAAATGAACTAATAGAAGGAGAACAAGCTAATTTAAAAGACTTTGAGAAAGAGTCAGCAAATTTCTTTGAAGCTTGCTTACCAATTGAAGAAATTGCTAGAAGAGGAGTTGATACTATGAGATACGGACCATTAAAATCTATTGGATTATGGGATCCAAAATGGGGAGATTTATTTGATAGAGAAAATAGATTGAAAAAGCGACCTCATGCAATTGTTCAATTAAGGAAAGAAGATTTAGAAGGAAAATTGCTAAATATGGTGGGTTTTCAAACTAATCTGAAATGGTCTGAGCAAAAAAGAATATTTAGAATGATTCCAGGTTTAGAAAAGGCTGAGTTTGTACGTTTTGGAGTAATGCATAGAAATACTTTTTTAGAATCTCCAAAATTACTTTTACCGACATTGCAATTTATGAAAAGAGAAAATCTTTTTGCTGCGGGTCAAATAACGGGGACGGAAGGTTATGCAGCAGCAGCAGCAGGGGGTTTGCTTGCAGGAATAAATGCATCATTATTAGCTAAGGGTAAAAAAACAGTAAGTTTTCCTGATGAATCAATGATTGGTTCTTTAATGAATTTTATCAGTAACAAAAATCAAATATTGTCTAATCAGAAAAAGAATAAATTTCAACCAATGCCTGCTTCATTTGGTTTAGTTCCAGAGCTAACTAAAAGAATAAAAGATAAAAGATTAAGGTATAAAGCTTATCAAGAAAGATCTACAGAGGCCTTGAATGAATTTAAAAATTCACTAGATTATTATCTTGAAAAAGACCACTTACTTAGCAAAATTTACTAAGATTAATTATCAAAGATCCAAAATATGGTATTCATTAAGGAAAATTTCGATGCGATTATTATTGGCTCAGGAATTGGAGGCTTAGTTACAGCATCACAATTAGCTGCTAAGGGGGCACGGGTATTAGTTCTTGAAAAATATATTATTCCAGGCGGGAGTGGAGGCTCTTTTAAGAGAAAAGGCTATACCTTTGATGTAGGGGCTTCAATGATATTTGGATTTGGAGAGAAAGGTTATACCAATTTATTAACTCGTGCTTTGAAAGATGTAAATGAAAAATGCGAAACTATTCCCGATCCAGTGCAACTGGAATATCACTTACCACATGACTTTAATATTTCTGTAGATAAAAATTATGAGCAATTTATAAGCAAATTATCAGCTTGTTTCCCAAAGGAAAAAAAAGGTATCAAGAAATTCTATGATACTTGTGCAAGTGTATTTAAATGTTTAGATTCAATGCCTCTTTTATCAATAGAGGATCCAAGTTATCTTTTTAAAGTTTTCTTTAAATCTCCATTATCCTGTTTAGGTTTAGCTAGATGGTTACCCGCAAATGCGGGAGATGTTGCAAGAAAGTTTATAAAAGATCCTGAACTTTTAAAATTTATTGATATCGAATGTTTTTGTTGGTCTGTAATGCCAGCTCTGAAAACCCCTATGATTAATGCGGGAATGGTATTTACAGATAGGCATGCTGGGGGGATAAATTATCCAAAAGGGGGAGTTGGAACGATAGCAGAGAAGTTTGTTTCTGGTATTGAAAAATTAGGAGGAAAAGTTAGATATAAAGCCAATGTGTCTGAAATCCTCTTGAAGGATAAGAAAGCGGTAGGAGTTAAGCTCTCAAATGGGGAAGAGATATATTCAAATATTATTGTATCCAACTCCACTAGATGGGATACATTTGGATTAAAAGATAATACTAAAGGATTAATTTCTAGCAAAAACGTGCCAAAAAGTGAGTATAAGTGGTCAGAAACTTATAAACCCTCACCCTCTTTTGTTTCGATTCACCTTGGAGTAGAAAAAAATGTAATATCCGATAATTTTAATTGTCATCATATAATCGTTGAAAATTGGGATGAATTAGAAAGCGAGAAGGGAGTTATTTTTGTTTCTATACCTACTTTGCTTGACTCGTCTTTGGCTCCAGAAGGTAAACATATCATACATGCATTTACTCCTTCATCGATGAGTGAATGGGAAGGCCTATCAAGGAAAGAATATTTGCAAAAGAAAGAAAAATTTTTTTCTTTCCTTGTTGAAAAAATATCAACTATTCTTCCTAATCTTGAACAAAATATTGATCACAAAGAAATTGGTACTCCCAAAACTCATAAAAAGTTTCTCGGAAGATATGAAGGTAGTTATGGACCAATTCCCAGTAAAAAGTTGCTGGGACTTTTGCCAATGCCTTTTAATACTACAAAAATTCAAAACCTTTATTGTGTAGGAGATTCATGCTTCCCTGGCCAAGGCCTAAATGCAGTTGCTTTTAGTGGATACGCATGTGCTCACAAAATAGGTGCAAAGTTAAACATAAACAGTTTTAAATTGCCCGATTAAGAGGATCCTTTTGAAATGATAGAAAAATTTAAAACTCTTTTTATTGTGAAAAGTTCGTTAATTTCTCTTTATTTAGCGCTTACAATTCCTTTACCATTTATTTCAATCGAAAAATTAAAAATCCCCTCTGTCATAATTTTTGCTCTTGGACTTTATTTGATAATCAATATCACTAGTGATTATGTAGAAACTTGCAGTAATAAAATTTCATATAAAAGTAGCTTTATTTCTAAATTCTTAGGGAAAAAAAATTGGGAGATTTCTTGGAAAGATATTAAATTAATCAAATCTTTGCCAACTAGTCAGGGTAGTAAAATTTATTATTTTAATACTTTTCAAGGTGATAATTTTCTTGTCCCACAAAGAGTGGAAAAATTTGAAAAGTTTTTATTAATTGTTTCCAGTAATACTGGGATTGGTATTAATGAAATATCTTACATATCACCACTATGGACATATAAATTACTGACTTTACTTTCAGTTTTAATGATCTTTGGTGAACTTTTTGCTTTCCTCAATTAAATGTTATCAATACTAAATCGATAACCCTGTTGTCTAACAGTGGTTATTCCACCACCTTCTCCTAAGCCTGCTTGCTCTAATTTTCTTCGTAATGTTAAAACTTGAGTATCTACAGATCTTGGACCCCCGCTGAAAGGCGGCCATGCCATCCTCAGGAGCTCTTGTCGACTTCTAACCATGCCAGGGGGCATTAGAAGTGCGCAAAGCAGTGCAAACTCTCTAGGACTTAATTCTACTGGCTTCTCGCTGAGAGTTACTTGTCTTAAGAGGAGATGAACTTCTAGAGGGCCGACCTCAACTTTCTCTTGTAATCCTATTCTCCCTCTTTTCAAGAGGGTTCTGCATCTTGCTGCAAGCTCTTCTAGCCCGAAGGGTTTTCTTAGAACATCATCTGCCCCTTCATCTAATAAGTTTACTAATGCTTCAACACCTGATCTAGCTGTTAACACTATTACGGAACACCCTAATTGTTGGGCTAGTCTCATTGCAGTGTTTTGTTCAAGGATTTCAGCACTAATTAATAAATCAGGTGATTGTTCTCTACATAGGTCAATTGCTTCTGCTGCTGATCCTACTGCAGCAGCCAGGTGACCATCTTGGCGGAGCCTTTGTACAAGGACAGTTCTAAGTGTGGGGTGAGGTTCAACAACTAGAACTCTAGAGGGAGTTTGAGAGCTCGTAGGCAATTGTGAACTGCCAGGAGTTGAAGCTAAGATTTGCTCAGTTGATTGCATTCTTAATTACTGTTTGGCCAGGCAATTTTTAATCATCCTTAATAAGGTATAACAAATGCTAAATAAAAATCAGAATCTATCGAATTATGACATCATTTGAAAATCCTAAAGCAATTCGTCATTTTCAATCAATTTGCGATAGTTGCCAGGACTTAGTTACTCGTTTTCATACTCCATCAGATCTTAAATTATATAGCGATGGCTATCTCCAAGCCCTTAGAAATTGCAATGGTTTAGAGCAAAAGGATCAAGAGAAATTAGAAAGATTAATTGAAAGATGGATTCTGGATCCGTCAAGTTTTATTGATCCAGATGGAGATGGAAATAAAGGTTTTTTTGATAAAAAAAGAATTTAAAATATTAATTTTTATTAATCAATTCAGTATTTATACTTACTAATTGTCTTAAGACGCTAATTCAATTTCTATCTTTTCTTTTAGAGATCCTGAATTGTACATCTCGATAAGAATGTCTGATCCACCAAGAAACTCTCCTTTTAAATAAACTTGTGGAATTGTTGGCCAATCAGAGTATTCTTTTATACCTTCTCTTACAGCAAAATCACTTAAAACATCAAACGTACCAAATTCTACGCCTAAGGAATTTAGTATTTGAACTACATTATTAGAAAAACCGCATTGAGGCATTAATTTAGTACCTTTCATGAATACCATTACAGGATTAGAGTCAATCAGTGTTTGTATTTGATCTTTTGTTGAGTTGTCCATAATTCAAGTTGGGGTTTCTGTTTTTAATGCCAGTGCATGGATAGCCTCTGAAGCTAATTCATCCTTTAATGCAGAATAGACTAGCTGATGTTGTTTAACTAATGATAATCCATTGAATTCAGTTGCAACTACAGTTACTTGCAAATGATCATTTCCTTTGAGGTTCTCAACAAAAACTTGAGAACTTGGAATTTTTTTAGTGATTAGATTAATGACTTCTTCTTTCGTAATCATAATTAAATTTAATTAACCTTTGTATTTTGTCTCAACAAATCCTAGTTGGATTAATTTTTTATAAGCTTCTTTACCTTCTTGGCTATTAGGTGACATTATTCTAATTGTTT
>QCCT01000035.1 GCA_003281165.1 Prochlorococcus sp. AG-347-M18
TACAAAGGGCTCACGGAGGATACCTAGGCACACAGAGGCGATGAAGGACGTGGTTACCTGCGATAAGTCTCGGGGAGTTGGAAGCACACTTTGATCCGGGAATTTCCGAATGGGGCAACCCCATGTACGGCCAACTGAATATATAGGTTGGCGCGAGCTAACCCAGCGAACTGAAACATCTTAGTAGCTGGAGGAAAAGAAAGTAAATAACGACTCCCTCAGTAGCGGCGAGCGAACGGGGAATAGCCCAAACCGATAGTCTTGACTATCGGGGTTGTGGGACAGCAATATGGATTAACAAGTCTAGAAGAAACGTTTGAATGGCGTGCCACAGAGGGTGAAAGCCCCGTAATCGAAAGATAAGTTGACCTAGCTGTATCCCGAGTAGCACGGAGCACGTGGAATTCCGTGTGAATCTGCGAGGACCACCTCGTAAGGCTAAGTACTACTGTGTGACCGATAGTGAAACAGTACCGCGAGGGAAAGGTGAAAAGAACCCCGGGAGGGGAGTGAAATAGAACATGAAACCGTGAGCTTACAAGCAATGGGAGCCCGACTAATCGGGTGACCGTGTGCCTGTTGAAGAATGAGCCGGCGACTTATAGGCACTGGCGGGTTAAACCGGAAATGGTGGAGCCACAGCGAAAGCGAGTCTTAATAGGGCGTTTGTCAGTGTTTATAGACCCGAACCCTGGTGATCTAACCATGGCCAGGATGAAGCTTGGGTGATACCAAGTGGAGGTCCGAACCGACTGAAGTTGAAAATTCAGCGGATGAGCTGTGGTTAGGGGTGAAATGCCAATCGAACCAGGAGCTAGCTGGTTCTCCCCGAAATACGTTGAGGCGTAGCGTCTAGTGCTCCAGCAGGGGGGTAAAGCAACCATTTCGGTGCGGGCTGCGAAAGCGGTACCAAATCGATATGAACTCTGAATACCCTGTGTGTAACTAGGCAGTCAGACTGTGGGGGATAAGCTCCATAGTCAAGAGGGAAACAGCCCAGACCGCCAGCTAAGGTCCCAAAATTAACGCTAAGTGATAAAGGAGGTGGGATTGCCCAGACAACCAGGAGGTTTGCCTAGAAGCAGCCATCCTCAAAGGAGTGCGTAATAGCTCACTGGTCGAGCGATCCTGCGCCGAAAATGAACGGGGCTAAGCGTTATACCGAAGCTGCGGATAAATTTATTTATGGTAGGGGAGCGTTCTATGTAGGGTGAAGCGTTAGCGTAAGCGGACGTGGACAGCATAGAAGTGAGAATGTCGGCTTGAGTAGCGAAAACATGGGTGAGAATCCCATGCCCCGAAACCCTAAGGGTTCCTCCGGCAGGCTCGTCCGCGGAGGGTTAGTCTGGACCTAAGGCGAGGCCGAAAGGCGTAGTCGATGGATAACAGGTCAATATTCCTGTACCAGATGTGTTTTGAGAAGGGGGACGGAGAAGGCTAACCAGGCCAGATGTTGGTTACTGGTTCAAGCGTTCGAGGCTTTGAGAGATGGAGAAAACATCTTGAGCTAAGGCGTGAGTACGAGCTGCTACGGCAGCGAAGTTGGTGATGTCATGCTTCCAAGAAAAGCCCTACACTCGTTAAGACACAAATGCCAGTACCCGAAACCGACACAGGTGGGGTGGTAGAGAATACCGAGGGGCGCGAGATAACTCTCTCTAAGGAACTCGGCAAAATGGCCCCGTAACTTCGGGAGAAGGGGTGCCAGCGAGAGCTGGTCGCAGTGAAGAGGCGCAAGCGACTGTTTACCAAAAACACAGGTCTCCGCTAAGTCGCAAGACGATGTATGGGGGCTGACACCTGCCCAGTGCCGGAAGGTTAAGGAAGCTGGTTAGCTTTTAGTGAAGCTGGCGACTGAAGCCCCGGTGAACGGCGGCCGTAACTATAACGGTCCTAAGGTAGCGAAATTCCTTGTCGGGTAAGTTCCGACCCGCACGAAAGGTGTAACGATTTGCGCGCTGTCTCGGAGAGAGGCTCGGCGAAATAGAATTGTCTGTGAAGATGCGGACTACATACACCCGGACAGAAAGACCCTATGAAGCTTTACTGTAGTTTGATATTGTGCTCGGGCTCTGAATGCGCAGAATAGGTGGGAGACGTTGAAATAGTGCTTGTGGGTACTATTGAGTCATCGGTGAGATACCACTCTTTTAGAGCTAGGGTTCTAACGCTTACCCGTTATCCGGGAAGCGGACAGTATCTGATGGGCAGTTTGACTGGGGCGGTCGCCTCCTAAAAGGTAACGGAGGCGCACAAAGGTTCCCTCAGGCTGGTTGGAAATCAGTCATTGAGTGCAAAAGCAGAAGGGAGCTTGACTGTGAGACCTACAAGTCGAACAGGGACGAAAGTCGGTTTTAGTGATCCGACGGTTCTGCGTGGAAGGGCCGTCGCTCAACGGATAAAAGTTACTCTAGGGATAACAGGCTGATCTCCCCCAAGAGTTCACATCGACGGGGAGGTTTGGCACCTCGATGTCGGCTCATCGCAACCTGGGGCTGAAGTCGGTCCCAAGGGTTGGGCTGTTCGCCCATTAAAGCGGTACGCGAGCTGGGTTCAGAACGTCGTGAGACAGTTCGGTCCATATCCGGTGTATGCGCAGGAATATTGAGAGGATTTCTCCCTAGTACGAGAGGACCGGGAGGAACGCACCTCTGGTGTGCCAGTTATCGTGCCAACGGTAAACGCTGGGTAGCCATGTGCGGAGTGGATAACCGCTGAAAGCATCTAAGTGGGAAGCCCACCTCAAGATGAGTATTGCCATGGCTTAAGCCAGTAAGGTCACGGGAAGAACACCCGTCGATAGGCTCTACGTGGAAGCTTGGTAACAAGTGCAGCGGAGGAGTACTAATAGACCGAGGGCTTGACCAAATAAACTTAATTTATTGTCTTATATTTATATAATTTTCTATGCAGTTCTCAAGGTTCAACCTATCCTGGTGTTCATGGCGATGTGGAACCACTCCGATCCATCTCGAACTCGGTTGTGAAACGCATCAGCGGCGAAAATATTTAGGGGGTAGCCCCTTGAGAAAATAGCTCAATGCCAGGTAAAAATATTTAAAAGGGTTTACTCTTCTTGAGTAAGCCCTTTTTTATTTTTGGCATTTAGGACACCAATGGGTACTTCTTCCAGTAATTTTTTGTCTTTCTATTAAATTTCCACATTTACGACATTCTTTTCCAGTTCTCCTATAAACATTTGTCTGTAAACCAAAATTTCCATTCTCTCCTTCTAAGTCCCTAAAATCGCTAAATGTCGTCCCCCCAGAACCAATACTTTTTTTTAATACAGTTACAATTGATTCTTTAAGTTTGATTAATTCATTCTTCTTTATTGTTCGAGCTTCTCTAAAAGGTGAGATGCCAGCAGAGTATAAACTTTCATCAGCATAAATATTACCTATACCTGCCACTATTGTTTGATCTAATAAAATAGCTTTTATAGATTTTGTTCTTTTTGAAATAACTTTTTTAAGATAATTTGCATCAAAGTCTTTAGAAAATGGTTCTGGTCCTAATGATCCTAGTCCTTTAATTATTTTGTTAAGCGATAGGTCTTTGTTAATCCACCACATTTGACCAAAACTTCTTACGTCAACGTACCTTAGCTCATTATTATTTTTGTCGAAAAATCTAATTCTTGTATGTTTACAAGGATGAGTTGATTTCTCAATGAATTTGAAATATCCAGTCATTCTTAGATGAATGACAAGAAATCCCTTATTTTGTGAATTT
>QCCT01000036.1 GCA_003281165.1 Prochlorococcus sp. AG-347-M18
TAAAAGTGCTGTTGAAATATTAAAAAAAATTGGTTTTAGTTCAATTAAAGTGCTTAAGCCAACTGAAAAGACAAATCATTTTGATTTAAATTTTGAAGCCACTGCTGGGGCTCCAGTTCCACAAATAGAAAACGGATATATTGTTAAAGACGATCAAGAAAATGGGTTTTATATAGAACCCCATGGATATCTTGATGAAAATTTAAACAAACAAAGTCTTGATGCAGTCATTACTCCTACAAAAAATTTAGAATTACCAATAGTAGGTTCTTTTGTAAAAGGTGCTGATGTAATCCCTAAATTGATTAACAAATTCAATCCAAAATATATACTTTCAAGCACCATAGGCGGAGATGCAAAATATTCAGGTTTTTTAAATAATTTTATTTCAGTTCAAGATTTTGAAGAGGAATTAAATTGTAATCTTGTAGATCTAAAGAGTATGCAATCTATTATGATTTAAATTGATCTGAAAAGATCTTTTATTTAGTCATTTAGCTTGATAGTAAATCTATTATAAAAGGAGTTCAAAAATTCATACATTTTTTTTTACATCAATAGTTTTATTAGCTATAAATAGTAGCTATGTATGTGAAAATTCTAAGCTTAATCTCGTAGTGAGAAATAACATTAATGGTGACTTTTCCGTAGTAAAAAAGATATCTGAGTTAAAGCCAGGAGCATTTATAAATATTAATTGGAATAATAAAAAGCTTATGCTTCCATTCTCTCTAAGGAAAGATTATATTTCCTTTACAGATAAAAAATGGGACTGGAGGTACCAATTTAATAAGGACGGATCGCCTGATATTAATAATCCTTCTTTATATGAATTACTTCCCTCTGGAGAAGTTAAAGCTCATTTTTGTCAATCAGAAGATAAAAGTCCTAACTTATAATTTCAAAATATGTATTCTAGATTATTTAAATTCTGAACTTCTTTGTAAAGATGAACAAGCCAAAAAAACAAAAGAGTTATTCAAGATATGTAAAACTTGAAGATTACAAAGTTTTTGATTATGAAATACCAGAAATTTTTTTGGACTTCGTAATTAACAAAAATGCTGTTAATGTTACGACTAAACTAAAATTAGTAAAAAAAAATAAGAATACCAATAATCTTACTCTTGATGGTACGGATATATTAATAAAACAAATATTTATAGATGACACTGTTCTAGAAGAGGAATACTACAAACAGCAAAATAATAACTTAAAAATTAAAAATATAAATAAAGATAATTTTTTAATAAAAATAGAAGGAATAATTAAACCGAAGGAAAATACATCCCTTTTAGGAATGTATGAGAGCAATGGAATTATTACTACGCAATGTGAGGCAGAGGGATTTAGAAGGATAAGTTTTCACTCTGATAGGCCTGATATTTTAAGCAAATACACCGTAAGAATTGAGGCAGACAAGAATGATTATCCTGTTTTACTTTCAAATGGTAACGTCGTAAAAGAAAGTAATCTTACAAATAATCGACATGAAATAATTTGGGAAGACCCATATCCGAAACCCTCATATTTATTTGCATTGGTAGCAGGAAAGCTTAATTGTGTAAAAGATAATTACATAACAAAATTGAATAAAGAAGTAAAAATAAATATTTATGTTGAGTATGGCGATGAAAAATATGTTCAACATGCAATAAATTCCTTAAAGAAATCTATGAAATGGGATGAGGAGAAATATAAACTTGAATACGATTTATCATTGTTCAATATAGTTGCAGTAAGGCATTTTAATATGGGAGCAATGGAAAATAAAAGTCTCAATATTTTCAACTCAAAACTAATACTCGCTAATTCTGAAACAACAACTGATGAGGAATTAGAAAGAATAGAGGGTGTGATCGCTCATGAATACTTCCATAATTGGACGGGTAATAGAGTGACTTGTAGAGATTGGTTTCAATTATCTCTAAAAGAGGGTTTAACAGTATTCAGAGATCAACAATTTACTGCAGACCTTCATAATCATGAAATCAAAAGACTTGAGGATGCAAAATTTCTAAGAAGAAATCAATTTAGAGAGGATTCTGGTCCAACATCGCATCCGGTAATGCCAGAAAAATATCAAGAAATAGACAATTTCTATACGACCACGATTTACGAAAAAGGATCAGAAATAATTAGAATGCTTAATAAGCTTGTAAAAGATGAAAATTTCTATAAAGGATTTAGTAATTACATCTCAACATACGATGGGAAGGCAGCAACAATAGACCAATTTGTCGATAAAATTTTAGAAAACAATAAGGAAATCGATCCTAAAAAATTTAAAGTCTGGTATAAGCAGAATGGTACACCAAAAGTTAACTTCAAGAGAATCTGGGATCAAACAGACGAAAAACTTACAATTCAAGCCTCTCAAAGTAATCCAATAAAGAAGAACCCATATAATGATTTACCTCTAATAATTCCTATAAATCTGGCTATATTTTGCAGTGAAAATAAAATAATAGAAAAAACAGTTGTTTTAAAAACAAAAAAACAAGAATTTATTTTTAAGAATGTTAGATCTCACCTTCAAATCCCTTTTGTATCTTATTTTCGCGAATTCTCTTCACCAGTTGAGTGGGAATCTGACACAACCATGGATGAAAAATTTTTAATCTTAAAATATGAAAAAGATTTTTTTACACTATCAAATACAGTAAATGAATTATTTAAAAAAATCATTTTATGCAGATTAGATGAAAAACCAGATTATAAAATTGAAAATAAATTAACAAGCAATTTAATATCATTTATAAAAAATAAAGATATAAATTTATCTCTTTTATCAGAATTACTAAGTATTCCGACATTTGCTGAAATTGAATCAGAGATAGAAAATATAGACCCTTTAAAGTTGTATAAAACTATTGATGAATTAAATCATTTATTCGGCACCAAATTAAAAGAAGAATTATATAGTAAGCTAAAAGAAATAGAGAAAAATTTAGATAAAGTTTGGCCAGAAGGTAAAAATGAAAGAAAACTAATCGAAACCATTTGGAAACTACTCCTACACAGTAATGATGAGGAAATTAAATGCAAAATAATTAATTATGTCGATAGTAATTCAATGACTTTAGCAAAAGCTGCATTGAATTCATTCAGTAGGATTAATTGTCCTGAAAGAGAAATTATTTCAAATATATTCTTCAATAAATGGAAAAATAATAGTGTTGTGTTAGATAGTTGGTTCTCATTCAATGCATCTATAGAAATTGATGAAAAAACAAACAGCATTGAAAAATTATTTGAAAATGAGTTTTTTGATTCAAAATCACCAAACACTTTAAGAGCTATATTAAATACTTTCGTAACAAGAAATAGTACTTTTCATGCAATGGATGGTTCTGGTTATAAATATATTGCAAAAAAGATAATTGACTTTGATAAACTAAATCCAATCGTAATTTCCCGTTTTGTAAAAGTATTTAATAGATACAATTATTATTCAGAACCTTACAAAAGTAATATGGTTGAAA
>QCCT01000037.1 GCA_003281165.1 Prochlorococcus sp. AG-347-M18
TAAAAAATATAATTGACCAATTACAAAATGGGCTTTCTTCAGATTTTATTATTTCTAAGTCTTTATGGCTAATTTTATTAGCTACTTGCATGGGTTTAATAAGATTATTTTCGAGACAAATCGTATTCGGTATTGGCAGAAAGGTTGAGGTAAATCTTCGTCAGAAATTATTCGATCATTTACTTATCCAAGACCCAGAATGGATTCAAAAAAAGGGGAGTGGAGACATTATTAGTAGAGCCACAAGTGATGTTGAAAACATAAGAAGACTACTCGGCTTTACAGTTTTAAGTTTATGTAACATTGTTTTGGCTTATTCGTTTACTATCCCATCAATGCTCTCAATTAACAAAACATTAACTATTTCTGCATTAATGATTTTCCCATTAATTCTTGCAATAGTAAGCTTATTCGGAGGTAGAATGGTTAGCCAAAGAAAAGCTCAACAAGAATCATTATCCAAACTTAGTGATCTAATACAAGAAGATCTTTCTGGAATAAGTGCTATCAAAATTTATGCACAAGAGAACGCCGAAAAGAAAGAATTTAATAGATACAATAATGCTTATAGAAATTCAGCAATAAAACTTGCAAGAACTGCAAGTACCCTTTTCCCTTTGTTACAAGGAATTTCTTCAATATCACTATTACTTTTACTAGGATTAGGAACTTTTCAATTAGAGAGTGGATTTATTTCAATTGGTGGTTTAGTAGCCTTAATTCTTTATGTTGAAAGACTTGTTTTCCCAACCGCTCTCTTAGGTTTTACATTGAATACTTTTCAACTCGGCCAAGTAAGTTTAGATCGTGTAGAAGAAATTTTTCAAAACTATCCAAATATTGAAGATCAGGAAAAGGCAAAATTTTTAAAGAAAAAGGTAAAAGGACTATTAGAAGCAAAAAACTTAACCATAAAATATCCAGGATCAAAATTTAATTCATTAAATGGTCTCAATTTTAAAATTAATCCCGGAGAACTTATCGCAATAGTTGGGCCTGTAGGTTGTGGCAAAACAACATTAGCAAAATCCCTTGGAAGAACTATTGAAATTCCAGATAATCAATTATTTTTAGATCAATTAGATTTAAAAACTATTAAATTAGAAGATCTTAGAAAAAATATTGCAATCGTTCCACAAGAAGCATTCTTGTTTACTTCTACAATCTCAGAAAACCTACGATTTGGAGAACCCAAGGCCTCTAATGAATTAGTCAAAGAATCTGCAACAAAGGCTGGGTTAATCGATGACATAAATAATTTTCCACAAAAATTTAAAACTATTGTTGGGGAAAGAGGTATAACCCTCAGTGGTGGTCAAAGGCAAAGAACAGCTCTTGGAAGAGCATTACTTGTAAATTCACCTATCGTCGTTCTTGATGATGCTTTAGCAAGCGTAGACAATAAAACAGCGGCAAAAATAATAGGCGAATTACGAGAAAGAAGTAATAAAACAATTTTAATGATAAGTCACCAATTATCAGTAGCTGCTACTTGTGACAGGGTTTTAGTCATGGACAAAGGGAAAATTGTGCAAGAAGGTAATCATAAAGATTTAGTACAAGAGAACGGGCTTTATAAACAACTATGGGAAAGAGAATTAGCTATTAAGGTTGTTAAGAGCTAAAAGTAAATTTTTACCTTATGATATAGAAATTTAAATTATGTTTGAATTTCTAAAAAATATTATGAATAATGAAGAGTCAACTCTTATAACTAATGATGTTAATTCAATTCATAGAATTTTAAAAACAGATTTCAAAAAAGATCCTAAGCCTCAAGAAGATGAAATAATATTTGGATGTGGTTGTTTCTGGGGTGCTGAAAAATGTTTCTGGAAACTTCCAGGAGTTGTTACAACATCAGTAGGGTACGCTGGTGGCGATAAAAACAACCCAACCTATTATGAAGTATGTTCTGGTTTAACTGGTCATTCTGAAGTTGTGAGAGTTATATGGGATAAAGATAAAATAGATGTAAGTGATTTATTAAAAATGTTTTGGGAATGTCATGACCCAACACAAAAAAATAGACAAGGTAATGATATGGGAACTCAATATAGGTCAGCAATATACTATAAAAATGAAAATAATAAAAAAATTATTTTAGCCAGTAAAGAACAATATCAAAAAGAACTTAATAAAAATAATCTTGGTTTAATTGAAACAGAAATAAAAATGATTGATAATTATTTTTATGCAGAACATTATCATCAACAATATCTTGCATCACCTGGAAGTAGACAGTATTGTTCCGCTTCTCCTACAAAAGTTAAATTAGGTCATTTTACTGGAAGTAACTACAAATTAAAAGACTATATTTGGGAAAACTTCAACTGGGATGTTGATAAATGTGTATTGAGATCCGATAACAATCCTTTAAAAGATAACAAATAGATCCATCTAATCTTTATAGTAATAAAACGGGGCGTAGCGCAGTTTGGTAGCGCACCACTTTGGGGTAGTGGGGGTCGTGGGTTCAAATCCCGCCGTTCCGATCATTTATCGTCATCAGTTATAAGTGATTTGTACAATTTATATGAGCTTATACCAACAGCTATGAAAGTAAAAGATGAAAAAAATACTAAAACTAATAAAGTTAGATTTGATACTTCAACTTCACCAAGCTGGAAAGATATAAAAATATTCATTTGAAATTATTTTTTAAAACCCTATCATAATTGTAAAAATTTTTTCTTATACAACTATAAATTCAGAAGAATTACAACACCAAATATAACTCGATAGATAATAAATAATTTCAAACCATTTGACGCAAAATACTTTAATAAAAAATCGATAGCTAACAATGAAGATAAAAATGTCGTAATAAAACCAACAATCAGAGGGTAAAAACTAAATGAGGAAAATTCATCGAAAGATGAAATAAACTCAACAAATGCGGCAAAAGATATGGCGGGCATGCCTAAAAGAAACGAAAATTTTGCAGCTTCTCCTCTCTCCCAACCAGATGCTAAAGCGGTAGAAATAGTAATACCAGATCTTGATACACCAGGAATGATTGCAAATGCTTGAGAGAGACCTATCAAAAAACTATCTGAAAATTTATGATTTTTTAAATTTAAAGAACCCCTTTTCGATCTATCAGCTATGTACATAAAAATAGCCATAAGAAGAGAAATTAATGCAATTGATAAATTAGAACGAAGAAACTTATCAAAAAAATAAGGGACAAATAATTTTATTGTTCCACCAAGTAAAAAGATTGGGAGAGTACCAATAAAAATTGAAAACAACAACCTTTTATGAGTAAGAAAATCAAAATTTTTTTTTGAATAATATCTTTTTAATTTAAAAAAGTCATTCTTAAAATAATAAATTAGAGCTAAAACGCTTCCAAGTTGAATAATTGCAGACAAAGAGGGGCCTGGATCATCT
>QCCT01000038.1 GCA_003281165.1 Prochlorococcus sp. AG-347-M18
ATAGATAAAATTTATGTTTCATTCCAAGATGTCCCTGCTTCAGTATGGGCTTGGAATGGTAGAACTTTTGGTTGATAGTTTTTATTTTAGATATTGATTAAATGGAAATAAATAAATTAGTTGATTTAAACAGTCTGAGAACAGCTCCAAAATTAAGCAAATTTAAAGTAGAAAAACTATTAGTAGAATTAGAAACTAATATTTTTAATGCCGATTGGATAACCATAGGAATAATGGCACTTTGCGATAAAAAGGCTGTTGAAACATTACAATCAATTTCTAAAAAATATTCCTCAATTGAATTTGGTAATTTAGATTCGCTCAATGCTGATGGAAGTGTTTTTTTAAAAGCTAACCAAAAAACTGGTAATGTTTTTGTTAGATCTGAAAATGGTCTAGGAGAAGGAATTTTAATAACTTGTCAATATAATGAGGATTCTGAAGAGTCTAATACTTTTGGACCATTGCCATTAGATTTTTTTTCATAATTAATTTCTAATTTGTGTTTTTTACCTGAATTTAATTTTTATGTTAGCTTTTTACCTGATAATGATTTTCAGGACTTGGAGTTAAAATATTTTTTTAAGCTTTGTTATTATATTTATTGGCATTTATCTAACTTCCTCTACTTTTTAAAATTTGATGTTTTTTCAGGATATAATTAAAAATTTAAATAATTTTTGGTCAAAAGAAGGTTGTTTGATTATGCAGCCTTATGATACGGAAAAGGGTGCAGGAACAATGAATCCTCATACATTTTTGAGGGCTATTGGACCGGAACCTTGGTCTGTTGCATATGTTGAGCCATGTAGAAGGCCTACAGACGGAAGATTTGGGGATAATCCTAATCGTGCACAACATTATTTTCAATATCAAGTAATAATTAAGCCTTCCCCAGATGGGATTCAAGAAAAATATTTAAAATCTCTTGAATCTCTTGGAATAGATCCTAAAAAACATGACATAAGATTTGTAGAAGATAATTGGGAGTCACCAACACTTGGAGCTTGGGGAGTAGGTTGGGAAGTTTGGTTGGATGGAATGGAAGTTACTCAATTTACTTATTTCCAACAATGCGGAGGGGTTGATTGTAATCCAATCCCAATTGAAATCACCTATGGATTAGAGAGAATTGCGATGTTTTTGCAGGATAAGGAAAGTATCTGGGACTTAAATTGGAACAAAAATTTGAAATATAGTGACATTTGGCTCCAATTTGAAAAAGGTCAATGCTCATATAATTTCACTGAATCTAATCCGGATAATCTGAGGAAATTATTTGAAATTTGCCAAGATGAGGCTAATTCTTTAATAGAAAAGAAATTAACTTACCCTGCACTTGATTATGTCCTAAAGTGTAGCCATACTTTTAATCTGCTCGATGCAAGGGGAGTTATTTCAGTTACAGATCGCGCTCAGTATATTGAAAAGATTAGAAATTTAGCAAGAGAAGTTGCCTCATCTTGGATAGAGGAAAGAGAATTGCTTAAATATCCATTAATAAAAAAATAATCTAGATTATTTCTATTTTTCCAGATTCAATTGTATAAAAAGTTACATTAACTTGAAGCTTTTAATTCTTTCTTTTTTTATTACTCTCGATACAGTATAGTTACCCATTTTTGTGGGCATTTTCGTGTGAGGTAAAATGAAACTCTTCCAACAATTGTTGGTGGCAGGAGCATCTCTGAGCTTTTTAGCTCCAATTGCTGCTCAAGCTTCCGACATTGTCAATTTAGAAGAAATGAATAGCTACTCTCGTAGCACCAAAAAAAAATCTTCTAAGCTTGACAGCAATACATTCGTTAACAATGTTAATGAAGATCTTGCAATAATAAAAAGCCGTGTAGATGGTTTAGATTCTGGGCTAAATAGCTTTGAAGCTGGCTCTTTTTCAAGTACAACAAGCATGGATGGTAAAGCCATCGTTTGGGTTGGTGGTATTGATGGAGCTAACGATCTTGGTACAGCTGATAACCAATCTGTTCAAACTGGTTATACCTACACAATGAACTTGAATACAAGTTTCACTGGTGATGATAATCTTTATCTTCGTTTGAAAGGTGGTAATGCTGGTGCTGTATGGGGTCTTAAAGAGACTTATCATATAGACAGAAAAGGCACATCTGATGCTTTTAAACTTGATAAAGCGTGGTATACATTTAATTTCGGAGACAATTTTACGGCATTTGCTGGCCCAAGGATCGAAAACTATTACATGTATATAACTCCTTCTATCTATAAACCAGGTGCTTTAAAATCAATGAAGCTTGGTGGAAATAGCAACTTTGGAGCTAGTACAGATATAGGTTATGGATTCAAATACGAGACAGAAGGTGGATTTGGTTTTGCTAGTAATGTAGTTACTAAGGGTGCAGATAGCACTTCTGGTATGTTTGACACTGCTGACGATAACAAATGGGATACTCAAATTGCATACACAACCGATAGATGGCATCTTTCTGCTACTTTATCTAATCAGCAAGGTTGGAATGGACAAGCTTACAATGCTACTAAATTGGCAGATGGAATAGCTGACGCTAATGATGAAGATGCGACCGGTTATGCTTACAGGGCCTATTGGAGACCAGAGGAAAGTGGTACTGCTGTGCCTGAAATAACTCTTGGTTATGACACTAGATCAGCTGACGATTCTGTTACATCTGGTGATCCTAAAGATTCTGACAGCTACTTTGTCGGACTGACCTGGAGAGATATATTCCAAGCAGACGATAGAATAGGCGTTGCCTTTACTCAGCCACTCGCAGTTACTGCATGTAACGGAACTTGTACTTCCGAAGATGGCGATCCTTTGGTTTGGGAAGCCTATTATTCTTTTAGACCCAACGATTCAATGGAAGTCAGACCTGCAATCTTCGGAGGCAGTGAGGTTGAGGATCCAACCGACGATGACATCTTTGGTGCTGTTGTAACAACATCCTTCAA
>QCCT01000039.1 GCA_003281165.1 Prochlorococcus sp. AG-347-M18
AACAGCCTGCTTCTAAAGCGTGATGTCTCATTGTGACTGCAGTTTGCTCGGTAAATATTGGACCAACTAATGAACCTGGAAATTGAGCACAATGTATTTGTTCCCCTTTAGCCATAAGGGCAAATCTAGCTAAAGGGTTATAGTGCTCCCAACAAGCCAAAGATCCTATCTTGCCAAGTTGAGTATCTACAACTTCTAAACCAGAACCATCTCCTTGACCCCAAATCATTCTTTCGTGAAAAGTAGGAGTTATTTTTCTTCTTTTTAGAACAATTTCACCTTTTTCGTTGAAAAGAATTTGAGTATTGTACAAACTTCCACCATCAAGTTCATTAACTCCTAAAAGAACCTGGATGTTATATTTTTTAGCTGATTTCCCAACTATTTCAGTAACTGGACCCGGGACTTCTACTGCTTGCTCATATAGCTTCATATGAGATTTACCCATGAGAACTGGCGGCTCAACAAATGAAAAATATGGGTAGTAAGGAAGGAATGTTTCGGGAAAGACTATCAATTTTACATTTTTTGTAGCTGCCTCTTGAATCTTTAAAAGTACTTTATTCAATGAGCCATTTAAGTCAAAAAGTACAGGTCTTACTTGAGCAGCAGCTACTTTAAATGTTTTAGTCATTTTCTTAGAGCTTATGTCTTACAGAGTCCAAGTATCCAAAATAAATGCTCCTTCTTTGCGATGCATTAACACGATATCGAGAACATCTAAAGGACTTATTGGTTTGATCCCTGGAGTAAGAGCTCCTTCCCCATGCCCGTACAAAGCTTGTAACGCAAATCGACAAGCATAAACCTTACCGCCTTGACCCATAAATTTTTCTAAGCGAGCATTAAAATTTAAATGACCATCAAATGCTGCATCTCCAAGCTTTGGAAAGCCTCTTTGTAGTCCTAGAGTGACTCCTGGACCATATAGCAATATTGAAGTTTCAAAACCCTTATTTATAAGACGACTAGCTTGTAAAAGATTAACAAGACCAATAGACCCCTCAAAAGCAACAGTATGAAAAGTTAGTAAGGCTTTCTCACCTGGTTCGGCTTTAACATCTGGGAATACTTTTTCTTCATAATCAACTAAGAATTCTCCAGGCTGATTAGCGGGACGAGTTACAGATGGCATGAAATTTTTTTAAAAAACTTTTGATATTTTCTGATTTGATTTCCCAAAAGAATGTAACCGATATCACTAAATTGATTAACTTAAGATTTCAGATCAAAAAAACTTTTTAGTGAGTTTTATAACAAATTAAAATTCATAAACATGACAAGATTAGTTTATTAAAGAAAAAGATGGCTGAAGAATTTCTAAATCAAATCTCTGCTAAATGTTCTGTAATTATTATTGGTGCAGGACAAGCGGGATTGTCTATTGCTCATTCACTTCAAAAAAAAGGGATAAAACCTCTTATCTTAGAAAAAAATTATGTTGGATTTTCTTGGAAAGAACATCGTTGGGATTCTTTCTGCCTTGTGACGCCAAATTGGCAATGCACACTTCCTGATTATCAATATTCTGGTAAAGACCCTAATGGGTTTATGGACAAAGAAAATATAGTTAAATATTTAAAAAAATATTCTGAATTTGTTAAGGCAGATATCCTTGAAGGGATTGAAGTAAAACATTTAGTTAAAAAAAATGAAAAGTTTTTTATTTCAACTAACCGTGGAAATTTTGAAGCTGATCAAGTTGTTATAGCAACTGGAGCTTATCATGTTCCGAATCGACATCCTCATTCTGAGAGATTACCAACCAATATCCTGCAAATTGATGCGAGAGAATATAAAAATGCAAATTCATTACCAGATGGACCTGTCCTAGTTGTTGGCAGTGGTCAATCAGGTTGTCAAATAGCTGAAGATCTTTTTTTTGAAAAAAGAGAAGTTCATTTAAGCGTTGGAAGTGCTCCAAGATCTCCCAGAAGGTATAGAGGAAGAGATGTTGTAGATTGGCTCGACAGAATGGGTTATTATTCAATGCCTATTGGGGAACACGATGATCCTAAAAGTGTAAGGAATAAAACTAATCATTATTTAACTGGAAGAGATAACGGAAGAGAAATAGATCTTAGAAAAAGAGCTTTAGAAGGGTTGAATCTTCATGGAAGACTGGAAGAGTTAACTATTAATGATATTCAATTTTCAAATGATCTTTCTAAAAATCTTGATGGAGCAGATTCTGTTTACTGCAGAATAAGAAATAGTATTGATGAGTGGATTTCAAAAAATAATATAGATGCTCCTAAAGAAGAGAAATATTCTCCTTGCTGGGAACCAACGGAAGATGTCAAAGGTACTAAAATTGAATGCAAAAGCTTAGCAGTAGTAATTTGGTGTACAGGTTATAAAAGTGATTTTAGTTGGGTAGATATTTCAGTTTTTGATGGAACTGGCTTTCCTATTCATGAAAGAGGTGTGACCCAATCACCTGGGCTGTATTTTCTTGGTTTACCTTGGCTTTATACATGGGGCTCAGGACGTTTTTGTGGAGTAAAAGATGATGCTAACTTTTTAGCAGATATTATTTCATTGAGATCAAATAAATCAGCTGCCACTAAAGAAATGTTGGAGTGCAAAGCTCTCCTAGGTTCTTAAATAATTTAAATTTCGCTAAAAGTTTGGAGAGAAAATTATTCTTTGAGATCACTGTTATAACTAAATGGGCTCACTTTTCTTTAGCTAATAATTTTCTTCAGTCGTATCAAAGGCTTTGGAGTAA
>QCCT01000040.1 GCA_003281165.1 Prochlorococcus sp. AG-347-M18
AAATATTCTTGATCATCTTGATCTAGATCTATTTTTGGTTTCAATAAAAATTTGAAAACTTTTCTTTTTTGATCATTTTTTTCATAAGCATCTATCAAATCATAAAAACCCATATCAACCCATATCCCCTTTCTCAGTTTTCTATAAACTTGGACGAGAGAGGGTTCTCCTAATCCATTTTTATAATCAAGTGCCGCTTGAAAGAACTTTCCATTTTCAGTTGGAGTTCCTGAAGGAGTTAATAAAGATTGATCAACTAACTTTTTTTCAGGATTTATATTTGCTGGGACATCATGACCTTCATATTCAATTACCCCATCATCAAAAATTTGATCATTGTAAGGGGCATTTTGTTGAGTCGACATCAAGACAACTGAATAAGTATTTTGAATAGCAAAATTCATTCCCTTTTGAAACCATTTACCATTCTCTTTTATAACCAGTTGAGTATATGAAATAATGTCCATAAATACATCTCAAAAACCCCGAGATCGCTTACTCCCACTCTATAGTTCCTGGAGGTTTGCTTGTGATGTCATAAACAACTCTATTAACTGAAACTACTTCATTAACGATTCTATTAGAAATTCTCTCTAAAATCGGAAAGGGAATTTTTGACCAGTCTGCTGTCATACCATCTTCACTAGATACACAACGTAAAACTATTGGCCATGCATAAGTCCTTTTATCACCCATAACACCTACAGTTTTAACTGGTAACAATACTGCAAAAGCTTGCCAGATATCATTGTAAAGTCCGGCTTTTTTAATTTCGTCACGCACTATCCAGTCTGCATCTCTCAAACAGTCAAGTTTTTCATTATTAACTTCTCCTAAGATTCTTATCGCTAACCCTGGACCCGGGAATGGATGCCTTTTGATAATTTCATCTGGCAAACCCAAAGCTGCACCCAATTTGCGGACTTCATCTTTAAAAAGTTTTCTTAATGGCTCAACTAATTTAAACTGTAAATCTTTTGGTAATCCGCCCACGTTATGATGACTCTTAATTTTTACAGCTATCCTTTCACCAGTCTTGGGATCAATATTAGTACCAGCACTTTCAATAACATCAGGATATAGAGTACCTTGAGCTAAATACTGAAAAGGTCCCAATTTATTACTTTCTTCTTCGAAAACTCTAATAAATTCTTCACCAATAATTTTCCTTTTTTGCTCTGGATCAGTAATCCCTTTCAATTTGGCAATAAACCTTTCCCTTGCATTAATATACTCAACCTTTATGTGGAATTTCTTATCAAAAAAATTCATTAAAAATTCAGGTTCACCTTTTCTCATAAAACCTTGGTCTATAAACATGCATGTAAGCTGATTTCCAATTGCTTTGTTAAGAAGAAATGCCAGAGTTGAAGAATCAACACCACCTGACAAAGCAAGCAAAACTTTTTTATTACCAACTTGCTCTCTTATCCTAGGAATGGTTTCCTCTAAATATGTTTCGGTTGTCCAATCAGCGGTACAACAAGAGATGTCATAAACAAAATTTTTAATTACCGTCATCCCAAACTCTGAATGAATTACTTCAGGATGAAATTGTACGCCAAATAATTTCTTCCTATCATTTGAAATTGCTGCGTGCAATGTATTTTCGGTATGAGCAATTTTATTAAATCCATCAGGCAAACAATTAATTGAATCTCCATGACTCATCCACATTATTGATTTATCTTCTACGTCAGAAAGGAGGTCAGATTCTTGATCTATATTTATTGGTGCTCTGCCATATTCAGCTTTTTTAGTTGCAGAAGTGACAGATCCTCCAAGTTCTTTGACCATTAATTGCATTCCGTAGCATATACCAAGAATAGGAATTCCTAAATTAAAAATTTTTTCATCACATTTTGGAGCATTTTGTTCATAAACCGAATTTGGGCCACCACTCAAAATAATCCCCTTAGGATTAATGTTATTAATTTCTGCAATTGAAATACAGTTACTTACTACAAGAGAAAAAACATTAGTTTCTCTTATTCTTCTTGCAATCAATTCAGAATATTGAGATCCGAAATCTAATATTAGTATTGAAGGATCTCGTTCTTTTTTTAAAGATGTTTGACTCATGTATAAAAGTTAGCTTAATTTATTTACAAAAGCATAATCAATAAAAATTAATCTCATTGAAAATGAGAAATATACTTATTACCATTATTTCCAGCCCACCTAATTTCTCTTTTTTTATCAAAAATTATTGATGCGATTTCCATATCTGTTTTTACATACCTTTTTACATATGCTAAAGAACGCTCTTCAATAGTATTTGATAAATTAAGGAATAATTTTTCAGCTATAGATTTATTAAATCTTTCAAGTATTAATAGGGCATCTTCAAGATTCTTTAAGTGAGATAATTTAGCTATTATTTCTGGTGGTACCTTTTCTTTAACAGCTAAATAAACAAGAATCTCAATTCTTCCATCG
>QCCT01000041.1 GCA_003281165.1 Prochlorococcus sp. AG-347-M18
TTATTTACAAAGACTATAGGCCTAAGTCCTTTTTCTAATGCTTTTTTTAAAACAAATCTGGTTTGAGGCATAGGTCCCTCATTTGCATCAACAATAAGCAGACAACCATCAACCATTCCCAAAACCCTTTCAACTTCCCCTCCAAAATCAGCATGTCCAGGTGTATCTATAATATTAATTCTGGTATCTTTGTAGTTAACTGCAGTATTTTTTGAGAGAATTGTTATCCCCCTTTCTCTTTCAAGATCATTCGAATCCATTACACATGTAGGGATAACTTCATTGTCTCTAAATATTCCTGATTGAGATAACAATGCATCTACAAGAGTTGTCTTCCCATGATCTACGTGAGCAATAATTGCAACATTTCTAATTTCTTTTATCGAAGATGACATTTATAGAATTTATATAAATATTAGATTGACTTTATTAAGGCTAACTCAAAGTATGCTTATTATGAGAATTTTCTCTTTAAGACTTTGAAAAATATAATTTATTGAATAATTAAATTAATCAATTAGCTTTATAATTTTCTATTTGAGATTTCAAAAACTTTTAATGCTTCAATTGACCCCTCATATCTCCAATGCCAGGGTTCGTAATCTATATACTTATTATCTTTGTTGAACGATAACTTAAAGTGAAACTTAGCTGCATTTTTTATTAACCATCTAAAGGCGTCAGTATTTTCGAAGTCGGTTTCAAAGTCTGTCTCTCTTTGGGTAGCATCACCAATATCGATTGCGAAACCTGTACTATGTTCGGAATACCCTGGTGGGGCTGAAACTCTAGCTCTTTCTGCCGCTTCTTGATTTCTAATAGACTTTAAAGAATAAAAGATATCATTTTGCAAATTTATTGATCTATAACCACTCAAGAAGACTAGATATATCCCATCCTTTTTGGCTTCTTCTCTCATCTTTAGTAGAGAATCGCGCATATCCATATGAACTTCAATATTAGGCTCAATTAAAACAAGTTTCTCCTTAGAAATTTCCGCATAGGGTAAATGACCTAAAATTCTATGGTCGTGATTTATCTGAGCCTGAAAATTGAGATTATCAAGAGATCCTATTTCTATATTTTTAATTAATCGCAAAGCAGCGACAGAAAAGATAAGAAAAAGAAATGGAGAAAATATTAATAGTTTTTTTAATAATGTTGAATTTGGATTATTTAAGTAAGTTCTTTTGGCAAGTGGTATATCAAAATGATCGATATCTTTGTTTAGTTCCAATATTTAGAAGTCTATTTGGAAAAGATATTTCGATATTAACTATTATTTTAAGAAATGCACTTTTATTAGCAAAAAAGATGTAGTTTTTATATACAGTATTATTTTTTTTTCATATGTTGAGGGTAGCTGTTATTGGTGGAGGACCAAGTGGTTCATGTGCGGCAGAAATACTTGCTAAAGCTGGAATAAAAACTTGGCTCTTCGAGAGAAAATTAGATAATGCGAAACCATGTGGAGGAGCAATTCCACTTTGCATGGTCGAAGAATTTGATCTACCTGAGTCAATTATTGACAGAAAAGTAAGGCATATGAGAATGATATCTCCGTCAAATAGAGAAGTAGATATAAGTTTAGATAGAGTTTATGGAAAAAGTGATAATGAGTTTATTGGGATGTGTAGAAGAGAAGTTATGGATGCCTTTATGCGCAACAGAGCATCAGATCTTGGTGCTACCTTAATAAATGGATTAGTTACTTCTATTGATACTGGCGATAATAATCAAGGGCCATATAAGCTTTCCTACTCAGATTTTACGAATGGGGATAAAAAAGGGGAACTAAAAGAGCTTACTGTTGACCTTTTGATCGGAGCTGATGGAGCAAATAGCAGAGTAGCAAAAGCAATGGATGCAGGTGATTACAAAGTTGCTATAGCATTTCAGGAAAGAATTAAATTGCCCAAAGAAGAAATGAGTTACTACGAAGATCTTGCTGAAATGTATGTTGGAACTGATGTTTCTCCTGATTTTTACGGGTGGGTATTCCCTAAATATGATCATGTTGCTGTGGGCACAGGAACCATGCAAAAGAATCAGTCATTAATTAAAGGACTTCAAGAGGGTGTAAGAAATAGGGCAAAGAAAAGACTTGTTAATGGTGAAGTAATAAAGGTAGAAGCTCACCCTATTCCAGAGCATCCAAGGCCAAGAAGGGTAGTTGGGAGGATGGCATTGGTTGGTGATGCAGCTGGTTATGTTACAAAAAGTTCTGGAGAGGGTATTTATTTTGCTGCAAAAAGCGGAAGAATGTGTGCTGAAGAAATTGTTGAAGCATCAAAAAATGGTCAAGTGATTCCATCAGAAAAAGATTTAAAAAACTATCTTAAAAAATGGGATAAAAAATATGGCACAACT
>QCCT01000042.1 GCA_003281165.1 Prochlorococcus sp. AG-347-M18
CTTTGATCAATCGAGAGAAATCCTTCCAAGCCAAAACGCCAAAATAGAAGTTATTGGTGTAGGTGGTGGTGGCAGTAATGCAGTCAATAGAATGATAAACAGTGATCTAGAAGGCGTTTCATTTAGAGTCCTCAATACCGATGCACAAGCCCTACTACAATCTTCTGCAGAGAGTAGAGTTCAACTTGGACAAAACCTCACTAGAGGTTTAGGTGCAGGTGGTAATCCAAGTATTGGGCAAAAAGCAGCCGAAGAATCCAAAGAAGAGCTTCAACAAGCTTTAGAAGGATCTGATCTAGTTTTTATAGCCGCTGGAATGGGTGGAGGAACTGGTACAGGAGCAGCTCCCGTAGTTGCAGAAGTAGCCAAACAAAGTGGGGCTTTAACAGTAGGTATAGTAACTAAACCATTTTCTTTTGAAGGGAAAAGAAGAATGCGTCAAGCAGAGGAGGGGATCGCAAGACTAGCTGAAAACGTTGATACTCTTATAGTTATTCCAAATGACCGATTAAAAGACGTTATAGCAGGAGCTCCCCTTCAAGAAGCATTTAGGAATGCTGATGATGTTCTAAGGATGGGAGTCAAAGGCATAAGTGACATAATTACTTGCCCAGGACTAGTTAATGTTGATTTTGCAGACGTAAGATCAGTTATGACGGAAGCTGGCACTGCTCTTCTAGGAATAGGTATAGGTTCAGGGAGATCTAGAGCTATAGAGGCAGCACAGGCAGCAATGAATAGTCCTTTATTAGAAGCAGCTAGAATTGATGGAGCTAAAGGCTGCGTTATAAATATTACAGGTGGCAAAGACATGACTTTAGAAGACATGACCTCCGCATCTGAAATTATTTATGATGTTGTTGATCAAGAAGCAAATATTATTGTTGGTGCAGTGGTCGATGAGGCAATGGAAGGGGAGATACAAGTTACTGTAATTGCTACAGGATTTGAAATGACCCAATCATTAAACCAGCAAAGAATAAAAAACAGATTATCTAATCAACCTTTATATAATTTTTCAGACAATAAAGAATCAGGAGCCAGTATTCCTGAGTTTTTGAGATTAAGGCAAAATAAAAAAGATATAGGTTAGAAGGTAAAATAATATAGAGTGACTCGGTTATCTCGCCTGCCTCAAGCATCCCTTGTGGCTGCTACCTTCCGGTCCTGACCAGGTTTAGGCGTTAAAACCGCGAAAGGCCGAGTCAAAGACATATTAGCAATTCTTGATTCAAAAAGATACATAAATTTATTATGCTGCCTTCAGACCTAGTTAATTATAAAAAAAAATCTCGCAAAATCATTGCACTAACTGCTTGGGACTCCATATCAGGAGCTATTGCAGAACAAGTAAATGTTGATCTCGTACTAGTAGGAGATTCATTAGCAATGGTCTGCTTAGGATACAAATCTACATTGCCATTAACTTTAGAAAACATAATTTATCATACTAATGCTGTTTCAAGAGGATTTAAGAAGAAAATTGAGGAACAACCTTTAGTCGTTTCAGATATGCCTTTTCTGACTTACCAATGTGGAGAGGATAAAGCTGTTGAATATGCAGGGAAAATCATTCAGAGCACTTACGCAAAAGCTGTAAAAGTAGAAGGAGCTGAACCAGAAATACAAAAAGTTATTTCCAGATTAATAAGAATGGGAATCCCTGTTATGGGTCATATAGGTCTTACACCACAAAGCTATCTAAATATTGGATTTAAAAAACAAGGAGAAAGCTTAGCAAGCCAAGAAAAAATCAAGAAAGAGGCTTCAATTCTTGAAGAATTAGGATGTTTTTCAATAGTTCTTGAACATATTCCTGATTTGTTAGCTAAAGAAATACAAAATTCTTTAACAATTCCCATTATAGGAATCGGTGCAGGTAATTATTGCGATGGGCAAGTAAGAGTTACAGCAGATTTGTTAGGCCTTAATGATGATCAACCACCATTTTGCCAACCGATTATCCAAGGAAAGAAATTATTTAAGGATAAATTAAAAGAATGGGTAGATTCTGAAAGGCTTAAATAATCTCTTCACACCACTTAAACATAGAAACAAGAACTTGATTGCTTAGTTCCATTCCTTTAGGGTCACTTAAAAAGAATCTATTCCCCTTTCTTACTAATAATCCACTATCAAGAAATTTTTCCCATTCTTCAAGTAATTTACTAAAGTTGCTTTCAACTTTTTTGTTTTCCCAGTTTTGTTCTTTAAACAATTCTTTAATATCTACACCCTCTTTGAGTCTTAATCCCAACATTATTTTTTCATCAAGTTCTTTATAAACAAACTCTTTATTAGTTAGGGATGAATCTAAATTACGTTCATATTGTTTA
>QCCT01000043.1 GCA_003281165.1 Prochlorococcus sp. AG-347-M18
CATGGGAAGCTGCAGAAAAATCAAATTTGCCAAAATTTTATTTAAATTTAAAATCATACAGAAAGAGTCTTTCAAGTAACAGTAATCCATATACTCCTGCAGTTAATTTAGTTTTTGCTTTAGATGAATCTTTAAAAATGATGAGAGAAGAAGGCTTGGATAAAATTTTCCTTAGACATGAAAAACATAAATTAGCTATGAGCAAAGCTGTTAAGGCTTTAAATCTAAAATTATTTGCTGATGAAAGATATTTAAGTCCCGCGATTACTGCAATACAAACAGGTGAGTTAGATGCTGAAGAATTTAGAAAAACAATAAAGAATAAATTTGATATCTTATTAGCTGGAGGTCAAGATCACCTAAAGGGGAAAATATTTAGAGTTGGACATTTGGGTTACGTAAACAATAGGGATATTATTACTGTGGTATCTGCTATTAGTAATACTCTTCTTGATCAAGGCAAGATAACAACTCAACAAGCTGGAGAGGCATTAGAAGTAGCATCAAAATATCTCTAAGGAAATTGAGTCAAGTTCCAGGCTCTTCAACATTTCCACCTAATTCAACAATCCTTTTTCTGAGAGAAATTGATTTTTTTTCATCTCCCTTAGTTTGAGCAATTGCAAGAGCAAATTCTAATTTTTCAAGCTGGTGTCCACCTTCAAAAAAAGATAATTTTTTCCTGACTAGTTTTTTATTTGATTTGTATGAAATTTGTGAAGACATAACAATTCATGCTTTAGTTAATATTATGCCAATAAAAGGGGACATTACGAGAGTGGTGAAAAATATATTTTGACTATAAACCCAAGCTAAATAAAATTTTTCTAATATTATGTCCAGACAACTCTAAATTTTATGCCAAACATAAATCTCTTATATTATTTAATTGCAGGTGGAATTTTTGGAGCTTTAGCTCTAAAAACTGGTATCCCTGCAGCTCCGCTTGCTGGAGCTTTAATAGGCGCAAGCATACTTAGCATTAGCGGTAAAGTAGACATAGCAGAGTGGCCAATTGGCACTAGAACAATATTAGAAATTGGAATTGGCACAGTTATTGGTACATCCTTAACCAAAGACTCTTTAGTTGATCTTCAAAGTTTATGGAGACCTGCTATTTTAATAACCTTTACTTTAGTAATTACAGGATTAGCAATTGGATTATGGACAAGTAGATTACTCAACATAGATGTGATAACAACAATTCTAGGAGCAGCACCAGGAGGTATTAGCGGCATGAGTCTTGTAGGATCAGAATATGGAGTAGGAGCTGCAGTCGCAACTCTACACGCGGTGAGGCTGATAACTGTGCTTCTAATTCTTCCCTTGGTTGTGAAATGCTTGAACTTGTTTGGAGTAATAAAATCTTAAATTTCTATAGACATATAGTAGATAAAAGATATTTTTAAAGAGAAGAAAAAAATCTAATGCAAAGATTCAAGCTGAAAAAACAAATATTTTTTAAATTTTTAGGAATTCTAAATCTTTTAACCATCACAACATCCAAAGTTAATGCTGGAACATTTGGAGCGGAAATTTTCTGTACTATGAGAGATGGAGGAAATGATCATGAAAGTAGCTGGGAGGCAGCATATTCATATATAAAAAAGCAAAAAGGAGGAATTTTCAAAGTCTCACCTAAACAAGCAGCATCACAAATTACTGAATCAGTGATAAGAGAGAAAGATTCTTTTAGCTATTGTGTTGAATACCTTGATAAACTTCATCCAAATAGAAAATTACTGAGAGAACTACAAAAAGCAAAAGAATTAGAAGAAGCAAATGATGATTTTTCAGAAGAGACAATAGATAGATATAGTTACTAGTTGAAGTTTGAAGTTTCTTTAATCTTTTTGTAACCATATACACAAAAAAATTTTTTAAGGACTAATTTCGGCAAAAAAATAATAATTCAATATTGACTTTTAATATATTCGAGCCATTATTCATTTAACTAAATGTACTGAATGCATATTAATGATGCGGTGTTTTTAGAGGATTTATGTCCTAAATTCAGATTAAGACAATGGCGAAAATCTATTCATAGATTCACAGGTAAAAGTTGTATATATTGCGGAAAACCATCAGAATCAATTGACCATGTATTACCACGTAGCCAAGGAGGATTAAGTACCACAGAAAACTGTGTACCTGCATGCCTTTCTTGTAATGGGGATAAATCAGATGAAAATGCTTTATATTGGTACAGAAAACAAAAATTTTATGATCCTCGAAGAGCAATGGCTATAAGAGCTTGGTTAGAGGGAGATTTAAGATTAGCTATAAGATTACTTCAATGGGCTAATCCTAATTTTA
>QCCT01000044.1 GCA_003281165.1 Prochlorococcus sp. AG-347-M18
ATCCTAGTTCTTTAAAATCACTTATAAACTCTGGCTCATACCATGCTCCACTAATACATCCTGTCCATAAATCATGATCATTTTGCAATCTTAAAGGAACTTTTTTGTTAGAGACGATATCGCTAATTGCAATTCTTCCATTATCGTTTAAAACTCTTTTTATGTTATTTAGAAGGTTATTTCTAGATTCTGGGCTTACCAAGTTTAAAACGCAATTACTTAAAATAATATCAACTGATTTATCTGCGATTAATGGATTTAAATCTTTATCTAATTCATCAAGTTTTTCAATTGAACCTTCTAGAAATTCTGTATTGTTGAAACCTATATTTTTTGTAACTTCTTTAGATGCTGATCTTGATAAAGAAAGCATGTCAGAATTCTGATCAACTCCAATAACTTTCCCTTCTTTCCCAACAATTTGGGCACAAATGAAAGCATTTTTGCCGCTACCACTTCCAAGATCTAATACTATATCATTTTTTTGAACATATTTTGTTGGATCACCACACCCATAATCTCTTTCTATAACCTCTTGAGGAATTACTTCTAGTAAAACGGGATCAAACCCAACTGGTGTACAAAGACAACTTTCTTTTTCTTGTGCCGCTGAGCCATATCTTTCTTGAATCGCATCTTTATGATCGAATTGATTAGGTGCTTTATTCGATGTGTTTGTATTGCAGCAACTTTCAGACATATTTTTTAAAGGACTCTCGATAAATATAGCCAAAAAAAAAGCCCCTGAAAAAGGGGCTTTTAATTTGTTTAATTAAATTATTTAGTGTAATTAACACCTCTGTAATTTAATTCTGCTTTTTCATTACTTGAAGAAGCGTCATCCATTCTGTTGGTGTATACGTTTCTTCTGTAGGTAAGTTCAACAAGTTGCTTTTTAGCAGCTTCTTTGTTTTGAACGTAGTTTTTACCTCTGTAAGTTAAAGTAGTCATGATTCGATGTGACAACACGGCCATCCCCCGTTCCATGGTATGACTCGAACTGCGCCCTCAAATGAGGGTGAACGAAAAAGTAGCAATTGCTACCAAATTATTATAAGCGTATTTTTAACTGCATGTCTAGCTTTTACAAATAGAAACGAATATTTAATGTTTTTTTAATTATTATCTTAGGTAAATTTTTTTTTAAATAGTCTCTAAAAGGGTTTATGTTTATATTTGGTTTAATCTTCATGTAACTATTTATTTATGACAGGTTTTTTATATTTCTTGGGAAATACTTTAAGGTGGCCAGTGTTAAAGCCAAAAGAATTTTTTTCACTACATGCTTATTTTTTAATTATTTATTTGATAACTTTTACTTTGAGTAAATATGATGTAAGCCAATCAAATTTAGTTTTTACTTTAGGAATTCTTGCACCTCTTTTAATCGCTATTGGTCAAGGACTTCCAATTGATTGCCTTGATATGGAATCATCTTTGTTGAAGGAATTAAAAACTAAATAATATATATTTCAGTTAAAAATTTTTATAAAACCTGTACAACTTCGCTTATTTCAGGAATCATTTCTTTTAACTTTCTTTCAATACCCATTTTGAGAGTCATAGTACTACTTGGGCAACTACCACATGCTCCTTGAAGTCTGACTTTGACAATTGGTCCATCTATTTCTGCAATCTCTACATTACCTCCATCAGAAATTAAAAAAGGTCTTAGCTCGTCAAGGACTTTTTCTACATTTTCGTTTGTCAGCGAGAGTGTTTCAGTACTCATAATTTTGGATTAACTTTATAATAAGCCTAGAAAGAAATCTGATTAATTGCAAAAAAGATAATTTTCTGTTGTGACTTCATCTAAAAATCCCACTAATGACAATAGCTACTTTGATGCAGTCTTAGTAGGAGCAGGGATAATGAGTAGTACTTTAGCCCTCCTAATTTCAGAGGTTTTACCAGATATAAAGTTTCTTATTCTAGAAAAATTAAATGCTCCAGGAAGTGAAAGTACTGGCGCTTTTAATAATGCAGGTACAGGACATGCGGCTAATTGCGAATTAAACTATACCCCTTTAGATGAAAAAGGAAATCTAAAAATAGATAAAGCGCTCTCAATAAATCGTTCTTTTGAAACATCCATGTCTTTATGGGCCTCATTGTATGAAGCAGGGAAAATTGATATTAAGAAGTTTCTAAAATTTATTCCTCATATTAGCTTTGTGTCTGGTCAGGATAATATTTCTTTTTTAAAAAAAAGATTTCAGAAAATGACCGAAAATCCTGAATTTATCGATATGGAATTTTCTACATCTTTTGATGAAATTTCATCATGGGCTCCTT
>QCCT01000045.1 GCA_003281165.1 Prochlorococcus sp. AG-347-M18
TTTGTTTGCATTGATGCAACCTCTTCAGCGAAGTCCATCTGATTTTTTTCAATCCCTTCACCCAGGGTATATCTAGTAAAGCGTCTTACTTTGATATTTTCTCCGATTTTTGCCGCTGCTTGTGTAATAAGATCCCCAACAGTAAGAGAACTATCTTTAATGTAAGGTTGTGAAAGCAAAACTAGCTCATTAAGTCTTTTCGCTATTCTACCTTCAACTATTTTTTCTTTAATTTGTTCTGGTTTTCCTGATAAATCATCTCTCCCCATTTCAATCTGCTTTTCTTTCTCAACTACATCTTTTGGTATTTCATCAACTGAGACATATTCAACATTTGGGCAAGCTGCTACCTGCATTGAGACATCCTTCAATAAAGATTGAAATATATCACCTCTAGCAACAAAATCAGTTTCACAATTTAATTCCAGCAAAACTCCGACTCTTGATCCTGTGTGAATATAACTACCAATAGAACCTTCAGCCGCAACCCTTCCTGATTTTTTTTCAGCACTAGCTATGCCTTTCTTTCTTAACCATTCCAAAGCTTTATCTAAATTTCCATCGGTTTCGTTAAGTGCTTTTTTGCAATCCATCATTCCTGCACCAGTCTTATCTCTAAGATCTTTTACAAGTTTTGCTGTAATGTTTCCCATTGAAGTAATAAAAAATAGTATTTAGTAAGTTTTAAATTGGAATTTAATTTTTTTTAGGCATTAGAACCCTTTCTGCCTTCATTTATAGCATCTGCAAGCCTTCCCAAAATAAGTTGAACAGATCTTACTGCATCATCGTTGCAAGGAATTGGAACTTCACACAAATCTGGATCACAGTTTGTATCCAACATTGATACCAGCGAGATGTCTAATTTTCTAGCTTCTAGTACTGCATTAGATTCCCTTCTCTGGTCAACCAATACAACTACATCTGGTAATCTTCTCATACCCTTAAGTCCACCCAAATATTTTTGTAGTCTTTCGAGTTCTCTTCTTAAGACTGCAGCTTCTTTTTTAGGTCTTATTGCTATTGAACCACTACTTTCCATTCTTTCTAAATCCTTTAATCTTTCAATCCTAGCCTTCATAGTTGTCCAATTAGTCAACATGCCTCCAAGCCATCTTTGATTTACATATGCGGCACCGCATCGAGTAGCTTCCTGAGCGACTACATCTGATGCTTGCTTTTTTGTTCCAACAAATAAGAAACGCTTTCCACTTTTTGCTGCATTTCTTGTCCATTTATATGCATTGTTCATACATAAGGCGGTTTTTACAAGATCAATGATATGAACTCCATTTCTCGCGCAATATATATATTTAGACATTTTGGGATTCCAACGTCTAGTTTGATGCCCAAAATGAGCACCAGCTTCCATCATTTCAGATAGTGATACAACAGCCATAATTTAAAAAGGTTTCGGGTTAGCCTCCATCCAACTGGGAATTTATGTTAATAAATCACCCGAAACTGTCAGATGTGTGGATTTAATTTCAATAATTGTAGCAAGTGATGTGTATTTCTAAAAGTATTTTTATCTTGATTTAGTTAACTGTTTAATGTAAATCATATTTAGAGGAATCCTTAGTATCTCAAGTGCAAGTCTATTTCTTCTTACATTTACAAGAAATCCTAGTAAAGGAAGGATTCTATCAACACTGATTAGCCCCCCTAAACAAAGAATTTGCCAAAGTAAATTGTGAAGTGGAGTTAATTGAATCATAAATCTAACCCTTAAATTTGGATGTTTCTTATAAAACACCAAAGCCATTTTTGCCCTTTCTTTTTCTTGAGTTATTAACGATTCAATTTGTTCGCAATTAAATGGTGGATGCCAATGAAAACCTACTGCATTTGGACATTTAATTAATTTTGTACCTATTTTTTTTAATCTTTCTCCTAGTTCTAAATCCTCCCAACCATAAAGGCTAAAAGCAGAATCAAACAAGCCGACACTTAAAATCAATTCTTTTGATATTGCAACATTTCCAGTAGCGAAGTAAGCAAAAGAAGTGTCCATAATTTTATGTTTTTCACTCTGAGGATTTAGAAAATTAGATGTATTAACCACC